>JANOIG010000193.1:0-102359 GCA_031407405.1 Deltaproteobacteria bacterium
CCACTGCATAGGCCACACTCGGTCTGCCTTCGCCGGGCACACCCGCCACACCAAAGGGCTGCAGCTGCCCTCCATAGGTGGGGTCCGGGACAGGTTCCCCCTCGGGCCCGCTGCCGCC
This sequence comes from Deltaproteobacteria bacterium, assembly GCA_031407405.1. Taxonomy (GTDB): domain Bacteria; phylum Myxococcota_A; class Polyangia; order Polyangiales; family Polyangiaceae; genus SZUA-265. The sequence goes on from JANOIG010000193.1 coordinate 119, forward strand.
GACGCTGAGGCGTAGCAGCATGCCGGAAAACCCCTCTTCGTCAGCCAACGGCGGGCGCCCGCGACCGTCCTTTGAATGACAGCTCGCGCAGGAACGAGCGTTGAAGAGCGGGCCCAAGCCGTCGCGGGCCGTCGTGCTCGAGGGCGCCTCGGTCCAGGCCTGGTTGAAGAAGGCATTGCCGCTGAAGAACATCCGCTCGTTCTCTGGCGTGATGTTTTCGGCGGGGGCCAAGAAGGCGTTGGCGCCAAATAGCCGTTGATTGGTGGTGTCGCCACCCGGAAGGTCTTCGCCCTCGCTCAGGGTCGTCGACTCATCACCGCTGCAAGCAGTACAAAGCAGCACTGAGAGCGTGGCTCCGAGCCACGCTCTGCTCATCATCGGGCGCGCCGCTCTGGGCGGTCTTGCCCCTGATCTCATGGTTGGGGATCTTGAATGCGAGTGAGCCCGTACAGCTCGAAGGTGCGGTCGAGCAGGTCGCCCTGCTCACGCAGGGAGTCGATCAAGGCGATGACTCGCGCATTGCCGGCGGTATTGCCGGGCGCTATCTCCAGCTCGAAGCGTTGGAGAGCCTCGGCGAGCGTCAGGCTGGCAGCAATTTTTGCCGTCACGTCGCGGGCCAGGTCCGCGTCCGTCGTGGCGACCACGTCTCGGAGGCTGGGCCCGGACAAGGTGGTGCCGTCGAGCCGCCGGTAGGCGCCCAACCAGACGTTTTGCACGCCGCGGACGTCTTGAACCATGTCGCGGTGAGTATTGTCGCTGAAACAGGAGTGTTCTTCCTCCTGGTCGCGGGCATCGAGCGCGGCTTGCAGGCGTTCTCCACCCGTTTCAAACGCGCTCAGGATGGTCATTCCGCTCAGGATCCGACTCAGGCCCACGGCAGGCGCCTCGGCCTCGAATTCGGCGCGGTAGTTGTCCGGATCATTCGGAGCCCAGGCGTCCACGAGGCTCTGTAGATGCTCGACCAGCAGCTCAGAGGCGGTGCTGAGGTATTGACCGCGCCGGCCCTGGTTCGCTGCTGTGCCCGAGCCCCCTGTCACGTAGTCCGTGAAGGGACGCTGGCCCGGACCGTTGGGGTTCATGTCTTGACCCCACAGCAAGAACTCGACGGCGTGGTAGCCCGTCGAGATGTTCTTGTCGCCGGGAGGAGCCTCGTTCTGCGCTTCGAGAGTCGCGGCATCGATCGTCATTTGTAGATCGTTGATGATGCCGGCGTCGTCGTCGCCCACCACGTAGTCGATGTGGTTCTCATCCAGAGGCCAAGCATTGAGCAGCCCCTCGGGCCCGTCCTCGGCATCGATGGGACCCTGGTAAAAGCGATACACCTCCGTCTGCAGGTAGGGCTCGCGCGAGGCAAGCCACGCGGTCTGGGCAGCCTGGTGGGTCGCCGCACTGGGCGTAGCAATGAACGCCGCGAGCGCGGCGTCCAGCTCTTCCGCGGCGGTCAGGGAGTCTTGGTAACTCGCGTAGACGATCTGGGAATAGGTAGAAACCGCGTTGGTGGCGCTGGCGGGCAGGGGAGTCGCATCGGAGCTGTCATCCCCGCCGCACGCCGCGGTGAGCAGGGCAGCGAGGGACGTCGATATCAAAGCAAAGTTCTGGCGATTCATGGGTCCTGGGTTCGTAATCGTGGGGTCGCTGGTAATGATAACGCTTATCGTTAGCGAATTCCTACTCCCTCAAACCAGGGAAGTCAATTGAGCCGCGAGCCCACTGCGAGGAAAGGCATACGGATCCGGCACAAGTCTGCTGATTCCGTTCGTAGTGAAGGGACGCAGCTCCAGGGTTAAGGCGCGCGGTAAAATGAGAGCGCCTATCGATAGCGAGGCGGCAGTCCATCGAGCCAGGCCCTTAGGCCGCTCCCTTGCAATCGTCTTGGGACGCTGAGCGATCCGCTCTAACCTGCGACGGATCATGAGCAACACGGGTGGGCTGGGCTTTGGCATCGTCGGGCTCGGCAACATCTCCGGGTTCCACGTCGCGGCCATCCGTGCCACGCCGGGTTGTCGAGTGGTCGCCGTCGCCAGCAGCAATGGAGAGCGGCGCGCGCGAGTGGCCGAAGAGCTGGGCGCGGTTGCATTCGAGGACTACCACGAAATGCTGCTCGTGCCTGAGCTCGACGTGGTCTGTATCTGCACACCGTCTGGGCACCACTTGGGGCCTACCGTTGCGGCGGCCCGGGCCGGCAAGCATGTCATCTGCGAGAAGCCGTTGGAGATCAACGTGGAGCGTGCACAACGCATGATCGATGCCTGCCGCGAAGCGAAGGTTGCGCTGTGTTGCATGCTCCAGCATCGCTACGCGGCGCCGTATCGCGAGCTATGTGCGCTCGTGGCGGCGGGAAACTTGGGTCGCCTCGTGCTCGGCAATGCTTACATCAAGTGGTACCGGCCAGCGGCGTACTACGCGGACAGCAAATGGCGTGGCACCATGCGCGGTGACGGCGGCGCTGCGTTGATCAACCAGGGCATCCATACCATCGACTTACTCTTGAACGTCATGGGCCCCGTGCGCTCGGTGCGCGGCAGAGTCAGCACGCTCCATCACGACATCGAGGGGGAAGACGTCGCGGCCGCCGTGCTGGAGTTCGAGAGCGGTGCGCTCGGGACGATTGAGGGCAGCACCGCCATCTTCGCGGGGTTTCCCGAGCGCCTCGAGATCCATGGGGACGGCGGAAGCGCGGTGCTCGAAGCAGACAAGCTGGTCGAGCTCAGAACGCGCAGCGGGTCCATGCCGCCTTCACCATCCCAAGCGGGCGCGAGCGGAGCCTTGGATCCACTGGGCATCGGTGCGGAGTTACATCGGCTTCAATACTCGGAGATCGTCGAGGCCATCCGCTCTGGGCGCCATCCGGAGGTGAGTGGCGAGGTGGGGCTGCCAGCGCTGCGCGTGGTGCGGGCCATCTACGAATCATCACGAGCTGGTCGCGACGTCTTGCTGTGAGCGCCTGGTGATTTTGCGCTGACGCAGCGATTCTGCCCATGGAGCCGATGTGGGTTGTGCAGCGCGGCTAATTGGGCGTTGGGTCGGCAGCGCCGGCCCATGAGGTCCGGCGTGCTTTGGGCCATTCCGGTCGACGTTAGTACCCGACTCGAGGCACGATGCCTCGGAGTTTCGGCGATCCGTTCTTGCTGAAGCGCTATCCGCCCGCCGCATGCTGTTCGCTAGCTTCGACTTCGTCATCTTCATTCTCCCAGTGCTGCTCGGGTATTGGTTGCTCGCCGGGCACCCCAAAACGCGCTGGGTGCTGGTGCTTTGCGCCAGCTATTTTTTTTATTGCGCGAGTGCCAGGCCAGCCTCTGGAGCATTGCCCACCCCCTGGTACTTCGTGGGGTTGCTCATTTTGTCCACGCTGGTCGACTACACCGTTGCTCGCTGGATAGCGGCGTCGTCTCGGCCCTTTTGGCGAGGGTTGTTCTTGAGCGTGAGCCTCGTCGGCAATCTGGGGATGCTCGCCTACTTCAAGTACACCGGCTTCTTGCTGGAGGTGGCACAGGACTTGGCCGGCCTTGTGGGCCAGGACCTCGCCTTGCCCACGCTGCGTATCGCGTTGCCGATTGGCATTAGCTTTTACACGTTTCAGAGCCTCAGCTACACGATCGACGTTTGGCGGGGGCAGATTGAGGCAGAGCGCAATCTGCTGCGCTTCGCCACCTACATCGCCTTTTTCCCGCAGCTCGTGGCCGGCCCCATCGTGCGCGCCGCGGAGTTTCTGCCCCAGTTGCGTTCCAAGCTGCGCGTCGACGTCGAAGACGTCAACTTCGCCGTTTTTCGCATCACCAAAGGCTTGTTCAAGAAGGTCGTGCTCGGTGACCTGATCGCCGCCAACTTCGCGGATCTGGTCTTCGCCACTCCGTTGCAGTATTCGTCGCTCGAGAACCTGATCGCTCTGTACGCGTTCACGCTGCAGATTTATGCAGATTTCTCCGGCTACTCGGACATTGCCATCGGCGTGGCGCGGCTCTTGGGTTTCAAATTGCCGGAGAATTTCGACCGCCCCTACCAAGCGCGAGACGTCGGCGAATTTTGGCGACGCTGGCACATGACGCTGTCCACATGGCTGAGGGATTACGTTTTTTTTCCTCTGGGTGGCAGCCGAGGCTCACAGGCCCGCACATACTTCAATTTGTGGCTCACCATGCTGCTCGTGGGCATCTGGCACGGGGCAAGCTGGAACTTCGTCATCTATGGCAACTTGCACGCCGCGGCGCTCGTGTATAGCCGGTTCAACCGCTTGCAGGCGCAACGTGGGGAGAAAATCTACGGGATGATGTCCCTGGCCGCCGCGGCGTTCTTGGCTGCATGTGCGGTCGGGCTTGGCCTCGCGCTCGACCTTTCGCGCGATTGGGCGCTAGTGCTCGGGGGCCTGACCTTCGCGGTGGCCGTGGCCAACAGCCTGCTTCCAGCCGCTACGCATGGCGCCGGCTGGTCGCTGGTGCACTTGTTTCTCACCTTTCAGTTTACTGTGCTGTCGCGCGTCTTCTTCCGCGCTGATTCGTTGGGCCAGGCCGGGCAAATGACGTCTCGGCTTTTGCAGTGGGACTCGCTCGGCGTACGCGATGGACTTTTTCGCATGCAAGGCCTGCACGATTGGATCAGTGTGCGCGCCAGCTCGCTCGGGTCACTCGCGGAGCCGCTGCTCTGGCTCGCCCACTGGGGCCTGTTGGTAGTGATCGCAGGGGGCCTCGGTTACCACTTCTTTCCCGCGCGTTGGACCGAAGGGCTCGGGCAGCGCCTCACGCGTTGGCTACCCGCCCCGGCGTTGGGGTTGGCGTTTGCGGGGGGCATGTTGCTCATCTCGCGCCTACTGGACGGGCCGCGCGCCAACATCTATTTTTCGTTCTAGCCCCCCCGGGTGCTGTTGCGCTTGCATGGATTTACCCGACCTAGAGCCCAGTGAGCCTCCGGTTGTCGTGATGACCCGGCGCGCCAAGCGGCGTCTGCTCGGCGTCGGGTTCACGCTGGTTGGGCTCTTGGCGCTGCCGTACGTGGTGTCCGACTTTGGCGCCGTGCGGCCCTGGCATAGCGACGGCAGCTACGTGCCCTTCTGGAATATCACCGCGCGCCACGACGTCGAGCAGGAGGAGCAAGAGCAACAAGCGGAGCTGGCGGCCTTCGAGGAATTGGCGCTGGCGGGCGAGGCAGTTGCGCCGCGCGCGCTGCCCTCGAATGGCGGTCGCGCCGCCGAAGCTGCGGCGTTGGTGATTGATATTGATAGCCCTGCGGAGCCCGTGTTCCCCGCCTATTCGGGTCACCCGGACGACGACCAGGCCGTCACCGTGCGCCTCGAAGGGGCTGACGCCCTGGCTCATTACCTGGGTCAGCTGACCCTCACCGATTTGCAATTGGATGGCGCCATCACGCGAGCCGGGCACTGGGGAGACTCGGTCCTGGGAGGCGACGGTCTGACGCACGCCCTGCGGCAAAAGCTTCAAGCACGTTTCGGCGACGCTGGCCACGGTTTCCACGCGCTCAGCCGCTACGGCGTTGGTTACAGTCACAAGGGGGTCCGCTTCCAAGATCGAGGCGGCTGGCATTCTTGCGAAATCATCTTCAAATGCAGGCCGGACGCACGCTACGGCTACGCGGGGGTCAGCTCAGGCTCATCGTCGGGAGGCACGAGCCAGTGGCAAACCACGAAGACCGCGCCAGGGGATCGCGTTTCGCGGTTCGAGCTCTGGTACGCGAAGGGGCCCGATGGGGGTAAGTTTCAAGTCAAGATCGACGGGGAAGCGGCCCGCGTCATCGACACCCGCGCGAAGGCATCGGCTGACGCGGTCGAGGTTTTCCCCGTCGAGGACGGCCCGCACATGTTTGAGGTTCGCGCCATCGGCGGCGGCGCCTCACGAGGCTACGGCGTGGTGCTGGAGCGCGATGTACCGGGTGTGGTGTGGGACGAGCTGTCCCTGATCGGGAGCTTCACCCAGCGGCTCGATTATCAAGAGCCCAAGCACCTGGGTTGGCAGCTGCAACGCCGAGACATCGACCTGATGGTCTTCATCTTTGGGGGCAACGATGTGCAGCGCGAATACGAGGACCTCAAGTCGCAAATGACGCCGTATGAGAACGAGTATTCTCGCGTAATAAGCAAATTTCGCGCCGGCAGACCCGAGGCGTCCTGCATGGTCATGTCGCTGATTGATCACGGCGCGCGCCGCGGCAGCAGCATCCGAACGCGCAACATCGTGCCTCGCCTGGTCGAATCGCAGCGCAAGGTCGCGCTCGCCCAGGGCTGCGCTTTCTTCGACACGTTCCGCGCCATGGGAGGGCGTGACTCAATCGCTCGTTGGTTTCGGGCGCGCCCGCAGCTGGCCGCACCCGATTTCTCTCATCCGACGCCCGCGGGGCAAGGCGTCATTGCCACGCTGCTCTATCGGGCGCTGATGCGCGAGTACGCCGAATTCCGTCAAAAGCACGCGGGCCAGCCGCTGCCCGCGCTCAGCGCCTACAATGAGTCGAGCGGGTGGCGCGGCTCCGAAGCGTCGACCGCCGCGCCCAGCACGCCCGAACCTCGCTGAGGCGCGTAGCGCGCTTCGGCGGGCAGGTGGCGCTCATCGTAGGCCCGCATCAGCGCGTCTCCGAGCACCATGCCCATGCGCACGTAGCCGCGCGGCGTGAGGTGAATGTGGTCGGGTGACCCGAGCCGCGGATTGGCGCGCACCCATTCGCGCATCGACCCTTCGCCGCCCATGAAGGCGTAAGTGTCCCAGAATCCGCACCCGAACTCCGGAGCCAAGCGCCGTTGCGCCGCGATGATTTCGAGCAAGCGCGGCCTCGGTATCCATGCGCCTTGCGAGGCCTTGGGGAAGTCTCCCGGCCCAACCAGCACGCAACTCGCGTCGGGCAGCGCGCGGCGCAGGCGCGTGAGCACCTGCCCGAGCTCGCTAGAATACTCGCTAATGGGCCGACCGCGATCCACGGTCTCGTTGGTGCCGTAGGCCAAGAGCACCAGATCGGGTGCTCGTCGACGCAGATGCTCTGCCCATAGCGACTGGTCCCACTGGAGCATGCTGGCTGCACGCGTGCCGCGAATGCCCAGGGTGTCAATCACGAGCCCTGGCGTGGCCCGCTCCACGCTCAGGCCAAACAGGCGCGCTCCGCCCGAACCGAGCGTGCGAATTTCGACATCGTGCCAGCCGAGCGGGCGTTCAAACATGTGATAACGGGGCTCGAGCCGCGCCGCCCGCGTCGGTAGCCGCACCAGCTCATTACCGTCCACGCTGAGGCTGATGTCTCCGCCCGCCGGTTCGGCCGCGTAGAATAAGCCATACTGACTTGCGGTCAGCTCCGTGTCGGTGGTGTTGTCGGGGGAGATCTGGATCCTGGCGTTCGGCCCTCCCAGCGCTGCAACCCCTGACAAGCCGAAGCGGCCATTGGGAGGCCCCGACTTTCTGTTCACATATTGGACTTTGAACCCACGTGCCCGGATCTTGAAATCGATCCTGTGCGACCAGCCAGGCTCCACACCCAGAGGCACAAAACCCGTCCCGCCGTTGCCGAAGCGGGCCTGCAGGTAGTAACGCAGGTAGCCCGAATAAATGTCGGCCTGTGTGTGAGAGGCACCGTAGGCCGTGATGCGCACCTTGTTCTTCTGCTCAGGCGCGCTCGAAAGGGTGTGCAGCGCTGCGTGAAAATGGGCGAGCGCAGCTTCATTCTCAACGGGCACGAACTGCCCGAGGTCATTCCCATTCACCGGCGGCGGGCTCTGGCCCTCGTTCAGGACGATCTGCTCGGCGGGGATGACTCGACCTAGCTCGTCCTCGATGCCCTGGTCGCGCCCCAAAATTCGCTCTTGCGCCCGGGTGCGAAGCCGCAGAATGCGCTGGCTGAATATTGGTGCATGTGGGTCATTGTGTTCGAGTGTGCCCGCTTCAGGCGGCGCCAGCACGAGGCTGGCCGTTTCGGCGGGACGCTGCGGTGCCGGGGTGACATGGCTGTTCTGAGGGGCCGCCGACGACTGAGCCAGTGCCAGGCCGGCCAAACCGAGCAGGGCTTGGGTCACGTGCCGTCGCGCTAGCGTCACCTCCTTGGTAAAGCCTGGCCGGACACGCTTGTCAAAGAACTTGGGGGATCTGCCAACCGCCCCGTTTTGGACTAGTGCTTGCGTCTCAAGAGTAGTCATCGTGACCAACGCGGGCCGGTCCGCCTGTGGCGGCCCGCGTTGGTCAAGCCACGAGGCACTCTAGACGCAACACTACCTTGTTTCTTGCGGCGCCTTCGGCGCCGACGTGCCCTGTCTTTTCGCTGCGAGGCGCCTGCCACACGCCGACGTCAAAACCTGACGATGGTTACCTTTGAGACAGGACACTATGGGCCCCGATTCCCGAGCTTTTGCCGCCAACCTTCCAACAAGTCGGCCTGAGCCCGCACGTTCAGCACCGAACCATCAGCCGTGTAAGATTGCGACAAGACGCGAGCCTGAGCGTGGATTTCGCCGATCAGATGCCCCTGAGCAAAGGGTACTTCGAGCACACCCTCGGTGTAGCCGGCCTCGAAGAAAGACACCATTTTGGCTCTGACGCGCTCCACGTCATCTGGCGCGTGGGCGCTCACGCAGAGCGCTTCGGGGTACTCCTCCAAAAGCGGTGTCCGGCTCTCAGCCTCCACGCGGTCAATCTTGTTGAACACGATGACCGAGGGTATGTGCGCCGCCTCGACCTCGACCAAGACCGCCCGAGTCACCTCGATCTGAGTGCGCCACTCGGGGTCTGCGGCGTCGACGACGTGCAACAGCAGGTCGGCGTCGAGGGCCTCGTCGAGCGTCGTGCGAAAGGAAGCCAAGAGGTGGTTGGGCAAGTTGCGGATGAAACCCACGGTATCTGCCACGAGGATGCGTGGAACACTGTCGGGTAGCGCCCGCACGGTGGTGCCCAGCGTGGCAAACAGTTGGTCCTCTACATACGCGTCGGCGCCCGTCAGCGCTCGCATCAGCGATGACTTGCCGGCGTTGGTGTAGCCCACGAGGGCCACGGCCGGGGTATCCTCGCGACGCGTCCGCCGCGTGTGCCGCTGGGTGGTTTCTTGCTCCAACTCTTGACGCACCTGTGCCACGCGTTTGCGGATCTGCTGTTTACGGAGCTCGAGGTTGGTGTGGCCTTTGCCACCCCGGCCACCACCACCCGCCTGCACGTCGAGTGACGAGTCGTCCCGGGCTCGGGGAGCTTCATAGTTGAGGCGGGCCAGCTCCACCTCGAGCTTAGCTGTTCTCGTGCGGGCCCGGCGCGCGAAGATGCGCAAGATCACCTCGGTGCGATCAAAGACCTCGGCCTCCAGCGTACTGTCCAGGTTGCGCTGCTGACCTGGGCTTAGCTCACCATCAAAAACGACCATTGGCCGCTCGCTGTCCCCCGCGGCGTGTTTCTCGATGAGCGCGGCCAGCTCTTCCAGCTTCCCGGCACCGAGCACCGAGGCAGACGATGTTTCGGGCCGCTTTTGCGTCACGCGCTCTAGCGTGGCGATGCCGAGACCTTTCAGCAGATGTCGGAGCTCGTCGAGCGAGACGCGTACGTCGTGGTCCGATTGGGTCGGCAATTGAATGGCGACCAGAATCGCGCCGCGAGGAGGCCCCTGAGTGGCGATGGTAGAGGAATGCGGGTTGGGTTTGGTCATACGGACCTCCTTGACGAAGCGACGGTCAAAAAAAGCTGGAGTCGGTGGCGGGCCTCGAGGCCCGGGGGTGCACCGCGTTGGGCGGGCTCGCCCGTCGGGGGCCACCCGGTGCACGCGCCAGATGGGCGACAAATGGGGAATGAAACTGACGTGCCTAGAGCAGCTTTGCCTGGAGCAGCTTCTATCCGGTCACTCTCGGTTACTCCGCTAGGGTAACGGTTCCTGGGGGGTTCCTTTGGGCCAACGTTCGCTGGCACAACAACGGGCAATTACACCCGCTCCAGGCACCAGCCCTCAGATGAAGCGTATTCGGGTAGCCAGATCCATTACGCTATGGAATATGCACTGGGCCGAGGCCCGACGCAACCCCGCTGCCGCTGGGGCCGCCCGGGTACGCGCGGCGGCCCTCATTTTTCTCCTGCCTGGTCAGGCTGGTCCCGCCTTTACATTGGGACAAACCCGGCGCGGACTTCGGGTTTGTCCTACTAGCGCGGACGGTGTTATGTGACGCCGGGCCTAAAGTTGGGTGGCCGCTGCGGCCGCAGATAGCATTGGAGGGTAGAACCATGAGCGACACCAAGACCATTCTCGATTGGGCCCTCCACTGGGAGAAAGAGTCGCCCGACGTATTGCATTTCATCCAGCCCCTAGGGGGCGGCTCGGCCAACATCAAGACGTGGACGTTTGGCCAGGCGATGCGCGAGGCACGGTGTATGGCGGCTTACCTGCAGCGCCTCAATTTCCCCCCCAAGAGCCGGATCGCCATTTGCTCCAAGAATTGCGCGCACTGGATCCTGGCGGACTGGGCCATTTGGATGGCAGGTCACGTGTCGGTCCCGATTTACCCCATCCTCAACGCCAGCACGGTGCGGTACATCCTGGAGCATTCCGACGCCAAGCTGCTTTTCGTCGGCAAGCTCGACCCGGTGTGGGGCCAGATGCAATCCGGCGTGCCCGTGGGCGTCCAAAAAGTCGCATTTCCACTGGCGCCGCCCAACGACCATGACCAGTGGGATGCCATCGTCGCTCGGCATGAGCCGCTCGCACAAATTCCCAAGCGCACGCCCGAGGAAATGGCGACGGTGATCTACACCTCGGGCAGCACGGGTGAGCCGAAAGGCGCGATGCTGAGCTTTGGAGCCATGGCCGTGGCGACCGCCGGGATCGTCAAGGCACTTGGGATCAGCGAGACCGATCGCATGTTGTCTTACTTGCCGCTGGCCCACACGATGGAACGTTGGATCATCGGCGGGGCATCCACGGTCACTCCTTTTCGCGTATTCTTCGCGGAGAGCATCGACACCTTCCTGCAGGATCTGCAGCGCGCCAGGCCCACGCTGTTCATCTCGGTGCCGCGTTTGTGGCTCAAGTTTCAGGCAGGGGTGTTCAAGAAATTGCCGCCACAGAAGCTGGAGCGGTTGCTCAAGGTGCCGTTTCTATCGGGCATCATCAAGAAGAAGGTGCTCAAGGGCCTCGGCCTCGACGCCGTACGCATCGCGGGCTCCGGCTCGGCGCCGATCTCCGCTGAGCTGCTCGAGTGGTATCGCCGGCTTGGGCTCGAGCTGCTCGAGGGGTATGGCATGACGGAGAATTTCAACTTCTCGCATTTGAGCCGGCCCGGGCAGGTTCGCCCCGGTTATGTCGGTAGCCCCTACCCAGGCGTCGAATGCAAGCTGAGCGCCGAGGGTGAGGTCTTGGTCAAGAGCCCCGGGCTGATGATGGGTTACTTCAAGCAACCCAACGAGACACGGGCCACGTTCACCGAGGACGGGTTCCTCAAAACCGGTGATTGCGGCACCATCGACGAGCTCGGGCGGCTGACGCTCACCGGCCGAGTCAAAGAGATTTTCAAGACGTCGAGGGGCAAGTACGTCGCGCCGGCGCCGATCGAAAGCCAGGTGCTCAACCACCCCCGGGTGGAGCAGTGCTGCGTCACGGGCGCGGGTCAACCGCAACCCTACGCGCTAGTGGTGTTGTCTGAAGATGCGCGCGCTCGGGTGAAGCAGAGCAGCAAGCAGATGATCGAGGACGAGCTCAAAGATCACCTGGCGAAGATCAATGCCGGGCTGGACAACGTGGAGCAGCTGCAGTTCTTTAGCGTCGTCAATGACGAGTGGCTGCCGGAGAACGGCTTTCTCACGCCCACGCTCAAGATCAAGCGCGGTAAGATCGAAGAGGCATATGCTAGCCAAGTGGCTGGCTGGTACGCCCAGAACCGCAAGGTGGTCTGGTCAGAGTCCCCAGCCAGCCGCTGACGCCCATGAAGCTCACCGTCATTGGCTCGGCGGACGCCTTCAATTCCGGCGGCCGAGGCAACTCCTGCTACCTGCTCGAAAGCCCGGGTGCCGGAAAGCTCATGATCGACTTTGGCCCCACTGCGCTGGTTGGCTTGCGTCGTATGGGCGTGCAACCCAATGAGCTCGGTGGTGTCGTGTTCACCCACTTGCACGGTGATCACACCGCCGGCTTCCCCTTGCTCGTCATCGACGCTCTGTATAATAGCCGCCGTGACGCGGAGCTCCCCGTCTTGGGTCCGGTGCTTACCCGTCAGGTGCTCGGCGCTTTGATGCGCGCCATGTACGGCGATCTCGATGTCGACGCTTACCAGCGCCTCAAGCTCCCGATCGAGGAGTTTGCTCCAGGTGAAGAGCGAGATTTTTCCGGATACCGCGTGCGCGCCTTCGCTGCCGAGCACATGCAACCGCCGCATCGGCCGCTGTGCCTGCGCATCGAGGACGGCGCGGGCAAGTGCATCGCGTTTTCCGGCGACACACGCATCTGTCCGGGCTTGCTCGCCGCCGCGGATGGCGCCGACCTATTGGTCGCAGACTGTAGCCGCCTCCGGCCCCCCGCGGGCCAGCACGGCACGTGGGAAGAATGGCAGGCGGTGTTGCCTGAGGTGAAGGCGAGGTCCTTGTTGTTCACCCATCTCGGATCGGACATGCGCGAAGCGCTGCCCACCCTGCCGAGCCATGTCGTGTCCTCGATTCCGCTTCAGTTTGCGGAGGACGGCATGGTCATCGAGCTCTGAGGCGAGGGCGCGCGATGTCGCCAAAGCCATGGGTGTGGGAGATGACGGGGGCTGCCTCGCCGCAGCCCGCGTGCACCAGTTCCGTGCCAAATCGGGCAACTCGGGAGCGACCAGGTTGCATTGGCAGGCCCCGCGTTCTTAACTGACTCAAGATTCTGCGGGCGCGGCCGCTCAAGTATCTGACGTGCCTCGCATCGACTCAGAAGCGCCCCAGCCCCGCAGCCGTACCAAAGCGGACGATGCCCCGCCCAGCCGAGTGCTGGCCGAGGTCGAAATCTACTCGCAGGAGCCGGGCTACGTCGTGGCCGTGGCTGGGAAATACCTGATCCACGTCATGCGGGATCGAATCACGCACACCACCATCAGTCTGCTGCGGCGCGCTTTGGCCGACCTTGCCGACCGCCACCCCACCTTTGGCTACCTGTGTATCCTCGAACCTGAAGCGCAGCTGACGATGCCGCCGGACATCCGCGAAGGGGTTCACGCCATCGTCAAGCGCTATACCAGCCGCTACACGGGTGTCGCGGTCGTATTTGAAAAGGCGGGTTTTCAGGGCACGGCGGTGCGCAGCGTCATGACCGCCGTCAATGTCGCCAGTCGAGCGACTCATCCGTCACAGGTGTTCGACAAGCTGCCGGAAGCGGCGTCGTGGCTCAATCGGCTGACGCTCGGGGGGCTCACGACCACGGGCCTGGTGCACGTTGCGAAGCAGCTGCGCTCGACGACGTAGCGCGCACTCTCCCCCCAAGTGGCTTGTTGAAGCTCGATTGCGACGCTGCTAGCACCCTCGGGTGCGCTCAATCGCTCCGTTCAGCAGCCAATCGCGCGGGTGGGTGCTGGTCGTCATGGCGTGCGCCACACGCGTCAGCGCCGCGCCCAAGCCCATCGCCGCCTACGGGCCGATCAGCGTCGGTCACCCGAGCGCGGGATTTCTAGTCAATGCAGAGCGTATGCCAGCCGGCGCCGATTGGGTGCTCACGGCTCCCGCGCACGCCTATGCAACCCGTGAAACCATCGAGCAACTCGCGCATTGCCTGACTCGCGTGCGCGTCGAGCACCCCGGGTCGCCCCCGGTCATGTTGGGCTCGCTGAGCGGCAAAGGTGGCGGCAAAATCCCGCCCCACGACAGTCACCGCACCGGGCGCGACGCCGATGTGTACTTCTTTCGGCGGCCGGGCGCAGCCTGGCACGAAGCCGCGACGCGTGACGACATCGACCTCGAGCGCACCTGGGCCCTGTTGCGTTGTTTCATCACCGATGGGGACGTGGATTTCATTCTCATCGACTCGACCGTGCAGAGCTGGCTCGAGGCCTACGCCCTCAGCTCAGCGGAGCCGAGGGCATGGGTCCATGACCTGTTCCACGACGCGCTCGAAAAGCGGAACGGTCGCGAGAGCCACTCGGTGATCCGGCATGCCCCGGGGCACGTCGCCCACATGCACGTGCGGTTCGTCAGCCCCAACGCGCGCCGCCTGGGCGTCGAGCTTTACGATCGCCTGCTTCGCGAGGGGCACGTCAAGGCGCCGCGCGCAGCGATCCGGCATCGCGTCGTGCGTGGGGACACCTTGGGTGGCCTGGCGCGTCGCTACCGTACGCCGGTGGCAACGCTCCAGAGATTGAACAAACTGACCTCGACTCGGATCCGGGCGGGGCAATGGCTGCTGATCGCGCTGCCGGTGGTGCTGCGTGGAGCCAAGGACAGTGTGCGGGTGCCCCCGCGCCGTCTTCCGCCGCGGTCTGGAACGTGAGCTGAATCACCGGGCGGCGCCCCTGCCGTGATTTCGCTTTCACGCGGCCGAAGCGCTCAATCTACAGCGTGGTGATCTGCAGCTCGACGACCTGGCCAACCGGTAAGCTACAGTGGTCGGGTAAGGTGACCCGCACGGGAAAGCCATGACCTACCAAGCTCGGCACAGGCATGAGTTGCCCTGGCTTCTGCTCGGCCACCGCGGTCGACCGAGCTTTCCCGCTGCCTTCACAGCGCCGCCCATCGCTGAGCCGCACGGCAAATGGCGTGTTCGCGCCGAGCGCGAGGGGCGAGCCCTCCGAGGGCACATAGGCGACCACTTCGACGGCCCGCTCCGGGACCACGCGAACGAGGCTGTCGCCTTCGCGAAGGGTCGTACCCTCGGCAGCGACCTCAGTGACCACGCCGTCGATGCGAGCCCGCACCGACAGCCGCGCCGCTCGATCGTCGAGGTGGTGGCGCCGGCGCTCGAGGACGTCGAGCTCCGTCTCGTAGAAGCGCGCGGTCGCTTCCAGCAAGCTGTGACTCGGGAGCTCGGCACTCAGCTCCCTGCGCAAGGCGGCGGCTCGTGCCTGCTCCGCTTCGAGTAGTGTACCCGCCTGGGTCTCCAGCGAGGCATGCAGCAGTGCCGTTTGCTGCTGCAGCCAGACCGCGCGTTCTTCGATCACACCCGAACGCGCCAGGTCTTGCACCCGCTCCAGGTAGCCCCGCGCGTCTTCCGCCAAGCGCGCCTGCAGCACTCGGTCGGCCGCCGCTTTTTCCCGGTCGCGCTCGGCGGTCGAGAGGCGTACCAATGCCTCCAACGCCGCCTCACCTTGATCGCGAGACGTCTCGAGCTGGGCGAGGACGCCGGCGCGAATCGTGCGTTGGATCAGCGCGTCGAGCTCGGTGCGCTCTGCCTCCAGCTCCACGGAGCGAATGAGCGCCAACTCTTGGCCCACCACGACGCGATCTCCGAGCGTCACGCGCAAGCGCTCCAGCGTCCCTTTGACCTCGCTGCCGTGGACCGCGGCTGGAGCGGCGGTAATTGCGCTGGCAGACAGGCCGTGCGTTTTGGCGCGCTGGAGCAGAATGATACCCAGCACCGCGGCCAGCACGCCGAGCGAGGGTATCAGCCGGACTCCCAACGGCTCGCTCAGGCGCCTGAAGCGACGCGACACGGCCGACACCACCATCAGTACTCCAAGTTCACTTCCTGCAGGAGCAACCGCACGTCATGCACCTGGGGCGCCCCCCGCAACGCGGTGAGCAAGGCTTGGCGCTCGGCGGGCCGAAGCAGCTTGACCTGGTAGCTGTGCTCGAGCAGCTCGCCGTGCGAAATTTCGGAGCTGGACAGTAAGACGCTGCGCAGGCAATGCCGCTCGAGAATGGCCTCGAGTTGGGCAGCGTCATCCGCGGCTCCGAGCGTGCGCAACTTGACGACCGCGTCAAAGCGCTGTCGTGAACCGAGTGAGCCCCAGTTGATGAACAGCGCGAAGGCCACGAAAGCCAAAAAACCGATCAGGGAAGCCTCCAGCGCTTGCAGCCCGCAGCCGAGCCCGAAGGTGGCCGAGGCCAGCACGAAGATGAGGTCGCTCGGGGCTTTCACGTTGGTCCGAAAGCGAATGATCGAAAGCACTGCCATCAGGCCGAGGCCGACGATCAGCGATTGCCGCGAGATCAACACGAAGGCGGAGCACACAGTGGTGAGCAAGGTGAGCATGTCCGAGAAGCGCCGCGAGTAACTCAGCCCCGTGTAAGTGACCTCATAGACCCAGCCTAATAACTGACCGACGACGAACGAGGCGAGCATGGAGATGGCGGCGTCCACGACCGTCACCCGACCCCCTGAACCGAACATGCCTAGTAGTACGTCAGCCATTGGCCATCTCCCGTAACCATGGATCGCTGGCTCGCTCTCGGCTGAGCTCGAGCCGAACCGCCCGATTGTACTTCGAATGACCCACCCGGCGTAGCTGGAAGCTGCGCACGATGTCCAGGATCCACGGTGGCATCAACGTCTCGCACTTGAGCTCCACCAGCACCCGGGCGCTCGAGGCTGGGTCTTCGCTCATGGGCACCGCGCGCAGCGCCGAACGATCTGCCTCGAAGCTATGGTCTCGGGTCGCAAAAGCCGCCACGCGCCGGTCGAAGGAAACCCGAGCATACTCTCCGGTGCAGGAGATGTAGGCCTCGCGCTCGTACTCGACGACGATCCGGGGCTCCGCGCCGTATTGCGCGGCGATCTGGCAGAAGCTGGAGAGAATGCGCTCTTGCGACGGCTGCTGCACGAGCGGCTCACCAAAGCCACGCGCCGCCTCGACCCAGCCGCGTTTCGCCACGATCACCCTCTTCTTCGCGACCACGTCGCCTTTCTTGCGCTTGATCTCCAGGTGCACATCGCCTGCAGGATCGTAAATGCGAGCGCGCAACTTGACCCGGTCATGATCCGAGCGCTCCTTTGCGTGAAAGAATGCCAGGCGGGGCGAGTCAAAGTACAAGCTCGAGATCCAATAGCCGTGACCTCGACGCCCGTTGTGGGCATCGGGCACGCAATATGGGCCCACCGCGCGCCGGATGCCTTCTGCGGTACCTTCGTCCACCAGGTACTTGAGCTCCAAGCGTTCAAATTCGACCTGCATTGCCATTATGGGGGTGCCCAGCCACGCTTCGGACAGCAGGGCGGTTCGGTTGTCAAAAATGTGACAGGGCGGTGACGATCGCTGCTCTGGGCGCTGCGGACAAGAGTTTTCGAGGTTTGCGGTAGCCGGCGGCCCTGGGAGGAAATAGGCTGCCGGAGCCGAAATTAGAGCATGCCCGCCGAGCCGCTCCTCCAACGCAGCCTGCGCTTCGGCCGCGCGGTGATCGTCGGCAGTGGCGCCACCCTGGCCGACTTTTCGGTGTTCGAGACCTGTGTTCGCGCTGTTGGGATCGCGCCGAGC
Source organism: Deltaproteobacteria bacterium (assembly GCA_031407405.1). Taxonomy (GTDB): domain Bacteria; phylum Myxococcota_A; class Polyangia; order Polyangiales; family Polyangiaceae; genus SZUA-265. The sequence goes on from JANOIG010000193.1 coordinate 17,424, forward strand.
GTCGCGCGACTGCCGGCCCTGATGACGGGTGCGTGCTGCCAATTCTTCGGCAATCGTAGCTTCACCTTCAGGGCCCAGGCGGGCAGCTTGTCGCGCCAGGCGCGCCTGTTTCTGATTGCGGAGGCCTTCACGCTGGGTCTCAACTGGGGCATCTTTCACCTGTTGATCACCCACGTGGAGGGAGTTCCGCCGGAATTTCTCAGCTTTCTCGGGACCTTCGTCGTCTTCGTGGCTTTTGCCTATCCGGTGCGGCGCTGGGTCATCTTCCGCGTGGAGCGCTAGAGGAGGGCACCGAAGGTTGGCACTCGACCCGTCGGGTTGCCGAACCTTGAAATTCAGCGAAGCCCGCGGGGGTTCTTGCTTGCCGAACCTTGAAATCCGTCGGACCCCGCCAAACGTTGGGTTGCTGAACCTCGAATTTTCGTCGGACCCGGTGGCGGTTTGCTCGCCGAACCTTGAAATTTCGTCGCGGCCCCTTCCTAGGGTCACATTTCGGTCAATTGCAGCATGGCCTGTCCGAGCTCAGGGCATGGCGCGCTCCTTCCGCGGGCCAATGCAGAGGCAGGACGACATGGACAAGACCTCTAATGCTGTCGAGCGCGCCTCGCGCGGAGGGCTCGCCACGGACGATGACTATGCCCAGGATGGAAGCGCTGTGGAGCGACTCCCGATGTCGAAACGTATGATCGGCTGGAACGCCATGCCTTGGCGCTCCAAGAGGCACATGCCGTATATCGGACCACGAGGGCGCGTCATCCCAGCCTGGCTCCGCTCGCCCATGAGCTCGTGAAGGTTCGGGACATGCTGCTCGGCAACGCCCTATCTCTGGCGCGCTACGGTTTGATCGATCATCAGCCATTTAGGTACCGGAGGTCACGGCGGACGTCCGCGTAGGCCTCCACCAGCAGCGTGAAGGCTTGCTGGCGGACGCGCGCGGCCGTCGCAAACGCGGGCGGAGTGTGATCCCGAACGCCGACGGCAACGAGCAATTGCAGGGCCAGAGCCGAAGCGTCATCGAGCTCAGCCGAGCTTCGAAGGTAAGAGAGATGAGCCGGAGAGACCGCTTCTGATCTCGCTGTCGGCCACGGGGACGTCTCCCGTCCTGTCCAGGGCAAACCGGCGGGAATGGGGGTTCGGCAGCGGTTTGCGTTTGGGGCACGCCGAGGATACAATTCTAAGGTGCAAGCAGCCCTCGAGAACCTTCCGTACGTGGAGCAGCGTGATGGAACATACTGGGTTTCGGGTACCCGAGTGTCGCTCGACTCGGTTGTGCAGGCGTTCTGGTCGGGACAAACTCCCGAGAGCACCGCTCAGTCCTTTCCCACGTTGTCGCTCGAACAGGTTTACGGCGCGATTGCTTTCTATCTCGCGCAGCGTTCAGAGATCGATCCGTATCTCGCTCGAGGCAGAGCCGAGCTTGAGGCAGCGCGCGACGCTACACGAACGAAAGATCTGGCTTTTCATACAAAGCTCGCCGCGATCAAACGATCGTGAAGATCCGATTCCAAGCCGACGCCGACCTGAACCACGTCATCGTGCTAGCCGTGCTGCGACGCGACCCCACCGTCGACTTTCGGGCAGCGACCGTCGCCGGACTGGCTGGGCTGGCCGATGAAGAGGTCTTGGCGCTCAGCGCTCGCGACGGTCGTCTGCTGGTCAGTCACGATCACCGCACCATGCCGCAACACTTCGCCCGGTTCACCGCGGAGAACTCCAGTCCAGGGCTGCTCATTGTCCCGCAGCACCTGGCGCCCACATCGGCCGCCGAAGACATCCTGCTCATTTGGCACGCCACAAATCCGATGGAATGGACAGATCGGCTCTACTACCTCCCCGTCTGACGAAAGGGCGGTCTCCACGCTACTCGAAATCGTGGACGCCGGTTCCCGTGCGGTCCCCTCGTCACCAGTCTGATGGGTCAGGGCTACAGCGCGACATCCAATCCAGCGACGCCGATGCCTTCGCAGGCGCGTTCATCGGTGAACCACTGAAGCCGCCGACAAGGATCCGAGCGAAGCCGCCTTCGAGGCGCTCTTCGCCGAGATCTCGGCCGTCCCCGAGACAGCGCTCGTGCCCGTCACGCTCGACGTGCTGACGGCCGTCACCACGCTGCTGGGGCGCTCAGCGCGGCCATCTCGCTGGTGCTGCGCTTGCTGGGCAAGGACCCCGATCCCGCCAAGAGCCGCGACCACGTGCTGCTCTCGGTGTTGGCCGAGCGTCGGCTGGAGCAGGGGCACACGGCCGAGCTGCCGTCGTTGCTCGAAGACGTGCTCGTGCCGCCCATCGAGCGCATCGGCGCGCTACCCATCGGCGACTTCATGTCGCTGAGGGATCGGCGCAACCTGGCGGCGGCGCTCAACACTTTGCTCGCCTCCCCCACCTTCGCGAGCTGGCGCCAGGGCGTGTCGCTCGATATCCGTGAATGGCTCACGCCCAAACACGGCAAGACGCCCCCCATCATCGTCAGCGTCGCCCACCTCGACGACGAAGAGCGCACGCTGGTGCTCGGCGTGTTGCTCGAGGAAATCCTCGCGTACACGAGGTCGCTGCCCGGCTCGAGCCGGGCTCAAGGCTTTGGTCGTGTTCGATGAGGTGTATGGGATGATGCCGCCGCACCCCGCCAACCCGCCCACCAAACGCCCCGCGGTGGCCTTGATAAAACAGGGGCGGGCCTTCGACGTGGGGGTGGTGGTGGCCACGCAGAACCCGATGGACCTCGACTACCGGGCGCTCTCCAATGCGGGCTTCTGGGCCGTCGGTCGGCTGCAGACTGACGCCGACCGTGCACGAGTTGTGGAAAGCCTGGCGCACGCGACCGAGCTCGGCAGCTCACTCGCTGAAATCTCGAACCTGCTGCGCCGCCTCGGGCCGCGCTGGTTTCTGGTGCGCGACGTCCACTCGAACACCAAGACCGTGCTCTTGCAACCCCGCTGGGCCATGTCGTTTCTGCGCGGACCGATGACACAAAGCGAGATTCGGCGCGCGGCGGGCCGAGCGCGGCTCAGAGTCGTGGCGTGAGGCGCCGAGACCCCAACGCCCTCGCGCAAAGAGAAAGCGGACACCCCTTGGGTCCGACCGTTCGTGGGTTGGGGCGCCCACGAACCAAGAAAAAAACGAGCAGACTCGCGCAATGGCCAAAGCCATAAGCAGAGTTCGGGATTCGGCTCGCGCGCGGGTTGGGGCGCCCGCGCGCCAAGAAAAAAAGAAACGACCCTGGCGAAGTGGCCAAAGCCACGAGCAGGGCCCGTGCATCGTTTCGTGCGAAGGAGAGGACTCGAACCTCCACGGGAGTTACCCCGCTAGCACCTCAAGCTAGTGCGTCTGCCATTCCGCCACCCTCGCGTGTGGTTCGGGGTTAGATGTCAACTATTCGCCCGCTGCGCAACAGCAAAAGGGCCCGGCGGGGGTAAAACCGCTGGAGCGCTGGCAGCTAGGTAGGGCGCCGGGCCGCTGCGAGGGGCGTCCGATGCGGCCCACGGCGACAAACCCGCTAGTCGCGGGCGGCGCAACCGAGCGCCTGGAAAATCTCTCTGAGCTCGAAGGGCTTGCGGATCCAGCCGGCGATGCCGTCGCCGATGCCGCCGCAGACGGCCGTGCCACTGATCAGGAAGACGGACAGGTTGGGTGAGTTGCGGCGCAGCGAGGCAATGGCGCGGTCCGGATCTTTGGCGATGGGGGAGAGATCGATCAGGGCGGCGTCGACAGAAGGGCCGCTCTGAGCAAAGACCTCGAGCTCTTTGCGGCTGGAGAGGGCGAAGAGCTCGACCCCGCGCGAAGACAAACCAAATTCGAGTAGAGACATGACCGCGGGGTCGTCTTCCAGAACCGCAACTCGCAGGCCGTCCAACATCTTTGGAGACGTGCTGCGCGAGAACGTCGTCGATGGTGCGTCACCGATGGGCCAGCGGAGCTCGAAACAGGCTCCGATTCCGCCATCGAGCAGCGCCAGGCTGCCCCCTTTGCTCTCCGCGAGATCGTAGGAGTGCGTCAGGCCGATGCCCGCACCCCCGGGCCGCCGTGAAGGACCCGCGGAGAAAAGATCATCTCGCTGATCCGCCGGGATGCCCGGGCCGTCATCGCGAACTCGAAACAGGAAACGGTTGCGTTCGTTTCGTAGCGTCAGCCGGATGGTCTCGCCGTTGGGTGTAAAGGCAATGGCGTTGAGCAGTAGGTTGATCAAGATTTGTTGCACGAACAGCGGATCGGGCAAGAGCTCGTCGGCCACTTCATCATCGAGCTCGATGCGCACATTTCGCCGCTCGGCGATGGGGCGAACGCCGAGCACCGTATCGCGCACGAGTGTGATGGCGCTGCGCAGCTCATTGCCATCTGCAATGGGCGCGCCTACGGCGCGCCGCGCGATGGCATGACCCAAGCTGGCGTGTGCACGGGCAATTTCGATGGCTTCGAGCGAAGCACCTTCGACTCCAAGGCGAGCGTTGTCCAGCCAACCGAGGACGACCGTGAGCGCGTTGGAGACCTCATGCAGAGCTCCGGCGAGATCTCGATCGGGAGTCGGGGGCACCACGGCCACGGCCTGGGGACGACGCTCCTGTTTCACAGCAACCACACTATTCCAGTAGGATATCATTGGCGCTCCCCATCGAGTGCACTTTTTTCGAGCTTGCTCCTCCACCGGCGACGACGCGGGGGTGTGGCGAAATTGCCAGGCAGAATTGCCGATGAAGTATCCACTTCTTATAGCTGGACCGAACAGCAGGCCGTGGCGCTGGCACGCTTTCGCTGGGCGGTTAAGGTTACCGAACCTCGAGCTGCCGGGCGGCCACGGACTGTCTCACCGCGAAACGCGTTTTGATGCTGGACCGGGTGGCGGGAAACGAGTGGCGGGTAAGGAGCTGGGAATGCGCGGCAGCTCAGGGTAGGCGTGGCGGCAGCAGGAGCAGAAGCTCACCCGCGCTGTCACTTCTGACCTCAGCCAGCTGGAGGAGAGATTGTAGGCAACGGCCGCCATCCGGGCTGGCGACGGACACACACGGGACGAGGCCCTCCAGGTCGGCCACTGCGCTCGACCGGTTATCGACGAAAGCATACACACGCACCAACGCACCAGGCAAAGGGTTGGACGGTCGAGTCTCGCCCGACGCATCCCCACCATAGGTGAGCCGCACGGGTAGGGCAACGGGCGTGGGTATCCTGAGCGGCTCTCTGCTGTTGGAGTAAAGGTCAATGGACGGCCGCACTAGCCAGGGCAAGCCGGTGTTGGGATGCGGGCGCACGCTCAAGTCAAAACGGGCCGCAGCGCCCGGCTCGCATCTACCGCAATCGAGGCCGCTAATCTCAAAACTTCCGTCACTTTTGCTCAGCCCGCCGCGAGTACGCGGGATAAACGGATCCTGCGCCCGCGCCTTCTGCAAGACGCCAGCCCGAGGGGCCTCGCAACTCGCTGCTGGGTCGCCTTCGGGCGGCTGCAGACAATAATCTCGGCCCGGGTCTGAGGCATTGGCTTGCACCAACACTCCCCGGATGGGTTGGTTGCCATGCTCCGTCACCACTTGACCCTCGAGCGTGGCGGCAGCGGGAACTTCGATGACATGCCCACCCTGCGTGGCTGCGGCATCTGCACTCGGGGGCCACACCGTCACGGTCGATTCGAAACCCGCCAAGAACCCCAGGTCAACCACCTCGACGCCGGGCGGTGTAACGCGGATCCGATAGCGGCCCGGCAGTAAGTCGAGGCTCACTTTTCCCTGGCTGTCGACGGTGGCGGAGTCGCCGAAGGCAGCCAGCACGCCTTCGTCCACCTCATCCAGGTCGAGCGCCGCGAAGCTGACCGTGCCGGGAACGGGTAGATCCGGCTCATTTTCCTTCCAGACCCAGGACTGGAAACGAACCGGAGAGCCAAAATTCGACACGTTACCAATCAACGCTGGGCCTGCGAACAACTCCAATCCTGACCGCACCAAGAGCACGGTGCCGGCGGCCCTCCCGGGAGGAGGTGTCAGCCGTACCAATTCTTCGCCGTTGTCGGCCTGCGAGTAGTGGAGGGTCGTTTCGAGGCTCATGCGGCTCGAGACGACAGCGTCGGCGCTCAAGCGCACGCGGTTGGAGATGATCTCCCCCGTGATGGGATGAACCATGTCGAGCATCCAACCCTCGAGGCTGTCATCCCATTCGATGGTCAAGCGCAGGGACGCAGGCGAAGGTTGCTGGAGCACGAGTTGTGGCGGCTCGACGTCGGAAGACCCGCCGATCAGGAAGTCTTTGAAGAGCTGCGGAATGGCTGGACAGTTTTCGCCCAGCTTGGCGCTGTCGGGGTTCATGTACACGTCGTAGCTGCCGGGAGGCAGTGAACCCTCGAACCGGTACGCGTTGTTGCCGTCATCGAAGCCCGTGGACAGCTCGTACGAAGGCACACTCAAACCAAGCAGCCGCTCACGCGGCGTGAAGGTCAAGGTGGCGGGTAGGGTCCTTCCGCCAAAAGGCAGGCAATCCGACTGATCGGGAGCGGCCACTACCGAACCACTGACGAGCACGCGGGGTCGCACGTTGAGCTCCAGCCACGAGCTCGACGAGTCGGTCCCGTCAATCCGTACCTCTTTCAGAAAACGCGCGCCGCCATACACCGGATCCGAAGCTTGCGGAGTGATCTCGAAGAGCAACGTCGTCAGTTGCCCGCTCGGCCGTGAGCAGATCCCGAATTCTACCAGGCAGTCGCCCACGCTGCAGTCGCGGTCCGTTTCACAGGCTAACGGGACTTCGTGCTCGAGCGGCGTGGATTGACTGCGCACGTCACAGGCCACCACCGCTGTGCAAAGCAGGAAAATCGCGCGTAACATCGCTGCCCGAATATTAGTTCGAATCGTGCTGCGCGCTCTAAGAATCATGCCGACGGGCGCGTCAGGTGATGCGGCGGAAGGCCATGCCGGCCCGTCGAGCGGCTTCACCATCGGCATCTGGCCGGTCTCCTAGCACCAGGCACTGCTCGGGGCTGACGCCCAGGCGCTTGGAAGCGCTGAGCACGCCATCGGGATGTGGTTTGAGCCAAAGCGGTCCACCCTCCTCGCCGCTGGCGATGATGGCGTCGAACAAGTGCTGACAGCCCAAGGCTTGAAGCTTGATGCGAGCGGGGTAGTCGCTGACCAGCGCCAACCGACCACCCATTTGTCGAAATGCCGCGAGCTCATCCAAGAGGGCGGTCCGCCGGAAACGCCGTAGCCACTTTGCGGGGCGCTCAATCATCCATTCCTGGACCTTGGCTTCCACCTGTGAGGATGAAAGACCCAAGGCTCGAGCCGTGCGGTCGAGCTGCAGGCGATAGGGGTTGGCGGGCTCGTCTTGCTGCTGCCGCAGGGATTCATGCTCCGAGCGAAACCGGCGCAGCGTGGCCACGGCGCTCCAGCCACTGACGGCGACCTCGGCCAACATGGCCAGTTTCACCGGTCGGGCCGCGTACAACGTGCCGTCGAGGTCCACGATCCACGCGTCATGCTCACGTTTCACCCGTCGAGCCTGCCACGGTCCCTGACCTAGGTCGACGTGCGACGGCGCGGCGCGGGTTGACGGGGCTCCGCGCGGCTTCCATAACGCCGGCGATGGAACTGCTGAAGGAGAGAGTTGCAATCGTGACCGGGGCGGGCCGTGGCATCGGACGGGCTACCGCGCTCGCCCTGGCACGCGAGGGAGCCCGCGTCCTGGTCAATGACCATGGTTGCACTCCGGCGGGTGACGCAGACGAGAGCCCGTGCGCCGAAGAAGTCGCGCGGGAAATTCGTGAACAAGGCGGCGTGGCCGAGGCGGACCAAAATAGCGTGGCCACCCCTGAAGGTGCCCTGGCCATCGTGGAGCGGGCAGTGTCCGTGTTCGGCGCGCTCGACATCCTGATCAACAACGCGGGTATCGGCCTGGACGCGCAGCTGCACAGGCTGGATTTCGAGCAATGGCGGCGCGCCCTGGATACTCAGCTCAGCGGTACCTTTTACTGTTTGAAAGCGGCCGCTCGGGTCATGAAGAAAGCGGGCTCCGGCTCGATTGTCAACACCACTAGCCTGGCCGGTTTGCGAGGCAATTGGGGCCAGGCGCATTCCGCCGCCGCCGCCGCAGGTGTCATCGGCCTGACTCGGACAGCTTCGATTGAACTTCAAAAGTACGGTGTGCGTGTCAACGCCGTGGCACCCATCGCGAAGACTCGGTTGACGGAAGCTTTGCCGATGTTCGATCAAGTGGAATCCATGCGCGCGGAGCACATTGCCCCCGCCCACGTATTTTTGGCGAGCGACTTGAGCCGAGATGTCACCGGGGTCGTGCTTTCCTCGGCCGGAGGTCGCTTGAGCGTATTTCGCTTGCTCGAGAGCTTGGGGGCGCTCAAAGAAGAAGATGGCGGTTTGTGGTCGGCAGAGGAAATTGCCGAGCATTGGTCGGCGATCTGCAAGGCGTGAGGCAGGGCACTTGGCCGGCGCGGCGCATGGCTTGCCCACGCGGTGCAGGGGCAGAGGTGGGCGCGTTTGCGCCGTTTCCCTGTACTGCGCCATATCGCTACGGATCTTCAGGCCAATTGGCGGATTGCTGCTAGCACCAGCTGGTGTTAGGTTGTGAGGGTCTTTCGGCCGATTTTGCGGCGCGGAGCAGTGAACAAACGTCGCATGGCGCGCGAGCCCAACATCCCTCTGTTTCTCTGGGTCGCCGCGGCCATCGTAGCTCACCTCACCTGGGGCGGGGGCGCGGAGCAAGTGGCCGAGGTGTTCGAAGAGCGAGCGGACGTGCGGCGGTTCGCTGCATCGGTTCAACGGCACCTGCGCGGCCGTTTTTCGACCGAGATTGCGCTATTCGAAGACACCTCCGCCGAAGTCATCGAGCGGGATGTCGATGACGCTCGTGACGCCGTGGATGGACTTCCCGATGACGATACGTCCGAGCCGCAACCGCCGGAGGAGAACGCTCGGCTCGACGAGCCTGATCCCACCTCGGATCCATCGCAAACCCCTGAGCTCCCGAAAGACAAGCCCAAGCCTCCCGAGAAGCAGGCCAAGCTCGAAGACAAGGCCAAGGTCGAGCCTGAGCCAGACCCGATCGAGAAGCCCGCCGAGGCGACGCCCGAAAAGCTCGAGATACCGCGGCGAGTCGCGGTCGTTCAGCACGTCGAAGACAAGAACCAGGCGGACAACCCGGACGCCGAGTTTTTGGCTGACGACAGTAACAAAGTGAAAGAACAGACCCAGGCCCGGGTCACCGCTACCGATCAGGACAATGCCAAGCCGTCACCGGGTTCCCAACACTCCGGTCCGACGGAAGAGCCCGGTGATGCGCACGTCACCGATGTGGCTCAGTCCGATGATTCGCCCGGGGAGACGAATCGCGCGCCGAGTGAGGACAAGCTGGCGGCGCGAGAAGCAGTGTCGGTCAGCCAGCCCCAGGGGATCCCGGAGGTCGCGGGCCGAGTGCAAGCGGGTCCGGAGCAGAGTGATCCGGGAGAAAAAGGTCAGACAGCTCGCGCGGCGAGCAGCGAACAGGAGGAGATGCCCGCCGTCCCATCCGTGTCCGCTGGCGCCTGGCAGCTCGCACGGGAGCGCGAGGCGCGGCTCGCGCGAGCCGCCCATGAGGCGCGCCGGCACCGCCCGGCAACTGCCGCGGGCAATCCCAATCGGCCTCTCGATTTTCTGGGTCTCGGCGCCGAAGGTCGAACCGAGCGGGGCGTCAATCTCAACCTGACACCGGGGACCGCACTGGCGGCCATTGGCCAAGATCAGTTGGCGCGAGAGATTCGCGCCGACGGCGAACGTCGTCGCAGCAAACATCAGGGCTCATGGAAGGCGGTCGGCATCGAGCGCTGGCGCCCTGCCATCGAGAACTACGTGGCCGCGGTCAAGCTCGGCAATCAGACGGCGCTCAATACGGCGCAGGCGCCATTTGCCAGCTATCTGAACCGGATCCACAACCGCTTGCACCCGATCTTCGCGGTAAACTACTTGGGCTTCTTGGATGGTTTGCCGGGTAGCGCGGGCCTGCACGATCCGAAGATGAAAACCAATCTGGAGATTGTGCTCAGCCAGAGCAATGGAAGCATCGTGAAAATGGGCGTGACCCGCACGAGCGGGGTCACTGCGTTCGACATCAGCGCGCTCGAGTCCGTGCAACGCGCCTCGCCGTTTGGGACCCCGCCGTCATCGATCGTTTCGCCGGATGGCAACGTCTACTTGCACTGGGAGTTTCATCGCGATCCGATCTTGGCGTGCTCGACCTTCTATGCCCGTCCCTACCTGATCAAGGTTCCCCAAAAAACGGCACCACCCCGGGGGGAGCCTCCACCGGGGCCGTTTGGTCCGGAGGAAGAGCTGCCCCCCGCCAAGCAGGGGAGTCGTCTGCGCTTGATCCCCTATGCATCGCGCTAGTCCCGTTGCGCCAGTCGAGACGAGGGTGATGGCGTCGCCTGCCGCGAGTGTCGCGAGCTCCGAAGCGACCTCAATCGGTACGGGTCGCCCGGCGCTAGCCGCGCGCGCTTGGCCGACCCGCGCAGACGTGCTCATGGTTGGATTTTGGGCTTGGGTCGCCACCGTGCTGGGGCGAGGCCTCTCGCCTGCCTTGCCCGGCTCGACGGCTGGTATTGGCCCGCTGATCGTGGGGGTCGAACAGCTGGGGGCGTTTGCTTCGCAATTCATGGTGGTGATGGGGGCGGCGACGTGCGTTCGGCTGCTGCTCTCGACCTTGGAATGTCGGTCGTACTTGTTTCGCCCCGTGGCGGTCATTAGCTGCGCTGCGGCACTGCCCATCGTCATTTCCGCCAGCAGTCGTCACCTGGCTCCGGCCTGGCTCATGACGCTGATGGGGCTTTCGGCCGCCCTGTCGCTGGTCTCGACTTTGCCGGCTGTGCGAGCCTCGCACAGCCGTGCGCTGGGTCTGGTGCTGCTCACCGTCACCGTTGGATCCATCGTGAGCGCGGCGGGTCGCATCATCGCGCTTTACGCCAGTTATCACGTTCACGCGGCGCTCTTTGGCGTGGCGCGCAGCGTCGCCACCTTCGGGCTATTGCTCGACGCTTTGAGCGTGGTGGTGGTCGCGATCTGGTTGGCCCGTCGCTGGCGCTACGGCATGGCGGTGGTGGTGGGCCTGCTCGGCGTCGCCGCCCTGGTCGTCTGGTCCAGCATTCAGAGCGACGGAGCGGGGGCATGGGCTCTGGTCGTCGGGCGGGCCCTGGCCGCGCTGACCGCCCACCCCGATCCATTCATAGGTTCAGGGGTGCGTTTTTTCGTGGAAATTTGCGCCATCTTGTTCGCGGGGGTCACGTTGTGGTTCCAGTGGCCGATGGGCGTTGGAGTGGCGCTTTCCTTCGCGCTTTTGGCGCGGGTGAGTGGCGACGTTCCGTTGTGCGCGCTGATGCTGATGCTGGCCGCGCTGTCGGCTGTACGCGCCAGCCTCCAGACCCTCCGGCCTGGGGATATTGCGCGCGAGCCCTCGGGCCGCCGGGCGCCGCTTGAAGTTATGTCCGCGACGCGATAACCCAGCGCCACGAGATGCTGGCACTTCGCAATCTCAGAATACTCTTGGTCGAGGACGACCCGGAGCTGGCGCGGACGGTGGAACGCGTGCTGGCGCGCTACGGTCATGTCACCGTAACGGTCACGAGTGTTGGTGCCGCCGAAGCGCTGTCGGATACCTTCGACTGTGGCATCCTCGACATCGACCTGCCCGATGGCAACGGGGTAGTGCTCGCCGAAGGCTTGCTCGATCGAGGTCAACTGGGCGCGGTGGTGTTCTTCAGCGCTAGCAGCGACGCCGACACCATCGCTGACGCGTGTGAGCTCGGCCCATTCGTGGCCAAGTCCGCCGGCACACGCGAGCTCGAGCGGGCGTTGGCGGATGCGGTGAGCTGCGCCGCGCGCCAGGTCGCGGGCAGCGAAGGAGTGCCTGGCGGAGGTCCGCCCCATAGGCGCACCAAGAGTGGCGCGCGGCGAAAGACGACCGGCCATCAATGAGGCACGGCGGCGCTCTATGTTTGGCGTCTTGGTTGTGTGGAGTCGGATTGCTATCAGCGCTGGGCTGTCAGGCTCGAGATCAGAGTCCGCTCGGTCGTGGTGGCCGCACCTTTCAGCGCTCGTGCTCCGGGTGCCACGGTGCTGATGGGCGTGGCGTGCATCGCCTAGGGCTCGTGAAGCCACCTCGCGACCTGACGCAGGCGGAGTTTCACGCGCAGATCAGTGATGAGCAGCTGCGGCAGGTGATTCGGGTGGGCAAGGGCCAGATGCCCGCTTTCGGGGGTCTGATGGCGGACGAGGATCTCAGCCATGTGATCACGTTCATCCGCAGTCTGCCGCCGCACCGGAATCCTGCGCCTGCAGGCGGCGAGCCCGCCGCCGCGACGGGCGGGCTCGGTATGGCGATCCCGTTGGCGGAGTCGCTGGGAGCCGCTCCGAAATGACCGGCACATCGGCCCTGCCTGGACCGGAAGAAGTCTGGACTTTGCTCAGGGCTCTCGCCAAGCACCCGCGAGGGGCGCCCGTCGACCAACATCTGGCGCAGCCTTTGTCGCGCGAGGGGCCGCAGTCCGAAGCGCAGCGCTTGATTGAGCTTTACGCTCCCCTGTGCGGCGCTGACCGGCCAGGCCTGGCTTCCCCGCCCAGTGCTGGCCGTGTCGGCAGCTTCGTCGTCGCGCATTTGGGCCAGAGCCTGGATGGCCGCATTGGGCCACCGAATGGCAAGCCTGAGCCCATCACCGGGCCCGAGGACATGGCTCACAATCACCGCATGCGGGCGCTTTTCGACGTGGTGCTGGTGGGCGCGGGCACCGTTTGTCACGACGACCCGACGCTGACGGTGCGGCTCGTGGAGGGGGCGAACCCCACCCGTGTCGTATTGGACCCCGATCGTCGGCTCTCGGCTGGCTATCGCATTTTCAATGATGACCTTGCTCCGACGCTGCTCCTGTGCCGCGAAGAGCGCTGCGTCCCCGGCGAACGGCACGGCCGTGCGGAGGTCGTGGGCGTCGCGCGAGGCTGCTCGCCTGTTGGGGTGATTGATACCTTGAGGCAACGGAACCTAGCTCGAGTTTTCATCGAAGGGGGGGGCGTGACGGTGTCTCGCTTTCTGGCGGCGCGCTGCCTCAATCGCCTGCAAATTGCTGTGTCTCCCCTCATCATGGGCCAGGGGCGGCCCGGCATAGATCTGGGGGAGACGCTGCGGCTGCGTCCCACGGTGCGCCGGTTCACGCTGGCGGACGACGTGTTATTCGAGTGCTGTTTCGATGCTGGCTGATCACACTCGAGCTCGGGCCCTGTGGATCACGGCTCCTGGTTGCGCGGAGCTCCGCAGCGAGCCTCTGCCGGAGCTAGCGGGAGATCTGGTTCGCGTCGAAACGAAGTTCAGCGCGCTGAGCCGTGGCACCGAGTCGCTCGTGTATCGAGGTGCGGTACCCCCCTCACTACATGTCAGCATGCGTTGTCCCCATCAGGCGGGCGAGCTGTCCTTGCCGGTGAAGTATGGTTACTGCTCCGTCGGCCGCGTCGTTGCCGGGGCAGAGCTGATGGGTCGTAGCGTCTTCTGCCTGCACCCGCACCAGGATCGGTACGTGGTCCCCGCGCGGGACCTGATCCCCATCCCCGAGGGCGTTCCCGAGCGGCGTGCGGTGCTGACAGCCAACATGGAAACGGCGATCAATGGTTTGTGGGACGCCGCGCCAAAGGTGGGCGCGCGGGTGGCGGTGGTCGGCGCGGGCGCGGTGGGATTATTGAGCGCAAGCCTGCTGCGTCAGTTTCCAGGCATCGAGCTCGAGGTGGTGGACATCTCTCGCGCCAAGGACGCCGTGTGCCAGGCCCTCGATTTGCGCTGTGTCGGTCCCGAAGCCGCGACCCCCGACTGTGACCTGGTGTTGCACGCGAGTGGGGCACCGGCAGGGCTCGAGGTGGCGCTCGGCTTGGCTGGTTTCGAGGCCACCATTCTCGAGCTGAGTTGGTATGGGGATCAGCGGGTAGCTTTGGAGCTCGGAGGTCGATTCCACAGCTCTCGCCTTCGAATCCAGTCCAGTCAGGTTGGGCATGTCGCACCGAGCCAGCGGCCGCGCTGGAGCTACAGGCGCCGGATGGAGCTCGCCTTGCGCCTGCTTTCCGAGCCTCGCTACGATGCTCTACTGAGTGACGCCGTGGCATTCGAAGCGCTGCCTGCCGCACTGCCCCGGTTGCTCAGTGGCCCCAGCGCCACGGTCACACAATTGATCGAATACGGTTGACGCTCGGCCCCGGTGCTTCAAATCAGTGGCCTCGATGGCTGGAGTCGAGGCACTAACCCCCTGTCAGAGGAGTTTGTTCATGTACGCATTGTCCGTTCGAGATCACATCATGGTGGCCCACAGCTTTCGCGGCGAGATCTTCGGGCCCGCACAGAGGCTGCATGGCGCAACCTTCGTCGTAGACCTCGAGTTGCGGCGTGAAGCTCTCGACTCGGATGGGCTGATCGCCGATATCGGAGCTCTGACCCAGCTGCTTCGCCAGGTGCTCGAGCCGCTCAACTACCGCAACCTGGATGAGGTGCCGGAGTTCAGCGGCAAGAACACCACCACGGAGTTTCTGGCCAAGACAATTTACGACAGGGCTCGCGGTCGCATTCTAGAAGGTGCGCTAGGCCCTGACGCCGGGCGGGGCTTCCACAGCTTGCGTGTCAACCTGGGTGAATCCCACGTGGCCTGGGCCAGTTATGAGGGCCCCGTGGTCCAGCGTTGAGTCGGGAAGGTCTTCCCTCCTTCTGCGTATCCAGTAAAGCCACCACGGCCGGCACGCCGGCATGACGTGCTCGCCGGCTGGTGTCATTCTTTGCAGATGGCGCACCCACCCGACGAGACCCGAACACCGCCCCGCCAGGCCTGGAGGGGGTTTGCCCGTTGGGCCGGAGCTGCCCTGTGGATGGGCTGCGCGGCGAGCATTCCGGAAGCGGAAGACCCAGGGTCTCGAGGTCGGCTGCTGGATGTGCCGTTGAAGTCGCCCTCCACGAGGCTGGCCGGAGCGCCCGAGGTGTTGCATGCGGAAATCGAGCTTCTGGGGATTCAGCTCGGCACCCTACAGAGCTCGGTTTGCCCGCCGACTGCCCACAGCTTGGCGACCGTCGAAACCCGGGTTACGGCCGCGCCGCTCGTAAAAATGATCCGGCATGCGAGTGGCGAGGCCAAGACGCAGCTGGCCGCGCCCTCGCAAGCGCCTCAGGCCAGTGAGTACCGTTTCCGTGATGGCGACCTGCTGCGCAATTACCGAGTGGATTACCGCCCGGGCGGTTACGACTATGCGTACGACAATGGGGGCACCGCCCAGCGCACTGGGCAGAGCAGCGTGCCCGAAGGCGCCTATCCACATGATCTGCACTCAGCGCTCGTTCTGTTGCGGACCTGGCGGCCCCGTTTGGGGGAGCAGGCCTACTTCTACGTGGTGCTCGGGCGCCGGTTGTGGCGCGTAGACGTCACTTCCGAGGGGCCTCAGGTGATTAAGGTTCAGGGCAGCGCGCGTTTGACTCACCGCATTGACGGCGTGGGCGTGCGCCTGTGGCGCCCGTCCGAAGCACCGCCCAAGCATTTTTCCTTGTGGCTCTCCGAGGATGCCGACCGGGTGCCGTTGCGAATGGTGGGAGACGCGAGCTTTGGCGAAGTCACGATGACGCTGACCGATCGCGAGCAGGGGAATGACGCTTGCGAGGGCGGTTCGTTGACGCAAGTCGAAGCGCAACCGACGGCGCGACGCGAGCCGGCAACACGGGTCGGTCGCGCCTGGAGCACCTCGGACATCCCCGCTCGAGGGCGCTCCCCCGCGCGCTAGCAGCCTGGCGCTTCGGATACCGGCGGGGCTTCCGCTCGAGTCGGAGCCTGCGGCCCAAACGTCTAAGCGAGCTCGAAAATGTTGCTATGAGCGATGGGTAGTCGATATCAGTGGGGTCGGGTTCCCGCGTGGTGGTGAGACCGTGGCGTCGCACCAAAAAATATGAGCTCTCGATGATTCAGCGGCTGTTCGCGGGCGGGTGGGCCTTCTTTGCTACTGGTCCGGGCCACGACGGACCGTCGCCGGCCTCCGCGCAACTTGCGTTCAATTGTACTGGCATTCAGCTCCGGCGGAACGGGGACCGGCGCAGGTGTCTTTTGAGGCAGGAGCGTCTCGACGGTGTGTTTCACCCCGAGGGGTGGCCGCGCGGGGCGCAGGGGTGACTCGCGTCGGTTTGGGTCGCCTGGCGTTTACCGTTCACCCCGGTCCAGGGCGTTCGCGGCGGGGCTCCAATGGCGCTGTCACCGTGGGCACGAGCAGCGTGGCGCGCCGCGCTGGCGCAGCGTGTCGGATGGCAGCGACGACCGCACACGTCCAGATCGGAACTTTCGTAACACTTTGGCAAAGCGCCAACGCCTTGTTTAGCTATACTCTAACATTAAAGCCAAAAGGCACCGGTTAGGCCGCGCGTTGTCGTTCACTTGGACGGAACACCAAAAAAATCGCCGCGGCAGCCGTGCGGAGCAAAATCTATGTCGCGTCAGATGAGTGAACGGATCAATCCGGGTTTCGTCGAGGCCTTCGCGTCCGGCGCTGCACTGGTTGCGGCGCTGAGTGGTTTTGTCGCGCTCGGCTGTTCAGACGCCGGGCCCAAGGGCGCGTCGGTGTCGTGTGACAATCCTTCTGGCTGTGGCGACGTCGGTGCGACGTGCAATGCCAACGCCGAATGCGCGTCGGGCAGCTGCGCTGGTGGCGAGTGTGTCGGAGCGGCTCCCGGCACCGGTAGCGGTGGTAGCGGTCCTACCGCTCCGACCGGTGATGGCGAAGGCGGGTCTTTCGTCTTCGTCGATGACCTCGATCCTTCCCAGGGCGGTGCAGGCGGACCGGGCTGCGTCGACCTCGACGTGGACTTCGCTCGTGTGACTCCCACGGTGGTGCTCTTGATTGATCAATCGAGCAGCATGGAGGCGGATTTTGACAACGGCGTCGATCGTTGGGACACGCTGGTCAATACGCTGAGTAATCCGCAGAGCAGCCTGATCAAGAAGCTCGAGAACAGCGTTCGCTTTGGCATGGCGCTGTACTCGAGTCTGAATGGCTTTGGCACCGACCTACAGAACCCGAACGTATGTCCCCAACTGACCAGTGTGGACATAGCGCTCGGTAACTTCTCCGCCATGTCCGACGTGCTAACTTCGGACGCGAACGACCCAGTTGACGACACGCCGACGGCCGAAAGCGTGGCCGCTGTGGCCGCTCAGCTCGCGGCGTTCCCCGAAGAGGGTCCCAAATCGATCATCTTGGCCACTGATGGTGACCCCGATACCTGTGAGGATCCGAATTCAAACGCTCAGGAGTCGAGCAAGGCGCTCAGCGTCGGCGCGGTAACGGCGGCGTTTGCTAACGGTATTCCAACGCACGTCATCAGTGTGGGCGATGAGGCCACGGAGAGTCACCTGAAGGATCTGGCGGTGGCCGGGGCGGGGGGTGACCCAGCTGCCGAGGCATATACCGCGCTCGACACCGACGCGCTGGCCGACGCATTTGAAAGAATCATCAGCGGTGTTCGAACCTGCGATTTCACCCTCGAAGGCACGGTCGACGCGGGCGATGCGGCACGCGGTACAGTGATACTCGACGGCCAGGCATTGGCGTTCGGTGATCCGAACGGTTGGGAAATGCCGAACCCAACCACCGTTCGGCTGCTCGGTGACGCGTGT
The DNA here is from genome assembly GCA_031407405.1 of Deltaproteobacteria bacterium. Lineage (GTDB taxonomy): Bacteria > Myxococcota_A > Polyangia > Polyangiales > Polyangiaceae > SZUA-265. The sequence goes on from JANOIG010000193.1 coordinate 35,047, forward strand.
GAGGCAATTCACGCAGACGCTACCGGCATCTCGATGAGCTTCCCCTGCGACGCCATCCAGATCATCCCGAGGTAGGGTCCGCCCGTTGCGGTAAGCAACCGTCGGGGAGCGGCCGTAGCTCTCTTCGGGGGCCCCTCGATGTCGAAGCAGTCAAGAGCGTGTTCGGTAATCTCCTGGCTGGCCGTGGCGCTGCTGGCCGCCTGTGTACCTGCTGCTCCACTACCCTCGTCGCCTAGCTCGATCGCGGGCTCTGCGAGGGTCGCGCCAGCCGCCGTCGCTCGAGCCGCCTCGTGCCCGGTGGCGAAGCAGCGGGAGCTTCAGGAGCGGCCGCAGTTCATTGCGCCCGAGGAGCGTGTCCCGGAGTTCCTCTTGGCCAGCCAGAGCTGTGAGATCTTCGATTCGCAACGACTCGTCGGCAAGCAACCGTTCGTGGTGGTCTTCTTCGCCTCGTGGTGCACCGTTTGTGAGCACAAGATACCGCTGGTTCGTCAGGCCCTGAGCGAGCGCGCCGATGAATTGACCTCGCTCTTCGTGTCGCTCGATGACGACGATGGCTGGACGGGCACCGAGGCGTTTTTACATCGCCATGGCATGGGTGCCATGTCGATCGTGGCAGGCCGAGACTTCCTGGGCTTCTCCTTCGGTTACAATCCCTTCCGCAGTGTGCCTGTGGTCGTGATCGTTGGGCGCAGCGGCCGCGTGGTGGACGTTCAGGTTGGAGTACGGGACGGCGACGGGGCCCGACTCGAGCAGGCCCTCGACAGGGCCATCGACGAGCTGCCGGAGCGGGCGCTCCTTACATCCTATCCACCACCGTAACACCGAGCAGCTCGAGCCCGAGCTGGAGAGTCCGTGCCGCCAGATCGGACAAAGCCAGGCGGCTCTGTCGGGTGGCGGTGTCGGGCGCCTTGAGCACGGGACAGCGTTCATGAAATTGATGCACCTGTGATGCTACTTCGTACAGGTAGGTGCAGAGTCGGTGCGGCTCGAGGCTTTGGGCGACCTGCTCGATCATGCGCGGTAAGCGCAACAGCTGCAGCATCAGCTGTCGCTCCACCGGCTCGGTGATGGCGAGGGATTCCGCCCGAAAAGTGCTGTCGCCCGCTCGCCGCAAGATGGACTGTACCCGTACGTAAGCGTATTGGAGGTAGGGCGCGGTGTTGCCCTCCATGGACAACATGCGTTCATAGTCGAAGACGTAGTCCTTGATGCGGTCACTGGATAAGTCCGCATACTTGACCGCGCCCACGCCCACGGCCCGGGCGATCTCAGCCAGCTCGGCGTCCCCAAGCTCTCGCCCTTTGGACTCGAGCGTGGAGCGGGCGCGAACTACGGCTTCGTCGAGCACGTCGGCCAGTTTGACGTTGTCGCCCGACCGGCTCTTGAAGGGCTTGCGATCCTCGCCCAAAATCGTGCCGAAGGCCACATGGTGGAGCTCGACGCTCTCAGGGGCCCAGCCCGATTTACGCAGCGCCCAGAACAGCATGCCAAAATGGTCGGCCTGGCGCGAGTCCACCACGTACACCAGGCGACTTGCGCCCAGCTCTTGGATGCGAAAGCGGGCTGCAGCCAGGTCGGTCGCTGCGTAGCCGTAGCCGCCGTCGCTTTTCTGCACGATCAGCGGCACCGGCGCCCCCGACTTGCCGCTGAAGCCAGCGCAGAAGACGACCTGAGCGCCGTCGCTTTCTACTAGGAGCCCAGCGCCCCGGAGGTCGTCGACCACCGCCGGCAAGCGAGAGTTGAAGAAACTCTCGCCTCTCAGATCACTGTCGGTCAACAGCACGCCGAGCCGCTCGAAGACGTCGTTCATATGCGCGCAAGACTCGGCAATCAACTGGCGCCAGAACGCGAGGCTGTCGGCATCCCCGGCTTGCAGCTTCACCACGCGCTGGCGTGAGCGGTCAGCGAACGCACTTTCGATATCGAAGCGGGCCTTGGCCTCGCGGTAGAGTTGGTTCAAATCGGCGAGGGAATGATCGTGGCTCTGGTCCCAACCGGTGTCGATGAGGTGCTCGAGCAACATTCCGAATTGCGTGCCCCAGTCGCCGATATGGTTCTGCAGGACGACGTCGTGGCCGGCAAAGCGCAGCACGCGCGCAATGGCGTCGCCGATGATGGTCGAGCGCAGATGCCCGATGTGCATCTCCTTCGCCAAATTGGGTGACCCATAGTCCACCACGACCTTGTAGGCGGCCGCCGGCACTGACACGCCGAGCCGGGCATCGTCCCACATGCGACCCGCCGCCTGTATGACGGCAGCATCAGTGAGGGTGATGTTGATGAAACCAGGGCCGGCCACGTCCACGCTCTGCACGATGCCGCCGGCCTGGCTGAGCTGGTCGGCGATGGCTTGTGCGATATCGCGCGGTTTGCGCCGAGTGGCCTTGGCCAGGCTCAACGCCAGGTTGGCCTGGAAGTCACCGAATTGGGGGTCCGCCGGGCGCACCAGTGGGTCGGCGTCGGCATATGCCTCGCCGAGCGCGGCCCGGGTAGCTTGTCGCAGTTGATCTTCGACCGAGGCTTGAATATCACGCACAGGCCGAGCCAACACGAGGACGACGGCGTCGTCAAGGCTTACGCGGGACCCGGCTCGAGGTCAAACCCATGGAATTGAATTCAGATCCAGTCAGGCCCGCTCTGGCGAGCACGCCGTGCGAGCTACCGTTCGAGCATGGGGATCTCGAGGCGCTCGGCGGCCACATCGGGCCCGAGCCGGAGGATTTCGTCGTGGACGAGCTGCCTCTTTACGAGCCGTCCGGCGATGGCGAGCACTGGTACGTGCAGCTGCGGAAGCGCGCCGCAACGACCCCAGAGCTCAGAGCGGCAGTGGCGGAGGCAGCAGGCGTGCCCGAGCGTGAGCTGGGTCATGCTGGGATGAAAGACAAACACGCCGTCACGACGCAGTGGCTCAGCGTCCCCGTGCCTCGAGCCAGGCCACCGGAGTCATGGCAGCTGCCAGAGCCTTTCAGCGTGCTCCAGGTCACGCGGCACGTGAACAAGCTTCGCATCGGTCACCTCGCGGGCAACCGCTTTCGGATACGGCTCGTCGGTGTAGAGCCAAGCGCGCAGCCGCGTGCAGCGGCGCTTTGTGAACGGATCTCGCGCTCGGGTCTCGGCAACTATTTTGGCTCGCAGCGTTTTGGTAATGGGCAACGCAACCTGCAAGGTGCCCTCTTTGCCCTGAGCCGAGGGCGCCTCGGCCCACGTTCAGGTAACCGCGGCAAGTTCCTCGCGAGCGTGATACAATCGGAGATATTCAACCGCTACGCTAGTGCACGTCTGGAGGTTTCTCGTGATCACGTGCTGGTTGGCGATGTGGTTCGGCTGGAAGGAAGCCGCTCGTTGTTCCTGGTCGAGGATGTCGCGCGGGAGCAACCCCGCCTGTTGGCTGGAGATATTCGTTTGACCGGGCCCATGGTGGGTCCGAAAATGAAGGAGAGTGAGGGTCAGCCCCTCGAGCTCACGCTTGCCGCCATACAAAGCGTCGGCTTGGACGCGAACAGCCTGCGGGAGTTGGGCCGCGGAGCGCCCGGCACGCGGCGCGATTTGCTGTTGTGGCCGAGTGATTTGCGCCATGAAGCCGGAGAGGATGGCAGCATGGTCATGGAGTTCAGCTTGCCTGCTGGGGCGTACGCGACCCTCGTGATTCGTGCCTTGACCCGGCAAGACCCGTGGGCAGATTCCGACAAGGAGCCGCTCGGTGATGAGGCCATGGCGGAGCATGCGGGTGACTAAAGGCCTACCGCGTTCGAGCTGGGTGGCGCTTGTGGCGCTCGGCGGGGTGATTTGTTCGCCAGGGCTGGTTTCGAGCGCTGTCGCCGAGGAAGCCCCGGCAGGCAGCGAAAAAAAGCTCCCGCCGCTGCAGCTCAGCATCGACCGAAACGAGGTGGATCTGGAGCGGCAAGAGCTCACTATTCGCATGTCCCGAGCCGCCTCCAGGGTCACGCTGAAAGTCCTTGGAGTGTCGGGTGCCGTGTTGGCCGAGGTCGTGCAAACCTTCGATGCAGTGCCCGCCGGGTCACCGCTCGTGGTGCGCTGGTCCTCTGGTGATGCCGACTCGGTGGCTCGGGTGGAGGTGTTCGGCCATGACGTGAATGGCTACTACGCGGGCATCGCCATCACACCGTGGTCGTTCGAGATTCCGCATGAAGATGTGGTGTTCGAGACAGATTCGGCGGAGGTCAGGCCATCGGAGGTCGGTAAGCTGCGAGCCAGCCTTGCCTTGATCAAGAAAGAGCTGCCCCGTGCTGGGCAGCTCGGCGCGGTCACGCTATTCATACTTGCTCACACTGATACCGTTGGGTCATCCGATTACAATTTACGCCTCTCCACCCGGCGCGCGCAGTCCATAGCCAGCTGGTTTCGAAAACAGGGGCTGAAGATTCCGATGGCCTACGACGGAATGGGAGAGAAAGCCCTGAAGATCAAGACAGCTGATGAGGTCGCGGAGCCGAGCAATCGCCGCGTCGACTACATGCTCAGTATCGAGCCTCCGCGCTTCAAGCTCTCCGGCGCAAGCCCGATCTGGAAAAAGCTCTAGTGCCTCGATTCTACTGAATCGATGGCACAAATGAAATTGAGGTAGTCAGCATCCAGACACCCCACTCTGCCCCCGGGCACCGTTATCGCAGCGTGACGAGCTCTTCTGCGGCGGTGGGGTGGATGGCTACCGTGGAATCAAAGTCGGCTTTCGTGGCCCCCATGCGCACGGCCACAGCAAAACCCTGCAACATTTCGTCAGCACCGAGCCCGATCACGTGCACGCCCACGACGCGCTCGTTGGGCCCAACAGTAACGAGCTTCATGTTGGTTTTGGATTTGTGGTCGGTCATTGCGTAGTACATGTTGGTGAAACGCGTGACATAGGTCTTTACGTTGCCTACCCCGAAGCGTTCCACGGCTTCCACTTCGCTCAGCCCCACCGTTCCAATCGGTGGGTGGCTGAACGCCACAGTCGGGATGTCGGTGTAGTCGAGCCTGGATTCCGGTATTCCACCGAAGAGGCGGTCTGCCAGGCGGCGGCCGGCGGCGATCGCGACCGGCGTCAGCTCGAAGCGGCCGGTGACGTCCCCGACCGAGTAGATCCCGGGCACAATGCTATTTTGGTAGGCATCCACCGGAATGTGGCCGGTGAGTGTGGGCAAGATGCCGACCTGTTCCAGCTCGAGCGCCAGCGTGGCGGGAGCACGACCGATGGCCCAGAGCACGGCGTCGAAGCCTGCGAGCGGCGTGATGTCCTCGCGCTCCAGGCTGAGCTCACCATTGGGCAGCCGCGTGAGCGCCCGCGGGATGCTGTGTGGCATCAAGGCTATGCCTTGCCGTGCCATCTCCTCACCGAGAGCTTCACCGAGCAGGCTGTCGAAATGACGCAGCAGCCGCGAGCTCCGAAATGCCAGGGTCACTTGCGAGCCCAAAGCGTTAAAGATGCCAGCGAACTCGACCGCGATGTAACCCGCGCCGACGATCAAGATCCGTCGAGGTTGCTTCTCTAGCTCGAAGACGTCATCGGAAAGCATCCCCAGAGCGGCCCCCGGCAGATCGGGTAGGCGACCTGCGCCACCGACGGCCACCAGAATGTGCGGCGCCGAAAAAAGCTGATCCCCGACCACCACGCTCGGACCCGCAGCGAAGCGCGCCCGCCCGCGGATGACCTCTACGCCGCTCTGTTCGAGTGTGTCCGCGTAGACGTCATTCAAGCGTTTCACATAGGCGTTGCGGCGTTGTCCGAGGGCACTCCAGTCGAAGCCGCCCACCTCGATGTCGAAGCCGTAACCGGCAGCGTCGCGCAGCGCTTCACCGATGCTGGCCGCGTTGAACAGCACCTTTTTCGGCACACAGCCGACATTGACGCAGGTGCCCCCGAGGCGCCCTGACTCGATCAGGGCCACGCGCGCTCCGAAGGCCGCGGCCCGGCGCGCGGAAGCGATCCCTCCGCTGCCTCCGCCGATGACGAGGTAGTCGAGCGGAGTCGTCCAGCTCAAAGGGTCGACCCTCGAAGCGCCGCTCCGTCCGGCTCACTACTGTGGATGCGGCTGGCAGCGCGCTCGAGTCGGTCCATGATAGCCCGCCCCACGCCCAGGCCGCTCACCCCCTCCACCAAGATGTGGTCGACTCCCAGCTCGTCCAGCTCCCGCAGCCAGCCAAACAAGCGGCGCCCGAGCTCTCGGGTGTCGGCGGGGAGTGGGATGAAATGATCGACTTCGACCCTGCAGTTTGCGATCGCCGCCACACGCCGACCGCTCGCACGGAGTTGCCGCGCGTCGTCGCTGAAACGCGGAGCAGAGCTGGCGCCCGGCGGATAGAGCCAGACCTCGGCGCGAGGGCTATAGTGCCGGTACCTCATGCCCGGCGAACGGGCCACGCTTCCAACGACCGGCATCCGCACCTTTTGCCCGCAACAGGCTTCCAGCTCCTCCGCGGTGACCGCCCCTGGGCGCAGCAGGATGGGCGTGTCGCCCCGCGCATCGATTACGGTCGACTCGACGCCGTGCTCCAGGTCACCAGCGTCCACCACCAGCGGCACGCGGCCCCTCAGATCATGGGCGGCGTGCAGAGCTCGGGTGGGGCTCGGGAGACCCGACAGGTTGGCGCTCGGTGCCGCGAGAGGCCCCACCCGGCGAATGAGGGCCGATGCAAATTCGTGAGCCGGGTGGCGCACGGCAATGCTGTCGAGGCCAGCGGTCACCCACGGCAATGATGCTTGGCTTGCGACCACGAGTGTGAGCGGCCCAGGCCAAAACGCCTGCGCCAATTGCGCGGCGAGCGGCGAAAGCTGGGCGCCAACGCTCTCGAGCTGGGCCGAACCGGTCACGTGTACGATGAGCGGGTTGTCGAGCGGCCGTTGCTTGATTCTGAAGATGGCCCGCACCGCCTCGCGATCGAGCGCCGGTGCGGCGAGCCCATACACAGTCTCGGTGGGAATGACGATGGGCACCCCCTGCGTGAGCCAAGTTGCGGCACAGGCCAAGGTCGCGGGGCACGGTTGGTGACTGCCCGACCCGGTCAGCTCAAAGGCGTCGAGGAGCTGAGTTTCCCAGCGGAGGAGCGGGCCAGAGGCGTTCAAGCCGCGTTTGTAGCGTCGCCAATGGCCTCGGCAAAGCGATTCGCGTCGGCGGCCGGCTCCGGAGCGGTAAGTGTTTGTAATATTTAATGTTATGGTCGCACGCAAAGCGGGGCCGTCGTTGGGGCTGCGGTCACGGGGAGCTCAGGGCAGCGCCTGATCGCCGCGAGCGACAGCCCTTCGGCACGAACACCTCTGATGAAAGGCGGAGCGCTATAAGCGATTGCGGCTGGAATGACGCCGCACTAACAAGCCAAGGCAAAATGACAGAACACGGCTCCGAGCAGGTGCTCATGCAGAAAATCGTTTCGCTGTGTAAGCGGCGCGGTTTCGTTTTTCAGAGCTCCGAAATCTATGGCGGTCTTCGCAGTGCATATGACTACGGCCCGCTCGGCGTCGAGTTGAAGCGCAACCTGATGAATGAGTGGTGGACCGCCATGGTGCACCAGCGAGAGGACATGGTCGGTCTCGATGCCTCCATCATCATGCACCCCGAGGTATGGCGCGCCAGCGGCCACGTGGCGAATTTTTCCGATCCCCTCGTCGATTGCAAAGTGTGTGGCGAACGCTTTCGGGCCGATAAGGCGCCCAAGGCGACCCTGGGTGAGGCAGTGGTCATTAGCCTCGCCGACAAGGAGCGCGCCCGGCTAGCTCAGGAGAAGTTGGCGCGTGCCGAAGGTGTGGAGCTCGAACGTCGCGGCAAGGAACTGCTGGGCGCCAAGGCCCTCGACCGGGGCTACGTATGCCCAAACTGTGGCTCGCCCTTCTTGAGTGAGGAACGCCAGTTCAATACGATGTTTCGTTCTAGCATGGGCCCGGTCGATCCCATTGGCCGCATCATCGACTGCGCCAAGGCGGCGGTCAGCGAGGGGCTAGACGACGCGGCGTTGCGCAAGAGAGTGGACGAGGTGCTGGGTGAAACCACGGTGTACCTACGTCCGGAGACCGCCCAGGCGATGTTCGTGCAGTTTTTGAACATTCAGCAGAGCATGTCGCTAAAGCCTCCCTTCGGCATCGCGCAGATGGGTAAGAGTTTTCGCAACGAGGTGACGGTAGAGCACTTCATCTTTCGTTCCTGTGAGTTTGAACAGATGGAGATGGAGTACTTCGTGCCCCCGGGAGAGGGGCCGAAGTGGCTGGAGTACTGGAAGGAAGAGCGGCTGCGCTGGTGGCGGAGCATCGGCCTTGCCGCGGAGAATCTGCGCTTACGCCAGCACGAGCCGGACGAGCTCGCTCATTACAGCAACGGCTGTTTCGATGTCGAATATCGCTTCCCCTGGGGTTGGGATGAGCTCGAAGGCATTGCCTCGCGCACCGACTACGATTTGAAGGCGCACACCGCCGGCTCGGGCAAAAAGTTGATCTACAATGACGTGGAGGGCGTCGACCCTGACACGGGTCAGAAGGGTTGGAAGTATGTGCCGCACGTGATCGAGCCGGCCGCAGGGGCGACGCGCGGCCTATTGGCGGTCATGTGCGAGGCCTATGCGGAAGAGCCAGGAGACGAGGACGGCAAAGGAGTCAGAAACGTGCTGCGCCTGCATCCGAGGCTGGCACCGTACAAGGTCGGTGTGTTGCCCTTGGTCAAACGAGACGGCATGCCTGAGGTCGCGCGGCGTATTGCCGATGAGTTCTTCCGCGCCGGCGTGAAGGCCCGCTACGACGAGCAACACGCCATCGGTAAGCGTTACGCTCGCCATGACGAGGTGGGCACGCCGTATTGTCTGACGGTGGACAGCCAAACGTCGGAGGATGAGACGGTTACCATTCGCTATCGTGACAGCCGCAGGCAGGAGCGCATCAAGGTGGCAGAAGCGCTGCACGTCGTGCAAACGGCGCTCCGCAACTCTGACGGCCCAACGCCGGGCTGAGCTCGCGCTTCAGCGGAATCGGGCTGCTAACGCGGAATCAATACGTCGCAGGGGAAATCAAAGGCGACGCCGCTGGTAGCAGGGTTCTTGAGCTCCTGGCAGGCATTTCCCACGAGCTCCACCTGCGTGGGTGTGCGCAGCGTCCAACCGTTCGCATCGCCAAAGGTGAGCGGGGCACCGCCACCGATGGTGATTTTCGCCAAACCCACGCGCTCGGGATTGATTTCGACTGCACCATCTAGCTCGAAGATACAACTTCGGATGCCGTAGATGACCGCGTCCAGCGCCTGGCTCAACGCCACTTCATCGATGGCATTGGCCTGGAAAAATTGAGCATTACCGGCCTGTGGCGAGTACGTGCCCAGCTTGGATCCTACCGGGTTGTTGGCGCAGCGCTGCCGCAGGTTTTCGACGGTCGCTATTCCCGGCGGTAAAGCCACAGGCTGCCCGGAGCCGGCGTTGGCGACGTCGCGCAAGTGTTGCTCTGACAGTTCTGCGCGGCGCAGGCCAAACACCGCGGTCGATACGCCCTGCGCGTAGGCGGCTTGCACTTCGCCAATCACCGCGTCCATGGCGCACACCCGGTCCGGATCATTACAGAAGTCTGGATCCCCATCCGTGACGAGCAGCATCACCTTCTCGCCGGGCGACGGATCGGCGAGCAGCGCCGGCAACGCCTGTTGGAGGGTGGCGGCCGTGGGTGTCTCGCCCTTGTACACGGGCTCGGTCACCGCGTTGATCACGCTCTCGACCGCGGGCAGGTTGTTCTGGCCGAAGCTGACCTGATCCATGGTCGGAAACAGGTCGGGGCAAGCACCGCCGGCTTGGCCGGTATAGGTTACCATACCGACGCGAATGTCGGCCTGCACGTCTCGCACCACGTTGATGATGCCTTGCCGCATGGGGTCCCAAGTAGGATTAGGCTCGTCCCACTGGCTCGACGAACGGTCGACGATGAGCAGCGCGGTTGGGGTCTGCGCTTCGAAGGTGATCTCGAGCTGACTGCAGCCGACGCTGTCTACCTCGCCGCCAAAGCTGGGGGTCTCATTGTTGATCAGCCCTACGGCGCCGCCCGGCCCGCTACCACCCAACGGGCCACCCGTGAGCGACCCGGTGGAATTCTCATCAGCGCCGGTGCCACCACCCGCCGCGCCGCAGCCGGTTACAGCACCAAGCAATGCAGCGCTCGAGACTAATAGAGCGCCCCAGACTACTGCAGAGCTCGAGCTCAGGGTCAGAACCCCCCTGGGGCATTCGCGGAACATAGCCGGGAATATACGCGAATCGCCGCCCCTGGGCCACTGTCCCAAAGACGCGCCCAGGTGCCCGGGCAGTTTCCGCTCCGCTGCCTCAGGAATGTTCCGTCACGAGGGGCGATGTGCTGGATCGCGGTTCCGACACGGCGGCTTCGATGACCCGGCGCAGCTCGTCGGGATCAAACGGTTTAGCCACGATCATGTTGGACAGACGCTTGACGCTGTCGCTCAGCTCCTGGCTAAACAATCCACCTGTAGCGAAAACGAAGCGCCGCGCGAGAGCCTCGTTTTGCGAGCGTACTTGCCGGTAGACGTCGAGACCGGTGATGCCGGGCATCATCACGTCGCATAGCACCACATCGTAGTCAGCGGCGCCGAGCATTTGCAGGGCGGCATGCCCATTCAAGGCGATCTCGACCCGGAAATCCTTGTCGAACATGCGCCGCACGGCGCGGGCTACGAGCACCTCGTCGTCGACGATGAGCAACCTCAATCGGCGCAAAGTTGACGACGGGAGCTCCGAGTGCAAGGCTTCAGCGTTGGAGACGGGACCCGCCACCGACAGAAAGACCCTAAACCGGCTGCCTCGGCCCTCTTCGCTGCTGACGTGAATGCGTCCGCCCATCGCATGGACGAGGCGGTGACAGATGGACAAGCCCAGCCCTGTGCCCTCTCCGGCGGGTTTGGTAGTGAAGAAAGGCTCGAAAACCTTGGGCAAGTGATCCTGCGAGATGCCAGCCCCGGTGTCGGTGACCGTGATCTCCACCTCCTCATCGCCCTCCGCCAGTTTCACTTCGACCGTGATCTGGTTGTCCTCTGGAGCACCCGCCGCGATCGATTGCGCTGCATTGGTGACCAGATTCAACATGACCTGCACGAGTCGTGTCTCGTCACCCAGGACACGCGGCACCTCGTTGAAATGCCGCTGGATTCGGGCTCGATGCCGCACCTCGTCGAAAGCCAATTTCAGTGCGGCGTCCACCGCGTTGCGCGCGTCGACCGGCTTTAGATCCTCCTCGGACTCCATGCGCGACAAGGTCTTCAGGTCTCGCACGATGTCGCGCACGCGGCCCGCGCCCTCCAAGGCTTCCCGCAATGCCAAGCGCGACTCCTGATCGATGGCACGATCGGCTGCGAAGGATAGATTGGAGAGGATGTACGAGAGCGGATTGTTGATCTCATGCGCGACGCCGGCCGCCATCAAGCCTAGGCTTGCCATATGTTCGGATCGCGCCAGCTGATCCTGAAGGTTGCTCACCGAGCTAATGGTGCGCCGCAGCTTGCGATCTGCCTCGTGCAAAGCGTCACTGGCTTCCTTCGCCGCCGTCACGTCGATGAGCGTGACCAACGCCCCAAGCGTAGTTTCGCCGGTTGGGCTCGGGTTTGGCGTGACACTGACCAACACCCAGGTCAGCAATCCGTCGTGGCGCGTCATGCCCAAGGTGACCGCGCTTTGGGCTTCACCCTCGCGCAGAGCACGGAACCAGGGTAAATCCCGCGGCAGTATCGGCTCACGCTCCGACGACAAGACCTGCCGTGGCAGGACCGACGCATAGGCCCTTTTGCCGGGGTCGAATTCGCAAGCGAGGAAACCCATGGCCGCCGCGTTGTGAGCTATCAGCGAGCCATCTCGTGCAATTCGGCACACGCCGTTCGGCAGCTCATCCAGGCACGCCATGCGCGCGTCGCCGCCGTCGGACGCTGAAGGCCTCGCCAGCTCGATCAGCTCAGCTAGCAAATACTCCGTGCCGTCTAGATCCTCGACGCGCAAGCGCATCAGCGCGCGTCGCGGAGGCCCGTGGACTGGCATGAGCCAGGTACGCCAGTCTATGGGCTCAAAATTTCGGACATTGCGCACGTGCCGCTGCCACGCTTCGCCTGAACCAGCGAAAGGATGAGCGAGCTCGATTTCCGCAGCGGACATGCCGTCGAGCGCTCCAGGGCCGCGCCCCAGCTCGGCGCAGAGCGCGGGGTCCGCAGCAGCCAGGCGAGGACGAGCCAGATCCCAAAGCGCGAGCCCCAACGTACCAGGCTGCCGCAGCGCAGCCCATTGCGCGGGGCTGTTCCACGAGGGTGGCGCGACGCGTAGACTGGTCAACGTGTCCTCCGCCCGTGCCGTGGGCGTCGCTTCGACAACCCCTTCGCTTCGCGGGTCAGAGTAGAGAGACAGCCGCCCGATGTTCGACGCGACATGCTTCGGACTCTCACTGATGCCGTATACCAGAGCCGCGTATTGGTTGCACTGACGCGATGATCGCCAGAGCGCAGTGGGGGTGCTGCCTACATGGGCTCCAAATGCCGAGCGCATCCCACGTTGGTTGCTGCAAGAGCGAGCCGATACAGAGCGGCGGGACGTTCCGAGCTCGTGACCGTTGCCGATGATTGGACCCGAGACGTGTCGAGCGCGAAGGAGCTTAACGCCGCAGCAATTGGACCTAGAGCGCTGAGTCACCGATATCAGGGTTCGAGCAAACCTGCATCGTTACCCCGAGCGTCGGTTGAATTGTGAGCTGCTCTTGGCGCGCGAGGCCTGTCGGCTTCACCGCAGTCACATGCCCCATAGCCGCGGCCGTCCACGAGGCAGGCTTGGGCACCCCGGCAGGCGCCAGGGCCCAGGCACTCGACCGTTGCCCCCGGAATGCACAGTTGATTCGGGCCAGGTGACGCTGGGGAATCCGCCACGTTCGGGTTGATGGGTGAGCTCGAGCGCTTCAGCGCAGTGACGCGGTCACCACGGGTACATTCGACCACCATCTGGCCCATCCACTTGGCGCGTTCGTAACGAGGACCGGTAGTGCGCGGGCCGGGTGCCGTCGTGATGCGAGGGGTTTCGATCGGGGCGCCGGCGGTTTCGAGCACCTCGAAGCCGCTGGCGCACACCTCGCGGGCCTTGTCGCGGCACACCTCGATGCCTGCTCCGCAAGTAATGCGGTAATATTCTGCATCGCCCTGCAGGGCTGGCAGCCGCACGGCGCGTGCCTCTCGCGAGCAAGCGCCCAGCGCCAGAGCGCCGAGTAAGATGAAACTTAACGGAGCGTGACGCTGGCGTCGCTCACGACAGATGCCCGATGGGTGGCCGAAGGGCCATGGCATTCTCTGCATTGCGGTTGCTTTCACCGGGATTCGCCTCGCCGAGCTGCTGCTCTTCAAACAACAGCGTTCTGATCAGTGAGTCCGCGTCCGCCTGCTCCAGGCTGCCGTCGGCAGCGCGCCTGCCTGAATCCAGCATCCGGATGAGCGCGATGAGTGCCACGCGAAGATGGGTCTGATTGGGGAAAGCATCACGAACGATGGCATACTGTTCGTTGTCGTCCGAAGCCTCCCGCAGCTCGGCGTACATCGATTCGATGGACAGCAAGATCGGGAGCGTGATCTCGGGATCGGCAGCAGGAAGGCGCCCGAGTCGGCCGAGCGAGAGGGTCACGCGCTCCAGCTCTCCTTGACCTTCAAGAGAGCGCGGCTCTTCCTCGGAGCGAAGCAGTTTGTGATCGGTCCGGGTTTCGAGCTCGATCATCTGCGTTTCCTCCGAATCCTCGGCGGACAGGGCAACCAGATTTTGGAGACCTTCCTCCTCCGCTGGCGGCGCAGATTGTTCCAGACCACGCTGCAGCTCGAGCAGAGACTCCGGCAGGAGCGAAGGATCGAAGCGGGCTGGTTTTGAGGTGTTTTTTCGGCTCGGAGGCGGTGGGGGTAAGCGCCGCGCGCGCGCTGCATCATCCGGGCTTTGGCGAACAAATTGCAGGGGTTTGGCTAACCGCAACAACACGACTTCGCTCCAGGTGTGCTCGAGCGGCACGTGGTTCATCAGCGAGCGCAGCGGCACGGCTTCCAAGAGCTGCTCTTCCGTCAGCCGCTGCCCTTCGCGGGCTCGACTGAGGGCGTGCTCCACTACTCTTTGCAATTCGGCTCGCGGCAGGCAAGTGGCAATGCGCTTGAAGCCAATGCCATCCGCGACGTCCTGAAGGCGAAGCACGCCTTCGCGCAGCGCACATTCGACGATGAATGTCATTCGGCGCACGAACAGCTCACGCTCTTGGGGGTCGGGGGGATCGCCCTTCCAGAACTCGATTTCAGTCAAGAAGGCCCACAGCTGGCCCGCATCCAGATAACGAACGCGATCATCCGGTGGAATCAGGGACAGGAGCTTGTCCGCATCGGTGAGCCCCTCCTCGAGTGCAAGAGTCAGGTCCTCGGCCGCAGAGGCGTCCGTCTTTCGCATCGCCAACCGCTCATTGACCCGCGTCGTGGCCATCAGCACACGCACCCGGAGCTGCTCGTCCGCGGCCAGGCTGCTAATCAGGGTACGCGGGCCGAAATGCCGGAGGAAATCGCTCGAGGATCGCCAGCCTTCCGTCAGGGCGTACTGGACCACCGCGGCGAGGAAGCGCTCGCGGCCGGTAGGCAGGTTGGATTGGTGCCGGGGCGCGGGAGCGCTCTGGGCGTTCATCAGGCCCATCGTACTCGGCCTCGAGTTCTGAACAATGTCATTCGCCATCGGCGCCGGGTCACAAAACCCTTTGAGGCCACAATGCGGTCTATCGAGGGGGAGGTGCTGCTCAGGTGTTTACCCCCGGTGGCGTTGTGCGCTTGGCTACCGCAGCTGACTAGGGTACAGCCACGGCTCGTTGGCCAGCTCGTAAATGAGGCGAATGTCGGAAAGCGGATGGGTAGGCGCGAAACCTACGAACACGATCTTGGTGCTGGAGGGAGGCGGGCTTCGAGGTGCCTTCGTCGCGGGAGCATTGGCGGAGCTCGAGGGCGCTAGAAATCTGCGATTTAGCCACATCTTCGCGACCTCGGCTGCTGCCGCGTCGGCAGCATATTTGATAGCGGGGCAGATCGACCGGGCGCTATCCATCTGGCGCGATCGTACGCATGGAGCCCAGCTGATTTCTCCCCGCCATTTGTTGCGTGGCCGGGGTCTGATGGACATCGAGGGGCTGGTCGAGGTTTTTCAGGGTGAGCTTGCGCTCGATGCCCGAGAGCTCTCGCGTTCAGCCACGGCCCTCTACGTCGCGGTGACGAACTGCAACACGGGGGTGGCGGATCACGTTGCGGCGACGCAAAGCAATTTATTCCAGCTACTCAAGGCGACCATGGCGCTGCCCGTCGTTTATGGTCGTGTGGTGCGGGTCGAGGGTGTCCCGTATATCGATGGTGGCATCGCCGACGCCATCCCGATCGGTGCAGCCTTGGCACTCGAGCCCATGCGCTTGATCGTCGTAACCACTCGGCCCAGCGGCTACCGCAAGAAGCCGGCCCCGTTTGCTGGCGACCTGTTGCGCTACAATTATCGCGCTTTCCCGGCGCTTTGGCCCGCGCTGCGCAATCGCTGGGAGAGTTATAACCGGTCCGTCATGAAGCTGGAGGCGATGGAGCGGTTAGGGCGCGTGGCAGTGATTCGGCCGACGGCACCCCTGCCTGCATCGCGCATGACTCGGGATCGGGGGCGTATCATCGAGACCTTGGAGCTCGGCAGGCAGGCGGCGCGCGCCTTCCTCAGCGCGTTGGGTCGGGACTTGGTGCTAGCAGGGTCTAGCCATGATTCGGGGCTGACTGGGCGCTCGGCTAACGGCGCGGCCTGTGCAGAGCTCGCGTTACAGGCGACCGGCGAAGAACGAGAGCACTACTAGTATGACCACCATGCCGGCGAGCAAGAGCTGGCGCTTCTTGTCGTCGAGCATCCCAACCGGGCTAATGCCCGTGGAGTTGTCAGCCTCTGGCGGCTTGACGGAATTGCGCTGCGGGCGGCTCCGTTGTGAGGGCTCTCCTCGCCGCGACGGCTCTCCGCGCCGCGACGGCTGGACATCGGTGCTCAGGGTGGTCGGCTCGCGATTCCCGGAGCCGTCATCGCTATCTCTGGGTGCAATGCTGGGTTGGGTGTCGTTGGCACTCTGATCGACTGTCGGCGCGGGCCCGGGCTGAGGCCGAACTGCCGAAGGAGAGATTTCCCTCGCCAAGGCATCAGGCAACTGGATCAGACCGCTAACGGCGGTGGGTAGCTCCCAACTATCCGGTTCGTCCTCGCCCTCCAACTCGCGACTGGCAATGGTGGCCTGAACCGTGAACCGGTTGGCGTTGCGCAAGGCCTGAATCTGATCGCGTACCTTCGGGTTCAACCGCTCATTGACCGCTCGCGCGATGTCAGTGTGAGTGACGATCTTGCCGGATTTGGCCAGCCATTCTTCGAGCGCCAACCGCATTTCCTCGGCGCTCGAGTAGCGATCCTCCGGGCTGCGGGAGAGTGCCCGGATGACGATGCGTTCCAGCCGCTCAGGATAAGTGGGCACGAGCTCGCGAGGCGCCTTGAAATCGCCTTGGACGATCTTGGACATGACCGCGTGGGTGCCCCGGCCAAAGGGGCGCAGCCCCAGGGTGGTCACGAACAGGACGCACCCCATGGCGTAGATGTCCGAGCGGTGATCGACCCCTTTGCCTAGAATTTGCTCCGGAGAAATATAGGCGAACTTGCCCTTGATTTCGCCCGTGCGGGTCCGTGAATGGATCTGGTCCCGAGCCTTCGCGATGCCAAAGTCGGTGACCTTCACGTGGCCTTGCGAGGATAACAGGATGTTCTGAGGTGAGATGTCGCGGTGCACGATGTGCATGGGCTGCCCGTCGGGCCCAGTCGCGTTGTGCGCGGAGTGCAAGCCCGCACAGGCATCTGCGATCACGCGCGCAGCCAGGGCGTAGTTGAAGGGGACGTACTGCGTGCGCTGGCGAATGAGACCCGCGATCGAATCACCAGGTACCCATTCCATGGCGATGAACACGACTTGGTCGTGCTTGCCGAGCTCAAAGATTTCACAGACGTTGGGATGATGCACGGCGGAGGCCGCCGCCGCCTCGTCGATGAGCATCCGGCGATACTCCTCGTCGGCGGCGTACTCCGGACGCACCACCTTCAACGCCACCGTACGAGAGAACCCGCCGCTCTCGGGCTTGGCAGCCCAGATTTGCGCCATGCCACCGCTGGCAACGAGTGACAGGAGGCGGTAGCGGCCGACCATTTTGCCGGCGGCAAGCAGCAGGCCGCCGTTGGCATCGGACATGCGATCGAGGGATCCTGTCATCCGAGAGCCCTCGGGAGCTCGCGCCTGGAGCCGCGGTTTTCAGGCATCCGTCGGGTCGAGGCGGGATAAACAGGAACCGGTAATCTGGTCAAGGCGTCCATTTGCATTCTAGCAACCGGCGTCGCAGGTGGGCGAGGCGATTTCGCTCATCACTGCTTAGAGCGACGATGTATCGTTTTCGTTTAGTGCGCAGCGTGTATATCCGTCCTATTTCAAGGCAGATTGTGAGTGTAAGGGTAGGGGCGGGGCAGTTGATGTGGTCCTGATCATTTGATGAAGCGATCAAAGCGTGCCGGCGTGTTGCTAGAGTTCCTCGGAGCGTGCCAGACCGGGGGTCGAGTCGCAGGATGTGGGCGTGCGGAATAGGGTGTTGCACGATGGTTTCAGCGACGACTCCGAGCGTCACTCTTTCACAGCTTGTGATGGCCCTCGCTCATCGTTTGCGGTACACTCGTCGTGTAACTCGTGTCTTCATCATCCATCAGAGCAGCGGCAAATGGCGGTCCTCGTCCCGGTGATACTCTAGGCCGGTATCAACTGCTGGCCGCCGTCGGGGAGGGCGGAATGGGCCGAGTCTGGGCGGCTCGGCAGGTCGGTTCTCCTTTGCAGCGCCTGGTCGCCGTGAAGACGGCCATTACTGGCCAGAGCCAGACGCCCGAGTTTCAGCGCTTGTTCATGGATGAGGCGCGCATCGCATCCCTCATTCACCACCCTCACGTGTGTGGCGTGTACGAGCTGGGTGAGGAAAAGGGGACTCTCTACCTGGTCATGGAGTGGTGCGATGGCGCCTCCCTGCGTCAGGTGATGGACAAGCTGCCAAACAGTCGTATGGATTTGGCGGTCGCGTCACGCATCGTGGCCAACGTGGCGGCGGGTTTGCACGCCGCTCATGAGCTCGAAGACAGCGACGGCACCAAGCTGCGCGTCGTGCATCGCGACGTGTCGCCGCAAAACATTCTGATCTCCAAGAATGGCCACATCAAGGTGGCTGACTTCGGTGTCGCCAAGGCACAAGGCCAGCTGCATCGTCCAACTGAAACCGGTGAGATGAAGGGCAAGCTGGCGTACATGGCGCCGGAGCAAGTCACCGCCAAAGACATCGATCACCGCGCTGACATTTTCGCCCTCGGTTGCGTGCTGTACGAGGTCACGGTGGGGCGCCGGCCATTTCAAGGGGACGGCGCTCTCTCCACTTTGTACCAGCTCTTGGAGCAGGCCGTCACGCCCCCGACCGAAGTCTGTGAGGGTTATCCAGCCGAGCTGTCTGCCATCGTTCTCAAAGCCCTCGCGAAGGACGCCGAGGAGCGCTATCAGACGGCCGAGGATCTGCGCATTGCCCTCGAGGGGTGGATTGCTACCTCCGGCCTGAAGGCAAGCGAGCGCGAGATCGCGGCTCTGTTGCGAGTGACGACTGGCGACGAGATCGACGCAAAGTCTCGTTCCATCACAGAGGCCGCTGCCAAGCTGAAGGACCGCCCGATCATCGTTCAGGCGGAAACACCGGTCCAAGACTCGCGACCCACCTCGCCCGCCGTGCCGGTGAGCCGTGTCCGAGAAGGGGCGTCGACGGTTGATCGCGCTGTGGCCAGCGGCAAGGTGCGCGAGAAGAGCACGTCCTGGTGGCTACCCGTTGGAGCGAGCCTTGCCGTCCTGGGGCTGGTGGTCGTGCTTGCCAAAGGCACGTTAGATACCGAGTCGCCCCAGCTGGTGGTCCCGGCGAGTGATCCAGGGTCCTCCCCGGGGCAGTTCCTAGCGGCGAACGAGCCGTCCACCGACTCTGCTCGAGCGGAACCGGGCGCGGTGGCGGTGCCCGTCCAAATTACTGTGCGCACTATCCCCGCCAACGCCAGTATCCGTATCGATGATGGTGCCCCCATGTCAGCCCCATACAGCGCGGAAGTTGCTGCCAGCGATCAGGTGCGCGTGATTCGCGCGAGCGCGCCTAATCACGTCAGCGTGACGCGCCGGGTCGCGTTTGACCAGACGCAGGAGATCGTCCTCCAGCTGGATCAAATTCAGAGCCAACGGCGGCCAAAAACTCGTGTCAAAACCGACCCGCAACCGTCCGTGACGGTACCGGTGACGGCTTCCGAGCCCGCTCCTGGCAGCGCGATGTCGCCGCCGGTGAAACGCCCCAGGGCTTTGGACGGGGACAACCCTTTCGCCGGCTGAGCTGATTTCGGGAAAGCAGAGCACCGGCAGCTTTGCGAGGGAGCGTGTCGTCAATGCAATCCAACAGAGCGATTTTCATTACCTCGGGGCTGATCTGCTTGTACGGGAGCTGGCTGGCTCCGGCCAACGTGCTCGCGGCCGAACCCGCACCCGCGCAAGCCAGCGCTGCACCCGCGGCCGCAAAGCCGGCTGCGCGGACCAAAGCGGCTGCGCGGACAGCACCCAAGGCTTCAGCTGCACCGGTGGCGCCCAAAGCGGCTGCGGCCGTGCCCAAAGTGGCGACGCCTACGGCGGCCGCGCCCAAAGCGGCGGCGGTCGACTCCAAAGCGGCTGTGCCGCCGGACAACAAGGCCGCTGCGCCGGCTGACAACAAAGCGGCTGGCGCCGGAGCGGGCCCGTCGGCTCCGGTTGCAGCGGCACCGCTGGATGCCCCCCCTGCCGGTCAGGGTTCACAATCGCCCGAGGTGCTGCTCGAAGCCAAGCAGCGCTTCGATCGAGGCTTCGAATTGTATAACGAGGGTGAGTACCCGTTGGCCTTGATCGAGTTCAATCGAGCCTATGAGCTCGTGCCCAACTACAGGGTGCTCTACAACATCGGCCAAGTGTGCATCCAGCTCGCTCAGTATGCGAACGCTCGGCGCGCGCTGGAAGAATATCGCACCAAGGGTGGCGATGAGTTGCCGGTCGAGCGCCGCGAAGCGGTCGCGCGGGATCTGGCGATGCTCGATCGGCGGACTGCCTTCCTCATGATCACGACCAATGTTCCCGGCGCCGAGGTGCTCGTGGACGATGTCGTGGTGGGCAAGACGCCGCTTGGCCCGGCGCTTTTGGTGGATGCCGGCGTGCATCGGATCTCGGCGCGCCTGCAGGGTTACCAGCAGCGCGCGAGTCGGGTCACGCTCGCCGGCGGGGATGAGCAAACGCTGGCCCTGACTCTCGACATTCAGCCCGAAGTCAAACCCACGATTGTGTTGCGTGACCGCGTGGACGGCGGCGCACAGACGTTGATGATAGCCGGCTGGGTGACGACCGGAGCACTGGCGGCCGGTGCCGTCATTACCGGCATTCTGGGCTCGAGCGAAGCCAAAGAGCTCGACCGACTCAAGGAGGAACCTCCGACGGACGACCTTGCCGAGAGGTTGGACAGCTCGAAATCCAAGGCGTCCTCGCTCTTCTTGGCGTCGGATGTGCTTTCGGGTGCGGCGGTCGTCGTGGGTGGGTTGAGCCTATGGATCACGTTGGATCCGCCCAAGCCCAAAGCACCTGCCGAGGGCCCAGTCGAGCCCGGCGCCCCGCCTCGCGATCTCCAGGTCGGCTATCAAGACGGGCAGTTCCAGTTGCGTGGCAGCTTCTAGACCGAGTGAAGCGCTGCCCGCGCGCCAGAGCCCACGTAGCCTCTGAACGCTTCAGCGTTGGGCTAATACGCGTGCCACCAGCCTTCCGTACACGAAGGCGGCGCTCGAGTCACTTTCGGGGTGCCACTCGATGCCTACTAGCGGACCGCGCTCGATGGCTTCCACGACGCCATCCGCGGCCCACGCGATCGCCTCGAAACCCGGTGCCACTTGCTGGATGGCCTGCCGGTGTGAAGAGCTAACCGCCGCTGGCGGTTGCCAATCCGCAAAGAATGCAGAATCGGGGGATACCTCGACCGCATGGGGCGCGGAGCTAGACGCGGTCCCGTGATCTAGACCAGGTGTTTTCCGCGCGGCGAGGTCCGTGAGCAATGTGCCTCCGAAGTGCAAATTCATCAGCTGCATGCCAAAGCAGACGCCCAACACGGGCCGACCCCGGTTCGCGAATGCATCTAGTAGCGCGCGTTCCCAGCTGATGCGCTCGAGCGACTCGGCTTCGCTGGGCACGCCTTTAGTCCAACCCTGGCCCGCAAAGTCGGCAGGGTTGAAGCTCTGCGGCAGGTCACCTCCGCCGGAGAGCACCAGGGCCTCGCACTGCTCGAGACACGTTTCGATGGGCGTATCCGGGCATAACAGCAGCGGGGCGGCTCCGGCGTGTGCCAGTGCCCGTGTGTAGTTGCGATTCAGGTACCAGTAGTCGGAGCCCGCTCGAAGACGGCGGCCTGGATCGAGGCAGGGAGTGACCCCGATGACCGGATGACACCCCAACGTCGAGCGCCCTACACTCGAGCGGCTTGCCTGGCCCGAGGGACCTGACGACGTCGTCGCTGCAGCCATCCCATGCAGACTACCACTGCAGCAACGAGCCAGGCGCGGCCTAAGTGTCGATCGACTGGCGCTCCACTGGTGCTGCATCCACCCCCCGCGGACGCTGGGCTCGGTTGGGCACCGGTGGCCACCTCCAGGGTCGACGCTCGAGAGTCAGCCGGATTGGACGCGCCTTCCGCGGTGGCCCAGGCTGGGGCGGTGTAGCGGCCCAGCTCGGCAGCATCGAGAGCGGTATCTACGATGAAGGGGGCCCAGCTCGACACGTCCCCGTAGACCGCGATCTCGCAATCCAAGTCGCCCCGAGATGCCACTCCAAAGACCCGGCCCTCGTCGTCGAGCGCCGGTCCACCGGAGTCACCGGAACAGATGGGCGCGTCCACGCTGGCCCACTCCGAGCTGCGAATGGCCCCATCGGACAGAGTCACGCAGTCCTCGCGGCTGCAGCGCACGGCGCTGCCGTCGGCGCGTTGGCGCGTACCGTCGGACGCCGGGTCGTCGGGATCGGTCAGCCCGTAGCCCACGGTCGAAAACAGCTCTTGGTCGAGGGGTGCGACCTCCAACCGAGGCGTGATGGGCTGGGTTGAGCTCGGTATTCCAGCCCCTTCGAGGATAATCAATGCGATATCGAACCCGCAGACGTCTGCACCACCGAGCGTGCGAATCTCACGGCCCCGGACGTAGCTTGGGTCGTCGGGGTCAGTCGGGCGAACCGGTTCGGGCGACGCCAGCAGCAACTCCGCGGGAAGGGGGTCGTCGAACTGTGCCGTATCGCACTCCACGACGCCCCCTGTGTCCTGCTCGGCCGTGAAGGCCACACAGTGACGAGCAGTGAGAACCAAGTTCGGCGCAATCAATGTGCCGCTGCAGTGCCCGGCCACGCCCCGCCGCCCGAGATCAAGGGCCAACCCCACCACGCCCGACGTATCCTCGTCGAGCGCTCCCCCGATGATGGGTTGCCGAGCTTGGCCGAGTGTCAGGAGTTGGCTCGCCGGGGCTTCGGAGCCCGAGCTGCAACCCAGCGCAGTGACGAGCGCCCAGCTCACTGACAGCCCACCCAGCCACGACGACAGCCCTGCCCGGCTTGCGCCCGGCTTCGGTGTGCGTGCATGGAGGTTAGGTCGCATATCCAGCCACAGAGTATTGCACCCCGATCATGACATGCCCGGAATTATTCGTACATCATCCTCTTACGCCGCACCTGAACGCACAATGAGCCCATGCTAGGGTGCGCTCCGATATGAGCCAGCTGCTCGAAGATCTGCGGTTTCGCGGGCTGTTTCATCAGGCTACATCCGATGAGCTGGGTGAAGGCCTAGCTCGCCACCTGGCGACTCCAGGCCGGCGGGTCTATGCCGGCTTCGATCCGACGAAGGATTCACTGACGGTCGGGAACCTGATGCAAATCATCCTCTTGCGTCGGTTTCAATTGGCCGGCCATCGACCCGTCGTGGTGATGGGTGGGGGCACTGGGATGGTGGGAGATCCCTCGGGCAAGGAGAGCGAGCGCCCGGTGCTGTCCAAGGAGCAGATTGCATTCAACGTCAGCCGCCTGCGCGCGATCATGGAGGCGTTGCTCAGCTTCGATGGCAACGAAGGCGCGTTGCTGCTCGACAACCTGAGCTGGCTCGAGCCGGTGTCCTATCTGGACATGCTGAGAGACATCGGCAAGCACTTCTCAGTCAACATGATGATCCAGAAAGACTCGGTGCGGGAGCGACTGAACAGCCGCGAGCAGGGGATTAGTTACACCGAGTTCAGCTACCTGATTCTGCAGGCGTACGACTTCTTACACCTGTTCGATACACAGGGTGTAACCGTTCAAGTCGGGGGATCCGACCAATGGGGTAATATCGTGTCGGGTGTCGAGTTGATCCGTCGCAAGCGCCAAGCGGAAGTGTTTGGGCTCACGGTGCCGTTACTGACGAAGTCTGATGGCGGTAAGTTTGGCAAAACTGAATCTGGTGCGGTGTGGCTGAGCGCGGATCGCACGTCGCCGTATGTCTTCTATCAATTTTGGGTCAATGCCAGCGACACGGACGTGATGCCTTTGCTCAAGACCTTCAGCTTGTATGCACGGGAGAAGCTCGCGGCCATCGAGGCCGAGCACTTCGCGGCACCGGAGCGCCGCGTCGCGCAGCGCGCTCTGGCTGAGCACATGACGGACATGTTACACGGGCCGACGGCGCTCGAGCACGCACGTCGCTCGTCCGAGGCGCTGTTCTCCGGGGATGTCTCCGGCCTGGACGCCCAAACCCTCGAGCAGGCCTTCGCGGATGCGCCAGCCAGTGAGCATTCGAAGCAGCTTTTGGCGGGGGACGGTCTCGATATCCTCGAGCTATTGGTCACGACGGGCGTGGTCAGCAGCAAGCGGGAAGGGCGGCAACTGCTCGAAAGCGGCGCCATTAGCCTGAACGGCACGCGCGTAGCGTTGCAGCATCGGCTCACGCCACAGGACCTGTTGCACGGCCGGGTGTTACTACTCCGGCGCGGGCGTAAGACCTGGCACGTCGCTCGTTGGCTGTAGCGTCTGATTCAATCGGTCGATGATTCAGGCTGCATGCGCGGCTTGCGTCGCGGGCATGCGCGACACATAACCCTGCTCGGTGTACCAGCGCGCGCTCCGCGACAACGCCTCGAAAGCTGAGCGGTGAGTGTAGCCGAGCTCGCGTTCGGCCTTCTCGCTCGAGACCCAAACGTAGCGGCATAACTGATCACGCACCAGCTTGGGTGTGGCAACCGGGGGGGCCCCGCGTAAGCGGGCACTGGCCTCGAGAAGCCGAGACACCCAGATCAGCATCGCTCGACTCACGTTCGATAGCGCGGGGGACAGCCCCGTTGCCTCGGGCAGCACACCTTGAACGAGATCTCTGAGATCCAGGTTGTCGCCGCCCAAGATGTACCTTTCGCCGACGCGACCGTTGGCCATGGCGAGTTGATGCCCGGCCGCCACATCGTCGACATCTACGATGTTCAACCCGCCGGTGAGCGGGATGGGCAAGCGCCGCGAAGCGGGCCAATTCAGGTAACGAAGCAGGATGCTGCCGCTCGGAGTGGGCTTCCAATCACCAGGCCCGGAGATGATCGTTGGATTTACCACCACCACCGGCAAGCCAAGTGCAGCCTGCTCGAGCGCTACTTGCTCGGCTCGGCGCCTGGCCACAATGACGGTTTCGGCTCCCGGCAAGTTGAAATCGTGGCCTTCGTCCATGGCCACCGGCTGCGCTGTGGAGCCGAGCGTTGCCGCGGACGAGGTGACGACAATCTTCTTGATGCCACGGCGTTGTGCCGCATCCAGCACGGCCTCGGTGCCGAGCACGACGGGCTCGAAGATGCGTCGTGGATCGCTGTGCCAGGGCGTATGGTGGGCTGCAAGATGGTACAGGCGGTTGCAGCCAGCGAGGGCGCGGTACACCGTGTGCCCACTCTGCATGTCCCCGATGCATAATTCGACCTGCTCTCCAGGTAGGCCGCGCAACGACGCCAGATTGGAGCCTGCCCGCACGAAGGCTTTGACATGCTCACCCCGCTTCACGAGCAGGCGGATCAAGCGCGATCCTAAAAAGCCGTTGGCACCAGTTATCAACGCACGGGGTGCAGTCATACGGGCTCGGCATAACACGACCTCGACGTGACGCATCGTCGAAGCGTTTCCGCGACACAGACCTTTCGAAGCGCGCCGCGTGTGTTAGATGGCGGAAGGACGAGCACCACTGCGTTGAACGACAATAGCCTCCGAGACGAGTCGACGGTGGGGAGCTTATTCCACCACCGCCGGCGCGCCGGAGGCTACATTCATCGGGCCGCGCTCAAACCGCAGCCTACTTTCGTAAAGGCCGCGATGCTTACTTGGGACAGTGGCCGTTACAGCCGCCCTGGCCCTTGCACTCGTTGTTGCCCTTGCATTCGTGCTTGCCTTCGACGGCGCAGCCGCCCTTGCCCTTGCACTCGTTCTGGGCCTTGCAACACTCTTTGCCTTCTGCGGTCGCGCTTGCACCTTCAGCCGGAGTGGCTTCGGTGCCCGTCGCTTCAGCCGGCGCGGCTTCGGCGGCTTCGGCGGATTCGGCCGGTGCCTCTGGTGCGGCTGCTTCCGGTGTCGAACCACCGCAGGCAACCGACGTCAAACCGGCAACCGCGAGAGCGGCAACAGTCTTTGCGAATTCAAGCTTCATGGAACCCTCCTAGGGCTACGAATTGTGGGGTTAGTCCCGTATCGCCCGCCCTTTTAGCTGATCGTTTTCGGCAGGTCGAGTGCGCGACCATATTTTCCAGTGTCCCGGGCATCGGGCCAAATCCGCCGCGCTGCGCCATGGCGCCAGGATACCTTGCGGTGTACCGATCAGGTTCAGCCGGGCCAGGCACCTGAGCTGGGGGCAAAAACCACGATTCTTGCCCAGAGTGCCGGAGGGCAACGGCGCTTCAGAATTTGGTGGACCTCTGCGGGCGCATAGAGCTGGCTGAAATGCATCAACACGATGACCTCATTTTCGAAGGCATCGGCCTTGTCGATCAGCTCGTCCAGGTGCACGTGACCGCCGGCGCGACTCGACTGAATGTCCTTCCGCTCATCAAGAAACGAGCATTCGAGAATCAGTACCCTCGTCTTCAATAGTGAGGGAGTGGTTTCCACGACGCGCAGCAACGTGTCTGTGGCGTAGGCCAGCTCGAGGCGCTCCTCCTGGTCAAAGATATCCTCACCCCGCTTGCGCCGTTCGGCGATTTCCTTGCCGGGTAGGCCGAGATGACTCGGCTTTAGTTTCTGCACCCGCGAGAAGAATTGGTAACCGAGCGAGGGCCCAATATGATGGGTGCGAAATGCTCGCACGTTGAGATCCGGTCGGAGCATGAATTCGTCTCCTGGGCTCATCGGCCGCGCGTTAATCGAGAATTCGTAACGTTGGCCGCGGCTGAAAAGGCTGAGCGCCTCGCGCGTGCTGTCAGCAATCTCGGCCGGCAGAAATACCTGGGGCGGGCTCATGCGCTGGAGGCCGCGGATCCCAAGCAGGGTCACCAGGGCTCCGATGTGGTCGGCGTGGCCGTGGCTCACGAAAATGTGCTCAGCCCCTGCGCAGCTGCGAGCTGCCAGACCAACATCGAACAGTACACCCAGCTCGCGTACGAACATGGAGGTGTAGATGCCGGCGACCGAGACGCCTCGGATCGTGTACGGGCCCGCCGCGACAGTAGTGAGCATGGCGAGGGCGTAGCAATCCCGCTCAATGCGGGAGTAGAGCCGCGCTTTGTGTTTGGCGCTGCGTGCGCTGGGCAGCGGCTACCACTGCGACAGGGCAAGACACGAGAAATGCCATGAAGGCGAAGTGTAGCGCTGGTCGACTGCATGCGTCCAGCGTGCGAGCCGGGCTGCGATGTGTTCCCCGCCGAGGCACGTGCCCAGGTCGACTGCCGAGCCGACTCTGGACGGGCATTTTTACGGCTTTTTGCGCTGCTCCCCTCAGGCCGAGCTAGAGCCCTGAGAACATGCTAGGGTGTTAGTGTGCTTGGGTCGCGAGCGAGGCAGGCAGGCGTGAAGCATGGCTAAACGCACTCTCGTGCTCACACCATGGTATTTCCCACATAAAGTGGTGAGTTGGCAGACGGCGGTCACCATGATGTACCTGGGCAAGGTGGATGTGCTGGTGTCGTACTCGGAAGAGTTGCGTTCGCCATCCACGACCATCAAGACGCCCGCGGTGCTTCGCCTCAAGAAGAAGGTGATTACGATCAAGCGCGGCGTGCGGTTCTCCCGCCTCAACGTGTACACGCGGGATAACTTTACCTGCATGTATTGCGCGAAGCGTTTGGCAGCTTCCGAGCTCACGTTTGATCATGTGCTCCCGCGCAGCAGAGGTGGTGCGACGCGCTGGGACAACATCGTGAGCGCATGCCACTCGTGCAATCGGAGGAAGGGCAACCGGACCCCGGAGCAGGCCGGCATGGATCCTTTGCGTAAGCCGTATCGGCCGCAGACCTTGCCCATGCTGCCACCCCGCATCGATCTGGAGACGGCTCCTGATGAGTGGCGAGTGTTCTGCGAGGCATTGCCTCAACCTGGCTGATCTGATCTAGCTGTGCTTTTTGACCGGCGAAAGGGAACCACCGAACCCGGGCCGTGACCGCCTCGCCGCCAACCTAGCCGGACCCGCGATGCCTCGTTTCTTTCGAGAGACAACCAGGGTCGGGTATTATACTACGCAAGCGTGGATCCCTCAATAGCTCCGTGACTGATCGGCCTCCATCATGGCGCGCGACATGGCTCGCTCTGAGCAGCTGGCGGACGGCGGCGGTAAGCCTATTGTCACTCTCTTCCGGATTACCGCTCGGGTTGGTAGCGATCACAATTCCGGCGTGGCTCGCGTTCGAAAAGGTCGACATCAAAATCATTGGTCTCTTTACGCTCGCGCAGGCGCCCTGGAGCTTCAAGTTTCTTTGGTCGCCGTTGATGGATCGATGCACGCTCCCATTCAAACGTCTGAGCCGCAAGCTTGGCTGGACCTTGGTGATGCAGGCGGGATTACTGGCGCTCACGCTATGGCTCGCGGGCCTTGCCACGCATCCCGATGCAATCTGGATGATCGCCAGCTTGACCCTAGCTATCGCCGTCGCCTCGGCGAGCCAGGACATTGCGGTCGATGCCTATACTGTTGAAATATTGGAACGGCACGAACAAGGATTGGCCGTTGGGGCTCGCACTGCGCTCTACCGTGGCGCCATGTTTCTCGCGGGCGGGCTCGCCATTACGCTCGCCGGATCATGGTCCTGGCCATTCGTGTTCGCCGGCATCGCCTTGCTGTACGTGCCGTTGATGCTGGTCACCTGGTTCGCGCCGCGACCCGCGGCCGACACATCGCACACGGCGGTGTCGGTGCGCGCGGCGGTATGGGATCCGTTCGTTGGCTTCCTTGCAAAGGCGCGAGCGCTCGAGTTGCTCGCTTTTGTGCTGTTATATAAGCTCGCCGACAACCTCGCCGGTGGGCTGTTACGCCCGTTTCTAGTCCAGGTCGGTTTCAATCACGTGGACGTCGGACTTGCTTCGGCGACCATTGGTCTGGTGGCGACGTTGGTGGGCACACTGCTCGGCGGCATACTGACGACCACGATAGGACTGGGTCATACGCTATGGATCTCGGGCGCGCTGCAGATTACGTCGAACTTCGGGTACGTATGGATTGCCGTCGCCGGTGTTGATCGTGTGGTCATGTACGGCTCCATGGGCTTCGAAAGCTTCACGAGTGGCATGGGCACGGGTGCTTTCAGCGTCTTGTTGCTGCGCATGACGCAGAGGGAATTTTCTGCCACGCAGTACGCCCTCTTTTCGAGCTTGTTCGCCTTGCCGCGTATCGTCGCGGGGCCTGTGACCGGCGTGCTAGTAGATGCCATGGGCTGGGTCGGCTTCTTTCTATTCACGATCGTGATCGGCGTTCCCGGATTGATTCTGCTGCATCGCTTCTCGCCGCTTGGCGTACGCGAACCTCAAATCGAGGCCTTGGCGCCGTTGGCACCGCGCGTGCTCACACGCATCGACCTGATGCGGCGTGCGGTGGCAAGCGGCATCGTCACATTTGCGTTAGCCGCGCTCTCTGTTTCGGCGCTAAACGCCATCAGGCTTGCGCGCGCGACCGACGGGGATTTTGCCCTACTCGCTTCGCTCCGTCAGCTGTTTTCCCCCGTGCATGTCGGCGACTGGCCCAGGCTCCTCGGTGTTGCGCTCTTCAGTGTGGTGATTGCCCTTGCGACAGCCGCTACGGCGGCGGCGCGCGTGAGGCGTGTGTAGACCTTGGGCAGATGCTCCGGGCGGGCTTAGCGAGGACCTGTCGCGGCCCGCCGTGCGATAATCCAATACGAGACGGCGGCCACGATGGCTGCCGTGACCAGAGATACGAGCAGTATCCCGAACATGAAGGCGAGCACGTGTGGACGCGCATCTTGCCAGAGCCGACCGAAGACTTCTCGCACGGTGGACAGGCTGAGCTGTTGCAGCTCGCTCAGCAGCTCCACGTCGACCGGGGGTGGGGCAGTCAACGTTTTGCCCAGAAAGTACCCGAGGGGATAGAAGAACATGAACAGAGTGGGCGGTGTGGCCACGAAAGATGCCATGAGCCCCGGCCCTTTCGGCAACCGGCACAGCGTAGTCACCAGCACAGTGAGGGGTAACGCAATGCCGATCGTGGGCAAGACCGCGATGAACACGCCGACGAAAACCGATATGGCCACCAAGACCGCACTTTGCCCTTCCGGAAACAGGGCGCGGTAAAACGCGCGCACGTGCTGACGAAAACCGATGCTCAAGCGCTGTGCCGGGTACCGTCCGCCTGCGGGTGTGAAATGGCCTTCGCCGGCGCTTGGCCGAGCCCGCAGGCTGCCGCCACGTCGTCGCGATACAGGCGCCAAGTGTCCAAGGCATCGCGCATTGCCGCGACCACGGAAGCCCGTGCTGCCTCCGGAACGTGACGCGTGATGATGCGCCATGCGGCCGCGCGATGGCTACCTTCGACCTGCCGGTGGGCCTTCGTCAGGGCGAGGTGTTCGATGGGAAGCCCGTAATGGACGACGAGCGGGTGTTCTTCCAGAGGTGGGACAGGGCGTCGGGGTGCTCCCTCGTCGAGCTCGCCACGTTCATATTGAGTCCCCTCGATGAACAAGGTGGACACGGCAGCCGCGACTTCCCAGCCAGAGGCTTGTGTCGTTCGATCGAGCACGTCACGATAGCGCCGCGCGGCCGGTAACAATTCCACGCGCTCGAAGCGCGCGAGGTCCATGCCAAGTCCGCGGGCATATTCGAGAAACAGCTCGGGATGTGGGCGGCCCGCGATGAGGCCCCCCGTCTCCTCCTCGTACAAATTCTCGGCGAGCTCCCGCCGGACTTCGGGGATGGGGCACTGCACATAGGCGCGGCCCACCATCACTGGAAAGTCACGCACGTAGGTCGCGTACTCCTGCTCGAAGTGAATGTGCAGGCGCTCAGGCTTGACGTTGCCCGAAGTGAAGTGCCGCCATGCCCAATGGCTCTTGCCCTCCATGACCTTCAGTAGCTGCTCGACGAACTCTTCGGACCCCATGCCATACCTTAGCACGTGCTCGTTGGCGGGCGCGGAAGGCGGAGGAAGCTCGAGGCCTAGACGTAACGACGCGACAGCATCTCGACGAGCGCGCGCAGCGCAAAAGCTTCCCCGCCTACCGGGCGACCTGGTCTTGATTCGAGGTTCCAGGCCATCGTGTCGATGTGCGCCCAATGTGTGGCCGGCGACACGAACCGCTCGAGAAACAGCGCTGCAGTGATGGCGCCCGCGTAGCTGTCGTTCGAGACATTGTTCAAGTCGGCAATCGGGCTTTCGAGTTGCTTGGCGTAGGGCTGGTGTAGGGGCATTCTCCACAATGGGTCCCGAGTTGCGAGGCCGGCCGCCAGGATCGCCTCGGCAGTGCCGTCGTGGTTCGAGAAGAGCGCCGGCAGGGTTGTCCCGAGCGCGATCCGGGCCGCGCCCGTGAGGGTTGCCGCGTCGATCAGGAGGTCTGGGCGCTCTTCGTCAGCCGCCGCGAGAGCATCACTCAAGATCAGCCGACCTTCGGCGTCGGTGTTCCCGACCTCCACGGTGAGTCCTTTTCGGGTATTCAGCACGTCCAACGGTCGCATCGCGTTCGGCCCGATGCTGTTCTCCACCGCCGGCACGATCACGCGCAAGCGAATTGGAAGGCCGAGCGACATGACGACGTGGGCGACACCCAGAACCAGGGCCGCGCCCCCCATGTCCTTCTTCATCAATTTCATGCCGGCCGCCGGCTTGAGATCGAGCCCGCCGCTGTCGAAGACAACACCCTTGCCCACGAGCGTCACTTTGGGATTCTCAGCCTTGCCCCAAACTAGGTCGAGCAGGTGCGGTGGCTGGGCAGCCGCGCGACCCACTGCATAGACCGCGGGAAACTCCTCGAGTTGCTTCTGGCCGCGCAGAACTCGCGCTTTACCACCGTGCTGCTTGGCCAATCGCTGGCCTTCTTGGGTGAGCTCGGCGGGGCCCATGTGCTCGGCCGGCGTATTGATCAGGTCACGACATAGGCCGATGCCCTCGACGAGTGCCGTCATACGACGGCGATCGGCGGCCTCCGGCCAGACGAGGGTGGCGAACCCTCCGTCGAATTTCTTGTAGCGCTCAAAGCGGTATGTTCCGAGGGCCCAGCCCAGCGCGGCGGCGTTGGCTTGACCAACTTCTGGTGACGGCTCGATCCGGTAGCGACCGCGCGGCAAACGCGCCGGCAGGGAGGCATAGCTCCATGCGTCGTCGAGCGATGACACTCCCACCAGAGCCCGTGCCACCCCGCCATCGGAGCCCGGCAGCAAACACAACTCGCCGTCGTTAGCCGCAAACTGCGTGCTGCGAACCCAGCGCTGCACTTTTGCCGGTTGCCGATGCAGCCACCCCGCCAACGTTTTGCGATTCAGAGCCGTCAGGGGGAGCGTTGATTTTGATGCATTCGGAACCAGGTTTGCGAGCATGGCGAACCGGTTAACCGGCCCCAAGGGTCGCGTCAACATCAAGCGGGCAAGCTACAGAATGGGACGAATGCCCAAGCTCACTCGCGAGTCAGCACTAAATAGGCAATCTGGCCCAGCCAGGTGATGACGATGGCCACCACCATCAGGGTCACGAAGCGATCGATGCGCCGACCTAGCTGCTTGAGCTGTGGACGGAAGAACATGTGCCCGACGACTGTGAGGCCCAAAGCCAATGCCAGAAGCTTCTGCAGCATGGCCTAGTCCCTCGTGTCGTTCGCGAGGCTGAGAATACCGGGCGACGGGTCGGTCGACGCATGCATCCCGACGTTCGTAGCATGAACTTCCTTACTTGCCCCGCAGTACCGCGCAGGCGTAGGTGTGCTATCAAAGCGCCCCAAACGACCGTGACAGACCTCTTCGCTCGTCGAAACGCGCTTAATTGGTTCAGAAATGGTCTAGTGGGCTTTGGTGTTTGAGATGAGCGTCGTTGCCCACTCAGTTACCTGGCTAGCGCGCCTTTGGCACGAGTAGTTATTTGACCGATCGATTAGCAGCCGTAGTGGTGGGCCCTTCCACGGACCGGGATCTTTGGAATCCCGTATGTTTCGGGATTGACACCCCCTGGGTCTTGGACAGCAATTGGCGCCGCCAAGAGCGGCAGAACGAGATTGCCCGTTGCTCATGAACGGAATTGAACAGTACCGAAAATTCGAGAAGGCACTGGAGCGTGCTCGGGGGAAGTCGCTCTTGGTCCTGCTCAGCGGTCATCCCGATCCGGATGCAATCGGCAGCGCGTTGGCGCACCGGCTCATTTGCGAAAAGATGGAGATCTCGACGACCATCGCCCACGTCCTGCCGGTATCTCGACCCGAGAACCGTGCGCTCGTGAAGCTGCTGAACTTAAACATGCAGCAGGTTTCCGATCCGCGTGAGCTCCAGGACTTCGACTTCCTGTCTCTAGTCGATACCAGCACGACCGAGAGCAGCATTGACCTGCCGGAACAGCTGAAGCTGTTGACCGTGGTCGATCACCACCGAAAGCCCGCCAAGCTGACGGCCGAGTTTTCCGACGTGCGGCCCGACGTCGGCGCGACCTGCACCATCTATGCGGAGTACCTCGCGGGGCTTTCGCCGTTTACCGGTGATTCGATTGAGGACACTCGCGTCGCGACGGCCCTTCTATTTGGTATCGAGACAGATACCGACGATTTTTCGCTGGCCACGTCGGCTGACTTCAAGGCAGCCGCTTACCTAAAGCCTCACGTCGACACGCCCCTGCTCTTGCGCGTTGGGCATCGCCGCATGGCCGAGGAATCGATGACCGCAATCGGTCGAGCACTACTCGATCTCGAAGTCGTGCGGGAGTTCGCATTTGCGTCTGTAGGCAGGGTCTCTGCCACCAATCGCGATGCGATACCGACCGCCGCCGACTTCATCTTGCGGCGTGAAGACATCGACACCGTGGTGGTCTTTGGCATCGTGGACGACCGCATTGATGGCTCGCTTCGAACGCACAGTGCCAGCGTAGACCCGGCCCTGTTCATGGAGCATGCATTTGGTACCGATTCCGCGGGGCGGCCTTTCGGTGGCGGCAGGGCCGACAAGGGTGGTTTTCAGATACCGCTCGGCATCCTGGCAGATTGCGCCGATAGCAACGTGCTGGCCAAGCTGGCACGCCAAGCAGTTCGCAAGCGCCTGACGCGCGTAGTACCGGGCCTAAACGGGGAATCATAGGGCACTTGGCTGCTGCGCGCCTCGATGCGTCGGTTGTCGGTCCTCGCAATCCTCCTGGATTGCTGCGGCCTCCGCCCTAGCCTCGAGGCGCTCGCTAGCCAATTGCCCTATGACTCGCGTAGGGGACGGCTGCTTCGCCGAGTGGGCTTTGTGGGGGGATGGCTGCCTTGCCGCGTGGGCTTGTGGGGGATGGCTGCGCTTGTGGCTTAGGGGCGTTTGGTGGCGGCGAATAGGGTCCAGGCTTTGTCGTCTTCGATTAGGCGGGCGTTGAAGCCGGCTTCGGCGAGCAGGGTGAGCCACTCTTTTTCTGCGAACAGGCCGCAGTGGTGCCGGTCTTCGATGACTTCGACGGCTCGGGTTTGCTTGTCCCGAATCAGATAGATGAGGATGAGCTCGTACTCGGTGTCGCTTGGATTGGGGTCGTGCACGTAGCTGAAGTAGGTCAATCCCTGGCTTGGGTCGCCCTCATCGGCCACTTCGCCATCGATGAAGTTGTCGCGAGTGTAGGTGGGAGCGAGCAACAGCACGCCCCCCGGGTCGAGATGTGCTGCTGCCGTGGCTAGGGCTGCGCGGATATCGGTGGGGCTGCGCATGTAGTCTATGGCGTCGTGGACGAGCACGACATCGAAGTGCTCTC
This sequence comes from Deltaproteobacteria bacterium, assembly GCA_031407405.1. Taxonomy (GTDB): domain Bacteria; phylum Myxococcota_A; class Polyangia; order Polyangiales; family Polyangiaceae; genus SZUA-265. The sequence continues at coordinate 69,516 of JANOIG010000193.1, forward strand.
CCAAACGCAGCTGGCGCATGTCTGCCTGGATACGCCGAACGCTGGGCACCAAGAGTGCGCAGTTTTCAAGCATCCTTTCCGAAAGGTCGGTGGCAGTGCAGTCAAAATGTCCAGCGAGGTGGACGAGCATGTGCCCGCCTCCGGCACCCAGCTCCAAGAGCCGAGGCGCGGAGGCTTTCGGGGCGAGGTGCCGAAACGTCTGCCACAACGTCGCCGCCTCCTCTGCATAGTGGTCCGGGGGCGACAAGATCGGCCAAATCCAGGCCAGGTCGCTGTACAAGCGGGGTAGCGGGGTGTCGATGGAGAGTCCTATTTGTTTTCCGCGTGTGCGGGCGCAGCGTGGGGGTTGGCCCCGGCTTTGCCCTTTTCTTGATAGGTGACTTTCAGCTCGACCCGCTTGCCTTCCCGCAAGACGACCGCCTTGACCGTCTGGTGGGGCTTCGCGGTGTTCAGCGCAAACATCAAATCGTGCACGCTTTCCACGCTGCGGTCACCGAGCTGAACGAGCACGTCACCGCGTTGCATCCCACCCAACTGCGCACCGCTACCGGGGCGCACGTCGGCCAGCAACACCCCCTTCTGATCCGCTGGCCCTGCATAGTCGGGGATTGTGCCGAGCGACGCATTGAAGGAGCGCATGTCTCCCGAGGGTTCCTCGGGAGGCAGTTTCCGATAGCTGAGCTTGCCGGGCTGGGCTTCCCCTTCGAGCAGATAAGTCGTGAGCTCGGCAATTTGCGCGACCCCCGAGCCGTTGATCAGAGAGGCATGGTCAGTAGGCTTGTGATAGTCATTGTGCGCGCCCGTGAAGAAGTGAAGCACGGGAATGCCGGCACTGTAGAACGCGTTGTGATCGCTTCGGCCATAACCGCTACCGCTCAGTTGGCAGTCGATGCGCGCCTGTTCGCAGGCCTTCGGCACCAGGGTGGCCCACTCCTCGGCGCTCTCAGCGCCCAGAACCGAGAGGCTGTTTCTGGTCAGCCGCCCCACCATGTCGTAGTTGAGCATGGCGTGAATGTTTTGCGTTTCGAGCCCAGGCGGCGGGTGCTTGACCAGGTGAGATGAGCCCAAAGTCCCCATCTCTTCGGCCGTAAACGCGGCAAAGACCAGATCCCGCCGGGTGCCGGTGCTCTGCGCCAGGCGGCGGGCGACCTCGAGGACGAGCGCGACGCCCGAGGCATTGTCATCGGCGCCTAGGTGTGGAGAGTGATCGTCGGGCGCAAGGGAATAGGAGCCGCCGTGACCGAGGTGGTCATAGTGCGCTCCTACCACCATCACTCCGCCCAGGCGCTCTGCAGCCGGTGCACGCGCGGGCAAGCGCCCGAGCACGTTGAACACCGCCTGGCGCTTCAGCGTGAGCTCGACGTTCAGCTTCGCGTTGAGGCGCTGCCCTTTCTCCAACTGCGCCAGTGTCGCGGCGAAGGCACTGCGTTTCACGATGACGACGGGAATGCCAGCGTCGCCATGTCCGTCGCGTTCGAGTGCAGGGAAGCTTGCCTCATCGGGCGGTGCCCACGTGTTTTTGGCGTTCGCGGGGCGTTCAGGATAATCGATGACGATGAGTGCGGTAGCGCCACGTTCGCGAGCGGTCCACGCCTTCTGGCGTAGGTCCCCGTGAATTCTCTTTTGTTTGGTGTCCTCAAACTTCTCGGACTCCGGGACGAAGCGGCGGACGACCGCGATATTTCCTTTTACTGATAGCCCTTCGTAGTCGGTGCGACCCAGCTCCGGCTGATTGATGCCGTATCCGGCCAACACCAGCTTTCCGGACACCGCCCCCTGGCCGGAGAAGCCGACCGCCTGGTACTGCGCTTTCGGGAGCGCTTCCGTACCCACGACCAGCTCCGTGCCCGCTCCCGGCTCGACATGGGTGACCACCTCGAGCTCTTGTCGATAGGAGCCGTTGGCCCCCGCGGGCTCGAGCCCGATCGCACGGAATTGCGCTTCGATGAACTCACCCGAAGCCAGCAGCCCACGAGTACCCACGCCGCGCCCCTCGCGGGCTGGATCCGCGAGCCACAGGATGTCCTCCATCACTCGATCGGCGGCGGTTTCGCGGACCGGCTTCGGCGCGTGATTCACCCATTCGGTGACGAAAACATTTGTGTCGTAGGTCCCGGGTCGCGACGCGCGGTTCGAGGAGAAAGCGAGATATTTCCCGTCGGGGGAGAACATGGGAAAGCCGTCGAAGCCCGGCGTGTGTGTGATCTGCTCGAGTGCCGTGCCGTCGACGCCGACGGACCAAATGTCGAATTCTCGACCGCCAGGATCACCCGCGTTGGTGGAAAACAGCACACGGTCTGCGGCCGGGGTGAAATAAGGGGCAAAGGCCGCGGCGTCGAGATAGGTGATCTGTCGAGCGTCGCTACCATCCGACTTGGCGACGAAGATCTCCAGCTTGCTGGGGCGCACTAGGCCCTCGGCAAGCAGTTGCTGGTAGTCCTCGAGGGCTTTGCCCGCGGGCCGAGACGCACGCCAGACGATCTTGCTGCAATCCGCGCTAAAAAAAGCGCCCCCGTCATAGCCCGGCGTATGCGTGAGCCGCTGCACGTTCTCCCCATTCCGGTCCATGCGATACAGCTCGAGGTCTCCATCGCGCGTGGAGGTGAAGAGGATCGTACCGTCGTTGCGGCAGACCGTCGCCTCGGCGTCGTAGCTCTTGTGTGTGGTGAGCTGCCTCAGGTTGCTGCCGTCCGCGTTGGCTTTGAAAATGTCGAAGCTGGAATAGAGCGGCCATACATAGCCCTTGCTGTGGTCTGGCTTCGGGGGGCAGGCTTCGCCGCCGAGGTGAGTCGATGAGTAAATGATCTCCTGATCGCCGGGCAGAAAGTAGGCGCACGTCGTCGCCCCAGTGCCGGTCGATACCAGGCGCGGCTCTGGCAGCGGGCGGTCCACGTCCATCGTGTAGATTTGGTCGCAACCCTCACCGGCGTGCGCCTGGAAAATGAGCTTGTTGCCAGCGGACGCCCAGTAAGCTTCCGCATTTTCGCCCCCGTCGGTGAGCTGCACCAGCTCGCTAAAGTGAGTTTCGCGCGGGTGTTTGAGCGTTGCGGGTTGCCCCGATTCGGCCGGAGCAGTCGCAGGGGGAGCCGCGGCCTGGCAGGCGGTCAAAGACAAGGCAGCCAAAGACAGGGCAGCCAATGACGACAGGCCCTGCGCGCGCAATCTGAGCTGTTGACGCATGTTCATGAGCGAGATCTCCGACTCTCCGTGGGTGCGAGGTTTGGAGCCTATTGGCTGCAAATGGGTGGGGCAACCCCGAATGCGGGGTCGCTGGTCGCGCGCGAATGTGCAAAGCTCCGCCCTCGGGCCGTTCCTTCGTGCCGCGCGGTGCACTGCGGTCTTGCGAGGCGACAACACAGGTGTAAAACTTGCGCTGGAATGGCCTTCAATCCAGCTTTTCAGCGTCCGTAGCGACCACTCATGTCCCCGACGTCCCGCCCCCCCCACGCTCTGTTCGATGACTCGAGTCCCGGTTCTTCCCGGCCCTACCACTATCGGCTCGTGGATGTTTTCACGGATCAGCGCTTCAGCGGCAATCCCCTGGCCGTGTTCACCGACGCGCGCGGGCTGAACACCGAGTTGATGCAGCGCATCGCGCGTGAGCTCAATCACGCGGAGACCACCTTCGTCTTCCCGCCGTTTGATCGCGCGCACGACTATTCGGTTCGAATCTTCTCTCCGCACGCGGAGCTGCCGACGGCGGGTCATCCTTCGATCGGGACCGCATTCGCTTTGGCGCAAGAGCGGCCCGTCGCGCCGGCGCCCGCCCAGAATCGTTTTGTCTTCGACGAAGCATCTGGCCCGGTCTCGGTGTCCATGCTGTCGCCGATCACGACCACCAAGCAGGAGCTGCCACGGTTTGGCGCCGAGTACCCCGAGCCGCACACGGCGGCTGCCGTCCTGTCACTCACCTTGGAAGACTTGTTGCCAGGATTGCCGGTGCAAGCGGTCGCATCCAGCGTGTCGTATCTTCTCATTCCCATCGTCAGCTTGGGGGCGTTGAAGCGAATACGCCTGCGGACCGACATTTGGGAGCGGACGATCAAGCGCTTCGACGCGCCGCACATTTTCGCCTTCAGCATGGAGTCCGAGAAGGCGGGCTCGACCGCCACGGCGCGCATGTTCGCCCCCGCGCTCGGCATCAGCGAGGCCCCCGCGACGGAGAGCGCGTGTGGGCCACTAGCGGCCTATCTGGTGCGCTACAAGCTCGTGCGCCCGCGGCGGGAGCATCTGTTCATTTTCGAGCAAGGTGCAGAAATCGGGCGTCCCAGCGTGATTCACGTCAGCGCGGAGCAAGACCAGGATGTGCTGACTCAGCTGCGCATTGGTGGCCAGTGTGTGGTGGTGGGCGAAGGCACGATATTCGTGTGATGCAAGAGGACGGGTCGCTTCGGATGGGGGCCAAGGCGAGTAGCGCGGAGGTGGCGCGCCATGCCGTGCGGCAACTGCCGCGGACGCTCGAACGCCTCGCCGAGTACCTGAGAGTGCCGGCCATTTCGTGCGACCCCGCTCACCATCCGGACGTGGTGCGTCTGAGCCACACCTTGCGGGCTGACTTGGAATCGCTAGGTTTTTCGGACGCTCGAGTGCTGCACCTCGACGGTGCTCTTCCGCTCACCTGCGCGGAGCGTCGCGACGCGGGTCCTGACCAGCCGACGCTGTTGATCTACGGGCATCTCGATTTGCAGCCGGTCGAGGGCGAGGCGTGGCGGACGCCTCCGCACGAGGCTACGACCAGAAATGGCCGCCTGTACGCGCGCGGCGCGGCCGACGACATGGGCGGTTGGATGTCACATCTCGCGGCGATCGAGGCCTGGCTAGCCGTTGCTGGCACGCTGCCCGTCAACGTGAAGCTGGTCATCGAAGGTGAAGAGGAGATCGGCTCACCCAACCTGGAACGCTACATGGATGCGTTTCCAGAGGTGTTTGAAGCCGACGTCATGGTGCTGACGGACTGCGAAAACCCTGCGCCGGACATACCTGGGTTGACGGTTTCGTTACGCGGCCTGCTCGAGGTCGAGGTCGAGTGCGAAGCGCTCGAGTGCGACGTTCACTCGGGGCTCTGGGGTAACATGGCGCCCGACCCGGGCAACTCGCTCATTTTGCTGCTGGGGCGCTTGCTGGACAAACAGGGTCGGTTCGCGCTCGGGCGCCGTGACGTGCCCGCAATCTGGCGGCAGGAGGCCGCTCTCTTGCCGCCTTCTCGACAGGTGGTCGCGCACGCCGCCCGCTTGCTCGACGGGGTCGTGCCATTGCCCGACGAGGGTCGGTCGCCGGCGGAGTGGCTATGGCGTCAACCCGCGATGACCGTGCTCTCGACCACCTTGCCGCGACCGAATGAACAGAAGAATGCGGTCAGAGCTCGGGCCTCGGCCACGTTGTCCATTCGTCTTGCGCCCGGCCAAACGGCAGAGGAGATGCGAGCGCTGCTCGACGGCGTGCTGCTCGTCGACCCACCGGGAGGTGTGCGCGTGCGGCTGCTGCAAGCACCCGGCGGCGCCGAGAGCTGGCTGTACGAGCCTTCCGGCCCTGTCTTCGAGGCTGTGGATCGTGCTTACGAGAAGGGGTTTGGACGGCGTCTATTGCGGGTTGGAATCGGGGGCTCAATCCCGTTCGTGGCGCTGTTTGGGCGCCGCTTTAGTCACCTGCCGCTGGTTCTGAACGGCGTGATGGATCCCGAGACGGGGGCGCACGGTCCGAACGAGTCGCTTGATTTGGGCGTCTTCGAGAAGGCAGTGCTCACCAACGTGTACCTGCTCGAGGAGCTGTCGCGTCTCGGGCGCCAGGCCATCGCTGTTGCGGATTCGTGAGCGGCGCCACGCGTGTTTCGGCGGGGGTGAGGCAGTACCTCGCCCGCTACGCGAGCCCGGAAGTGACCCTGGCCGACGCCATCGCCGAGCGTTACCGATCGGTGCTGGTCGTGCCCGCGTTTCGCGAGGCGCCGGGGCTTTTGGCGCAGTACCGAGCGGCGCTGGATAGTGCAAGCGGCCGTGTGCTGGTGATCGTGGTGGTCAACGCGGCAGCGCCTCACGCCGTGCCGAGCTGGCCCGTACACGAAGAGTTGTTGGCAGATCTACGCAGCCCGTCAGCGCGGCAGATATCGTCGGCGCCGCCGGCGTGGCTCTCCTGTCACGAGAGCTGGGACGTGCTGGGCATCGATCGGGCTCATCCAGACACTTGCTTTCCCGAGCGACAGGGCGTGGGGCTAGCCCGGCGCATTGGCTGCGACGTGGCGCTCGCGTTGCATGCGGCGGGGCGTTTGGAGGACCCCTTCTTTTATTGTACCGATGCCGATGCCGAGCTGCCGGCGGGTTACTTCGACGGGCTCCCTGCGGAAGCACCCTCGGGGAGCTCGGGCATCATCTTTTCATTTTGGCATGTGCCGGGAGGCGATCCGGCCATAGATGCCGCGACCGCGCTGTATGAGCTAGGTCTCCGCTACTACGTGTCGGGTCTGGCCCGTGCCGGCTCGCCCTACGCGTTTCACGCGATCGGCAGCGCGCTCGCGGTCCGGGCCTCGGCCTACGCCGCTGTGCGAGGGTTTCCCAAACGTCTGGCCGGCGAGGACTTCTACCTCCTGAACAAGCTGGTCAAGGTTGCGCCCATTTGGCGCGATGATCGCCGAGTGGTACGGCTTCGATCGCGCGCTTCGCTGCGAACTGCGCATGGAACTGGTGTTGCAGCCGTCAAGCTCGCCGCCCACCTCGACGTGAATTCCGCGCTGTTCTACCATCCGCAGATCTTCATGGCGCTCGAGCTGTGGCTGGCGGCCATGAAACAGTTTGCCCAGAGTCGCGAGCTGGGTGCCGTGCGTCGCGCATTGTTTGCCGCGGCAGGGCCCGTGGCTGTTTCCCTCGACCCGCTCCTCGACGAGCTCGGTGCGTGGCAGGCCCTCGAACAGGCGGCGCGACAGACGCGTACTGAAAGCTCCCTCCTTACCCGGCTGCACACGTGGTTCGATGGCTTTCGCACCCTCAAGCTCGTGCACGGCTTGCGTGGGCGAGGCCTTGGTTCGCTGCCCTTCCGCGAAGCGCTCGCGGGTTCGTGGTGCTGCACGCCAGCTCAGGCCGAGCACGCGACAGTGGATGACTTGCGCAAGCTGCTATTGGACCAGACCGCCCAGCCAGCGGGCGGCCAGGAATTGGCGTTGCCTCCGCTCGGTACGCGAGCCCCGTGACTGGCGGCGGGCCGCTCGTATCGAGGGTCACGAAACGGCCAAGCAAACCCCGCGCGCCAAAACGAAACGAGTCACGGGTTCGGCCGTAGGTGAGTGAGGCCGAACCTGTGCTTTACAGGTACAAAATTACTACAAAATAAACAACGGTGTGCGATTTGCGGCTCGCGTGGGCGCTAATCCTACCCCGGCTGATTGCCGCCTCTGGTACTAATAGGCATGGCCAGTCAAACCAAGGTTGAGCCGGAGGCCGCTGGCCCCGGTGGGGCAGTGCCGCCCGCCGGGGGCCCGCCCACAGCTGACGCCCCTGAGGGTGGTGGCTACGCAATGGACGGAGATGAAGCGGCAGACCCCGCCACATCGGCGGATGCCACGAGCATGCCACTGCTGGCCAGTGACGACGAGGACGTCGCGCTCGAGGAGCTCATGGTTTCGGATTTGTCAGACCTTGACGACGATGATGACGAGCCAGAAGAAGCGACTGAGGTCCATGCCGGCCTTGGGCGTCTGCGCGACGAGGTATACTCGAGCGATGAGCTTCTGACACCTCCGCCTCAGACCGTCGACGCGGACGTCTTGCTCGAGTTATCTGAGATGGCGGACGACGAAGCGGCGGCGCTTGCTGCTGCTTCGGCTGCCCAAGAAGCCGTCGCCAGGGCCGCAGACGAAGAGCGGGAGAGGGCCGCTGCGACGCTGGCCGAGCCTGATGGCCAGGCTGAGCCGGACGTGGAGCTCGCGGCGCAGGATGCGAACGACGGCATTGCTGCCGAAGCAACGGCTGGATCGGATGACGCCGCGCCGGACACGCTACAGGCCGTGGTCAGCCTGGATTCCGAAACTGACTTGCCGTCGACACCCAGCCTCAGCGTCGAGGCAGCCGAGCCTGCTACTACATCTGAACCCATCGGTGTCAAACTTCGGGATGCGCCGCTGCCCAGCTTTGAAATTCCCGAGGGCGAAGCCGCGGAGGACGAAGGTGCAACCGCCAGCCCTTCCGTAGAGTCCCGCTCGAGTGGTCGGGGTAGCGCGCGGCCGATGGCTCCTCTCGCACCGCTGTCCGAGGTCGTGGAAGACGATGACGACGACGTCGTCACTCATATCGGTCTACCCGTGCCCGAAACGGCAGGCGGCTATTCGGAATTCGAACCGGGAGGCTTCCAGGTGGCCGATACGGGCATGGCCGCCATGCAGGGGTTTGACAACCTAAACCTCTTGGACACCCGCCGCGCCACCACGCGCCTGGTGCCGCGAATCAACCCCAGCCAGTTGGATCTCGGAACGCCGCCGCCGACGGACTACCTGTCGAGGGTTCTAGGTAGCCTCTCCGCGGCGGTAGGTGCGGGGCTGTCACGGCTGCGTGGGGGCTCTGCGGTCGAGCTCGAACCGGAGCAAACCATTGGCGATCAGCCGCCCCAGCGCCTCTTCGGCTGGCTGCGTGACAAGGTCCTGCCACCCCTGAGCCTGGTGTTGGCCGGCAGTGGTATCGGCGCGGGCATCCTCCTGCTTCAGATCGATCGCGATGGCGACCCGTCGGCAGAGCAGGCCCAAACTGTCCAGGCGCTGAAGGGGGCGCCGGGCTCGAAGCCAGGGACGACCTTGGTCGATCGCGCCGAGGCAGGGGACAGCGATGCGCTTTTCAAGATCACGAACATGGCGGACGCGGAGCGCACTTCCGCGCTGACGCTAGCTGCCGAGGCCGGCCATCAAGCGCGGAAGCTGAACGAGTTCAACGAGTTTGCGCGGTCCTTGCAACAGCCGGCCGCGGCTGGGGCCCCCAACTCCATGGCCCGGTTGATCGGTTACGCCACGAGCCCGGAGACGATGCTTCCCGCGTTTCGGCACCTGTCCCAATGGGCGGGCTCGCGCGGCCCTGACGTGCTCTACGCGGTTTGGGAAAAGGCGCCGGGCGGAAGTCGTGCGGCCAGTCTGGCGCAACAACTACTGAGCTCGGCGGATCAACGCTCCAAGGCTACTCCAGCACTGACGACGGCGCTCGATTTACGCGCGGCGACGGCGTGCGAGGATTACCTTCGCCTCTTGCCCAAGGTGCTCAGCACTGGCGATCAGCGCTGCAGCGCAACGCTGCGTGCCCTCAAGCACACCGATGGCTGCGGTGACGACGGCCACAGCGACTGTTACGCCTGTCTCCGAGAAGGCCGACTGCTCGATGACGCGCTTGCCGCCATCGAAAAGCGTCCCGCCCCGCAGCTCTGAGCGCCCCGCGGCCGAGCGTGGCCTCTGTGACCCGGTCTAGAGCGACCCCGGTCTAGAGCCGTCGTGGCTCAGAAGTTCGAGCTGAAACGCAGACGCACTGCCGTCGACTCTGGGTGAAGGTCGATATACGCCGTGCCCTGAGGATCTGTGGCGTCGTACAAGTCCGCCTGTGCCTGCGAGACGATCAGCTTGACCATGGCGTTGTTGATTCCGAGAGGCAACGCCGCATACACGGCGGATTGCAGGTGAAACTCCTGATTGAAGTTTTCGAGGATGTATTCCGTCCGGTGCACTCCCACGCCGAGGATCAGCGATCGAGAGGACAGGAGCGACCCCGCATCCAGCTCGAAGTAGCCGCCAAAGCTCATGCGGGTTCCAGACGCGCCCAGTTCCTTGCCGGCAACGCCGGCGGCATCCCCGCCCGCCTGCCGCTTCTCGTCCGTCCCACGCGCGAAACTCCCACCTAGCGTGACGGGCGAGAAGTTGAGCACCATGCCGCCGCCAAAGCCATAGTTCTTGGACGCGCTGCAATTAGCGCACTCCACGGTGCGTTCGGTGGGGGTGCCGGCATCCAACGTTGCACTGGGTGGACCCGTTTGGTCCTGGCGACGGTATTCACCAGCGGCGGAGAGCCGGAGGAAGTCCCACTGCAGGTCTGCGGCAAGCCGACCGCCGAGTGTATTGCTGGCCCGGTTATCGGCCAGACCGTACGCACCTGCCAGCTCGAAGCCCAGGACGTCCGTTGGATAGTAGTGAAATGCGGCGCGCCCAGCGATCTCCCCACCCACATAAGCCGAGTTGCGCAAGAATATGTAGTCGACCTCGTAGGTGTGCACGGCGAAGTCCCCATTGGAGATGGGGTAGCTCTTGCTGGCTCCCTGGTCTTCGAGGGTGAAGAGGTCGAAGCCCAGGCCCTTGTGGTACACGCGCCAGGTCATGAAGCGGCCAACCTGGAAGTCCCAAGTTTTTCCCTGGCTGACTTGCACGTAAATGTCGTCGACGTTGATCAGGTACTGGTTGCTCTGCTCCTGAACCCACGCCACGAACTGTGACACGACGTTGAGGGAATAGGTGCTCTTCGGAAAGTCGAAGTGAAAGCTTGGGCCGAGCACGAATCGGCCACGCATGTCGTGCAGGGTCTCTCGTGGCCGATCTTCTCGTTCCGGGTAGCGGTAGGTGGCATACCCAACATCAATCTCGGTCTGGCCGTATATGCGGCCGCCAGCCCATTCAAGGGGCGACCAGACCTTCTCTTTCGGCAGGCGGTAGGTCGCCGCCTGCAAGCGATGCTCGTCGGCGATGTGTCGAGGAGCGAGCGCTCCGCCCGCCTCGACAGCTGCTGCCTCCGCGGGTGCGTCGCTCGGCTCCGCCTCACCCTGCTCTGCTTCTGCCGCTTCTTCTTCGTCCGGTGCGGCTTCCTCTTCGTCACCTTCTTCTTTAGACGACGATTCGTCCGCGTCGAAGGTTTCCGCAGCTTCTTCTTCTTCCTGCGCGAGGGCCTGCATCGACAACGACATCCCGGTCGCCAAGAGGGCAGTGCACCAGATGCGGCGCAGCCCTGGGTGGGAGAGACAGCGGGGCACGAATGCCGAAGACGTGTGGGTGTGGGAGCACAAACGGATCACGCGTGCAGCTCATAATCGAAGCAGGCTCAGGGGGCTAGAGGCAGCAGGCGTTGTCGCGAGCGGGTCAGTAAAATTGTCAGTTGACCGTGAATGGCGCGGACTCGAGCACGGCTGGATCTGCGCTCGGACCGACGAAAACCGTATGTTCCCCCGTGGCGAGCTGCCAGCCGTTTGGACCCCAGTGCCGCAGATCGCGAGCGGGAACGGACAGTTGCACCACCTTCTCCTCACCCGGCGCCAACGCTATCCGGGCGAAAGCCTTCAGCTCTTTCGGGGGCGGTGCGTGGGTGAGGCCTGGCGTCGCGGGGGAGCTGACAAACAACTGCACGATTTCATCACCCGCGATTGTGCCGGCGTTCTTGACGGTCACCTCCACGTTGAGCCGACCGTTCGCGGTAATGCCGCCGGGGCAGAGCACGGTAGGCGCGCTGTACTCGTACGTCGTGTAGCTCAGGCCGTGGCCGAACCAGAAGCGAGGCGTGTTACCCTCGGCTTCGAACCGGCGGTAGCCGTGGAGGTACTCGAACGTGATAGACTGATCCGTGTTGCCGAAATACGGGTAGTGGCTCGGGTCCATCGCCACCGTGAAGGGTAGCTTGGCGGAGAAGTTGATGTCACCGAACAGTAACCGCGCCGCGGCGTTGCCACCTTCCTGACCGGGATAGAAGGTCTGAACGATCGCGTCGGCAGAGTTGATCCAATCCTCCATCACGATGGCGCTGCCCACTGCCAGCAGCACGACAATCTTTACGTTGGCGTCTGCAAGTCGAACCGCATTGATCAGCGCCGTCGGCTTCTGACCTGCCCAGTGGCGGGGCTCGATGCTGCTGAGGGTCAGCGTGTCTCGATCACCGCCCCCTTCGAACGCCTCGCCTTCGTCGGCGTGCGCCATCGTGACGGGAATGATCGCCACCGTTTTGCCGACCGCGTCAGCGACGTTGGCACTTTGCGTGACGGTCACGCCGGTGGCGCGGGTGGTGATACCATTGACGAAAGACACGATGTAGGGTGGATAGGTTCGGCTGCTGCCTCCGTCGCCGAGGCCATGCGCTTCGTAGACGCCACGTGCCCGCGGAATGTCGGCGTCCGGTCCGATGAAGACGATGCTCTGCAAGTTTGGCGTGCCTAGCGCGCCGACGCTCTTACCCAGCGGGAGCACACCGGTATTCTTCAAGAGCACGGCACCCTTCTCAGCGGCCTCGCGCGTGAGCGCACGGTGAGCTTCGTTGCTGAGAATGGAAGTGTCCGCGGGTTGGTCGTGGGCTTGCAGCGCGGCCGGCGTCAGTTGCCGAAAAGCGCCTCGGGCGTTCAGGATGCGCCGAGCCGCCCGATCGATGTTGACGGCGTTGGCGCTACCTAGCTCTCCAAAGGCCAATGGGTTCGGCATTTCCAGGTCGAGCCCGGCGTTGAGGGACGCTTCGCCCCGGCCCGCTCCGAGAGTCGCTCCCCAGTCGGAAAGGACGAAACCCCTCCAGCCGAAACCGCGTTGGGTGTCGGCGGGCGCGCCGCGCAGGATGTCCGTGAGCAGGTGCGCGTTCTCCGCGCTCGGCGAGCCGTTGATGCCGTTGTACGCCGCCATGACACAAGCCGGGTCACTCTTCTCGATCACGATCTGAAACGCGCGGACATAGTTCTCTCGCAGGTTCTGCTCGTCGACGTTGGCGTCGACGCCGCGCCTGTTGTCACTCCCGCGATTTTCGTCGGTGTTGTTCCCGGCGAAGTGTTTTACACACGCGGGCATGCCCTGGGGCCCGCTCTGCAAACCCAGCACGAAGGCGGCGCCGATCTCGCCGATCAGAACCGGATCCTCTCCGTAGGTCTCTTGGGCGCGTGCCCAACCCGGGTGGCGGAGCACGTTGATCGTCGGGGCCAGCAACAGGTCGGCGCGCAACGCCCGCATTTCGGCGGCGAACACCGCGCCGATGCGCCGCTCGAGCTCCACGTCGAAGCTCGCGGCGCGCGCCTCGGCGACCGGAAAAGTCGTGGACTGCAGGTTCTCGGGCAGGCGGCGCACTCCGCGCGGGCCATCCCGCAGACGGAAGGTGGGGTAGTTGACCCTGGGCACCGGCTGAGCTTCGAAGCCTGTCTCATCGGCGTAGCTAAAGTTCTCGTACCCGGACAGCACCGCCAGCTTCTCATCGAGCTGCATCTGCCCGAACATTGCCTGCCCGTCGGGGTGGCTCTCCGGGAGGGTCCGTACGCGCTGGGCCTCGAAGGCGGGGTCCTCCTGCGGCGGAAACCCCATCGAGCAAGTGACGTCGTTGATACCGACCGCAGCACCGCCACCGCTGGCCTGGCTACCGCCGAGCCCACCAATGACGTTGGGAACACCTTCGCTCCCCCCCGTGCCGTTGCCCACCTGGACGCCGTTGCCCGCGCCCCCGTTGCCGAGGCCGTTGGCGCCGCCGGGTTGACCGAAGACGGGCAGCCCAGCACTGCTGCCTTGGAGATTCGTGGGCTGGGAGGTGCAACTCGTGAGGACGCTGCTAGCGAGCCAGGCCACCCCCAGTAGGGCTGCAACTCGGACTCGATGCGTGAGGTCGGAAACGGACATGCGTGACTTTCTCCGCTGGCCGCCGGTCTGAGCCCGTTGGACGACGAGCATCGAACGAACGAATACGCCAGAAATACGAACTAGACACTGTAGCCGCTGGGCATCCAAGGCGATTTCTTTGATCGCGGAGAGCCCGCGGCGATCAGCCTAGCGCGAATGGCGCGGGCCCGGAGCCTGCGAAAGTACTCAGGGATCCACTATCACGGAATTTTGATACCCCGGGGGAATGGGACGACCCATAACGACTCAGCCTTCACCGACGGCTCTTCAACGACGCGTGGCGGCGAGACGGGCGACCCAAGCCGGGTGAAGCTCAGTCGCCCTTTTTTACGTGCAGCCCGCACTCGCGCTGGGTGGCCTCTTCCCACCACCAGCGAGCGGCCCGTTCGTGCTCGCCAGGGCGGACGGGTCGAGTGCAGGGCTGGCACCCGATGGAGATGAAGCCATGATCGTGCAACTCGTTGTAGGGGACGCGTTGCGCGCGAATGTACTCCCAGACCTGCGCCGAGCTCCAGAAGGTCAGCGGATTGAGCTTGACCAATGCACCGTCAGACCCCGAAAAGGCGGCGTCCAGCTCGAGCACCGCCACTTCTCCACGGGTGGCTGGGCTTTGATCTCTACGCTGCCCGGTAGCCCAGGCGCGGAACTGCACGAGCGCTCGCGCGAGCGGCTCTACCTTGCGGATGCCGCAGCACTCCGTGTGTCCGTCCTGCATGAAGCTGAACAGGCCTTTCTTGCGGACGAAGGCCTGCAAAGGCTCCGCTTGCGGGACCAGCACTTGGATGTCGATGCCGTAGAAGGCGCGCACGCGATCGATGAAGCGGTAGGTTTGCTCGTGCAAACGTCCGGTGTCGAGGCAGAAGGCGCTAAAAGGTAAACCGCTTTTGGCGGCCATGTCCAAAAGCACCACCTCTTCGGCGCCGCTGAAGGCGATGGCGCACCGTTCGCCAAAGCGCTCGAGGCCCCAGGCCAATATTTCGGCCGGTGGCTTGCCGCGCAGGCGATCGGCTATTTCGCGCAACTCCGCGGCGTCAGGCGCTCGCAAGTCGACCTGCTGCTGTGCCGCAGCCTGCCCGTCGACACTCTGCGTGCTGCCCCGACGCGCGCTCAAATCTTTAATCAATTTCAAAGTGCTCGAGTACACCCGATCCGGCTGACCAGGCTCTTGAACGATGAAAAATGGGGCCAAGTCGACGCCGTGCTTTTGGGCCAATTGCGCGCCCTCGGAGCCAGGGTCATTCTCGCTAGCCCACACCACCTGGTCAATCTGATCCCAGACGCCGCGGGACCTCAGCATCTCCTCTGCCTGGACACATTTGCCGCAGGGCTCGCCGCTGGATAGCAGCTTTTTTACCATGATGACTTTTTGCACGGGCACGCCTTCTTGGAATGGGAGCCGACCCTCAACCTGGGGCAGCATAGCGCTGGGAGCAAGGGCGGACATCGACCGCCAGGTGGTGGCGTCGGGCATGGTAATGTTGCAGATCCACGCGGAAACGCCGAGAGAAACCGTCCCCGAGGGAGTTAGAAGGCGACCTGATAGTCGACATGAGGCAGAAAGTGTGTGCGCGAGCCGATGGGCAGCCGGGCCACACTGAAGCGCCCGCCCACACCGATTCGATGCGAAAGCCCGAGCTGTACATATAGCTCAGCCGCGTATTCGCTGGCGTGAAGCACTGGAAAATCCTGCAGCGGCAGCCAATATTGACGAAACTCGAGGGAATACCACAGCTGCCCTAACAGCTCGCCCTCCGCCGAGAGCGCGATCCTGGGTACCACTGGCGCGTTCAGCGCCGCGAACCGCTGGTACAAGAACGGGAAATCTAGAAGTGTTTCATCCCCCCCGCCTTGGGCCGAGAGTGAAGCGCCCACGCGCGCGCTTGCCCACTGCCCCGGGTGCCACTCGAGGCTGGCCAGCACGTCGTTGTCGAGCACGAGAGCGTGCGGCACGTCCGTCGTGACCGGTAACAGACCACCGCTCCCCTCGCGCGAGACCAGTGACAAGAACGGGGTAGGGTATGCCAGACGGTGCACGCTCGAGAGCTGCCAGCGGCCCTGGTCGAGCCAGCGCAGCTTGACCTCCGCGTGAGGGAGGACCCAGAACGACAGCGGATGGAGCCGCAGCTCGATCCGAGGGCTGATGCCCCAACTACTTTGGCTGAGCACCCCGAAAGTGAGCCGGCCGGGAGCGACGGTCAAAGCGGTCTCGCTCGGCCATTCCCCAAACTGCGTGGGCTCAGCCGCGCCGGCTGCAGCGGCCGACGTGAGAACGGCAATGGGTCCGATCCTGCGCAGCGTCATCCGACGAGCTCTCACCTGGCTTGTCCTTGATCGGGCTGGCTCACGGTAGCTCCAAACTAACGCTGAGCGGCGCGTGGTCGGAGAGCGGCATCGTGGCCGTGCCGCCGCTCTGCTCGTCTTGATGGGTCAGGCCCGAGGCGGCCACAAACCGGCCATTCGTGAATAGATAATCCAGCTTTCGGTTCCAGAAGGCGTCTCCCCGGGTCGTATGACTGAAGAAGCGGGAGTTGTCGGCCTGATACTCGGCGAGCGGGGTTTCGGGCATGTACTCGTCGTACAGGGGCTGGAGCCAGTCCGCCTCTTGCGAGTAATCGTCGGCTTCATAGTCTTCGGTGCACGCCGAGTCATCGAAGCCCAGCACCTGCGCAGAGCCAGGGGGCAATGTGTTCAGATCGCCCGCGCCGACCACGAGGTTGCCAGAGCTGGACAGCTGATCGAGCTCTACCTTGAAGCGCTCGATGTGCTCGAGCTTCGTGCCGTCTTTCGAGTAGGCCTCGGTATGGGTGCCGACCAGGTAGATGAGCTGCTGGCCCGGCAGCTCGAGCTCGGCACGCAGCAGATTGCGACGTAGATAGAAGTAGCGCTCGAGGGCGCCCTGATCTTCGCGCAACGACAGCGCGATGCGCGTGCCCCCTCGGAGTGGGAACTTGGACAAGATGGCGTTGCCAGAATCGACCGCTCCGATCCCGTCGCTGGGCACGAAGTCTGCCTTCCACTGCGAGGCGTAGTACGCAAAGTTGAAGCGGGTGTGGTCGAGCAGCCAGCGCAGCTGATCGACAAACGCCGCTCGCTTGGAGTTGACGTCGATTTCCTGAACGAACAGCACGTCGGGGTCCACCTGCTGAATCTTTGCGGCCAGACCTTCGAGGTGGCGCAACACTTCTGCTCGGCTCATCAGCACTCGATCGCCATGGCAATCGAAGAAGAAATCGATGCGCCCGCCCCCGAACTTCAGGTTGTAGTTCATGAGCTTGATGGTTCCCACCGGTACGGTAGCGGCGATGGGCTCGCGGCGGGCGTAAGCGATGGCGGGCTCGATGTCAGCGAAGCTCGTGTGGAAAGGGTCCGAACAAGCCCAGCTGGCTGCGATGGCCAGTGCGAGTCCCCGCCGACGTCCGAGGGCGGTCATCGACCCAACCATTCCTTCAGGTATTGGCTGATGCGTTCGCAGCTGTGCCCATTCGCCTGGGTGATGTGACGCTCGACGAAGCTGCTCGCCAGCGCGGCGCAGCAGCCTGGTTCCGCGAGGCAGCGCGATACGGCTTCGAGCAGTTGATCAAAATCGTGCACGACCAAGCCTCCCACGTCGTCGGGTGGTAATTTCCAACTGGCCATTGGGTTCTCTACTCGCTTCGTCCGCAGCTTGCCCCAGCGTAGGTCGCGCCGGAAGTGGCGCGTGCCTGCCCTTGCGACCGGGTCGATGTGAATCGACGGCTTTCCAGTATGGTAGAATGCGTTCAGAAAAGACGAGTAGTTGGAGATCATCACCGAGGAGAGCAGCAGGTCGACCAGCGAATCCGGTGAGCTGCTCTTGAACTTGAGTTGCACGTGTGGGTGCCGTGCCGCCAGAGCTTCCATGCGCAGCACGTCGGCGGCTTCGTAACGGTGACGATCGTGCATGCGTATCAGGAGATTGGCTCCTCTGCGACCGACCTGTTCGGCCAAGGCTTCATGCAGCTCGGCGTCGTCACCCCAATGGCCGAGCGCGCCGCCGTGATGCCACGTCATGCCCATCAGCACGGTAGGCCGCGTGAGATCGATGCGGTAATGGCTTTGAACCGCGGCCGGATCGAAGCATACAGCAGACGGGGCATTCGGAATCAATAGATCGGAGTAAGCCGAGCCGGATGCAACCACGTTTTCCGCGGCAAAGCCGGAGTGGCTCATGCGGTACGAGCGGTCCCAGGCCCCGAAAGCATGCCAGCGAAACTGGGCATTGGGACGTTCGACGTCGCCCACGAGCTTCTTCAGCTGCCGTTTCATGCCGCTCAGGTCGTCGACTCGCCACCCATAACCATGCCAGAGCACGTACAGGTGCTCGGCGAGGCGCTGTTTGGGTAGATAGTTGTCCACGATCAGGCAGTCCGGGCGGAACGCTTCGATGGCGCTCGGCGTGTCGCGCGCCTGGCGGTCGAGCCAATTGCCCCGGATGGGGAGCAGCGCCGACACCGCTTCGCGCCGGTAGAGCTCGGGCGCATCCAACGCGATCAGCACTTCGACGCCTGGCTGCTGAGACAGGTAGCTGGCCAGCGCCTGGTTGTCCGCTTGAAAGCTAGTGGACCAAAAGCAAATTCTCATCGGGGTCGCCGCGACCGAGCGGGCCAGGGGCCTCGGTTTCAGAGTATTATCTAGCAAGGTCTGGTGTAGCTCGATACCAAACTTCTCTAGAATTCGGCGCCCCCGCCCCAATGGGGCCGCGAAATAGCCATCGCTTCGATGGAATTGGCATACTAGCCTGGACGCAAATGGCGAGCCACAGCACCAGGAAAGTCGCGCTATTTTGCACTAATTTTCTGCCGAGCTCCCAGGTATTTGTCTACGAGCAGTTGCGCCAGTATCTCCGCCACGAGGTGGACGTGTTTGCTTGGCGACGTTTCAACGAGCAACGGTTTCCTTTCCCACGCGTCCATTTGGCAGAGGCCTCGTATGTGGTGC
Organism: Deltaproteobacteria bacterium; assembly: GCA_031407405.1. Taxonomy (GTDB): domain Bacteria; phylum Myxococcota_A; class Polyangia; order Polyangiales; family Polyangiaceae; genus SZUA-265. The sequence continues at coordinate 88,039 of JANOIG010000193.1, forward strand.
GTGGGAAGAGCCGCCGATTCTCGCGAGCCTTCGCGCAGCGAGGCTACGATTTGGTGCACGCGCATTTTGGCTTGGCCGGCGCGTATGCGCAGCGCTTTGCAAGCGAAAACGGCCTGCCGCTGCTCGTGACATTCCATGGCTACGACGTCCCGCTCTTGTCGAGCCTGCGTCGGTTCTTACCCTTGAATCTTCCGTATGCGCTGGCTGGCCCCGCGATGCTGCGTCGAATGCGCATCGGAATCTGCGCTTCGACAGAATTGAAACACATGCTGATGGGCTTGGGAGTCGACGAATCCAGGCTCCGTGTGCACCGGCTGGGCATCGACCTCGAGCGGTTTCGTTTCAGCGCTACTCACACGCAGGCACGAGTGATGATGGTGGGACGGCTGGTGGAGAAGAAGGGCTTCGAGTACGGCCTGCGAGCTTTCGCCCACGCGCTGTCGTTGGGGGGTCGAGCAGAGCTGACGATCGTGGGCGAGGGGAGCCGGATGGGTCAATTGAGAAGGCTGACTCGTCAGCTCAAAATTGCCGACCGGGTCAGTTTCGTTGGCAGCCGGACGAACGAAGAGGTTGCAATGATGTTGAGTCAGGCAATAGTGCTGCTGGCGCCCAGCGTCGTGGCCAGAGATGGCAATCGTGAGTCGGGCCTGATCGTGGTCAAGGAGGCCGCCGCCGCTGGGGCGGTACCGATCGGAACACTGCATGGCGGCATTCCAGATAGCATTGACGACACGGTCAGCGGTTTTCTGGTGCGCGAGAGGGATTGGAAAACCATGGGCGAACGCTTGGCAAGGCTGCTGCTCGATGAACCGCTACGCTCGTGCATGGCCCGCGCTGCACGCGCGAAGATGGAGCGCGAGTTTGACAATCGAGTGCTCGTAGCTGGCCTGGAGGACATCTACGATGAAGTGTGTACCGAGAGCGCCGAGCGCGTCGCGAGCTCTCCGCGGAAGCGGGGAGCCGGCGCCTAGTATTCGGTCTAGGTCTTGTCATCTTCAGGCGGCAGGACCAGGTCAGGCATCGAAATGTCAGGCGGTTTTTTCAGGATGCGATCCAGGTAGCGCCGCAGAAACAGCGTAAAAGATCGGCGCGCGAGGTCTTCGTATACATCCCCCGTGCTGCGCTTCTCGTGCTGCATCACTGGGCGAGAAGGGGTGCGCCAGGTGGGTACCGTCATCTTCAGGTGCGAGGTGTCCCCGGGGATGATGAACACCGTGTCGAAGAAGATGCCTGCGCCCAGGAAGATGCCGCGCGGCTTCGGGTTCACGTAGCCTCCCGAAAGCTCCGTACGATGATCGATGTATAAGGTCGGCACCGTCGGTTCCGGTAGGTCCGGCGCCTTTTCATCCGGCTCCGGGGAAGGCAGGGCGTCGGCAAGCTCGAAGCGCACAATCTCGGGCTTGAACAAGCTCTGTAGCGCGGCAATCAGTAGAGGCGCCGCCAGCGCTTCTCGTTGCCGCATCTGTTCGGCACCGAAGTATCGGGACGGGAGGGTAGAATTTCCCCCGAAGTACGCGCTGAGGCGCACGTGGGTGTCGGCGGCGACGTGGGACCTGCCGAGTTGCGAGCGAAAGCGGATCTCCACCTTGGGGCCATGCTTTTCGGCATACGCCACCAAGCTTTCGAAGAATCCGGCAGGGTCGCTTTGGCGCGTCCCGTTGGACACCGCCAGTTGTTGAGCCTGTTCGCCGGCGGCTCGATACACCTCGTGCCGCGCTTCTGCGAGCTCCTTGGCAACGGGCGCATGGCGGGGGTGGTCAGCGGCGAACTGCTCCAGGGCAACTAGCGTCCCAGGCGCCTTCGCTGTTGCCAGGGCGGTCAGCAGCGCCGCACGGAAGGCCTTGTCCACCTCATCCTGGATTCTGGAATCGGGATGGCTCTGGATGTAGGCCTCGATGGCCTTCACTCCACCGACCGCCTTGGCTTCCGCGAGCTCGGCCCGAGGCAGCAAGATGTCCACGATCTCGGGTTGTTGCCCGCCGCGCGCAAGATATTGGCGATACGCAGCTGTGGTGTCGAGCGAGCGAGCGGTCTCGGCCAGGCGCCGGGCGCTCAGCTTGTTGCGAACCTCCCACACGCCAATGCCTAGCGCCGCGCCCGACACGACGGCCATGCCGAACAAGGCCGTGGCCCAGAGCGCGGTCGGGCGCTTGAAGGGGACGTCCTGGGAAAAAGGGCTAGGGAAGTTGGTCCGACACAAAGGGTCTAGCGCTGCCAGGTGGCGCACGCTGTCTGCTTTGGTCGCCTCGTCGAGCCGCTCCTGGGATTGGGTGACCGCCTCTTTGGCGGCATTGGCCTGGCTTTGATCTTTGGCTGGGAATTCGAACCTGGATCCATCTCTGAAGATGACATTCAAAGAGGCCGCCGTGGCCTCGACCGTGCTCAGGTCGGCCAGTGAATGCACGTTGAAGGACGACGACATGGCGTCGACCACCCCCATTGGGAATAGATAGGTGGCACGGGCGAAGGGCAGACTCAGAGCGCGGTCACGAACGCTCAAACCGCGCGTCAGGCAAGCGAAGCTCAGCGTGAAGCCGAGACAATAAATGGCGGCATGCCAAGTCGAGGCGAGCGCGGCGTGATGACCGAGGTCCCCGAAGCCCTGAGCTGCATACAATGCCGTTACCCCCAGGGCGACGAGCGAGGCGCCGAACCAACGCGCCCCGACGTAGCGTGAGCCGAGCTTGATTGCGAGTGGAGCGGGTGCTAGCGACGCTTGTGCGGCCGCAACGAAGCGCTCCTGAACTGGACGGGGCAGATCGTAGAACTCGATCGATTTCATTTCTGGACGGGCTCTCGCCTTCGTTCTCGCGGCCGGATCTTGATCCCCTAGCCTGAAAGCACGGACACCTGGGATTATTTTGAAGTCACCGGCGGAAAAACCAAGCCTTAACGAAGTTGGTGCACCGCTAAATAGGTTGAACCGTCAGCCCCGCAAGCCCCTCGTGTCGTGAGGGCTTGGTAGGATGAGGTGCGCTACTCGGTAGGGATAGCGGGAATCGTCCTCCTCGAGCCTTTTGACTCTCAGGGAGTGGGCCGGGGCGCGGCATTCTGGCAGGCTCTGCCGTATGCTGAAACGGCAGGCCGCGCTGTATCGCTGCCGTGAGATGGAAAGATGAAGAACCACAGCGGATCTTACGGCTGGAGCGCAGAGTGAGCGACGGGGCGGTCATGACCTTGCGCGTGCTCGGCTCCGGTGCGGCTTTTTCGAGGCGTTACGGTACGACGTGCTCCATGTTGACCCTTCCGGGCGGCGACCGCTGGCTGATCGACTGTGGTCGCCAAGCACCCGAGCAACTCGCGAGCGCGGGGTTGAGCTGGCACGATATCGTCGGGCAAGTGATCACACATGTGCATGGGGATCATGTGTACGGCCTCGAGGAGTTCGCCTTTGTTCGTTATTACATTGGAGGCGACTGCCTGGCTTCAGTGGTGAAAGGAGGCCCGAGGCCCTGCCTCGCGGCGCACAGCGCCGTGCTGGCGGAGCTCTGGGAAGTGCTCGGGCCTTCCTTGCGCTACCGTTCGAACGTCAATGGCGAGCCGGTCACCGGGCATTTGGCAGACTATTTTGACGTACTGATGCCATCCGACGTGGAGCCCCCCAGGCAAGCCGCTTGGAATCACGCGGAGGTGTTCAGCGCTCCCGATCTGGCCTTGGTGGTGCGCGAGACGCGTCACGTTTACGGTAAACCGTCGACGTCACTGGAGTTTCCACTACCCGGCGCGGGCGGCCGCATCGCCTGGTGGAGCGGAGACTCGGTGGTAGACGCTGAGCTCTTGCGGCGGCTCGCGCCCAAGACCAGCATTTTCTTCCACGATTGTACATTCACGGAGTTTCCCGGCCAGGTTCATGGGCGCTTCAGTGATTTCGAGAAGCTCGGTCCCGCCCTGCGCGAGAAAATCGTGCTCATGCACCATGAGGACGACATTGAACAGTACCGTCAGCGGTCGGAGTCCCTTGGCTTCCGTCTGGCGATGCCGGGCGACGTTTACGACTTGTACAGCGGGGACTGCATTCAGCGTGCCTAGCGGGGCATCGTAGCCGGGGGCCGCGACGCTTTTCGGGGATTGGAGATGGCGCGCGGAGCTGGGTGCTCTATGTTCCAAGCCGGCCATGCTGGATAACGGCTATTTTCGGGTGGGTCGCCTGGTAGGGGTGGAGCTCAGGTTTCACTGGAGCGTGCCCGTCGGAGCGTTAGTCTTCGGCAGCTTGCGCTTTGAGCCTGTGCTGTGGCTGGCATTCATGGGCGTCATCTTGGTGCACGAGCTGGGTCACGCGGCTCTCGTGAAAAGCTTGGGGTTTCGGGTCGTCGCGATTGACCTCACTGGCTTTGGCGGCCAGTGCCGTTGGCGTGGCTCCGCCAACTCGCTGGAGCACGCCTGGGTCGCTTGGGGCGGAGTGCTGGCACAAGCCGGCCTGCTGGTGTCGACCCTGCTGGTGGTGGCCCTCTCGGGGGCGCCGGAGAGCGGCTGGGGGCTGCTGGTCAGCTACGGGTTCATCAACATCAACCTGTGGATCATCGCCATGAATCTCTTGCCCTTTCCGCCTCTGGACGGGGCGCGGGCATGGAGTTTGTTCCGCGAGCTGAAGCTCGCCGGGTGGACTCCCAGGCAGGCGTCGTTCAGGCTGCTAAAGCGCTGGGCCGAGCGGCGCCGCCAGGCCCGCCAGGGCAAGCCCGATTCGGCGGCGAAGGGTGCTGGGCCAACAGCCGAACCGCGAGGGTCGCACAAGCGGGCGTCGGACCGCGCAGCCACGGTGCAGCCAAGCGACGTCCTCGCCCCGTCCGACGAGCAGCCGCCTTCCAAGCCGAGTGCCCAGGCCCAGCGCGAATTGGCCGCCCTGCTCGAACGCATTGCGGATGAAGCCGGGAAGGCCAAACGACGGCGCTGAGTCCGATCCGGCCCCCGCCACTAGGCCGGTGCGGGTCTCGAAATCCCTACCCGAAGGTCCGTGTTTCGCTGCAAACTCCCCGCGGCCGCGTCCAACGGCTGAGGCGTTTTTCGATTACGGAGACCTTTGAATGAATCTGAACAAGCTGTCCATTGCTGAGCTGAAACTTGCCGGCAAGCGCGCGCTCATTCGCGTCGACTTCAACGTGCCGATGAAGGACGGCAAGGTCACCAATACCTCTCGCATCGACGCGGCACTGCCCACCATCAAGTACGCGCTCGATCAGGGCGCATCGGTGGTACTGATGAGCCACCTGGGGCGGCCAGATGGCAAGCCCGACCCGGAGTATTCCCTCGAGCCCATCGCGCGAGTGTTGGACGAGAAGCTCGGGCTCAAGGTGCGTTTTCTCCCGGATTGCGTTGGACCCGAGATTGAGCGTGCTTGCTCGGATCTGGCTCCGGGCAGCGTCGTTCTGCTGGAGAATCTGCGGTACCATGCCGAAGAAGAAGGCAAGGGGGCGACCCCAGCGCAGGTCACTGCTTTCCGCGCGTCGCTCACCAAATTGGGAGACGTGTATGTCAACGATGCATTCGGCACCGCGCACCGAGCGCACGCTTCGATGGTAGGAGTGACTCTCCCTGAGCGCGCCGCCGGCTTTTTGATGCAGAAGGAGCTCGAGTACTTTGGGAAGGCGCTGTCCAGCCCGGAGCGGCCGTTCCTGGCCATTTTGGGTGGGGCAAAGGTCAAAGACAAGATTCAGTTGATTGAGACTCTGCTGGACAAGGTGGACGCCATGATTCTGGGCGGTGGCATGGCCTACACCTTCAAGAAGGTCGTCGATGGCATGGCCATCGGTGGCAGCCTCTTCGACGCTGAAGGCGCCAAGATCGTCGAGAAGCTGGTGGCGAAAGCCACGCAGCGTGGCGTGGCGTTGCATTTCCCTGTGGACTACGTCATCGCCGACGCGTTCTCTGAAGATGCAAATGTTGCCGCGGCCACCGACGCCACCGGCATCAAGGACGGTTGGCAAGGTCTGGATTGTGGTCCAGCGTCACAGAAGCTCTTCAGAGACGTGATTCGAAGCGCAAAGACGTTGGTCTGGAATGGTCCGATGGGCGTGTTCGAGATGGAGCGCTTTTCGGCGGGAACTCGGGCAGTTGCAGCGGCGGTCGCCGAATCGACCGCCGCGGGGGCCACCACCATCATCGGCGGAGGAGATACCGCGACGGCTGCCATGGACTACGGCATCGAGGACAAGGTTAGCCACGTTTCGACAGGGGGCGGTGCCTCGCTGGAGTTGCTCGAAGGAAAAAACCTGCCGGGCGTCGCTGCGCTGAGCGATCGCTGAACCAAAACTCGCACTGCGGGTTGCCCGCCCCCCTTTAGTGAGGGGCGGGACAACCCTTCGTCGTTGTGGAGGTTTGTTCGACGCTCTCCTTGTTCTAGGGGGTTTTCCAAACCCCCTCCCCGCGGGGCGGGGCCCCTCCCCATAGGAACACTGCGTGTTTGCGGCCCCGGAGCTCCGTGGCTCTAGTCAAGAAGGGGAACACTTTCGTGTTGGAAGCCCGGCGGAGCTTTACGTCGCGTCGTAGACCGCGTCTAGAACAGGTGGCCTTGGCGTTCTTTGGCTTCGTAGGGGATGCCGAGGTGTTCGTAGGCTTTGCGGGTGGCGATGCGGCCCCGGGGTGTTCGGCCGAGGTAGCCTTGTTGCAGTAGGTAGGGCTCGTAGACGTCCTCGATCGTGTCTCTTGGCTCGGCTAGAGCGGCGGCCAGCGTCTCTACGCCGACGGGGCCGCCCTGGTAGGTTTCGATCAACAGGCTGAGCAGGCGACGGTCCATCTCATCCAACCCACTCGGGTCCACTGCCAGCCGCTCGCAGGTGTGGCGAACGATGCTGGCGTCGATGATGCCGCGGCCTTCGACCTCTGCGAAGTCTCGCACGCGGCGTAGCAGGCGATTGGCGATGCGTGGCGTGCCGCGTGAGCGCGCCGCCAGCTCGCGTGCACCCGCGCTCTCACACTCGATTTCCATGAGCGCCGCGCTGCGCGAAACGATTTTCTGGAGGTCGTCCACCGAATAGAAGTCCAGGCGCAATGTGACGCCGAACCGCTCGTGCAGTGGCTTGGTGAGCAGACCCGCGCGTGTCGTAGCCCCGACCAGTGTGAACGGGCGCACATCGACCGAAATGCTTTCGGCGAAGGGACCATCGCCGGTGACCACGTCGACGCGAAAGTCTTCGATCGCGGGGTAGAGCGCTTCTTCCACGGGCGCGCTCAAGCGATGGATTTCATCTATGAAAAGCACGTCACCGCGCTCGAGCCGCGTCAACTGTCCGGTCAGTGCTCCTTTGTGATCGATGGCCGGACCGCTCGTGACGTGAAGCGTGACGCCCATCTCGCGCGCGAGAATGTAGGCCAGCGTCGTCTTACCCAGGCCGGGTGGGCCGCACAAAAGTATGTGATCTAACGGTTCACCCCGTTGCTTGGCGGCTTGAACATAAACCTCGAGATTCTTTTTGTGGTTCGGCTGCCCAATGAAATCCGCGAGCCGCTGTGGTCGGAACAAGCGATCAAAGCGCGCCTCATCCGGCAATTGCTCGGCCGCCAGCTCCCGGTCGGCGCTGCCGGCCGATGGTGTTGGGGTCCTCGTGGGAGATTTTCGCGCTGCCATCGGCTGGTTCTAGGGGTACACCGGGCTAGTGCCTCGATTCTACTGAATCGATGGCACAAAATGAAATTGAGGTGGCCGAATCACAGCCATGCAAGCTGAGGTTTTTCGAGGCCCTCGTCCCATCGAGGGCCTTGAAATACCCATCGCTCCAATGGATTCGGCGTACTAGCGAAGACTCGCAAGGCCGGCGGACCCCGACTGTCAAGGACGGGGCGGTTTGGGGTTTGGGAATCGGCCGACGTCGGCGTTCAAAGCGGCATTCGCCGTTTCTACGTCGTCCGGCAGGGGAGGGCCGGGCCGCTCGGTGTCCGGGGCTGTGTCGGTGTCGGAGCGGGGGGGCGGCTCGGTATCGAACACTGTTTCCGGAGGCGCCGCCGCTGGCCGCTCGGTATCGGGCCCCAACTCCTCAGCCGTCTCGTGCGGGTCTGGAGGTGCTGGGCGCTCGGTATCGGGCACGGCATCTTCGTGGCTGTCGCTGGTTCTAGGACGACTGAAGGCATGGCGGTACTCGAGCGCCGCCGAGTCCGGCGGCTTGGCAGCACTGGCCACTCCCGAAGCGGTGGGGAGTATGATGCAAAACATGGCGCCCTTGTGCCGTCGATCCACCACGTGCACCGACCCGCCATGCAACTTCACCACTGAATTTGCCAACTGCAGCGCGAGCGCAAGCCCGCGATGCTCTCGTTTTGCGAGGCCGCCGGCGGGGTCGAGCATCTGCTGAAGGTCTGCGGCCGAGTGGAGGTGAGCGGGTACATCGACATCGATGCGTACATGGTGAGCCCCATGCCTTTCAGCTCGCACCCACATCTTGCCGGCGTCAGTAGCGCGGACGGAGTAAGCGATGAACGTGGCGAGGGCTCGTGCGCCCCGAATGCGGTCCACCAACATGGGGGGCAGGTCGCTTTCGATCTCTTCGTAGATCTGCATGTCGCTATGGCCGCTCAGCGCGATCGCCTTGTCCAGAGTGGCCGCGTAAAGCTCGCTGAACGGCTCCTCATCGAACATGAGAGACAGCTGGCCTACCTCGATTCGGGCAGCATCGAGGATGGTTTCAATCAGGCTGAGCAGCTCTTGGCCGCGATCCGCGATGACCTGCAGGCTCTCGGCTTGGCCCTCACTCAGGCGCTCCATGCGGACTAACTCGGTAAACCCCAAGATCGAGTTCAACGGGCTCTTCAAGTCGTGGCTTACGCTTGCGAAGAACTGGCCTCGCATTCGGGTCGCGGCGGCTCGGGCTGCGATGGCGTCTTGCTGCGCCTGCGCAAAAATACCAAACCGGTTGGCGACACCTTCCACGGCGCTTTGCAGCTGTCGCACGATGCGGAAGCGCGGGGGGCGGGTTTCGTTAGCAGGCTTGTTGATGAGGCCCCGCGTACCAAGTAGGCGCACCCCCTGTGTCGCGTGGTAGAGGTCCTGAGTCAGCGCGTTCCCCAGCGCAAGCCCCAGCGCTGCTGCCATGATGATGGCCAGGACGGCGAAGAGCAGCGATTCGGTGCTGAGGACTCCTACCGTAGAGCCGTGAAATCGCACGATCGCACTGGCCACGTCGCCGCTATCGAGCGGCGTGGTAATTTCGATGAAGCCCCCCTCGAGGGGGCGCACCTTGTAACTGTGCTCGCTCTCGATGACTTGCGTTGGGAACCCCAGCTCCGTGGCGCGCGCATATAGATCCTGCAAGCCCACGGACTCCAGCGTGGCGGGCCTGGGCTCGAACACCGCTCGGGCCATGACCCGAGCGATCTCCTCCCGGCTCCGTTCATCGGCGCGACGTACGTGAGCATTGGCGATGAGCGCACAGCCAATCGCGACGAATAGCATCGGGGTTACGACCGCTAACAAGAGACGCCGGCTGATGCGCTCTCGAGAGTCACTGCTGCTTTCCTGATTGATCACGACCTCCGTCATGACGCTGCCAGGCACCACCTCGATGACCTGAAGGAAGGAGTTGCGCAACGTCGCGTACAGCGCCAACGCCACCGTGGCGGCGATCGCCCCGCACAACATCATGAGCGCCACGCCGGTGGTGAAGTCCATCAAGGCGGGCCTCATTGGGGTCGCGAAGATGGTCAGGGAAATCAGGTGCGGAACGAGCCATTGCACGCAGGCACGGCCAGCTTGCTTACCCAGAGCGCTTACGTCTCGGGCGTCGACGATGTCGCTGTCTTCAGAGAGCGCGCGCAGCAAGAAGTCGAGGCGCCGCATGTCCAAGAAACCGCGAGCCGCGGCGACGAGCCCGGACACCAAGGTCAGGATGAACAGGTACTGCGCGGTGCTGATGCTGAGCTCTCGATTGAGCAAGAGCAGGACCGGGGGAGCTAGCGCGAGCAGTGTCGCGAGTATTAGCGAGCCGCTGAGCAGAGTGACCACCACCACGCTCCGGAGGTCATGGATCGCACCGCGGTGCCGGCTCGTCGGGCCCAGGTGAGGCCCACCGGGCGTTGGGGCGGCCAGCATCGATCTGGAGGTCGACGTGCTCACATCACCGCTCGATGCTGCGCGCCAGCCCCGCCGAAAGGCGCAAGGTGTTGCCGCGTGGAATGTCGGGGTGTTGCGGAACAACGGCGCTCTCGGGTGGCCCAGTCAGCGGCAAAAGCACCGTGAATCTGGAGCCTTCCCCGAGCCTGCTATCAAGCTCGATTCGGCCACCGTGCATGCGAACGAGCCGCCGCGTAATCGCGAGGCCTAGCCCGCTGCCGGCGCCGCGCGACTGCCAATCGCCTGACTGCCGGTATTCCTCGAACACCGCGGCCTGCTCTTCCTTGGCAATGCCAGGCCCGGTGTCAGTCACGCTGAGTGTCGCGTGGCCTTCCCTGCTTCCAACGCTCACTACCACGCCGCCGCGGCGGGTGAATTTCACCGCGTTGCTCACCAGGTTTCCGAGGACTTGGCGCACCCGGAGTTGATCGGCTACGGCCTCGACAGGCTCACCCTGGAGCTCGATGCTGAGGTTCTTACTCTCGGCGGCCAGGCGGCTCTCGCGCACCACATCCGTAGCAATGCTCCACAGGTTGGTCGTCTTCAGCTGGAGGTTGAGCCGTCCGGTCTCCAGCGCGGACAGGTCGAGGATGTCATTGATGAGCGAGCGCAGGTGAGCCCCGCTCTGGCGCACCACGGTGAGGTTTTCGCGGGCTTCGTCGCTCAACGGGCCATCGACCTCGCTGAGCAAGACATCGGCGAATCCCAAGATGACGTTGAGTGGCGTGCGCAGCTCGTGGCTCAAGGCCGCCAAGAAGTCGCTACGCTCGCGCTCGTAGTTGAGGGCTCCCGACAGGTCCCGGCGGTAGGCCTCCTCGGCCGCATAGAAACGTTGCACCAGGCGATTGAAAGCCACCGTCAGCTGCCCCACCTGGTCGACCCCGCGCACTACGATGGGTTGCCCTCCCGGGGCACTATCCAGGGCCGTCATGGCCACGATGCGGTCGCGCACGAAGCTCACGTCGGAATGGACGGAGCGCGCCAAGTAGTAGGCAACGAACGCGGCTACGCCGACCAGAATCAAAGTGAAGGCGGCCACCGATTGCACCAGCGGAGAGGTCGCAAAAGGCGTCTCGGCCGCTGGCACGAAGGCGATCAACCACAGGCCGCTCAGCGGTGGGTTCAACCTCGTTGCATAGAACTTGGTTCGACCATGTTCCATCTTGGTTTCCCCGCTTCTCTGCTTTTGGAGCGCGGTGATGTGCTGGCGGGGAGGCCGACCGTCGGTCTTGTCGATGACGACGTCACCGGTGTCGTCCACCACGAGAAACTCGGCGCCCGATCGGTCGGCGGCGGTGGTCACCACCCTGTCGAAGAGCCGATCGGGGTCGGCTCGCATCCTCTGACCCAGGTTGTCGGGTGCCGAAACCCCCGACAGCACCGAAGTCAGGGCTCTGTGAGGCGTCGCGCGCAGGCGCTCTCCCAGAGTCAGAGCCAATGTTTTGCTCTGTAGCGCCGTCGCTCGATCACTCTGCTCGCGCAGTTGCTCGACACCCAGCCGGGTGATGGCCGCTGCGGTCGCGACGCCCACCACCACGATGATGGCGGGCACGACCGGGAGGAAAGGCAAACCCCGAAGGCGCGCAGTGCGCGGAGCCTTGGGGCGGCTCCTGGATGCCCGGAGCCAGCGGGCGAATGCGGAAAATATGCCGCGGGCGGCGGCCATCAGGATAGCAAATCAGCGGGGCTGATCCGGCGACGGGCGGCTCCGTCCGCCTCGGGTGAGGCGGTGCGACACTGTGTTCCCGCGGAGCGGCGATTCTGTTGGGCCATCTTTTAGTCAGTGGAGAGCTTGCTGAAGACCGCGTGATCGACCCAGTGAGACGCGACGAACTCTGCCTGCCGGGCCATGCCCTCAGGCTTGAATCCGAGCCGTGCGATCACCGCCAGACTGGCTTGGTTGCCGGTGGCAGCCGCACAACGAATGCGGTGTACGCCGACTCGCGTGAAGGCGAAGTGCACGCAAGCGCTGGCCGCTTCCGTCATGATCCCTCTCCCCGCGGCGTCCTGCCGCAGCCAGTACCCGAGCTCACAGGACAAATGCAGATGGACACACGAGTCCAGACCGACGACGCCGAGCAGCGCGTCACTTTTCCCGTCCCGAATGCCAAAGCGAATGGCGCGCCCCGCGTCCCAGTCGCTGGCACAGGCATTGGCATAGCGCCGACTCGCTTCCGGCGTATTGTTGAAGGGCACCCAGGGCAACCAGCGCTCCAGGTGTGAGCGGGAGCTCTCGATCACCTCCCAGAGCTCGGGGCCGTCGGCCGAATCGATGGGGGTCAGCCGAGTGCGTTCGGTTCTCACCGGTTCGGCACGCAGCGCAGCCCGAGAAGGAATCGACAGAGCGCGTCTCTTTGCCACGACGTTCCTACCGAGTTGATCAGTTGCAGTCGACCCGAGCCACGAACGGCTCAAATACGGCAGCCTCATAAGCTCGCCACGAAATGTACCATTGCCCGGCCTCGGCTCCAGCTACAACTTCGGGACACGGTTGCAGCCCTTTGACCCAGCCCACGACGCTCGCCTCGCCCACACCGCTTGCCTCCAGCGGAGCGATTTTGACCCGGTCGTCCTCGTACCATACGATGACCGCCTGTGCCCCGTGGCGGCCCACCGCAGGCCGGGAGCCCTGGGGAGCAAAGTTGCGGCGCCACAGCACTTCTCCGGTGTCTTTGCTCAGAAATGCCGCTTGGGCCCCGTGCGCTTCGTCCGACCACACTGTCAGGCAGCCGGCCTCGAGGCAGGTCGTGCGCGGCTGGGCCTGTACCTCCGTTTCCGCACTCAGCTCGATGGCTTGCCCTAAGAAGCGATCGCTCTCTTCGTTGCCCGCCTTGACCGCCTGCGTCGCTACCCTTTCGACGCCCCCTCGAGTTAGCTGGGGAGAAGCGGGGTTGATGCGCAGCTGCACCACTTGGTAAATCAGCCCGCGTTGCAGCCGATACGCGATGTTGATGAGGTCGTGAGCGAGCTCGATGCTCGCGAAAGAAGCCACCGTGCGCAATTTTTCCGGTGGCGCGTACGAGGTGACACGGGTCGGCTCACCCATGGGGGAGAGGGAGGCATCCAAGTGCCGAATGTACAGATCGTGTACGCGCTTGTCTTCCGCCTGGGTGTACGCGACCCAATATGTGCCGTCGGCGGCACGTGCCAACGCCGGGTCGTAGGCGTAATCGGCCTCCGTCGCATTGAGTAGGCGCGCGGGGCCCTTGCTTTTGCCATCGGCATCCAATTCACGACCGTAGACGAGCGACTCCTTGCCACGCGCATCTGCGTACACCAAAAGGAGCGAGCTTTCCGTGCCCAGCAGCTGCGGGTCGCGCGCGTCGACGACCTCGGGGGTCACCATGCGTTCGGGCGAGATGCGGCGTAGCGCGTGGTCGAGACGCGTGGTGAAGACGGCCTGCTGCTTGGCCCCAGCGCTTGCCACCCAAGCGGCAAGCAGACTTTGACCCGCATGGGCGATCGTCGGTCGAGAGGCTTTCGTCGTCAGCTCGAAGGGACGCGGGTGACCCAGCCCTCGCAGCTGGCAACGGCCGGCGCTGCCAGCTTCATCCACCACACGCACATGGCTGCGCAGCGAGCGGGCCGCTTTTTTCTCCCCGTTCTCAAAGGCTTGTTCAAATGTCGCCACGGCGTCGGTGAAGTCGCCGTCCGCGAGCTGCTCCTGAGCGGCGCCGACCAGGAGCGCGTAGGGCTCTGTCTCGACGGGTTTCGGCGACGCATCCAGGCCAACGTGTCGGAGAAAGCGTGGCGGGCCTTTGACGTAGACCCAAGCGACGGCCGCTACCACTCCCAGGGCGAGGGCCGCGAACAAGAACGCGAGCACTCGACCGGTCCTCCGTCGCAGCCTCGGCATCTGCGAGGGCACGGCGGATACCGGCGGTGTTCGTGCACCGATGAGCGGTTTGAGAGGCGGAGGCGCGAGGAGCGGCTGACCCATGACCAGCGCGTCGACATTGGCCGCGTCGAACGCCGTATAAGGTGGGGACGACGCCGGTTGCTGGGCATCTTTCGAGAGCGCTTTGCGAAGCGCTTCAGACAGCTCGAGAGCGCTGCCAAAGCGCTTACTTTCATCCCGATCGAGCGCTTTGGATAGCTTTCGCGTTACCAGCCACCGCCTGATCATTACGGGCGTGTGCGGCGACTGCAGCCGTTCTCATCGTCGAACCAAGCGTAAACTCGACTTGATCTAGGGGCGTCTTCGCGCCACGCAAACTTAACGCGGCCATGCACCGGTTCGTCGTGCTGCCGGTGGAATTGCGAAATCACGAAGTCGACGCGATGG
>JANOIG010000165.1:0-2024 GCA_031407405.1 Deltaproteobacteria bacterium
CTGAGCGAAGCGGTGCTGCCGCTACTATTGAAAGACCCGGCCTCGGACGCACCCGTACGAATCTGGGTGCCCGGCTGCGCAACGGGCGAAGAGGTGTACTCGATCGCGATGTGCCTGCTCGAGCGATCGGCAGAGCTGTCGCGCAACCCTTCTTTGCAGATCTTCGCCACCGACCTCAGCGAGGCCGCGCTGACGAAGGCACGCGAGGGCACCTACCCGGTGAACATCGCCCGAGACGTCTCCGCGGAACGCCTGAGGCGCTTCTTTTCCAAGCAGGGCGACCGCTATCAGATTAACAAAGCCATCCGCGAAATGTGCGTCTTCGCTCGCCACGATCTGACTCGCGACCCGCCGTACTCTCGCATGGACCTGATCAGTTGCCGCAACCTCCTGATTTACCTCGAGCCTCCGCTCCAGGAGGTGGTGTTCGCGACATTTCACTACGCGTTGCGTCCGGAGGGCTTCCTCGTCGTTGGGTCCGCGGAGGCGGCGGGTGCTTCTTCGGCGCTGTTCGCCACTGTCGACGAGAAGCACAAGATCTACTGCAGGAAAGCCGTGGCTGGCCCGCCACGCTTGCTCTCGGTGATGCGCGACGCTCGCCCCTCCTGGGCGGGCGCCGAGCCCGTCGCCCGCAAGAGCGCCGGGGCCTCGGAGGTGCCCCGCGAGGCGGATCGAATGCTGCTCGCCCGCTTCGGCCCTGCCAGCGTGGTGGTCGACGAAAACCTCCGCGTGCTCGAGTTCCGAGGCGACACCGATCCCTTCCTCGACCATGGCCATGGCAAGGCCAGCCTGAACCTCGCGCACCTACTCCGCAAAGGGTTGCTGATGGACCTGCGGCAGGTCATCGAGAGGGCTCGCCAGACCGATGCACCCGTCCGACGAGAAGGTCTGCAAGTCCGCTATCGGCAACAACTCCAGAGCGTACGCATCGAGGTCGTGCCGATCAAGGGGCGCGCGGCCGCTGAACGCTGCCTGCTCATCCTGTTCGAGACGGAGAAGGTTCAAGCCCAAGCGAGCCGTCCGCCAGCCTCGTCGTCCGAGGACAACGCCGACTGCAAGGACCGTGAGATCGAGCGGCTCGGTCAGGGCCTGACTCAGTCGACCGAGTACATGCACGCGCTCGTGCGCGAGCACGAGTCCGCGCTCGAAGAGCTGCAGTCCTCCACCGAAGAAGCCCTCTCCAACAACGAAGAGCTGCAGAGCCTGAACGAGGAGCTGCAAACGGCCAAGGAGGAGATTCAGTCGGCCAACGAGGAGCTGGCCACGCTGAACCAGGAGCTGCAGGACCGCAACGTCCAGCTGGCGCGGTCCAACGATGACATCCAGCACGGGCTCGACAGCGCCAATGCCCTGGTCGACACGGTGCCATTGCCGATCGTGATCCTCGACAGCGAGCTGCGAGTGGGGCAGGCGAACATCGCCTTCTACGAGACCTTCCAGACCACCGCGGAGCAGACTCGGCACCGGCTGTGGTCGGAGCTGGGATTTGCCCAGCTGGACCATCCCGAGCTGCCCAGCGCGCTGAAAGAGCTGCTCTTCAGCGGCACTGAGATCAAAGATCTGGAGGTACAGGTCCAGCTTCCCAGCCTAGGACTGCGCCTGATGTCGGTCAACGCTAGGCGCCTTCACCCCGAGCACGGCACACGGGAACGCGTCCTACTTGCCATCGAAGACCGCACGCTGGTCAAGCAGGCCGAAGCAGGGCGCGAGGCTTTGCTGGCGCTAGAACATGAGGCTCGCAAGCAGGCAGAGGCAGCGGACCACCTCAAGGATCAGTTCGTGGCCACCGTCTCGCACGAGCTGCGCGGGCCGCTCACGGTCATCTCCGG
This sequence comes from Deltaproteobacteria bacterium, assembly GCA_031407405.1. Classification (GTDB taxonomy): domain Bacteria; phylum Myxococcota_A; class Polyangia; order Polyangiales; family Polyangiaceae; genus SZUA-265. Next base: position 1,830 of record JANOIG010000165.1, read on the forward strand.
CTGGATGAACATCCTCTCGGCGGCCGGCAAGAGCCCGGCCCCCCCCACCCGGGTCAAGGCCCTGGCCGCCATCGGCCGCGGCGTGGCCGCGCAGGGCCGCCTGATATCGGACCTGCTCGACCACTCGCGCATCGTGATGGGCAAGGTCGAGCTCGAGCGCGCTGCCATCAACCTGCTGACGGTCGCGGAGTCCGC
>JANOIG010000206.1:0-24324 GCA_031407405.1 Deltaproteobacteria bacterium
GCAGAAACTGTGCACTCGACGATGTCGGCGCCCGAATCAACGATGCGGTCTCCCACGGCGTCACTGCTGATGATCGTATCGCGCGCCGTTTCGGGCACATTGAACGTCCGACTCGACGAGCAGGTGCCTCCCGAGACCGGAGACAAACCAATCCAGAACACCCCTTGCCGGGGCGCTGGCTCGTCATCACCACAGGCGAACCCGCCCGTCACGGCCGCCGCGGCCCAAACTCCTAAGACACTAAGCCGATGCCGCACTTCATGCTCCGCACGTGAAAAGTCTCGACCGTAATTCTATCAGTTTAGGGTGAGTGACGGGAATTGAACCCGCGACCACTGAAGCCACAATCCAGTGCTCTACCACTGAGCTACACCCACCATGATGTAGAGCGGCCTACTGGCCAAGTTCCGTCATCGGGCCCACTGCTACCACACCCGGTTCAAAGCCGCGCAAAATAAATCGCACCGCGCGACAGATCGCGTCTCGTCCCCCGCCATCGCTCGAAACTGGCGGAATCCGCAGACCGTTGGGGCTCTCGGGGGGCCCCAGCGCGACCAATTAATTAAGCAATGTCGCCGGTAGCGGGCGGCGTTCCTCGGGCTGTGCTTCACGGCTCGTTCACCATGGCCGTAAACCGGGGTAGGGTGGTCGCCGCGACGGGGCTGCCTGTGGGACCACGGCCGGGACGAAGGGGTTCGAGCGGGTTATGCGTTGGAAAATCATCATCGTCAATTCGACCATCCTGGTCATCGTCGGGCTGCTCACCTTCGTGCTGGTCAAGGCCAGCCTACAAGACGTTCTTTCGAACCGGGTTCAGCGGAAAACGGACGCGGAGCGTGCCGTTCGTTCCGCGAACATGCAATTCGAGCTGGATAGCCTGCGTCTCGAGCGTTGGCTCGCCGGGCGAGCCGCCGACGAGGCAGTGAGCTCCATCTTCGCCGGGGGCACTTCACAGGCCCGCAGCGAGAACGCTAGCGTCCAGGCGACTCGGTTGCGCGATGCCGCGGCGAAGACGCCGGCCCTGTCGACGTTTTCGGTGCCCATCGTGTTGTTCATCGATGCTCGCGGCATCGTCATCGGTCGCAACGATTCCAGCCAGATGCGCGGCGAAGATCTCAGCCGCGCTTACCCATCGATCGCGAAGGTGTTGCGCTCCGGGCAAACCAGCAGCCAATTTTGGCTCAATCGGCAACGGTCGGAGCAACTATTGGTCAGTTACGCTCCGGTGCGGGGGGAGGGTGGCGAGGTGGTCGGCGTGTTGATCGCCGGTACCCCGTTGAACGACGAACGGCTGAGCGTCGTCAGTCGGGCCACGAGCGGGCAGGCCTTGGCCGTGGGGGTCGTCGCCGAACAAGACGCGGTCGAGGTCATCGCCGAGGGCACTCTCTCCGGGCAGCGGTCCGTGTTTGAAGCCATTCGGCAACAAAGCGTGCTCAGTCGCGCGGCGTCATCGCTCAAATCAGGGCTGGCGATCTTCGACGATACGTCAGCCGTCTACGCGGCAGAGCCGCTCCAGGGCTACGAGGGCGCTCGAGTGATGATCGTGGCCGCCTTGGGGCATTCGCTCGTACCGAGTGTGGCCGGACTACTGTGGCCAATCCTTGCGGTGAGCCTCTTGGGTATCCTGCTCGTCGTGGGCGCCGGCATATTCCTCGGCAACTACATATCGCAGCCGATCTCGGAGCTGGAAGAGGGCCTATTGTCTGTGATCAATGGCCGCACCAATCACCGTTTTGATCTCGAGCACCCAGAGCTCGGCGGGCTGGTTTTTCGCATCAATTCGCTGCTCAACGCGCTGATGGGCGTGCCTGAAACCGACGCGGACGGCCGCACGTCGCAGCCCCCCGGCGCCCCGTACCGCGAGGCGGAAGGGCCCTGACCTAGAGCGCCGCCGGGGCCCACACCCGGCCTCACCTCAGCTGGGCCGGGCGCGGTTATCGATTGTTACCTGTGAGACAGCGGTCTAGTACCAGCGGTCATGGGCCTTTTCGACCTATTCAGCAAAAAGACCGCCGCTGACCCCAAGCCGAAGGAGGTCAGCCCCCGCGAGCTGGCGCGCCTGACCCGGGTGGTCAGCAACAAGATGTCGCAGAATTACGATCGTCAGGAAGCCATCGACGAGCTGAGTAAGCTCGCCAACGCCGAGGGGGCGAAAGCGTTGCTGCGTCGCTTCGATTTCAGCATGGAGCCTTCGATCGTCGATCAAGATGAGAAGGAGGCTGCGGTGTCGGGCATCGTTGCAGCTGGAAGTGCCGCAATTGACCCGATTCACGCCTATTGTGCTCGCGCCGAAAGCTTGACCTGGCCCCTCAAGGTGCTTCGCCAGATCGTCCCGAGCGACAAAATCGTGAGTGAGATTCTGACGCTACTCGATCAGTTCGACACCGAGTACATGCGTAACCCAGAGCCCAAGATTCAGCTCATCGCTCTGCTCGGGGAGTATCGGACTTCGGAAGTGCGTGAAGCAGTGGAGCCCTTTCTCACCGACGTGAACGAGTCGGTTAGATTTCACGCAACGGGGACGGTCTTCCTGATGGCGGATGCAGAGAGCGCCGAGCCGTTGGTCGATGCGCTGGTTCAGGAGGAGTCGTTGCGGGTCAAAAACAGGATTGCTCGCGGGCTAGAACAAGCCGCTTGGGTCCTCAGCGAAGAATTGGCACAACGCACCGCGGCGGTTTTGCCGCCGGGGTTCGCGGTACGCGCCAACCGAATCGTTGCGGAGTAGCTCCTACTCGCTCAACTGGTAATCGAACGGAATGTAGAAGTTCCAGGATACCGAGAGCATCTGGTTCAATTTCAGATCGCGGTCGTCCGAGTCCACCGCTTGGTCAGGGAAATCCGCGTCGGGCCCGCCACCGTGGTTATCGAACCCACCCGTGTTGCGAGCAAACGGCACGGCCCGCCATTCGAACCCGAGAGCGTTCCAGCGGTTGACGTAGAAGGTAAAGCCGAGCCCAAACGTGGGTGCGATGGCGATGCGGCTGGCCATGGGGAACGTCGCTTCATTGGGAATGGGAATGGCGTCTCCGTCGGCGGCATCCAGCCCCGAATCGATCTCCGAGCTGCAACCGGTCTGGGCTGCCGGTAAGGGCCCGCTGCAGTCGGCGCGTTCGGACACGCTGGCGATCGCCGGGCCAGCGAAGAAGTACAGATCGGTGTCGATGTAGATGCTCGAGAACAGCGCTATCTTGCCGCGAAACGGCACCAGCGTGATCTGCGGAGCCACGATCCACTCGAACGCCCCGAGTTGATCTTGGAAGTCGTTGCCCACGTTCAGGGCGGTGAGGCGGTTTTGTAAATTGGGCTGCAGATTCATGGCGCGCCGCGCCGCGTTGGCCGTTCCGCGTTGCTCGTTGACCGTCTGAATTCTGTCCACCAAGCCTGCCTCGAGATGGAGCAAATCGGGGCTCAGCCCGCCCCAGGCGCCAATCGCGAGGAAGTCAGTGATGTTGTAGTTGAGACGTGCCCCGACCAGGATCTGACGCAGGTACTCGTCCAGCAGCGTGAACGTCGCCGTCGGCGCAAACTCCAGACGCCCCTTGCGATACAGGCGCAGATCGCGCACCGAGCCGGCGCCCTTGAGCGGACCGGTGAGCAGAATTTCTTGCGCCTCGGCACGCTCAGGTAGCACCGCGGCGGCACTCCACAGCGCGACAGCGCAAAGGGATCCCCTCAGCGCGACAGCGCAAAGGGATCTCCGCAGCACCGCACGCGGGACGCCACGGCTTAGCCGATCACTCTTTTGCGCGTCACTCCTGTGCCGCTGACGCGGCTCTGCCATCTTACGCATCGGTTCGTCGCCTCGAATCACATGGCCCTCAAAATCAATTGGCCTCAAATGTTACTTGGGTAACCGATACTCAAACGAGAACGGGAGGAAGATCGAAATGCCCATTTGGGCCTGGACGTTGTTGGTCAACTGCGTCTCTCCAAACCACGTCGTTTGATCCTGCTCACCCCCGGGCGGGATCACGGTGTTTTCAAGCTTGTCGTTGAAAACGTAGTCCCGGACCTCGAGGGTGGCGGCGAGCCAGCGATTGAAAAAGATGTGCAGGCCAATCCCCGCATTGAACGCGATGTTGTTCTCCCAATCGAACCCACGGTTATCGGGATCTATGACGGGAATGGGCCGCGTGGTGATGACCCCCACGCCACCCACCACGTAGGCGTCGTACTGAAAGATGAAATCCCCGAAGCCCGAGAACTTGCCGATCACGGGCGTGTACGTGAAATTCAGGTTCGCATTCCAACGATACTCGGTGAGCGGCACACTGACGCGCGCGGCGCGGCGCGTCTGGAAATTGAAATCGCTGTCCGAGTTGAAGGGCTCGTAATAGTTGCCGCTCAACCCGATGGCGAGCACGTTCGTGATCCAGAAGTTCAGCCCCAGCCCGGGCCCGGAGTGCCCGACGAACTGTTCATTGAGGGGCACTTGGTAATACGGCTGAAACTCGAAGCGCCAGCGCCGGAGCACGAACAGCTGCTGCACGGCAAACACCTGTTCCCGAATGTCGCGCGCGGCTTCCTTGTCGAAGTCGAGCTTGGGGCAGGCGTCAGGGTCAATTTCGCAAATGCTGCCTAACCCGGCGTCGTCCTCGGCGGGCTTCTCTTCCCCCGGCTCTTCTTCGCCTTCCTCTCCGGCGGCCTCTTCTTCGCCGCCCTTCTCCGCTTCGCCTTCGGCTTCCTCCGACTCCTCGTCGTCTTGCCCCAACGCCAAAAACGGTGTGAAACACACCGCGGCGGCAACCAGGAACGCGACGCCAATCTTCTTCATCGATGCCTCTTCCGCAAAGCGAGTATCCGGGGAGCTAGCCGGTGACTTATCCGGGGCGAATCAGTTGCCGGAGCAAGCGGGTCTCGCTCTTGTGTCGGGCCAATACGCATCGGGAGTCTATCCAAATTCCTGTGTAAATCCGGGTAGGCCCGAGAGCGGGCGCGACTATATCACGCAGAAATTCTTTGAAGCAACAGTGTTGTGTGGAGTTAGCGAGAGGGGTGAGGCCAGCTCTGCAGAGCGGGGCTCATGCCGCATGTTCGTCTCCGAGCAAAGCATCGACGAAGCGTTGGGGCACGAACTCGTGCAGATCATCCGGACCCTCCCCCATCCCGACGAACCTCACGGGAACACGGAGAGAATCAGAGATTCCAAGCACGACGCCGCCCTTCGCCGTGCCATCGAGCTTGGTGAGCACGATGCCGCTGATCTCCAGCGCATCTTTGAATTCCCGCGCCTGCACCAGCGCATTTTGGCCGGTGGTCGAATCGATCACCAAAAATATCTCGTGCGGAGCCCCATTCAAAGCCTTGCCCGCGCTGCGGGCAATCTTCTGCATTTCGTTCATCAGGTTGGCCTTGGTGTGCAGGCGACCCGCGGTGTCGGCCAGGACCACGTCGGCGCCGACTTCCTCGGCTTTTTTGATGGCCTCGAACAATACGCTCGCCGGATCGGCGCCGTCCTTGCCGTGAACGACTTCACAGCCGACGCGTTTACCCCAGATCACCAGTTGTTGCACCGCAGCGGCTCGAAACGTGTCGCCTGCCGCGAGAACGCATTTCTTGCCTGCGGCGTGCAGCTGCGCCGCCAGCTTGCCAATCGTGGTCGTCTTGCCGGCGCCATTGACCCCTACGAACAAGACCACCGTGGGGGTGTGCCGGATATCTAACCCGGAGCCAGCCGGACGCGCGTCGATGTTCAGCATTCGCACCGCCTCTTGTCGCAGCGCTTTCCACACGGCGTCGGAGTTCGTCAGCTCCCCCCGGTCGAGCCCGTCTCGAAGGCGGGACAAGATCGTTTGAGTCGTGGCCGTGCCAACGTCCGACGCCAGCAGCACTTCCTCGATTTCCTTCGCCAACGAAGCGTCTATCTCGCGCTGCCCGTTGAACAAGGCCTTTAGGCGGCCAAAGACGCCCGCGGTATCACGGGACCGCGCCAGACCCCGCCGCAAGGTCTCGACGTCGGTGCCTCGCGGGACGGACGGCGGTGGTGCTCCGGGTGGGGGGCGCTTGTCCGCGGCGGCCTTTGGCGCAGCAACCCCCGCCGCTACCGCCTCTTCCGGGCCTGCGAGCGCTACCCCGGGGGCCTTTCCGGAGCTGGCTTTTCCGGAGCTGCGGTCGCGGGGAGCGGTGCCCACGCCTGGGCGACGCGACGCCTGCCCGCCCCGACCTACCTCGCCCTCCCGCCCATGCCCTGTTCGCTCTGCCGGCGCGCGATTGCGAAGGAACAGAAAATAAATGAGCACGACCGCGACGATCGCAACGAGTAAATACGTTTCCATGTCGAGTAGCGCGCAGACTATTAATCGCGCGCTTTCTCACGTCAACGATTGCTTCTTCAACGCGGGCTGGCGAAACCCCCGACCCCTCGCCGTTTGGGCTACTCGTCGTCGCGTTCTTCGCGTTGTTGCCCTGCCCCTTGCCAGGACGGCTCCTGGGCTCGCAAGCTGGCTTCGAGGGTGTGGTCGACCTGCACATCACTAAATGCCGCCGCTTGGACGCTCTCGGCCCAACGGGCCGTCTTCAGATCCCCACGACGCAGTGCGACGCCCGCAATATCGGCGGGTGTGGGCTCTCCCGCAGGTGAGCGCGCCCACGGAGGACCCAAGGAGCGGGCCCAGCGAACCAGGCGCCGCAGCAGCATGCGGCGTCGGGACATCAGCACGATGTCCACTCGGCCCTGTGGCGGAAGAGGACGCTCCACTTCGGTATGCAGAGGCGCGGATACATATAGCCGGGCTCCTTCAGGAAGCGTGTGTAGAAGCGCCGGCAACTCGAAATGGCCCGAGGCGTCGGTCATGGCAACGGGCCCGCTCGTGGTCGCGCGCAACGTCGGCAGGAGCGCTTCCACTCGCGCACCCGCGACGGGCAGACCGTCGTGTGCATCTGTGACCCGGCCGCTCCAGCCCGAGGCTTCGAGCGCGGTTGCGGGACGCAGTCCCAAAGCGGGCGCGGCTTTGCGCCGCCGGCTTGGCTTCGCCTGCCGTTGCGCGGGCCTTTGAAGGGCTCGCAAACAGACATAGCCAATCGGGGTGAGCAGCAATAGCCAAGGCCAGCGTGTGGGCTCCTCGGAAGCGGGAGCGGCGAGGGTCAGCTCGATGGGCTCGGAGGGGAGCCACCATGGATCGTCGGCTCGATAGCGTAGGCTCAGGGTTACAGGTGGGGGCGAGCGGGTCGTCACTTGGAGCTGGGCGGTGCCCTCGGACAGCAAGCTCGTACCCACGAGCTCGCCCGCTTCGGTGGCTTCGATCCAGCCGCTCGCCGGTGGCCCAGCGCTGGTTTGCGCCCGCACGCTGAGCTCAGCGCCTCCGCTGCTCAGCGCGACCGCCTCAGCGCTGAGCTCCACGGACGCCACGCGCAGGACCACGATTTCAGCCTGGGCGGGCGCGGCAAGAGTGGAGCCCGCGTGGCGCGCCACGAGCCGCGCCGGCCCCGGCATGCCCAGCTGATCCGAGCGGATGCTGAAGCTCAAAGCGTCGGCGGATCGGCTCCACTCCATGGCCTCGAGCGGCAGCTCTCGCTCGGCGTCCTCGAGAACCACGGTGATGGCGGGAAAGGGCTCCGTTTGATTTGCCCCCACCGCGCTCAGCCGCAAGCGGTGTGTCGGCTGATCGAGGCTGAGCTCCATTGAAGGGGCCTCGAAGGCCAGTTGCAGCGTGGGGCGCGAGGTATGTAGGGGAACCTGCGCTTGCGCGGGCAGGTGCAGAACGTCGCCTCGGAACTCGAGCTGGACTGAGCCTTGGGGTGCAGAGCGGGCCAGCTGCACGCAGAGCCGGCCCTCTGCGTCAGTGGTGAACGGGTCCCGGGGCGAGCGCCGCCTGCCCCGGCTCGGGTCGCACGGCGAGAGTTGGACGGTTTCGGACGTTTCGGGAGCTTCGACGTGGACACTCGCTGCGGGCAGCGGTTTGCCGGAGTCATCGAGCAATCGCGCGCGAAGCCAGCGGGTCCCGTCGGGGTCCGAGACATGGCTCAGCTCTTCGAAATGAGCGCGAGCTTGCACGATGACTCGCAAGGCGCGCTCTCGGGCGCTGCCCGTCGCAGTGGCGAGGCAGGCCGTGGCCGAAAAAAAACCGCACCAAAGGGCGTGGCGCCGCCGACGCGATTTCAAGCGTGTTCTTCCGAGGCGCGAGCGGTGGGTCAAGGTGGGAGAACAATGCCACCCTAAACCGGGCGCGCAACGGTCCGTTCTGCCCGATTGAGATCGCGGCCTCTTGCTTGGGGAGCAAACCGTCGATCGTCACGTATCGAAGGTTTAGTGCAACGCCTGATGAAAAGTCTGCGCCGGGTGGGATCGTGGGGGTTCTTGGGAGGCCTTTGGGGTCGCCTCGTGTTGGTGCTACTGATGTTGACTACATCGGCAGCGGGCGCAGATCGATTGACCGAGCTCGCCTCCAAGCTGGGCGGCGACAAGGACTTCCGCGTGCGCACCCAAGCGGCTTTGGCCCTCGGGGTTTCGCAGAGCGACCGGGCGGTCTTGCCACTTTGCGCGGCGCTCGACGACGAGAACCACACGGTGCGCGCGGCTTCGGCGGCGGCACTTGGCAAGCTCCGCCGGGGCGGTGTGGACTGCATCAAGAAGAGACTAGCGAGCGAGCAACATCCGAAGGTCAAAGAGATGTTGACCAAGGTCTTGCGGCGGCTCGAGCAGCCCGCTCCACCCGTCATCGGGCCGGAGACGCGCTACTATGTCGCCATTGGCCCAACCACGAACAAGACCGCGGGTACCGACGTCGACATCGAGTTCTTGGTTCGGCAGGCCCTGAACAAGGAGCTCGCGAAAGACAAGACACTCGCCGTGGCGCCCAGCGACGAAACGGCCGATCAGGCGCAGAAGGTGCTGGCCAAGCACAAAGGCCTGAAGTCTGTGTTTATCTGGCCCAAGCTTCAAGCCAGCGACGAAGGGGGCACCCTCAACTTCAAGCTGAGCTTTACGCTCTTTTCTTACCCCGACAAGGCCTTCAAGGGTTCTCTGGCGCAGGGCGCAAGCCTGCCTGGGGCACGCAGCAGCGATGCCGGAGCCCTGGAGCAGCTCATGGAGGCCGCCGCTCCGCTCATCGTCGCCAAGTTCGTCTCCAATGTGGGGCGGCTCCAATGATTGGATCTTGGCTAGTGCCTCGTGCCCTGAGTTCGTCCCGGGTTTCGTCGCGGCCCCAACAGGTGAGGGCCGCGTCGAAACCGGCCAATGTGCACTCATGCACTCGAACTTCCTTTATATTGGTGCGACATTAGGGTTCGCGATAGGGATTTGGTTTATGGGACAAACTGCCACCGCTCCTTCTGGAGCATCGTCGCCTGCCGGAGTACCTTCGCACCGCGGCCAACGCCGGCTGAGGAACTTCCTGCTGGATCGGCACTTCCAGCTCAAATACTCGGGCTACCTGGTCGCGATAGCGCTGTTTCTGAGCGCTTCGCTCGGCATCATCCTGTGGAAGACGAGTCAAAAGCTCATCGCTCAGAGTCGATCATCGGTGGCGCTGGGAGAAGAAATCGTCGAGCGCGGGCGGAATTTTCTGGCCGAGAGCCAGAAGGTCAACAGCGTCGTGCGCATGAACATCGTGGAGGCGTATGCGGATGACCCCGCGCTGCTCGACGTGTTTCAGGGCGAATCCACTCGGCGCGACGAGCTGCTCGAGCAAGGCCAAAAGCAGATCGAGGACAACAGTAGATCTCTGCGTGCGCAGTCGCTGATGATCGAGCGAGAATACCTATTTTTCGGTGCCGTAATCGTTTCGGCTCTACTGTTGCTGGTGCTGGGCGTCGGCCTTGCCGGTGTGGTCGTGACTCACAAGATCGCCGGGCCCGTTTTCAAAATGAAGCGGTTGCTCGGCGAGCTCGCCAAGGGGCACTTTCATGTCGTCGCTCGGCTCCGCAAGGGTGACGAGCTGCAGTATTTTTTTGACGCCTTCAACGAGGCTGCAGACCAGCTGCGGCGCCGGCAGGAGGACGAGATTGCGCAGATCGACTTGGTTCTCCAGGCCTTGCCGGAAAACGGTCAGGGTGACGCACCCGGAGTCGCAGGCGCGAGGGACCGGCTGCAGGCGCTGCGTGACAGCATGCGGGTTTCCTTGGCCACTCGTCCCCCGAACGCCTGACGAATATCAAACCGTACTAAATAAAACCACTCTCACTGGACTCGAGCGCCCAGGCTCAGTTAGAGTCCGGCCAGAGGTGCTTAGCTTCAGGTTCCTTCAGGTCTGTTTTCACACGGTCGCTGATCCATGGGGCTCGGACATTGGTCCGAGCCCCTCATTTTATTTCAACTGAGGCGGGTGCCGTTGAAACCGGGCGCTCTGGCGCTATAAACGCGGCAATGCCCTACCATGCTGCGGACGCTCGTTATCAATCGATGCCCTACCGGCGCTGCGGCAAGAGTGGCTTGAAGCTCCCCAGCATCTCGCTCGGATTGTGGCACAATTTTGCCGGCGTGGACGTCTACGAGACCGCTCGGCAGATGCTCTGTCGCAGCTTTGACCTGGGAATCACCCATTTCGATTTGGCAAATAACTACGGTCCACCTCCCGGCTCAGCTGAGGAGACGCTCGGGCGAGCGCTCCGGCAGGACCTGGCCCCCTATCGGGACGAGCTCATCATTTCCACGAAAGCGGGCTATGGCATGTGGCCTGGCCCCTACGGGGATTTCGGTTCCAGAAAGTATCTGGTGGCCAGCCTCGACCAGAGCTTGAGGCGCCTCGGTCTCGACTACGTCGATATTTTTTATCATCATCGGCCGGACCCAGAGACGCCACTCGAGGAAACCATGGCGGCGCTGGATCACATCGTGCGGTCCGGCAAGGCGCTCTACGCCGGCATTTCCAACTATGATCACGAGCGCACGCGTCGCGCGGCCGCACTGCTGGCCGATCTGGGGACGCCGTGCCTGATCCACCAGCCCTCCTACAGCATCTTCAATCGCTGGGTTGAGCCCCAGCTACTGGCTGAGCTCGAACAGGGGGGCATTGGTTGCATCGTGTTTTCGCCTCTGGCGCAGGGCCTGTTGTCGAACAAATATCTCAAAGACATTCCGGCCGATTCGCGGGCGGCGAAGGCGCACGGCTTTTTGCGGCCAAGCCACGTGGATGCCGCGACCGTTGAAAAAATCCGTGGGCTAGATGCGGTCGCGAGAGCACGAGGCCAAACGCTGGCCCAGATGGCGCTTTCTTGGGTCCTGCGTCAACCTGCGGTGACTTCCGCTCTGATTGGTGCCAGCCGGGTCAGCCAGGTCGAGGAGTGTGTGCGGGCCGTCGACAAGCTCGCTTTCAGCGCCGACGAGTTGTCGAGCATCGACCGGCTTGTTGCTTGAGGAACGAGCCCTAGGGCCTGGCTCGGCCTCGGCGGTGTTTTGCTGCGCCAGGCGATCTCTCAGCTAGCGCTTGACGTCATCGGTAGTGGGAGATAGCAACGCGAGAACGTTTAAACACGCCACCTTAGCTCAGTTGGTAGAGCAACGCATTCGTAACGCGTAGGTCTCCGGTTCGAATCCGGAAGGTGGCTCGATCCGATGGCGGTGTCCCTCGTGGCAGTATCATTGGGAACATGCCATCTGTGGCAGCATGTGTTTGCTGTGTCGTTCTTTTGTCGAGTATGGTCCCGCGCCAGAAGCGCAGCACGAACTTCGAGTCTCCTAGGGTAAATCATATGGCTTCCGATCTCGCCAGCAAGACATGTGTCCCGTGCCGCGGTGGCGTCCCACCGCTCACCATGGACGTCGCCAGTCGCCTCATGGAGCAACTCGATGGTTGGACGTTCGAGCAAGGCCACCTCACCAAGAGCTACGCTTTTGGTGATTTCAAGAGCGCGCTCGAGTTCGTCAATCGCATCGGAGCCATCTCGGAGGAGCAGGCGCATCATCCCGACATCTACATGACCTGGGGTAAGGTCAGCCTGGAGATCTGGACTCACAAGATCGATGGTCTGACGGAGAGCGACTTTATTTTGGCCGCAAAGTTTGATGAAGTGCCCGTGCCGGCGCAGACGCGCGCTGGAAACTCGGCGAGCGATGATGACTCCGACGCCGTAGATGACGCTGACGCGGGTGCGGACGTCGACGATGCAGAGGACCCGGCGGACTTCGAGGGCGCAGAGGACCAAGACGACGCCGAGTGATTGAGCGTCGCTGGCTGCTGTTGACAGGGCTGAGCGCCCTGGGGGCCGTGGCCCTGGCAGCGAGCTTCGGCAGGTGGAGTGACTGGCGGGCGTTGCTGGTCGCCCCCAGCGCGGCGCGCTTTCCGGTTCGGGGGATCGACGTTTCGCATCACCAAGGCGCCATCGACTGGCGCAAGGTCAAGGCAGCAGGCCAATCCTTCGCCTTCATAAAGGCCACCGAAGGCGCAGATTTTCGGGATCGGCGCTTCCTCGATAATTGGTATGGCGCGCGCGCCGAGGGTTTGGTGACCGGAGCCTACCATTTCTTCACGTTTTGCTCTCCGGGCGCAGCTCAGGCGGAAAATTTCCTGGCCGTGGCGCCGCGCGGGGAAGGAGCCCTACCGCTGGCTGTCGACATCGAGTTTGCTGGCAACTGTGCGGCTTGGGAAAGCTTGGACAGCATTCAGCGGGAGCTGCGCGTCTTCGTGGCGCACCTGGAGTCGAGTGAGGGGCGGCCGCCTATCTTGTACACCACGCTAGACTCGCTGGGCGAGCTCATCCCGCCCGAATTGCAGGGATACTCGTTTTGGATACGCAGTTTGTGGGGTGAGCCAGGGGTGCCGGTTCGGTGGCTATTCTGGCAACACAGCTCGACCGGCGAGGTACCGGGCATACGCGGCCCCGTCGATCGGAATGTATTTAGCGACTCGTCGGCAGCGTGGCGTGAGCTCGTGGCGGGCGCGGCGCAAGAGAGCCAGTGATTTACGGCGGGACGCCACCCGTGCCGTCCAGTCGGGCGCCGGGGGTTACGGATCAGGGGAGGCGCGAATCGAGCCAGGCGGTGGCTTCTTCTGCCGAGCCAAACAACGCGCCTTGATCGGGGGCAAACGTGGAGATCAGCCGGCGAAGCTGGAGCTGCTGAATGGAATTTCCGCCCGCTACGACAGCAACCGGCTTGGCCGCCTCTTGCCAGGCCAGCATCATCTCGCTGAGGGCCTGCTGCGTCTTGGGCCCGGTCACGACCGGCGCCAGCGACAGATCGAAGAGCAGCCCCAGAATGTCACCGCTGGCGAGCTGACGAAACAGAGAGATCTTCTGGGTCGCCAGCTCCGCGCCGGTCGTCGAATCGAGATCGGGGCGACTCCACACGCGGCAGATCGCCTTCGACCCATCGATATCGATGCTGTAGTTCAGGCCTTCGGCGAAGCGTTTGGTCATCTGCGGCTGGACAGCCCATCGAGCGGGACCCGCGAGCACTACCGTCCGTAAGGCCGATACACCAAATCCTGGGTGACAGTCAAACGGCTAGCGCCGAACCTAGCCCCGGCATCACTCCGCGCTAGACGCGGTGACCGAAAAACGGTGCAGCATGCCGATGCCGATGGAGCGGAGGTTGGCGCCCGGGGACGGCAGCGGATCTATTGGTGGGAAAGGTGCGTACGTGGACGATCGCTTGTTCACGACTTGGTAGGCGACCGCGAAAAAATCAGTGTTGGGTGACATGCGGAACAAGTACCCGATCGTCATCATTCGAGCGCCCAACCCCTCGGTCGAACAGAAGCCATCACCTACGAGTGAACAATCCCCTTGCTGAGCTTCGCCGTAGGCCGCCCACAGGTGATGGTTGCGGTAACTCTGATCGACCAGGCCGTAGAAAGCAGAGCGATCGTACTGGTCCACGTTCCCGAGTCGAGTGTCGTCATTTTCGTACAGCAGGTAGTCGCCGGTCAGCACCAACCGCGTCGTCATGTCCTCTGAGAGTGTGAAGGTGTATGCTGCCACGCCTGTTTGTCCCACGTCTCGAGACGTGGGGTTCGTCGCGGTTCCACCTGGACTGCCCCCCAGCAGTGACAGACCGAAATAGTCACGATGAATTTCGATGGCGTAGCGAAGCTTGAGCGGACCGTTGTCGTAGCTGAGCAAAGCCGAGATCACGTCCGGGCTGATTTCGGGTAGCGCGGGTGCTTCGCCGATCAGCGGTCGATCGGCGCGCGAGAATTCATTGGTGGTATAACTGACCCGCGCGGACAAGCCGTAGACGTTGGGGCTCCAGTACTGAATGTTGTTGGAGTCCCGCCGATAGAATGCGGCGTTCGAGCGCGGCACCGGGCTTGGACCCGGCACGGCATTGGCCACGTAACCCGGGCTCAGATTGAGCGCACCGACTCCGAAACCCGGGGTGCCGATCACCGCGGTATAGTCGGGGACGAAGCCGGCCGCGATGGGATTGACGACCGGCAGCGTAGCCCACTTGTAGGGTGTGTCCCAGATCCCGACAAACGCGCTGCCCCACCTGCCGCTGACGCCTACACGCGAGTTGCGGCTGGCCAAGGTGTTGAGCACCGGGTCGCCATCGATCGGCACACCGCTTTCGATTTGCCAGACCACCGTGAGATCCTCGCCCCATAGATCCACTTTGCCGCGAAAACCGAGGTGGCTCGTCCCTTGAGTCATACGGAAGCGTGCCGGTTCATTGAAGCCCGTGTGAGCAGCGTCGGGGACCTGAGTGGCAGCTCCGCGTTGGCTGAGCGGCGTCGCGCCAGTCGTGTCCATGTACTCGAGGTGGGGAACCAGGGTGCCATAGATTTCCACGTCGGCCTTGATGGCTTGTGCCGATGCCTGAGCGGAAACGCACAGGCTGCCGAGCAACGCAAGCCCGGCAATCTCGTTCTTCATGCTGGTTCCCTCCGAAGCGCGCTCTCTATTCATTATCGGCGCTGCATAGCAGGCTTGTGGCGCCGGAGTCACCCGTCGCTGCGCCCACGTCGCGAGAAGGGACCGCAACTCCCCGCAAGGATACGCCCGTCGAGCAGGGCTCGCTCCGAAATTGTCCAGCGCCGCTGTAGCCGACGAAGGTTGCCCGGGCTTCCGTCAAATATGATAACCGCGAGAGGCAGCAGTCCCGCGCGCGGAGGAAGCAATGATGTTCACAAGAATCTGGTTGTCGTGGCTCGGCGCACGGGCAGCCAGCCGTGACGACGCCGGCCGGTGATGGCTAGCTTTCTCGGTATCGTTTTCGACGGGGTGGCGTACGGAAGCCTGCTCTTTCTCATTAGCGTTGGCTTGTCGGTGACGATGGGTCTCATGAAGATCGTAAACCTCGCCCATGGCGTCTTCGCGATGTTCGGGGGGTATTTGTGCGTGACGCTGATGGCACGCTGGGGTGTGCCGTTCTTGGCGGCGCTGCCGCTCTGTTTCGCCGCGCTCGGCCTGGCCGGCGCTGTGAGTGAACGCTTGCTGTATAGGCACCTCTACAGCCGAAGCCAGCTGGATCAGGTGCTCTTCACCATCGGGCTCACCTTCATGGCGGTTGCCGCAGCCACCTACTACTTTGGGCCTACGGAGCAGTTGGTCGAGCTACCCCCGGCTTTACGCGGGCAGGTCAGCGTCTTGGGGCTCGAGCTGGGCGCCTATCGGTTGTTTTTGGTGGCGCTCGTGGTTCTGCTCACGGTCGCGCTCGGTTATCTGGTTGAGCGCACGCGTTTTGGAGCGCAGCTGCGTGCCGCGGTCGACAATCCGAGTGTGTCGGCGGGCCTGGGGATCCCGGTCGAGCGCGTGTTCTGCCTGACCTTTGCCCTGGGCAGCGGGCTCGCTGGGTTGGGAGGCGCGCTCGGCATCGACGTGCTTGGCCTGGACCCGACCTTCGCCTTCAAATACCTCGTGTACTTCCTGCTCGTGGTAGCCGTTGGCGGTGCAGGGAGTGTCTCCGGTACCGCCTTGGGTGCCCTCGTGCTCGGGGTGTTCGACGTTGCGGGGAAGTACTATCTGCCGGAAGCCGGGGCGTTCATCATATACGCGCTGATGATCGCGGTGTTGATGGCATCTCCGGCGGGGCTTCGCGGGCGTCGCTTGTGAACGGCAGCTGGCGGGTGCGCCTCGAGGCGGCGTTCTGGCTGCTGCCTTGCGCTGCGTACTTTGTGTTTCCGGATTACCTGGTGCTAGGGAGCCAAGTGCTCACCGCGGCCCTGTTCGTCGTTTCGTTGGATTTGATCCTCGGTTATGCGGGCATCGTATCCTTGGGCCACGCGGCATTCTTCGGCATCGGCGCGTACACCGCGGGCCTGCTCGCCGTTTACGGTTGGGGTGAACCGGTGACGGGGCTCATCCTGGCGGGAGCATTGGCGGCCAGCGTGGGCTACGCCACCAGTTTTCTGGTCGTGGGCGGGGAGGGGTTGACGCGCCTGATGGTCACGCTCGGCATCGGATTCTTGTTCCACGAGGCGGCCAATCAGGCTTCCTCGATTACGGGCGGGATGGATGGTTTGTCGGGCGTCAGCATGTGGAAGCTGCTGGGGTTGTGGAGGTTCGACCTATCGGGCAAGACCGCCTACGTCTACTCGGCGGTGGTTCTGTTTCTGGTCTTCCTGTTGGCGCGTCGCCTGGTGGCTTCGCCGTTTGGGCTTTCGCTGCAGGCCATTCGCGAGAATGAGCGGCGCATGCCCGCCATCGGTGCGCCGGTGCAGCGGCGCTTGGTCTCCATTTATACGTTGAGCGCGGCCCTGGCTGGAATCGCCGGCGCTCTGACCTCGCAAACGACCGAATTTGTCGGTCTGGAGAGCCTGAGCTTTGAACGCTCCGCCAGTGCGCTCATCATGCTCGTGTTGGGCGGGACCGGGCGGCTCTATGGCGCGCTGGTGGGTACCTGCATGTTCATGCTCCTTCAGCACGTTTTCTCCGACATCAACCCCGCCTACTGGCAGTTTTGGCTGGGGCTCTTGGTGGCGTTGATTGCCTTTTTCGCCCCGGGTGGTGTGCTCGGCAGCACTACGCGCTGGTTGGACGCCATGTCGTTCCGGTTCCGGCGTGGATCGGGGGGCCCCGCATGACACCCATCTTGCGGGCTGAGCGGCTCTCCAAGCACTGGGGTGAATTTCGGGCCAACGATGGCGTCAGCCTAGAGCTCGCGCAAGGTGCGCGGCATGCCTTGATCGGACCCAACGGTGCAGGAAAGACGACCTTCGTCAACCTGCTCACCGGGTTCTATGCGCCGACCTCGGGTCACGTCTTTCTAGGTAACGAGCGCGTGACGTCTCTCCCCCAGCACGAGCGCGTTGCGCGAGGCATGACGCGCACCTTTCAAATCAATACGCTGTTCACGGGGCTTAACGTACTAGAGTCAGTGCTGCTCGTCATTTGCCAACGGCGGGGGCTCGGCGGCTGTTGGTATCGAAAGCTGCAAGCTTTGAAGGAAGAGCAGCGTGAAGCCTGGGAGCTCCTCGATCGTTTGCGGCTCGGTGACGAAGCTCTGACCATCACCCGCAACTTGCCCTACGGCAAGCAGCGACTGCTCGAGCTCGGTTTGGCCCTGGCGACACGCCCTCGCATCCTCGTCTTGGATGAGCCCGCGTCGGGTATCCCCGCAGCGGAGAGTCGCGAGATGTTTGAGGTGATCGCCGCCTTGCCTCGCTCGGTCACTCTGCTGTTCATCGAACATGACATGGACCTCGTGTTTCGGTTTGCCGAACGGATCAGCGTTTTGGTGGGCGGGCGGGTGCTCATGGAAGGTACACCCGAAGAAGTCGCCAAGGACGCCCGCGTGCGCGCGGTTTACCTGGGGAGCGCCGTAGAGTGACCCCCGAGTTGCTGGTGGTGAGCGGGCTGCGCGCGGGTTATGGTCACGCTGTCGTCCTGGATGACGTGTCGTTCTCGCTGGCGGTTGGCAGCAGCCTGGCGGTCTTGGGTCGAAACGGCGTAGGCAAGACCACGCTCCTCGTCACGCTCATGGGCCTGTCCAAGCTTCACGGCGGGTCTATCCTTTACAACGGAGTAGAGGCGTCGCAGGGTTCGGCGTTCGAACGAGCACGCGCTGGGCTCGGCTGGGTGCCGCAAGAACGCTCGGTGTTTCCATCCCTGACCGTGCAAGAACATTTGGAGGCCGTGGCGCGCCCGGGGCGTTGGGACGCCGCCCGCGCCTACGAGCTTTTTCCTGCATTGAAGGCGCGGCGCTCGAACCGTGGCAATCAGCTGTCGGGTGGTGAGCAGCAGATGCTTGCCATAGCCCGTGCGCTCTGCACTAATCCCCGCCTGTTGCTCCTGGATGAGCCGATGGAAGGGCTCGCGCCGGTGCTTGTCCAGCAACTCACGCTAGTGTTGCGACAACTGCTTTCGGAGCAGAGCATGTCCATCATACTGGTCGAACAGCATGCTCGGCTGGCGCTCGGCCTCACCGAGCATGTGCTGGTTCTCGATCGCGGTCGCGTCGTGCACCGAGGTCTGAGCGCGCTCCTGGCACGAGACACCGAGGCACAGCGTCGGCTGTTGGCCCTGTCCTGAGGAGCGTGCAATGGGGCCGAGCTTTGCTCGCTGCGGCGCCGGGCTACCCGAGGGAATTTCGAGCCTCGAGGTGCAGGCACCAGGCAGCGGGCCCAAGCCTTGGTGCAGGTTGTACTTCAGCGGGCAGAGCCGGGTCACCGGTGAACCGCGTCCGGTCGTCTCCGAGCGCCGCGGAGCTGATCACGAGCTGCCGGGGCTCGCGCGGCTCGGAGAGCTCGAGTGCTTGGGCCAGGGTGCGACCGTAGTACGCCATTCGGTCGTTGATGGTGGTCGCGACGGCTGCACCTCGATGCAGCGCGAGGCTGCACCCCACCATGCTCTCGTCGCCGAGCGCCTGCCACAGGCCGAGGCACGCTGCGATGGCATCATCCGGGCGTTCAAAGACCGAAATGGCCGCGTCCATGCTCATGGCCGCTAGCCGACCGCCATGTTTTTCGGAAATCGCTTGCACCTGATCAAAGGCACGCACCGTGTCGGCGAGCGCGACCGCGTCACCTCGCCGATCGATGAGACCCAGGTGATCGACCACACGCAGCACGAGGAAGCTGAGCTGACCCACGGCGACCAGCCGCCCGCTCTCCAGCGTTTCACCCGGAAACAGCTCGCGAAATCTGGGCATCGACCAGGCGCGGGCCGCCGTCAAGGCGTCATCTCTCCCTGCCGTGCGCTCCACGCGCAAGGTCACCTCGTGCTCTAGCTCGTTGCGCAGGGCGATGGTTTGTTGACCACTCGATAGCTTCACGATGGGCTCGGCCGCTTGTAAGCCGAGGCGCTGGTCTTCGTTGCTAGAGCCCTTGGTTCGAACCGCCCGGAGGCGTGCGCCAACCACCAAGTCGGCTCGTGCGAACCCGTGCTCCGCCCCCACATCCAGCTCGATCACGCCGGGCAGCTGCGGGCTACGGATGCGGTGTCGCCCGTCGGATAGCTCGAGCGAAAGCACTTGCCCTTCCCCGGGCGCCAAGCACACCTGGGCCGCGACATGCGGTGAGTGCGCTGGGCCACCGATGCAGTAGGCTCGGACCTCGTTGGCGCGCACCTCCGGAGCGACTCTGAACACCAGCTCTACCGAATCAGCAAAATTGAGCGGGAAGCTCAGCTCACACGCCGGGCAGCCCGAATGTGTCTCGAGCCGCTGCAGCGACTCGACGAAAGTGGCCGGGATTTGGCACAGCGGGCACACCACATCCCAAAGCAAATTGAGCAAGCCCTGACGCGCGGCGAGCAAACAAGCCTCGGTGAAGGCGCGCTCGTCGAGGCCATGAGCCCGGGCAAAGCGCAAGGGCCGCAGCCTCGCGATCTCGACATCGGATCCGTCGACCACATGCTGCTCCAATGCCTTTAGAATCGAGGGGTCGACATGCTCGGCGCGCAGCGCCTCGAGCTTGGCAGAAACCAAGCGCCCGAGCCTCGAGTCAGCACTCTTGGGCTCCGCATGCGGGGAGGGTGTGCGGCGGACCGCGCCCTGCTCGATCAGCGCATCGACGCGTTTGAAGATCCGAATCAGTTTGGCCTTCTGCTTGACACCCACTTCAAACTTGATGATCCAGGCGAGGAAGCCAAAGGTGGGTTCGAACTCCATCGAGTAGGAGAGCCGCGTGCCACCGGCGGGTAGCGCGTGCAGCTCCATGCGAACGCGGTACCAGCGCGTCAGGCCTTGCTCGAACACACGCAGCACCGACCAGCTGCGGCCCTCGACCCATTCAAAGGGGTACTCTTGCCAGCGCATGGCGATGCCCAGGACCTTGTTGGACAAGAACGTCTTGTTCGAGCCGTCTGCCCGAACGCGCTCCACGTGCACCGGGGGCAGCCCGACGACCTGATTCATGCGCTCGGTGTCGCTCACATAGGGCCAAAGGTCTTCCGCGGAAGACTTCAGATCGACCGAAAATTCCAGCAAGTGGGAGCGCCCGCGGGACCTCGTCGGCTCTGCACCGGGCGCGAGCGCGGCGGCCTGGCCGTTGCGAATCGCGTCGATCGCCGCGAGCAACTCCGCCGCGTCCGCGAAACGGCGAGCCGGTGGCTTCTCGAGCGCGCGGGCCACGAGCGCGACGGTGCCTTCGCTGACCGTGGCGCATTCGCTCAAGCTCGTGGGCTCTTCGCTCATCTGTTTTCTGAGCACGTGAAACAGCTCGTCCCCCTCGAAGGCGGGGCGCCCGGCGATGAGCTCGTACAGCGTGAGCCCGAGCGCGTACACGTCCGTGGCAGGGCTCACTGGGGAGCTCGTGCACTGCTCCGGAGACATGTATTGGGGCGTGCCCCAGAGGCGCCCGTCTTGGGTCATGCCGACAGTCTCGGCGCTCAGCTTGGCGCTAGCGATGCCAAAGTCGCAAAGCTTGACGGAGAGGTCGCTTGGGTTTTTGAGTTGGCCCACGAGCAGCACGTTCTGCGGCTTGATGTCGCGGTGGATGATGCCGCGCCGGTGCGGCTCCACGAGCGCCCGGCACATGTCCGCGACGATCTGCAGGGCCAGGGTTTCGCTCAGCGGCCCCCCGTGCTCGAAGAGCGAGGTGGCGAGGTCCTGGCCGTCGATGAACTCGAGGGCGATGTAACCATGCGCGTCGCTCATGTCTGCTTCGATCAGGTTGGCGACGTAGGGGCTCCGTACCTCCTTCAAGACGCGCGCCTCCTTCTTGAACCGGTACCTGACCGCTTCGTCCTTTAGCAGCTCCGGGCGGAGCAGCTTGAGCGCCACGCGCTGGCCAGAGGCCACGTCGAGCGCACGATAGACGCTGCCCATGCCGCCTTCGCCCAACAAGTGCTCGAGCTGAAAGCGTCCGACGCGCGCGCCCGCAGCGGGTTGAGAAAGCGCAGTGACCGCCGGGGGAAGGGGGTTTGGCCACGGGGCTGTCGCTGGCGCACCCGGCGCCGGAGCGAGCGGGCGTTCGGTGTCCACCGTCTGCAGCTCCAGGCGCACGGCGACGGCGGCAGCTTTTGCTTCGCGACTGGCCTGACCGAGCAGCTCCAGCACCGCGTTGGCATCGGGGCGCAGCACGGCGTCCTGTTCTTTCAGGTGCGAAAGCCACGGCAACCGCCGCTGAGCCGCCTCGACTCCACCGAAGAGCTGTTCCGCGATCAGAGCCAGCCGCAGGATGTCGTCGTAGCGGTCGGTGTGTTGCCAGCTGTTCAATGGCTCTAGCGTCAGGCGCGCGGTGCCCCAGACCGTGACACCGCTGAACTCTAGCCGCGCCCCGCGCCGAGCGTCGATGAGCACACTGCCGGCGTCGAGGTTGCCATGCCAGAGCCCCACTTCATGGGCCGCGGCCAGAGCGCCCGCGACCTGTTCCAGAAGCCGCAAGCTGGCTTCTGCCTTCCAGGGCTGGGACAAGGCTTGCCTGAGGCTGCCGAGAGGCGGGGTGTCCAGCACCGCACACCAGTCAGCGCCTGCGTTTTCCACTTGCTGTAGCGAGATGACGTTGGGGTGGTTGACGAGTTGGTAGCGCGCCCAGCGCTCGAGCAGCTCGTCGGTCTGGGCGTGCTCTTGCACGAAGCGCAGCTCCACCTCCTTGCCCCCGTCGAGGCGTGTGGCAGCAATCGCCGTGCCATCGGGCCCAGCCCCCAAGAAGCGCACCACGTCGAACTGCTTTTTGAGCATTTCGTGCTCGTTCAGGCCTGAAAAGCTGGGGGACCTCGCGGAGGATGCGGATTCGAGCATGTGGGCCTTCCTGATCGGAACGATCGCCGGGCTCGGGATCGACCGAAAGCAGCCGCCGGTGTCTGTGCGGGCCGCCCCACATATTACGAGCCGCCTAAAGCATTGGATTAGGCGAGCCGCGGATTAGCGGGGCAAAGCGACACAGAGCGCGTGAGGAGCGGCGCGCGACCTGGACGCTCTGGCCCGCCTAGTGTAAAGAGCAAGATCTTTGACTGCCTTTGCCGCGATGCTGAACCAAGCGCGACTGCCCACTTTCCTTGCTTGCAGGGGATACCCGGTGGCGTGTGCTTCGAGTCAGCGCCTCGGCGCTCTGGTGCAAGTGCTCGGAATCGAGCTCAGAATGTGCACCGGGCGGGCAGCCGGTTTCGCAGCGTTCAGCAAAGAGGTCGACAGTGGCAGGTCATAACCGTGGATTGGGTCATCGTGGCATAATCGCCACACGCCTCTTGGGGCTGGCCTTGCTCGTGCTCGGATTCGGTGGCTCGTGCCGCAACCTGCTCGGCGACATCGAGGTGGTCGGGGGCGATCCACCGACGAGCATCGGGTCTGTGCTACCCGTCGCAGACGGTGGCACGGGGCTGCCCCTGAGCGTGTGTGAACGGGGTGATGCGCAGTGTCGCGGGGCCGCCCTGCAGATTTGCATGGCGGATGACTCGGGTTGGATTACCCGCCAGGCCTGTGAGAGTGCCGCACTCTGCGTGGTCGATGAAGCCACCGTTTCGGGTTGCGAGGAGCCGACCTGTCGCGGCGGTCAGACGTCGTGCGACGGCGCGCTGCTGCGCGACTGCAATGAAGATCTCACTGATTGGAACGTGGTGGACACCTGCGCCACCGCTGCCCATTGCGATACGGTCCTCGGGGCCTGCACGCCCGAGGCCTGCGCGCCGGGGCAGCTCCGCTGTAACGAAGGCGTATTGCAGCGCTGCCGTCAAGACCAGATGGATTGGGACCTGGTCCAGACGTGCGTCTCGGATGAGCTGTGCAAGCAGACCGTCGAGGCGTGCTCGATCGAAGGGACCGACTGCAGGGGTGCGTTGAGCTGCAAAGCGCCGGTCTGCGACGCGGGCGCCGCCCGCTGTGACGGCACGGCGCTCTTCCGTTGTGCCCCCGGGCAGACCGAGTGGGTGCTCGAGGACACGTGTGTCAGTGTGCCGCTGTGCAGCGCGCTGCCCGGCAGTCCGACGCTGGCCGCTTGCTTGCCAGCGGTCTGCGAGCTGGGGGCGCATCGGTGCCAGGTCGACGGAACGCTCGAAATCTGCAACGCCACCCAGAGCGGCTACGATTTTGTGGATAAGTGTTTTTCCGGGGCGTTCTGCAGTCCCACCCTGGGCGCGATAGGCTGCCTCGAGACCGCTTGTGCGCCCGGCCAGCGGCGCTGCAACGGCGTGTTGGTCGAGACCTGCAACGAAGCTCGGGACGGTTTCGCGCCCGTGGGAGAGCCCTGCGCTACGGCAGCTCTGTGCATCGCCACGAATGCGACTGACGCGCACTGCGAGCCACCCGTCTGCATCGCGGGTGAGTTTGACTGCCAAGGCAACCAGATGGTGCGCTGCAATGACACCCGCAACGGCTTTGTGAATCAGGCCGTGTGCGAGACGCCGGCGCTGTGTGAGGCGGGCATTGGCACCGGTATCTGCGTGCCACCGCGCTGCGCCGTCGGACAGCCCAATTGCAATGGCGCGATGTTACAGCGCTGCAACGCGGCGCGTAACGGCTTTCAAGATGAGCAAAACTGCGGCTCGGCCTCACAATGCAGCTCAACCGCAGCCGGTGCGTGCACCGACCCCTGCATCCCGGGCACGGTGCGGTGCACCGGTACTGCATTGGAAGAATGTCGCAGCTTGATCGAGGGCTGGCGCCGCGTGGAGACGTGCGTCACGCGCGAATTGTGCAATGCCTCGCAGCGGCGCTGCGACGCGCCGTGCAACCTGGGGGCGCTGCAGTGCAACGGCCTGACGATGAACCGCTGCGACGCGACGCGCCGCTTCTCATTTGCTCAAAACTGTAACGACAGCAATGCGTGCACCACGGACTCTTGCAGTGTGCAGACGGGCTGCGGCAACCCGGCGCTCGTGTGCAATGACAACAACGCGTGCACGACCAATTCGTGTAACTCCGCGACGGGCTGCACGTTCCCGCCGCTGGTGTGCAACGACAACAACAGTTGCACTGCCGATTCCTGTGATGCGGCCGCGGGTTGCGCATTCCAGCCGACCAACGGCACGGCTTGTGCCGCGGGTGTGTGCAGGGACCGGCTGTGCGTGGAATGCGATGAAAACCGCGACTGCACCGACACCATCAGCTGCACCGCCGACAGCTGCAAT
>JANOIG010000230.1:0-3970 GCA_031407405.1 Deltaproteobacteria bacterium
AACACACGCGCGCAAACGCCGCAGGATCGGGCTCCGACGCAACAGCGGCGCTTGCACGAGCGCAGTCACTCGAGCTCCGGGGGGGGCTACCAAGCGCACGCCAGCGCGGACACTGGGCATCGTGAAGGCCACACCAGCGTGCTGGGCGGGCCGCTGCGCTTGGCAGTGCTGCGCTCGAAAGTTTTTCGTCGGGCGTCGATGGTATCGTGCCCCAGACAAACCCGAGGACGATCGCGACGCCTCGGGCGTTGGCTGCCGAGCAGAAGTTGCGACACTCTCGACGAATTTCCTGGACGGATCTAACCGGCCAATCGGGGCTGCTGACACAAAAGATCGTCGAGTGCCCAGTTTTTGCCGCTAGGTACAGTTTTTTGGAGGTTGTCGTCTGGGTGGGGTGAGATCGCCGAGAGGGACGACAAAATAACGAAGGCCCGGTCACAACACCGAGCCTTCAACGACCGGGACGTTGGGTCGTATTCGCTCACGTCGCACAGGTCGCTCCGATTGAGCAAGTTTTCTCCCGTCCCTCGACACGGGATGTGGATTCGCTTCGGTTGGTGATTTGTGCCGCGAAGGAGTGTCGCCGGACGTTCCTTCTCTGCGCCGATTGTGACTACGGCGACCGTTACTGCTCGCTAAATTGCCGGCACCAAGCCAGGCGACGCAGTCTGCGAGCAGGTCGTCTTCGGCATCAGCGCAGCGAGGAAGGTCGACTGGATCATCGGGACCGCAACCGCGCGTACAGGGAGCAGCGCCGCCGGCGCGTGATGGAACAGGGTGCACAAGCAGCATCAAAAACTTGCAATCTACACGTGCTGCCCGCGGGGGCATCGGCGGTCGAGGAGTACGAGGATGCACCAACTAAACCTGATGATTTTTCCTTCCGAGAGCGGGACGCTCTTGGTGGCGAGGGACAAAAACGGGACGATACTTCTCAAGGCGCGCCTGCCGCCGAAGCCATGGCACGCTTTAGCGCTGCCTCGGCTACTCGAGGGCCTCGGGAGCTTTGTATCGCTCCGCGCTGCGCTCGTTGTGCCCGACAAGGCACCAGCGTTCGCCACGAGACTGTATCCCGGCTGGCTAACAGACCTGGGCGGAAACCACTACGGCCTCCAAGTAATCGGGAGCGGTTACCGCGAGCGCCGTGATTGGTGGGAATCGCCGGTTGAGGGTACGCAACGTGGTCTAGCGAGCTGGGGTTCGCGTTAGCCGTGACGACAAACGAATTGCACGTGGTCATCAGGGATGGGCGCGTCACGCTGCTCGGGGGCGAGAATCCTTTGATCGAGGCCGACCGGTTCCTCGAAGCCGTCCGAGTGCGAGGCCTCTCGCCGCGCACTGCGCGCGCGTATGCGTTCGATCTTCTCTGCTTCTATCGCTGGCTAAGTCGCACGAAACGAGAGCTGCTGAATCTGTGTTCCGCAGACCTGGTTGACTTCATTGCCGAGCAGCAGCGCACAGGCTCGGCACCCCGCTCGATCAACCGTCGCTTAACGACCGTGCGCCTGCTGTTTCATTTCTCCACCGGACTCGCGCTCGATCAAGGACCGGGCATTCTTCGTCCAGCAGCGCACTACAAGGGACCCGGCCGCGATCGTGAGCTTGGTTTGCATCCCCTGCATCGCCGCTCGCGCAAAGTCCGCGTCAAGGAGCCGCGCTTGCTGATCGAGCCACTCGGGCCCGACCAAGTTCGTTCATTCCTGCGCAGTCTCAAGAAGTACCGAGATCTCGCAATCGTTCATCTGATGCTCCTCTGCGGTCTGCGCTCGCGAGAAGTGCTTGAGCTGCACCTTGACGACGTCATCTGGAGAGAGCGACGTCTCCATGTTCGTGGCAAGGGACAGCGTGATCGCGTCCTACCCGTTGCTGACGTGCTGGGACGCGTGCTTCGAGACTACGTGAAGCTTGAGCGACCAACGCGGAATGCCGAGCGCCGACTGTTTCTCGTTTTGAAAGGCGCGCGTCGAGGACAGCCCATGACACCTGCCGGCCTCCGCAGTCTGTTTCGTCAGCGACGGCGTCAGCCGACGCTGGCGATCGCCAATGCACATCGCTTTCGGCACACGTTCGGGACGGACATGGCGCGCGCCGGCGTCCGCTTGCCGGTCCTGCAGCGCCTGATGGGCCACGCCGACATGAAGATGACGCTCCAGTACATCGAATTGTCTCTCGTCGATGTCGCCGATGAGTATCAGCGAGCCATCCGTATCATCGAGGGCCGCTATAGGCGCCGCACCTAGGCAAACCACGTGACTCGCCGTGACCCAAACGAAGGATTACCCCCCTTCGCGCTCGATTACCTCATCGAGGAGCCGTCTTCTCGCCAAGTTCTTCGCTGCTTTCACGCTTGGTTGCGACGCTCCGGCAGACCCATCCTGCAGCTCGAAGCCGCGGAAATCCAAAGCTTCATGCCACCCTTCCTCGCGGCACTGAAACCTCCCGCTCGTGCTCGCCAACGACGCCGTCTCTTCCGCTACTTCGATTGGCTCCATGCGCGCAAGCTACTCTCGGTGAATCCGCGCCGCGTTTGGCCTGACTTCAGCGAAGGTCGTGCGCTATTCGAGCTCCCTGCCCAGGCACGTCGATTCATCGAGACGCTCGAGCCCACCTACAAACCCTCGACGCTCGTCTCTCACCGCTCGAGCCTCCGTCAGTTTCACATGTGGCTCGATGCCCAAGGACTCTCGACCGAAGCCGTCGACCGGACTCACGTTGTTGCGTGGCTCCAGTGGCTGCACGCACGTAAGTTCAGCGCTGGCCACCGAGTGCAGCTCATCCTTGCCGTTCGCATGTACCTCCTGTGGCTCGACGAGCAACCTGACTACATAGGCAAACCCGCCGATTATCTGTTCCGCCGAGGCGACTTGCCGAAGCGCCCCGAATACCTGCCAAGACCGATCCCGGCTGACCTCGATCGCGTGCTGCAGCGCCGCCTTCGCAAGTCAAACTCACCCATTAAACTTGGTCTCCTGCTCATGCGACGTACCGGCCTGCGCGTGGGCGAGTTGCGCGCGATGCCGTTCCACTGTGTTCACACCGATCACCTCCGCAACCACTTCCTGAAAGTGCCCCTCGGCAAGCTCAACAGCGAGCGTCTCGTTCCGCTCGACCGCGCCACCGTACGCCTCATTGGCGCCCTGCGAGTTCGCGGCTCCACCGGCCGACTCGGCAAGCGACGGGCGCTTCTGCTTCAACGCAATACAGGAAAGCCCTTCGCCTATTCCGAATACCGGCTCGCCCTCAAGCAAGCCTGTCGTGGGCTCGTTTTCTCTGAGCCCATGACAACGCATCGCCTTCGTCACACCTATGCGACAGCAATGCTCGCGGCCGGCGTCAGCCTACCCGTCCTGATGAAGCTCCTCGGGCATCGCCACTACCAGATGACTCTGCGATACGCCGCCATCACCCCCGAGACCATCGCGAAGGAATACGCAGCGGCAGCGCAGGTCATCGAGCAACGCTACGACCTTTCCAAAACCTCCCCGGCCGCGACTTCTGAACCAAGCCATTCGCTCACTGACTTTGCCCGCTACGTTCTGAAGCACGTCGAGGACAATGCTCTCGACAAAGCTCACGCGCGTCGTCTGGTTCGGCGTCTTCACGCTTTGAACGCTGCAATCCAGCAACTTTTCCGGCGTCGGCCGCCCCGCACCACGCGGTAACATTGGCCGGTTAAGACACGATTTGCGAACGTGCCGCGCCAGAGAGCGTCGCCTCTCCAAAACTCGTGTCATCGTGGAGCGCAAATCACCCTCTGACGCTCTTTCCCGGTTTTTTCATGCGCGCAAGTCTACGAGGCCGACATCGTCACGCTACGAAGCGCTCTGAGACCCAAATTTCTTCGTGTTATCTGAATGCAATGGCACACGCTGCACTTCGCGATCGAGCCACACTTATGGATCCGCTCAAGCCTGGCGACGGAGCGCGCGGCTGGATTCACGCGCACGAGGCGCTGTCGCGGCTGGCGAAG
>JANOIG010000246.1:0-71814 GCA_031407405.1 Deltaproteobacteria bacterium
CTTGCACTGATCTCTCCCCGCGCATTCTAGCCCCAGCGCACACGCGGGATCTTGCTGCCCGCCGGGCTCGGCAACGCAGCGCCCTTCTTGCCCCGGTGCATTACAACGCTCGCAAGCAGCGCCACAGGCCACGTCACAGCAGCGGCCGTCGAAGCAGCGCCCACCGATGCACTCCGAGCCAGTGGCGCACGCCGTGCCCAGATCGATATCGGGGCTGACGCACTCACCATCGCTGTTGCACAAGGTGCCGTTGGCACAGGGTGCAGCACAGCATGCTGAGCCACCCCCGACCGCGAGCTCGCAGGTGCCAGATCCGCAGTCGTCGCCCGTCGTACACGTGCTACCCAGAGTCTGTTGACAGAGCCCGCGACCGAAGCACTGTCGGGCGTCGCCGCAACCTGAAGTGAGCGGATCAGCGACGCAACGGCCGCTGCCGTTACAAGCCTCGCAATCTCCGTCACAGGCTTCCGCGCAACACACGCCATCGACACACGCGCGATCCTGGCAATCGCGGTCGCTCTGGCATGCGGCACCCAAGAGGGCGCGTGGATCCACGCATCGGCCCTCGCCGTCGCATAGGCTTTCAATACCCTCGGCAGCATCCCCACACGTCAACCCTTCAGCCGCCGAATTGCAGAGCCCTGTTTCTGAGCAAGCCTCGCACAGGCCCTCGCACGCGCTCTCGCAGCAGCGTCCGGCAGCACAAAACCCGGAGTTACACCCGGCGTTGGCGGCACACGCGGAGCCAAGCTGGCGCGGAGCCGGCTCGCCATTTCCCTGGGTGGTGCCTCCGCCATTGGCGCCACCATCCGTCGCGGCTGGATTGAGCCCATCAATCCCCTGGCTAGGACTGTCATCATCGGGCTGCGCAAAGCTGTGCCGCTTGCCGTTGCACGCCCCGACGAAGCACAGCAGTCCCGAGAGGGCTACCATTGACACCGCAGCCCGCCAAGGCGGCCAACTGTGAGGCATGCCGCTGCTGCTACACAGTGCTGATGCTTGCGCGCGTCGAGTCGTGTTCATGTTCGTCTCCAACCCCCAACCACCCCGATAACGCGGCGGCGATACTGCCCAACGGGCGGCTTGATCTCAAGTCGTCTAGAGGTGCGCCTGCGGAAGAGCGGCGCAATGATGAATCGGAGGAGCGGGACACGAGTTGCTCGATTTTGGAAGAAACGTCGTTTGCTGGTGAGGAGCGGAGTGCCGTTACGATCATTTTCGTCGGTGGGGTGACCGAAGCCGTCGATGCTGTCGCCCACCGGACGTGCCGCGCGGCCCCGCTGAGGCCCGACCTGACTAGTTGCCTGACGGGGTCGTTGCGGCCGGCCCTATCTCGCGGTCCCCTGTGCAACCGCCTTCCGGCCCTCGGGTCAAATATTCTTGCAACTTTGCCGCCGGCGGCGTAGGGTGGGGCCATTGATGGCTCGGGTCCTGTCAGCGCCGCTTATGTGGCCGCTCCTGCTTAGTAAGGCGGGAGAGGTTTAGTGCGCTTTTCAGTCTGCACCTGGAAATAGCCCTCTCCCGCCGCTCTGCTGAACGCAGAGTGTTAACCCTCGCAGTCCATTTTTTTGCGTGGCGTGGCAGGAGAAGGTTTTCTCATTTCGTCAGCTGTTCTACTGCTGTCGAGGGACGCATGTTTCGTTCCTGTTGTGCCCTTACTCCCCCAGGCCGGCCCGCTTCAGAGGAGTCTTAGACCATGTTTCGGATGCCCGTTCAGAAGTACCGACCGTTTCAGCCTGTCAATCTGCCCGATCGCAAGTGGCCTGGCCGCGTGATCGAGAAGGCGCCGCTCTGGTGCAGCGTGGATTTGCGCGACGGCAACCAGGCCTTGCCGGAGCCCATGAGCGCCGCGCGCAAGCTGCGCATGTTCAAGAAGCTCTGCCAGATGGGCTTCAAGCAAATCGAGGTGGGCTTCCCGAGCGCATCGCAGACCGACTTCGATTTCGTCCGGGAGATCATCGAGCAGCGCCTCGTGCCTGATGACGTGACGATTCAGGTGCTCACCCAAGCTCGAGAGCCGTTGATCCGGCGCACGTTCGAGTCCATCGAGGGTGCCAAGCGGGTCATCGTCCACCTGTATAACTCGACCTCGACTTTACAGCGGCGCGTCGTATTTGGCCTGCCACGCGACGGGATCATCGATATCGCGGTGCGCGGCACCCGTCTGATCAAAGAGCTGAGCGAGACGGTGAAGGGCACCGACGTGTGGTTCGAGTACTCCCCCGAGAGCTTTACCGGGACGGAGCTCGAGTTCAGCGTCGAGATTTGTGGGGCCGTGATGGATACGTGGCAGCCCACGGTCGACAAGAAGATGATCTTCAACCTGCCGGCGACGGTGGAGATGGCCACGCCCAACGTGTACGCCGACCAGATTGAATGGTTCGGCCGCAACATGAAGAACCGCCACTTGTATTTGCTCAGCCTGCATCCGCACAACGACCGCGGCACGGGTACGGCTGCCGCCGAGCTCGGCATGATGGCGGGGGCTGATCGCGTGGAAGGCACGTTGTTTGGCAATGGTGAACGCACGGGCAATGTCGACGTGGTGACGCTCGCCTTGAACATGTTTACCCAGGGGGTCGATCCCGGCCTCGACATCACCAACATCAAGGAGCTGGTGGAGGTCGCGGAGTATTGCAATCGGTTGCCGGTGCATTGCCGCCACCCGTACGCGGGCGAGCTGGTGTTCTCGGCATTCTCTGGCTCGCACCAGGATGCCATCAAGAAGGGCATGGCGGCGCGCCAGCGCGACCCAGGGGCCATTTGGGAAGTGCCGTACTTGCCCATCGACCCCGATGATGTGGGGCGGCGCTATGAACCGGTGATTCGCATCAATAGCCAGTCCGGCAAGGGTGGGATTGCCTATGTGATGGAGCAGGACTTTGGCTTCGTGCTGCCGCGCAAGCTGCAGGTGGAATTCAGCCAGACGGTGCAGCACATCACCGATGACACCGGCGCCGAGCTGTCGCCGAAACAGATCTGGGATGCTTTCCACAAGGAGTATTTGGACAGCTCGCAGGGCCTTCGCTTGTCGAACCTCGACTTCCACAAGGAAGGGGAGGCGCGGCGGTTGGTCGCGGAGCTGGCTCAGGGCAGCCAGGTGCATCGCATCGAGGGCGCGGGGAATGGCCCTATCGATGCGCTCGTGGCTGGGCTCCGGTCGGACTTCTCCTTGGCCTGTGAGGTGCTGGATTTTCATCAGCATTCGATGGGCAAGGGAGCCAACGCGGCGTCCGTCGCTTACGTCGATGTATCCATCGACGGTGAAGGCAACAGTTACGGGGTTGGGCGGCATGAGAGCATTCTGACCGCTTCAATCCTCGCGGTGCTGAGCGCCATCAATCGCGTGCGGCGTGAGCGGGCTCCGGGGCGGTCTCGCGTCGTGCCCATGGTGCGGCCGGCGGAATAACGGCCGGCGCGCCTCATGTGCGGGGTAGCCAGGGACGGTCAGAGCTCTATGGGACCGGGCTGACGAGCGTTTCGATGGCGGCGGTGGAGACGACGGTTCCGCTGGCATCGGTGAGGGTGACGTCGAGTTGGTAGTGTTGGCGTTCCGCGGAGGTTGGCGGGCTGCAGCGGCACTCGGCGAGGATCACCCCGCGGGCCTTCTTCTTGTATTCGATGGAGAGCTTCGTGACGATGAAGCGGCTGTTGTCGGGGAGGGAAAAAGCTAGCGCTAGGTTGCCCGTGAGCTCGGCGAGGTTACAGAGCGCGATGGCGTGAATGCTGCGGAGGTGGTTCTGGATGGCGCGGCGTTCGGTGAGGCGCACCTGGGCGAAGCCGGGCTCGAGGGTCACCACCTGGGCTCCGAGCCCGCCGGTGTACGGTATTGCCATGCCGAGCGCCCGATCGAAGAAGCGTGGCCCTCCGGGCAAGCGGCGCAGGCGCTGCCAACCTTCACGGATCCAGGCACCGGGGCCCATCGAGCGTAGGCGTTCGGGCACTAGCTTGAGGCTCATATGCAAATTCCGAGAGAGAAGGGCAAAAGCGCGGAGGAGCCGAGGCTCAGTGTGTCAGTAGGCCGTCGTGTTGGAAGACCCGCCGCAAGAATGAAAGCGGCATGTTGCCCGAGCGCAGGTAGCGTTCGAAAAAGAGGCGGTCGGTTTGCTGTGGAGTAGCTCTGCCGGCTTGGGCGGTGTGCAGGTCCCGGCGCAGTCGCGAGACCAGCTGGTTGCCGGTCAGGTAGCTGAGCGGGTAGCCCCGTTCGAGCGAGTACCAGTTGAGCTCTGCCTGGACCCGCCCTGGCGTGAAGCCTGTGACCACCTGCAAAAGCTCGCCCGCCGCCTCGAACGGGTCGCTCTGGCTCCGTTCGGTGTGCATCCCCACCTCCAAGTAATCCCTCTCACCGGTCATGAAGTAGAGGTCGATGGCCACGCGCGCGCCGATGCGGCAGAGGTCGCGTTTGGCGCAAAACCGGGCTTCGTCCTTCAGCTCCGATAGGTAGCCGCGGTCGAGCATGTAGTCCTCGAGTAGCGTCGTCCAGCCTTCCGCGTGGTCGTTGGCCATGACGTGGCGGCGGATACGCGATGGATGCTTGGACGCGGTGGCCAGCTGCAAGTGGTGCCCGGGCACACCTTCGTGCACCATCATGATGGGGATGCTGAGCTCGGTGTGCTCGTCGAGCAGCTCTTCCGACAAGGTCAAGAAGATCAGGCTCGTGGCAATCCCCGCGCGGAACGGGGCAGGGGGGCTCATGGCCCCTGCAGGGATCGACGGCCGCATGAAGCCGGGGGTCGCGAGGATCTTCAAGGCATGATCTGGCGGCAGGGGGAACAGGTCATGCTCGGTGATGAAGCGCATGAGCTGTTCGTGCTCCTGGCGATAACGCGTGAGCACTTGCTCGAAGTCGCCCGCCGTTATCTTCACGCGGAAGCGCTGGTTCAGGAATTTGTGCAGATCGGCCCGCGAGGTGTCGAGAGGGAGCTCGTATTTGCGCACCAGCCGCGCGCGCAAGGCTTCGATTTCGCGTTGGGTCTCGCCCAGGAAGGTGCGCGCCATGGCGTGCAGGTCATCCAAGCTTTGCTCGATACCCCGGAGCTGAACGATGCGTTTTGCGGTGGCGACGCCCACGTGCAGCTGGCGAGTCGTAGGGAGCGCTTCGAGCGTGCCGGCGTAGGCGGCCAAGGCTTCGTTGGCCGCGACGTTGGCTTTCTTCAGGCGCGCGGCATCGGGCCAGCGTTCAGCCTCGGCCCAGCTGTCCATGCTGCCGAGTAGGGTGGGCAGCTCACGCACCTTCGCCAGGTCCATCTGCGCCCAGCGCTGGACGGGCTTGTCCAGGCGGGCGAGCAGCGCGCTGAGATACTGAGGGATCTGTTCGATGCGCCCGGTGATGTCGGCGAGCCGCTCGGCAGCGGGCCGCGGGTCGGACACGCTGAGCATGAAGATGCCATCGCCGATGTCGTCCCCCGCACGCGGCAACTGCCGCAGCGTGTTGCTCTCATTGAATTGATAACGCTGGTCGAAAATCTCTGCGTCGAGCATCAGCTGGGCCAAGTCGAGGTCGAGGCGGTCGTCGAAGCTGAGGGCTGCGGTAGGAATGTGCTCGAGCTCGCGCAGCAAATGTTGCGCGGTCCGTACCCGGCTCTCGCTCGCGGCGAGGCTTGGGTCGGGCAGCTCGGCGAGGCGCTGGTTGACCCCCAGGTGAACGCACTGGTTGGCGTTCGTGCAACGGTGGGCGTGAAACTGGTCGACAAAGGCGCTGTAGGTCACGAGGCTCCGTTTGGATTGGACGAGGATTTGAGCGCCATCACGAGCGGCGTGATTGAGCGTTCGACGAAAAACTCGGCTTCGACCCGCCGCCGCCCCTCGCGAGCCAAGCGCGCGCGCAGCTCGGCGTCGCTGAGCATTTGGCGCAGTGCTCGAGCCAGGCTGGCCCAGTCGCCGGGCGGAAAGGTCAGCCCCGAGACGCCGTGCTCGACGAGCTCGGGGATGCCCGCCACACACGGCGCGACCACAGGCACGCCGAGCGCGAGGGCTTCCATCAACACCACCGGCAGGCCCTCCATGAAGCTGGCCAACACGACTGCAGTCGCATTGGCCATCGCAAGCAGCGCTACCTCCTCCGGCACTTGTCCGCGCATGAAAATGCGCGACTCGAGCCCGAGCACCCGAATCTGAGCCTCGACCCGCTGTGTATCTGGCCCATCTCCGAGCAGCTCCAATTCCACGTCCATGCCCTCGGAAACCAACTGAGCTACCGCTTGGATCAGGCCCGCGTGTCCCTTCTCCGGAGATAGACGGGCTACGCACACCAAACGCAGGCGCCCTTTGGCTTCCCCCGAAGCGCTGCCCAGCTCGGGCGGCTCGATGCCGGCACGCACGATGCGGAACTTGTGCCAGTGCTTGGGATCGACGAGCCGCATGGCCTGAGCGCGGCCGAAATGGGTGACGCAAGCCACGAAGTGGGCCGCTTCGATCTTTTCGGCGAGCAACAGGCCCGCGGGGTAATCAAAC
Source organism: Deltaproteobacteria bacterium (assembly GCA_031407405.1). Classification (GTDB taxonomy): domain Bacteria; phylum Myxococcota_A; class Polyangia; order Polyangiales; family Polyangiaceae; genus SZUA-265. Next base: position 6,454 of record JANOIG010000246.1, read on the forward strand.
TCGCTCGTGCCGTGCAGCGTCAGGCTCCAGCGCAGGCGCAGGTAGTGGGCGGCCAAGTACCCGACGTTGGCCCCGGCATTGGCGAAGTGGTTGTGCAGGTGTTCGACACGGCGGCGCTTTAGCTCGTGCGCCACGTCGATGGCTTCGACGAAGTGAAAGGCTGACCAAAGGAGCGCTCGCAACCCCGGGGCGCGGTGCCCCAAGGCTCGCCTGAAGGTGCTTGCGTAGGCGAGCGGTCGCGTCAAGAGCGCCTTGGCGTGGGAACGCGCGAGCCGTGTTGGCGGTGCAGGTAGAACGTACCAGGTCGCAGCGGTTTCTCGCTGATCGATGGCGGACAGTTTTGACTCCCCCACGGGCCGGCGCAGGCTGAACGTGTCGACCTGGAAACCGAGCGAGCGCAACCCCATTACTTCGCGCCGAATGAAGGTGTGTGAGGCGGCGGGGTATTGACTGGCGAGGTAAGCAATACGCATGAGCGGTTTCACGGCGTGCGCTCCGTCTGTTCCCAGCTCGCCTGCTTGCGCCGTGCGGCGAACGCGACGTAGAGCGGCAACTTCCAGAGCACGTAACCGGGCACTCGTAGGGCATGCCGGAGCGGCACAAACTCTCGACCTTGGATCAGCCACGCGAGCAGCACGCTGGCGCCCACCGCGCAGATGGCGCCGAGCGAAAGCAGCAACGGGCCCTGACCCAGACCAAACCCCAGGCTGGCAAGCGCATTGACGCCTACGACAGCGCACAGCCCGAGCAGGAACAGCGTCAGCGGCGGGACGAGCAGGTCCAAGCCGAGCGCCAAGAGGTCGAGCTTGCCGCGCCGGAGCCCATCCAGGACGAGGCGCGGGCCGTGCTCGAGCAAGGTCGCGAGGTGGCCGTGCTCCCAGCGCCGCCGCTGCCCCTTTTGTGCCTGCTCACGCGTGGGCAGCTGGCTACGAATGCGGGCCTCCGGGCAGAATAGCGGTGGGGTACCGAGCCGCGCGAGCTCCAGGCCCATCAGCATGTCTTCGACCAGATAGGCGCCCATGGGCGGCGCGTTGCGAATCACCGCCCATGGAAAGGCCATGCCGCTGCCAGTGAGCTGACACGGTAAACCCAGGCGCAGAAGCCCAAGTGGACGCACGCGATTTTTGATCAAGAACGCCACGGCGTTGATGGCGGTGCGCGGCTCGAGGGTAGCTGGAAGGATCAGGTACTCGGCCTGAATGGGCCTTCCGGTCGCCTGTGCTCGGGCAGACAGCGTGCCGATGCTGCCCGGGGCAACTCGGCAGTCGGCGTCCACGATGACCACGACCTCGGGTGGGGCTTTGGCCAGCTCCTCGAGCCCGAACTCGATGGCGTATCCTTTGCCGCGCCGACTGGGGTCAACCCTCCGCACTACCCGCGCTCCCGCGGCTTCGGCAAGGCTCGGCGTGTCGTCTTCGCAGTTGTCGGCGACGACGAGCAACGAGGTCTGCTCGTTCAGCTCGCCCTGCAGGTTCAGCAGCGTGGCCTGGATGACGGCTTGCTCATTGTGGGCGGGGACGAGGATGACCGTGCGTGGGGGCACGACCGGCGCGACCCTCGAGCGTGGCCGTGGAGGAGGGGTCCCGACGAGCACCTCTGCAACGAAGGTCGCCGCCGGGATGCAGCACAAAGCGGTCAACCCCCAGCGCAACCACTCGATGCCGACCACTGACGAGAGCTTAGTGTTCTTTTGCGTGAACGGGAAAGCCGGCGTGGTGGTATCTGTGAGCGCATGGGTTCTGTCCCCCCTCCGCGCCAAAATGACACTCTTGGCGGCGCCGCTGAAGCGACGCCGTCAAACCCGCCGAGGGGGCCCCTTGCCCAGCGCGATCGAATGGCAGGATTTTCAATTATTTTCGTCGCTTTCAGTGCAGCTCTCATCATTTCCTGGAAGGCTAGCGAAGCGGTCAGGCCCAACGTTGCCCGGCCGCCTGCTGCGCCGACGATGGAAGGTTTGGCCGGTTTCCCTAGTCGAGTAGACCCACTCCTCACTTTGGGCGTGGCGCGAGAGCTGAGCGAGCGCGCTCAGCTCCGGCGCTTGCTGGCAGCGGGTGTCGCCTCGGATGGCACTGTCGACCTGGCTCACCCGAGGGGCAACATTCGATATGACTTCGATAGCGCGCCCGGCGAGGGCCCCGAGCCGCCACGGCCTGCCGGTACGGTGCGGCACGCACGGTTCTGCGGTCGGCGCTCCGTGAACGTCGAGCGGGAGGGGATCTACGCCTCTCCGGATGAGCCGCGTGCACCGTGCCGTCCCAGCTCGGGTGAGCCCTTGCCCGAGCCGCGCTGTAGCCTAGCCCAGCTATGGTCAGTCGCGCGCGAACGCGGCGCACCGCCGGACGGGCGGGCGGTGATCGAATATTTTCGCGCCCACGACGGTCCAGCCTGGCGCTTCTCCTTGCCTGAAGCGCAGGTGCACTTCACGATGTTCGGCGATTGCGAGCGCGAGCTGACTGGGAAAGCGGCCAGAGCCGTGACCCGGTAGTACTCCGATTCCATTGAAGCGATGGGTATTTTCGCCGCCCCGGTTGGGCGAGGGCGGCGAAAATACCCCGCCTTGCTGTCGGTCTGAATCGGCTACCTCAATTTCATTTGTGCCATCGATTCAGTAGAATCGAGGCACTAGGAGCGATCCATTCAGGCCGGCTCACTCGAAGCGGGCTGTGGGGAGGCAGGCTGATCGAGCTCGAGCCGCTTTAGAATTTGGCGCCAGAGTAGCTCGTGAGTTTCGGGCAGCTCCGTCGAAAAGCCGATCCAGGGACGTGGCGTCTGTTTTTTCAATTGGACCAGGGCGAGCTTGCGTTCAGAGCCGGACAACTTGTCGAGCTTGGTGGCGACCAGAATGACTTCGACCGGTGCGCGAGACGCGCGGGGCGCTTCGATGAGCTCGAGCAGTTGCTCATCTTCTTCCTGAAGCCCACGCCGCACGTCCACCAGCGCCACCAGCAGGGCCAGTGCGGGCCGTTGCAGCAGATAGGAGTGGATCAGCTCTGCCCACTCCTTGCGCTCGGCGTGGGAGCGCTTGGCGTAACCGTAGCCGGGTAGGTCGACGAACGTGAGACGGGAACCGAGCCGAGTCGTGATGTCGAACAGCGAAATTTGCCGCGTGCAGCCCGGCGTGCCGCTGGTACGCACCAACTTGTTGCGTTGGAGCAGCGAGTTCATCAGGCTGCTCTTGCCGACGTTGGAGCGCCCGGCAAAGGCAACCTCCAGGTGCTGCGGTGGGGGAAGTTGCTCCACGCGCGACGCGCCCGCGGTGAATTGTGCGTCGATCACGCGGGGTGGGGGAGGCTTCAAACGGGACATCGTTTCTTTTCTTGGGGGAAATGCGGCGAGCGAGGGGGTCTGGGAGCTACGTCGTGCGGCGCCGGACGGCGCGCCACAACATTGCGAGCTCCTTATGCTTCATGAAGTGGGCGCTCACCAGGAAAACCAGCATGAAAAGCAGACTGGCAGCCACGCCGGGGAGCGCGCGCCCCCACGCGCCAGCGCCGGGCACCGTCAATGCACGGGCCAAGGCCCAGGCGGCAGCGGCGGCAGGCACACTCGCCAAGAGGGTCAGCAGTCCCGAAATCACGACCCCTCGCGTGTCGATCTCAGGAGCCCGACGGCCGAGCCACCACCATAACAGTAGCATCTGCGCGAGGCTGGCACCGCTCACGGCGAAGCTGATACCCACGTGGCCGAAATGCGGTCGTAACGCGAGCGCGAGCCCGAGGAAGACGCCGAAGTCCAGTAGCGAGATCCACGCTGGGGTACGCGTGTCGCCGAGCGCGTAGAACGCGCTGAGCAATTGGCGCACGGCGGCCACCATCCAGATCCCTAGGCCCTGGGCCACCAAGGCGCGGGCGGTTTCGCTCGCCGCGAGGGGACCGAATTGCCCCCGTTGAAAGATGAGCACGACCAGTGGCTCGGCCAAGGTGACGAACAAGACGGTGGCCGGAACGGCCACGAACAGTGACAGGCGCATGCCGAATGCGAAGTTCTTGCCGAGCTCGGACCAGTCGCGTTGCGCCGCGAAGCGCGCCAGGCTCGGCAACGTGGCCGCCTGCAGGGCCATGATGAAGATCCCCTGCGGGAAATCGCAGAGCCGCAGCGCAAAGGTGAAATAGCTGGTGGCTCCGACGTCGAGGCCGGACAAGAGGTGTCGAGCCACCATCACGTCGACATAATACACGCCGATGCCGAAGGTGGCGGGCCCCAGGCGCCGCAGCACATCACGCACGCCCGAATGCGCCAGATCGAGGCGAGGGGCCTCCAGCATGCCAATTTTTCGCAGGCTGGGCCATTGCGCCACGACTTGCAGCACGCCGCCCAGCCAGACCCCGATGGCCAACGCCAGCGTGCGCTCGTACCCGCCGAGCAGCAAGACCGCTGGCAAACACAAGCCGCACAAGATGAAGCTGACATTCAAGAGGGCGGGCGCGAACGCGGTCACCACGTAACGCTGATAGGTGTTGAGAGCGGCCAGGCCGAGCGCCGCGCTGCCCATGAAGAAGATGTAGGGGAAGACCCAGCGCGTCAGTTGCACCGTGCGTTCGAATTGGCCGGGGTGCTGGTGGAACCCCCCGGCAAACAACTCTACGAGCCATGGCGCTGCCCACACGCCCAGCCCCGATGCCAGGGCCAGCACCAGCAGGGATAACCCGCGCAGTCGCTGGAAGAGCTGCCGTGTGGCGAGGTCGCCTTCGGTCTCTCGCGACGCCGCCAGCACCGGCAGGACCGCGGTTTGCACCGCGCCTTCGGCCACTAACTGGCGCAACAGGTTGGGGGTCATGAAAGCAATGATGAACGCGTCGGTTTCGACGCGGGTGAACATGGCCGCAAGCACCTGTTCACGCCCGAGCCCGAGCACGCGGCTCGAGAACGTACCCGCCGCGACGACGCCGGCCCGGTTGACGATGGCGCGCTCCTCCGAGTGCACCAGCGCTTGCGGCCCTGCCTTCAAGTGCGGCTCATTGTTGGCGGTCATCCCGCGAGCCCCGCGTGTGCTCGCAAGCAGCGTTCGACCAATTGCAAGGCCAGATCGGCATCGGCTTCTTCGAGCGCATGGGAGGCGCCCGCCTGCGTCGCGATCAATCGTTGGCGAGTAGCGCCCGGGACGGAAAATGGCGCTCCGCCGTGCGCTCGCGATACCAGCCCGCCGCGTTCGGGATCAATCATGGCGGCTTTGCCTTCGGGACAGCGAAGGCCGCTCTGAACGCAGCGCTCGAGCTCCAGCCGCCAGCCGCAGGCGACCAGCAAACGCAGCCCGTGCGAGGCCAGGGTCAAGCTGGCGCTCGGAGCCTTTGGGCGCTCTGGGGCTGGCTCCAAGTCGTGCAGCTTGCCGCGCGTATCTCGCACGGCAAGATCGAGCTCATCGAGGCAGCTCTGGCTCAGCTCCCACAAGAGCGGCTCGGGCGTGTGCTCTGGCGCCGCGTGGCGCAGCCAGCTCAGAAATTTCCCGGCGGCCTCCATGCCGAGCAAATTCTCGAGTAGGTGGGCTCGTGGCGTCACGATGCGAGCCTCGCGTAACCGAAGCAGATCTGCGCCCACGGCTTGGTCCAGCCCGATCTCCAGCGTGTGCAGCGGCTCTAGGTTGCCGCCAAACCGGCGCTGACTCTTGCGAGCCGAGCGCGCGAGCGCGCTACATTGGCCCAGGTCTCGAGTGAACAGAGTAACGATCAGGTCCGCGTCGCCGTAAGGGGTGCGGCGCAAGACGAGGGCGAGCGTTTCGTGGCTGCGGGTCGCTCGACTATGCTTGCCCATCGTGGGCCCGACCCGAGGCGGCCCCCAAATCGGAGAGCTCTTGCGGCATGTCGTGGCTGCGGGGTTTGAGCACGATGCTCAGCGCGAGAGCGAACAGGAACAAGAGCAAGACGAAGGCAATCGCCACACCGAAGCGGCCACCGCGCGCGGGCCTGGCGGGGCTCGAGATAGGTAACGGCGTGACCCAGGCCATTCGGCGACTCGCCGTGTAGCGCGCTAGCACTTCGTCGCTGGAAATATCGACAGCGCGCGCGTACGATTTGAGAAACCCGCGCACGAACACTTCACCCGGTAGCTCGTCAAACTGTCCTGCCTCGATCCGCTCCATGCTCGCGATGGGAACACGCGTAGCGCGCGCCACCTCCTCCAAGCTCATCCGGCGCGCCTCTCGGTGCCGACGCAGATATTGTCCGACGGACTCCATAGGAAATTGATCTCTTGGGGCTGGGGCTGGGACGGGCTCGGGGGCTTAGGGCTCGGGGGCTTAGGGCACAGTGGGCTGGGTCTGGGCCTGGAGGGCCAGGCATTCTCTGCCAGCGTCGGTCCGCTTATCAAGTCGAACACACGTCTGGAGATCGCTCTCTGCTTCAACGGCGCGATCCATGGCCGTCAACAGTCGAGCGCGTCCGGCATACGCTTCCTGAAGCCCTTGGCAGCGCCCCTCTGCGGCCGTCAAGGCCTCGGTGAAAGCACTCAAGGCCTGTGCCGCATGCCCCAAGCGCTCCTCTGCCAGGCCCAGCCGATAGTGGCCCACGCAAAAGCTGGGCTGGGCGGCGACGCTGCGCTTCAAGGCGCGTACAGCCTCCGGGAGAGCGCCCTGCTCGAGGTAGGCCCAGCCGATATTTCCCCAGGCATTTTCAGGGGTTCGATACAACATGTCCTCGGTGAGCGGGGTCAAGACCGCGATCGCTTCGGGGTAACGCTTCTGGTGGACGAGGGTCACCCCGAGGGTGTTTCTCGCTTCACGAAAGTCTTCTTTTAGCTCCAGCGCCGAGCGCGCATGGCGCTCCGCCTCCGAGAGGCGGCAGTCCGCGGCACCTTGGCGGCAGAAGTCCAGGTATATCAATGCTGCCAGGTGGGCCGCGTCCGCGTGCTCATCATCCAACTCGATGGCCTTGAGCACATGCTCGAGCGCGTCCCGCGGCTGCCCGCGGTTCAGCCATAGGTCGCGGGCAATGTCATATTCCGCGATGCTCTGGCTTTCGGCATCTTGACCTGCCCCTGGGGACTGGGCCGCCGAGCATCCCAATTCGATGACCATGATCAGGCCGAGCACCCCGGCGGCGACTCTGGACATCGGCGCAATGCCGGTGCCGCTCCGCCGCGGCGCTGAAGCCGCTCTGGTTGACCGGTGCTTCAACTCGCCGACTGCTCCGAATTCACAAATTGCTCCGAATTCACAAAAGCGACCGGCGCTGCGCGGCCCCCAGTCGAGCGACGACACCGAAACCCTCCGCATCGGCATGCCTTTGATTCGTTCACTGCAATTCCTTCAGGTCGATTCCCTCAGCTCGGTGCGTCGAGCCGACGCCTTTGCGGCGCCCAGTGGTGTCGTTAAATGTGTGCGGAGCGCGGGTTCATGAAGCGCGGCCCTCTGGCCCAGGGCACGGATAACCCACGGGCGAGAGCGAGTCAACGCACCGTTTACAGGACTGGTTACACGAGCGGAAGGTGGGTCACGACTCTCGGGGGGCGCGCCGGCCGCCGTTGGCCTCGCCACTCGTCCAAAGCCGAAGCGCGTCGCACACATGCGAGCGTGCAAGAGGCCTCACAACCTTTGGGTGTCTCGAAGGCTTCGCGCAGGTCTCGCGACGTGTAGCTGAGCAACGGAATGCCGGGCTCCGAGCGCCGCTGGCTGCAGTACGAGACGATGCCGTGCTCATCCACGTACAAATAGCGAGCGCCCGCTCGGCAACGAAAGGGCACCTCTCTCGTGTCGATCATGGCGTCCTCCCAGCCCTCCCCGACGTGATGAAAGACGCTTTTTTTGCTGCGCTGCCGCATTTCTTTGTACAAATTCGGCAACTCGGCGCCTGCCAGGCCGGGGTCGAGTTGGCCCTTGCCGTCGTGCAGCAGGCCCACGGTCATGAAGAAGCCGAGCTTTTCCACCTCGTTCACCAGCGTGCGGGTGGCGTCCGGGCTACAGCTTCCGAGCACCGCGTTGACGTTGATGCCAAAGCGAGCATGTTCCTTGAGCGACACCAGGCGCTTTTGAATCTTGGAAAGAGATTTCTCCGAAACCTCGTTCGGCTCCAGGTTGTCGATCGAAATCTGCACCAGGGTGAGCCCAGCGCGATTCAAGCGGGCGATCCAACGCCGGGTAAACGCGTAGCCGTTGCTGATCATGGTGCACACCATGCCGTGCGACACGACGTGCGCGACCAGCTCATCCAGCTTGGGATGCAATAGCGGCTCGCCCCCGGTCAGCGTGACCACGAGGGTACCGAGCTTGGCCAAATGATCGATGCGGGCCTTGACCACGTCGGTGGGCACCGGCTTCGAAACATCATCGTATTCGTTGCAGTAACCGCAACTGAGGTTGCAGCGACGCGTGACGACCAGCTGCCCCAGAAAAGGACGCTCGACATCGAGTAGCGCCATGGCGCCGCGCCCGAGAGCACGCAGGGGGTTTCTGGGTAAAAACACTGACCGTGGGGGCTTAGCATGCTCTGGCCGCGGGGTGCCAATGTTCCCCGCCGGCCCGGTCAATCGCCCCGGCGTGGCTTCGTTCTCCGGGTCGTCAACCGGACGAATCAATGTTAGAACGCCCGCCGTTGAGCGCACCCCGGCTTCCTCCTCTGCGAACCGTCCTCAAGTCGCGGGACGTCGAGGACCCCATCAACCTCTGGTTCAATCGACCCTTGGCATACGCCTTCGTGGCTCTGGTGTATCGCACGCCGATGACGCCGAACCAAGTCACCTTGCTGTCGATTGTCGTGGGCGTGGCCGCGGCCGCCTGCTGGTGGCAAGGCGGCGAGCGCGGCATGCTGTGGGGCGGGATCCTGCTGTGGACTAGCGCGATCTTGGACGGGGCCGACGGCATTCTGGCACGAGCCAAGCAGAGCTTCTCCGAGCTGGGACGTGCGCTCGACGGCAGCGCGGATCTAATCGTGGCGGCCTTGGTGGCGGTAGCCGCGGGGCGCCACCTGTGGGTCCAGCATCATTCACTGCTCCTCGTGGCTCTGATCTTGCCGATAGTGGTGACGACGGTGCTCCACGTCCATCTATACGACTATTATAAAGAGTCGTTCTTGCAGCGGACGCGCGCCGACTGGAGCGGCGTACCGGAGCGGATCGCCGACGTCAAAGAGCGCATTCTCGCGCTCGAGCGCCGCAATGCGCCCTGGATTCATCGCCGAGCCATGCGGCTGTACCTGGACTTGATCGTCGGGCAAACCAAGGTCATCGCGCTGACCGATCCCAACGGGAGCCGCGAGCACCTCACGTTTCGCGTCACACCTGCGTCAACAGCGGAGTATCGCCGGTTCAATCTCGCACCCCTGCGGGTCTGGATCGCCATCTCCCTGGCACCCCACTCCTATCTATTCGCAATCTTTGGCATGCTCGATCGGCTCGATGTGTACGTGTGGGTGCGGCTGATCGGGGGCAACGCTCTGTTTCTCGTGGCACTCATCTGGCAACGTCGGGCGAGCACCCGCACCCGCGCGGCGCTTGTCGCAGCGGGCACCGCGCCCGTCTCTCTGGCCGCTCAACCTGGCTGAGGGCTCACACGGCGCGCTCAGTGCCCGGACGGGTCATGTCGCAATGGGTTGGGTGGCAATCGAGGGATGACGGCGACCACGTGGCGAACATAGGCCGGCACCACGCTGGCCATGGCTGGAGCCGCGAAGGCGGCGAGCGCCGTCCAGCGCGCGTCGGGCAGATCGGTCTCGGAGCTGCGGAATACAGCACTCGCCCGCATCGAGAGCGGGTCACCTTGCAGCGCCTCCAAAGCCAATTGGGCCCCCTGTCCGAGCACCAAGAGCTCACTCTCGAGCTCGCGCGTGAGCCTGGCCAGCGCACGGGCATCCACCGCGACCTGCGGGGGTAACGTTTCGGCGCCTTCCGGAGTGTAAGCGGCCACGAAAAACTCCCCGCGGCGCGCATCGAGGACAGGACACCTCAACCCTGGCCTAGATTTCGGAGCCGCCAGGGCCATGGCGGCGAGAGAGCCGATGCCGACCAGGGGAATCCCGAGTCCCTCCGACATGCCCTGCGCCAGCGCGATGCCGACCCGCAGGCCGGTGAATGAGCCCGGTCCGATCCCTACGGCGATGCGGTCCAGACTGTTGCGGCTCCAGCCCGTTTCTGCGAGCGCCTGATCGATGAGAGGCAGGATGGACTGGGCGTGAGCGTTTTCCCGCTCATGGCTCAAAGCGAAAACGGAAGCTTCGTCATGTAGGAGCGCGACAGAACCGCGGGTCGATGAGGTTTCGATGCCGAGGATGCGCACGTCGTGGGGCTTATAGCGCGCGCGGTGGCATTACAACTGGGCCTGCTCGAGCGCTCAAGGCCCTTGCAATCTTTTTCATTCTGGCTAGTGTGCGCCAGCCCTTGGGTCGAATTGTTCGAAAGGGGCCAGGTCCGGGGCGTAGCGCAGCCTGGTAGCGCACTTGACTGGGGGTCAAGGGGTCGCCGGTTCGAGTCCGGCCGCCCCGACCGTTTTTCCGCTGATTCGTGCAGATAACTTAGGCAAATAGCTTAGGATGCCATCCAAGTCCTGGCCGTTTCATCGATGAGATGAGCTCGAGCGTTCGGCGCTGCGCGCTAGGGTTCCCGGCCATGCCCAACGCCGCCCTGGCCGCTGCGGCCCTGGCCACTGTGACCTTGGGCCTGTGGTGGTCTAGTGGCCCGGCCGCTGCTCAGACCATCCGTGATACCGTGCGACAGCACGTGACGGAGGGCCTGGAACGGCCGAAGGCCAAAGCGAAGCCGAAAAAGAAGCGCGCTAAGCCGTCGGGCAAAGCCGCAGAAGCCCCGCCGTCTGCAGCGGATGGCCCGGACCCGCAGCTCGGCTCTGCCGCGGCTCCCGTCGCCGCGGACGTGCCTGAGGCAGCCGCCGGCGCGAATCCCGAGCGCTTACCCAAGCGGGTGTTTGGCAAGAACTTCGAGTTGGATGCCAAGCTCGGCTCCGGCGTCCGAGGCTGGTACCCGGACCAATACCCGCTAGTGAGCATCGCCCATGCCAGCTACTTCACGTGGTCGGTCGAGCTCAAAGCCAAGCTGTTCCGGTTTCTGCGCCTCCATCGCGGATATTACGAGTCCAACGGGCTTAAAGGCCCGCGCACCCAGGGCGCGGTCGTGGCCCGCGACGTGGGCCAGCTGGTGCCCAAGGCTGCGTGGCTGCTCGGGATGATAGGGGTGCCGCTGAGCCGGCGCTGGGAAACGGTCGTCTCGTACGAAACGCGCAGCTTCGTCACCCGGGCGCGCCCCTCTGCGCCCGTCGCCATCGTGGCTCGCGAAACGCCTGCAGACACGGATTTTGCCCCCCTGCCACGCAGCGCTCGAGCCTTGGAGCTCGTCTCCGGGTTCGAGACCCTGGTGCTGGGCGTTCGGTATTACGCCGATCGGGGCAATGCCGGTTTGGTCGGTGATACGGCAGGGCCCATCCCGCCGATGTACCTGGGGGTAGGGTTCAGCCAATACTCGAAACCGTATCAGGTGCGGGTCGGGAGCGACGCACTCGACGAGTTGCTATTCAATGGGCGCTTTCGGGGCGCGGGGCTCGCCTATGGGCTCTCGACGCCGCGGCAAATTGACCGAGCCTATCTGGAGCTGGACACGCAGCTCGGCCTCGGGGAAGTGAGCTTGCTCGACGATCTGACGTTGAACGAGCTGCTCCCCGATGACTGGTTGATTGGTTACCTGCAGGGTGACGTGACCATCGGCTACGTCTTGCCGTTGCTCCGGACGCGCCCCACGCCGCTGCTGACCGGGGAGCTGTCCGCTGGGGGGGCAACGTTTTTCTACTTCAAGCTGAAGGAAAGCGATTCCGAGCAAGCCCCGGCGCTCCCGTTGAACTGGGACTTTCTCTGGGCCGCCCACGTTTCTTTGACGCTGCCGTTCTGAGAAACGAGCCGGGTTTTGGATGTCCATCGTGGGGCAGATTTGTTACGCTTCGGGCCGGCCACATTCGGTGCATCACGACCCAAACGTCGCGACCGAGGCCCACAGGTCTGACGCAATGCGGCTCGCCGGGCCGTCTGCTTTTTTTCGCACTGCGCACCGCGCGCACGGCAATCATGCGCTATATATCGCGTTGGTTTAGATGATAGCTGACCGAGCGATGGATACCTCAGTAGACGACGGCGATCCGACGTTGGGTCGCGAGTCGGGCATCATGGAAATCGTGGAACGAGAGGCGAGCCCCGTGACAGGCGCAGTGGAGCCCGAAAAAACTCGGGATGATGACATCGAGATCGACACCGCATTGGAGCGTGCCGCTGTGTTGAAGCCGCCCCGTTTCGAGTCGCCGCAGCTCCAGGCTGGTAGCCCGCACGTCGAGATTGTGGATGAAATCGTCGTCGAGGATGACTCGATCGAGGTCGCCGATGATGAGATCGAGAGCGCCGACCCAGTACCCGCGAGGCCCACCCAGCCGTCTCCTCCGTCCGCTGGGGTGCAGCGGAGCCGTCCACCCATGCGCCCGTCTGCTCGGCCGCGCGCGACCCACAGCAACTCCGCATTGCCGCCTCCACGTCCATCGTGGGAGGCGCCTGGATTTGGGCCGACCAGCAATTACCCGTCTGCCAGTCGTCCACCCGCGAGCGGAGTCGACCCGTGGGTGCTGGCCAATAGGACGCTCGAGCTCGCTCGAGCCAACGCACGCGTTGCCGAGCTGGAAGAGCAGATCGCGTTTCGTGACGCCCGTATCGTCACACTCGAGGAGCGGTTGGCTAAGGCCCAGCTCCACATCGACGAGTTGGAACAAAAACTGCGCGCCGCGCCGACCGACCCCAACAAACGCGGTGTTGCCGTAAAGAGCACCGCCGCAAAGTCTGTCGTAGCGGAGCAGCCTATCCGAACGGCGGCGGCGCCCGTCGTGACGAGGAAACCAGCGCAAGTGCTGCCGGCCAAGGTGGCGGCGGTCCAACCGGTAGCCCCGCTCGAGCCGAACACGGCCGGCGGGGTCGGCAACGCGGCTCGGGCAGTGTCGCCCAGCGCAGTGTCGCCCAGCGCAGTGTCGCGCGTTGGGATGAGTCATGCGGCGTCCGTTGGTGCGAGGGGCCAGGCGGAGGATAGCGTGACCGTTGCGGCGGACGCAGGGTCCTCGACTGAAGCCGCTACGACCCATGAACGGGGGACGACATTGGGCGCTCCGACCGTGCCCGAAACCGAGCGCGTGGCAAGCGGTACTGGCGATGTGCTGCATTCGGGCGGTGCTGCTACGGGGACGGATGCAGCGGAAGGTGCGCAAACCGAAGGCGATCTTCGGCGTATTACCGGCATCGGCCCACGTTTCGAAGCAGCCCTGCGCAGGCAGGGCATTACGCGGCTGAGTCAGATCGCGGCATGGTCCGACGCCGACGTACGGCAAGTTGCCAAGGCCTTGAGAATTCCGAAGAGCCGTATCGTCAAGGGCCGGTGGGTGGAGTCGGCTCGAGAAGCCATTGGTAATCCGGTCGCTTCGGAGTAAGCGGTAGGGGGGCAGCATGGTGTGGCGAAGCAACTTTACGGGTGGTTCGAGTCGCGGGGCTCCGCGTCGTGGTCTGATGCTGAGCATGCTCGGCGCTTTCGGGTTTGGCGGGACGGTTCTCGCTGCATGCCAGGGTCAGGAGTGTGAGGCCGCGCGTCTGGAGCTGACTCAAACGTGGGAGACGCTGCGAGACACAGCCACCTCGCGCAAGCAGATTCCAGAGGCTTCCGATCTCTCCAAGAGTGAGGAAGCCGAGCGGATCCGCGTCTGGACCGACATCGAAGATCGTGCCGAGCTGGTGCGGAGCTCGTTTCAGACGTCGCAAGTGACGTGGTCCAGCGCCGAGAAAGGGCGAGCGGACCTGGGCGAGCTGTTCAAGCCTCTGGCCGCGAGCACCGACCCCATGACGCGTGGTTTTGCCGTCACCCTGGGCGAGGCCGATCAGCGCTTCGCGAGCTTTCGCAAGAGCTGCCGCTGAGACCAATGAGCCAGCAACCAAGTGGCCGGCATCAATTGGCGGGCATCAGTTAGCGGGTGGGGGCAGGCTGCCGAAAGCGATGCTGGTGGATACCGGAGGTTCGGCGGGCGATTGCGCGCGCCGGCTTTCGAGCAAGCGTTGCGCAAGCTGACCCACCCAGAGCACCAACAGGGCGAGGAAACCACCTACGATGATGGCGTTGAAGACCAGGAGCCCAATGGCTCCCTCGTTCAGCAGTCGGCCACCCCAGTGCCACAGCTCGTCGACCCGCTCGATGTCGATGTTAATCGAGAAGCCACGTTCTTGATGTAGCCCTGGCGTGAGGCTGAGGTCTGCATAGGCGTACCCGAGAGTCGCCAAGCTTGAGCTCACCCAAACGAACAGGAGCGAGCGGACCGAAACCACGCCAACCTCCTGGTATGTACGTTAGAGGATAGCACGGCTCTGCCACACTGCACGTCGCGGGCTGGCGATTGATCTGGCGGCCAACGCTCAGTTTCGCAGCACGAAAATGCCATGACAGGCGGCATCGAGCGCCGCGAGAAAACAGAGACATTGATCGCGAAACCGCACCGCTGACGCAGGACACCGGCGCTGATTTCGTTGGCTCTGTAGCATGACAGCGGAACCGGGGGCTCCGGCTTGCCGCTTGACGAGTTGGCGTCGCCGTGGCTTGGTACCCGGCGTGATCGCGTGGCGTCGGATTCTACGTCGTGGTGCTCCGGTGCTCGGCGTGCTGTCGGTGTCCGGAGCAGCCCGGTGGGAGGCTCGGGCTGCCGGAGAAAGCGTAGCGGATCAGGCTCGAAGCCTGCTGACCCAGGTCGAAGCCGATCCATCGGTGCGGCAGCTGGTCAGTCCAGCCACCAGCCGGGCCGGTGATGCGCTCCGCCAAGCCGAAGCTGCGAGCGTCGGTGCTCCGGCCCATGCCCAGCTGCTCGAGTCAATTGCCCTGGAATGGGCCCAGGTGGCTCACGATTTGAAACGCGCGCGAGATGCCGAACAGTCGTCGGATCGTCTGGAGCAAGAGGTATCTTCCGTCCAGACCGAACTGGTACGTTCCCGCGCGGCGGTTGAACAAGCGATGGCCCGCGTGGGCCGGGCCCGCGAAGAGCTGGCGGAGTTGGAGGCTGTAGGGCCATCGCGATTTCCCTCGGGCGGTGCTCTTCCGGGCGGTGCTCTTCCGGGCGGTGCTCCCCGAAAGAAGGTTCTTTCCGGTAGTGCTGTTCCGAGCAGTGCTGTTCCGAGCAGTGCTCCGCGCGCGCAGGAGGTCCGTTAGGTGGCTTGCGCTGCACACCCGCGTTCTCCCTGGTTGCCCATCGTGCTGCTGGGGTTGTGGCTCACCGCCTGTGCTACGGGGTCTCGGCCGCCGGTCATGGCGCAAGTCGTACAAGTCCGCACGTCCCCAGCCTCGGTCGAAGCCCAAACCTGGGCGCCCCAAGCGCATGCCCATGCGCTCGAGCTGGAGCAACGCGCCGAGCGCGCGTTAGGGGAGGGTGACTCTGCATCCGCCGAGCTATTGGCTGCGCATTCGGTGGCGGCGCATGAGCATGCCTGGGTCTTGACCCGTCTGGCGCGTGCTGAGCGCCGGCGCTTGGACACGGAGGCGGAGCTGAGGAAAGAGCGGGCTGCTCTCGGTGAGCTGCATGCCCAACATCAGCGCTTGAGCGCAGAAGCGGCGGGTCTTGAATTGCGTGTGCAAGTGGCCAAAGGTGCGCTGGCTCTGCCACCCCACGAGGTGGCCGCTCCTGAACGGGTCCAAGCACGTCGGCGTGCAGCTGCCGCGCTGGCCACGCAAGGGCGGTTATTATGTGTAGCGGCACGCCTCTTGGGTGAGTCGGACGGCGTGCGGGGGTCGATCGCTCGGCTGGACCAGCTAGACCAGGAGCTCGGTGCCGGTACCGGTTCACGGCTGCTGGAGAAGGCGACCGAGTTGCGCTCCGAGTGCCTGCGCGTCATTTCGGAATTGCGGCGTCCACGTGCGCCAGCCGTAAGTGGTACTCCTGCTCTTTCCGAAGCTGCTCCGGCGGCTGGGTCCGGGGATCGAGCTTCCCACGCAGACGTAGCGGGGCCAGTGCCCGCCGACATGTTGCTCGCCGAGCTGAGCGCGGCGGGAGCAATGCCGTCCCGTGACGAGCGAGGAGTGTCTGTCGTATTGAGAGGACTATTCGGCGCGGACGGCGCCGTCACCGCGACCGGGCGTACCGAGCTGCAGCGGCTAGGGCGAGTCGCCAAGGCACACCCGGATTTTCCGGTATTGGTGGTGGGGCATACGGGTGTCGACAAGCCCGCACCCGAGGTCGAGCGCCAGCTCGGTGCGGTGAAATCGGAGCTGGTCAGCTCCGGTGTGAGCCGGGTCGAAGCCCACGCTGCCGGTCAGCGGCAGCCGCTGTTGCCGCCGCAATCGCCCACGGCTCGACAGCGCAATGAACGTATCGAGTTAGTCTTCGTTGCTCCCGGGCTCTGAGGCTGCATTGGGGCGGCGGCTCGCCTGCTGTGCATCCAGGCGGCTCAGCTTGCGCCGGCAACTATCGCGATGGAGCGTGGCGTTAGGCAGCCATCGTTCCCCATCCCGCTGCGCATTGTCGAGATACATCGACCAGAGCAGGCTGGCGGTCTGCAACAGCCGCCGGGCCTCGCTGGGCCGCAGCTCGCTCTCGGCCTCAGCCATCGTCGTCAGCGCCCGGTAGTAGTGCACTTCATAGTCGGGCGTGAAGTACACGCTGGGCAGATCGAGCGCGACGACGGGGTGATGCGGAGGACCGAAGCGGAAGCTGCCAGCTCGGCGTGCCAGCTCGAGCGCACTCGGTAAATCTCCGTCCCGCTCTGTCGCAACCGCCAGCCCCCAGAGCGCGAGTGCCTGGGTAATCGCTGAGCGTGACTGCCAGAGGGCGACCCGATAATCCTGCACAGCCAGGCGTAATTGACCACTCGACATATTGGATTCAGCGCGGTTGGTCACGATGGTAGCTCTCAGCTCTGGCTGCCATTCGTGCTCGAGGGCACGAGAATACGCTTCGCGCTCGGCCTCATGCTGGCGAAGCTTGCCTTCTGCGATGGCCAAGGAGAACCATGCCTCGCCTGCCAGGGGGGAGGTGGGATCTCGCTCCAAGGCTTGTTGCAGCCGCAGCCGACCCTCCGGCAGATACGACTTGTCGGCCTTCACCAGGGCGTCGCCGAGGAGATACAATAGACGGCTGTCACCTAGCCGATGACCATCACCGATGGTGATCAAGGCCGCGGCTCGGGCGTTTAGCTGTCGCTCGAGCTCTTCAGAAGTACCGCCCGGCAGGAACATGGCGATGTCGTCCATGGCGTCTTCAGCAGGGACGCGGCTGCGTTCGGCGAGCGACAAGAGCTGCTCGGCGCGTGCCAGTTGCGGGTTTGCCACGATGTCCCATACGGATGGCTTGGCGTGTGCACGGTGGACGATCGAGCCAAGCAACGCCGCCGAGGCCAAGCCCGATACCATGGCCACGAAGGCTTTCATGGCGCCTGACCTTCTGGTGCCGACAGGCGTTTCAGGCGATCGCGAGCGAGCTTTGTCCAGCGGGGGTCCGCACCGGCTCGTTCGAGCCCTTGCACGTGCGGCTCCCACAGCTCAGCCGCTTCGGCTGACGAGTACGGCTCCACCAGTAAGGAGGCCGCACCGAATAGCTCATGGCGCGGCACGACCGGCCAGTAGCTGGGTAATCGCTCGTTTTGAACCTGTTGGACCAAGTACCAGACCTCGGCGGCACTGGCCCGTTCCACCCGAGGGGCGGGCTGGCCGCGCCGGTGACCGACCAGCGCTTCCATCCCGGCGACTAACGAGCGAAGCCCGGTCGAGGTAGCGCCGGGGCGGGCCCAAGCGAAATAACCCGCTGCCTCGTCCAGCCCAGCAGGCCCCTGGCGCAGCGCAGCTGCGCCGGCTTCTAGGTACAGGCACTGCTGGTCGAGCGGATCCGGCCAGGACCCCAGCAGGGTGATGAGGCGGCGATAGCTGCCGAGCGCGAGCTCATTCTGCCCGTTCATGGCCCCGGCGATGGCATAGTCTCGCAGGGCGTGCGCCGATGGAAAATCGTAGCCCCGCTCGCGTGCACCCAGCCATGCTGCCCAGGCGTCTGGATAAGCCTCGAGGCGTGTGTGTGCGCGGGCCTGCAGCACCCATGGCTCGGAGCGGCCGGGCCAGGACCGAGCGAGCTTGGTGGCCATCGCCAAGGCGACGCGAGGCTGTTGGATCAACTGTATCTGCGCGCGTGACAGAGCCAGGCAAAGCTCGTTCAGCGAGCTTTGAAGGATGCCATCCCAGGGCGTTCGGCGAGCCGAATGGGCCTCTTGGGGCTCTGCCGAGGCAGCTCGGCTCGAGCACAGGCTGGGCCGAGAGCTGGCGTTGAACGGCGTTGAAAGGTCGATACCCGCCGCCCCAAACACCAGGACCACAGCTGCCAGCCCGGCCATGCTCACCCGGTCGCAGCAGGCCCCGGCCTAATAAAATAGAGCGCCTCCGGCCTCATGAAGCAGAGCTCTTGAAGGGGTCCCGAAGGACGATGGTTTCACGACGCCGCGCGCCGACGCTGAGCAAGTAAAGTGGCACGTTGGAACGCTCTTCTATGAAGCGCACGTAGTCACGCGCTGCCTTGGGTAGCTTGCCCATGTCCCGTACCTCGCTGAGCGACTCGGTCCAACCCGGCAGCTCTGTGTATACTGGGGTGACTTGCCGTTCATCCTCGCTGATCAGTTCGAGCGGCAGGTCTTCGGTGCGACCGTTTGGCGTATCGTAGGCCACGCAGATGCGCAGCGTGCCGAGCCCGGTCAGCACGTCGAGCTTGGTCAGGGCAAAACCATCGAGCCCATTGACGCGCGCTGCGTACTTGAAGCCCGGCAAATCAAACCACCCGGTGCGGCGCGGGCGCCCCGTCACGGAGCCGAATTCTGCACCAGCTTCTCGTAGCTGTGTGCCCTCTGGCTCAGCGAGCTCAGTGGGGAAGGGGCCCGACCCAACGCGAGTGGCGTAGGCCTTTGCAATCCCGAGGACACACGAGATGCGCGTCGGCCCCAGGCCAGCACCCACCGCGGCGCCAGCGGCAATGGGTGAGCTCGACGTCACGAAGGGGTAGGTGCCATGGTCGATGTCCAGGAGCGTGCCTTGAGCGCCTTCGAGCAACACGTTCTTGCCCGCGCTCAGCGCGTCGTTGATCATGCGTGAGGTGTCGGACAAGAGCGGTAATAAACGGCCTCGCAACGGTGCGAGCTGGTTTATTACCTCGTCGACGCTGGGTGCTGCCCCGCCGAGCGCAACGAGCATCGGGCGCCAATGCACGAGTGCCCCTTCGATCCGATCACGCAAGCGTGTGAGGTCGCGCAGATCAGAAGCGAGGACACCGGTACGCCGGACCTTGTCTTCGAGAGCTGGCCCGATGCCCTTTTTCGTGGTCCCGATCGCGCGCTCCTGAGCGGCCTGTTCGCGCAGCTCATCGATCTGTTGGTGATAACTGAGCACCAAATGAGCGCGTGACGACAACGCGACGCGTTCGGCGACCCGCTGACACCCCCGCTTGGTGAGGTCCGCCATTTCCGCCACCAGGACGGCGGGATCGACCACCATGCCTTGGGCCAGGATACATTGCGTGTTGTCGCGCAGAATCCCGCTCGGTAGTAGGCGAACGATGGTCTTTTCGTCCCCGACGACCAGCGTGTGGCCTGCATTGGCGCCGCCGGCCGCGCGCACCACCAGGTCGGCGTGCTCAGTATAGATGTCGACGATCTTCCCTTTGCCCTCGTCGCCCCACTGTGCACCCACGACTATTACGCAAGACATATCAAACTTCCTCTAGCACCCGAAGATGGGTCGCCACAACCTGAGCAATTTCAGCGGCATCTTTGCCTGCCACCGCGACGGGTGATTCCGAATCGGTACGCCGCAACAGGCCGCCTTTGGGCCCGAGCTCGAGCACGAAGGTGTAATCCCAGCGTGTGGCGTAGGCGTCGAGAGCCTTGGGCTCTGGGCCCGAAGCACAAGCTATGCCGCGTTCCCTTAGCTCGCGCAAGACCGCCACCACTCGCTCGCTCGCGGCCGCCGCCGTGACCAACACCCGATCCAGGCGTGCCTCTTGCACTCCGCGCTCATCGAGAGCCCAGCACACGTTGCTGATGTCAAAAGCAAAGCCAGCGGCCGGGCAGGGCAGGTCGAAGCGCTCGAACAAGCTATCGTAACGACCCCCAGAACCCAACGGTTCCCCGGGGCCCTCCGCCAGCAAATGAAACATGACACCAGTGTAGTAGTAAAATTCGCGAGTTTCTCCCAGATCGACCACGAAGTGTGGCGCCAGCTTAGCCGCGACTGCGGCCTGCCAGATGCGCTGTAAAGAGCGCATGGGCCCCTCGGCGGCCGTGCCCTCCAGGGCTCGTTCGGCGCGCGGCCACACGTCCTCGGCGCCGTGTAGCGCCGGCAACGTGACGAGCGCTTCGAGCGAGCGCCCCATCAGCCCAGCGCGCGCTCCGACCCGACCGAGCTCGGTGCTGTCTTTGAGTGCCAGACACTCGAGAGCGTCGGCTCGAGGTTGGGGCGCGAGCTGATCCAACAGTGCCCCAGCGATTTGCGCGTGCGCCAGATCGACGGTGAACTCGTCGAGGCCCGCTGCCCGCAACGCGCTCGTGGCGGTTTCGAGCACCTCTAGATCCCCACCGTGCTCGCTCTGCCCGGCCAGCTCGAAGCCGACCTGCATGACCTTTTGATCCAGACGCGCGCGCTCACGGCGACGCCGCATCACCGAGGCTTTATAGCAAAGCCGCGCGGGCCAGGGCCCATCCGCGAAGCGAGTGGAGATCAGCCGTGCAATTTGCGGGGTCACGTCCGAACGCAGGGCGGCAATCTTGCCTGTCTCCGGCTCGACGAAGCGCAGCGTCTCTTCGGCGTTGCCAAAACCCTTTTCGAGCACGTCGGCGTACTCGAACGCGGGCACTTCGACGCGTTGGTAGCCGAAAAGCTCCAGGCTCGACATCACTCGTTCGCTCACCCGCGCGCGCCGACGCGCTTGGCGGGGCAACCAATCTCGCATCCCGGTGGGGATCGGGTGGGATGGACGAGGGCTGGAGCCGGGGGGGGGATTGGACGGAGGTGACCTCATGGAGCCGCCGGATGGCGATTTGGCGCGCAAAACGGCGCACCGTACCAGACCTCGTAGGTCGGCGCTCGACTAGTGCCGCGCGGAAACGCATTGGATTTGAACACCGGCCAAGGTTGGGCCCGTTGGCCGCTAGAGTGGTCTGCCCGCCCGTGCAGTCATCGGGCCTGAGGTCGCGAAATGCGCTATTGGGTGCGCATGAGCGACGCAAAGGAAGGCCTGAAGGTTGACGTGTGGGAGCGCACCAAGGGGCTCGGAGGGCAACCTGTCCAGGCGATGAATCGCCGCTTGTTCATGCAGCTCCTGAGCTACGAGTGCGCGGAAGGGCTCGACCCCACGCGCGCCATCAACAGTTTGGGCGGTGCGCTCGATGAGAGCCGGGCGTCGGCGGTGATCTATGCGGACGTGAACAACCCGCGTGGCATCGCCCTGCTCAGCTGGAGCGAGGACCCGACCGACTTCGTCTCCAAGGTGCGGCCGACCTTGAGCCACCCGGCGCTGACCGGTTTGCGTTCCTTACCGGCGTTGACCATGGTGGGGCGAACATACTCTACCGGCTATGAGCCCGATCTCGAGCATTGGTTGATTCAGCGCCCGAAAGACACCGCGCGTAACCCGGAGTGGCCATGGGCGGTCTGGTATCCGCTGCGGCGGTCCGGGTCGTTCGAACGGCTCGAGGACCGCGAAAAGGGCGGCATCCTGCGCGAGCACGCAGAAATTGGCAAAGCGTACGGCGCGCAGGACTTGGCCCACGACATACGGTTGGCGTGCCACGGCTTGGACGCCAACGACAATGAGTTCGTGATTGGCCTCATCGGCAAAGAGTTGCATCCCTTGTCACACGTGATCCAGGCCATGCGCAAAACGCGGCAGACCGCCGAGTACATCGAGCAAATGGGCCCATTCTTCGTCGGCCACCGCGCCTGGCGCTCCGTAGCTCCGTAGCTCTGTAGTGTGACCTCCTAGCGCGCGGAGCGCGCTCGAGAAAGAAGATGAGGTAGCCGAATCAGAGGCCCAGCAAGGCGGGGAATCTCGATGCCCTCGCCCAGCCGGGGCAGCGAGATTCCCATCGCTCGATGGATTCGGCGATTAGGCGGAGCGGGCCATCAATTGCTCGTAGGCTGTCGAGATTTGCGCGAAACGCCGGCACAGGGCCGCGCGGGTGAGCTCGCCCACGTGGGGGTGCCGATCGGGGTGCCAGCGCCACGCCATTTGCCGGAAAGCAGCCCGCACCGCATCGGGACCCGCGTCGCCGGACAATCCCAGAGTCGAAAGGGCGCGCTGGCGAGGCGTCTCCAGGTTGGCTGTGGCTTCCCGGGTGCCGGACCCCGCGTCGCGCTGGCGGCGCCGGCCGTGGAGAAAATCGTTAGGCTCGAGCGGTTGGGCGCTCTGGGCGGGGTGCCGACCCATGACGCGAAAGCTGATTTTGGCGCGGTCGAGCTCAAATAGGGCTTCGAGGCAGGCCAGGTGCTGTCGCTTCGAGGCGTCGTCACCGGTCCAGTGAGCCTGTACCCGGCGTGGGTCGCCGCCGCGCCCGCGTGGGCTAGCGGTGCGAGTCGTTTCGACGTGATGGATCAGGCCGTCACGCCAATGAATGACATGCTGGTGGTCCTCACCATCGAGCGTTTCGTGCAGGCGCAGCGCGCCAGACACGCGGTCGCGATGCAAGGCGCCGAATACATCGCCGAGCGTGGAGCGTTCGAGGCTGCCCGGGAGCTCAACCATCGTATCGAGTTAGCCACTAGCAGGTAGACGGGCCAAGATTATGGCGCTGGCGTCTCGCCGCGTGGGCTTCGGCCCACGCGCTTCTCTATTCGGTGATGGGCCCGACCGAAACCAGTGCTTCGGCCTCTCGCACGGCAGCTCGACAGCCCTGGCCTGTGGCGTCCGGACACAGCACGGCCCGCGCCCTCACCTTCAAAGTGCCTTGCCCCGCGTCCGTGGTTGCCAACGCCAACTGTAGACGCTGCCGCTGCGCGGTCTGCATGACGACCGCGCTTTGACCCACACGCGAGCGCAGCGGCAGCGCAAAAGGGGGGGCCTCGAGCACCAACACGTCTCCCCAGCTGAGCACGCCGCTTTCGACTTCCAGCTCGGCCTCGCACACCACCCGCCCCGGCGTAGGTCGGCGCTGACAGGTCAGACGCGCGCTGAAATCGCTGGGTGGTGAGCTAGCGGTTGCCCCGAGCCCCACGAGCAGCGCGATGCCGAGCCGTCGGAGCGAGCCGACTGTAGAGGCTGGGTCGAACCGGTTCACGCCGCTACCTAGCGTTCACGTAGGCCGTGCCGGCGCGCCAGCTCGTGCAGGTGTTTGCGGTCCATCTTGGCGGCACGCGCCGCGGCGCTGAGGTTTCCGTCGTGCTGGTCCAGTAGCCAGCTCACGTAACGTTGCTCGAACTCCTGCTCGAAATTGCTGCGCGTCTCGCGATAGGTCGCGTCTTCGGTGAACTGCCAGGCACCCTGATGGGCGCCCTGGGCGAGCATCGGCAGGTCCACCAGGCGGAGCTGCGCTTGGTCCGACGCCGACGCGATGTACATGGCGCGGTCGAGCACATTCCTGAGCTCTCGCACGTTGCCGGGCCAGTCGTGAGCCATCAGCCCAGCGAGCGTGTTTTCGCTCAAGCCGATCTGGCTGAGCTTGGGGTCGCGTTCGCGCGCCTGCTTCAGGAAATGCTCGCAGAGCTCGGGTATGTCCTCTCGGCGCTGGCGCAGCGACGGCACGGTCAGTGGCACCACGGCCAAGCGGAAATAGAGGTCCTCACGAAATTTACCGCGCTGGACCTCAGCCAACAGATTGCGCTTGGTGGCGGCAATGATGCGCGCTTCACAACGCTGGCCGCGGTTGCCACCTACCCGACGAAACTCTCCGGTCTCCAGCACCCTCAATAGCTTGGGCTGCACGTCGATGGGCAACTCGCCTATCTCGTCGAGAAACAGCGTGCCTTTGCCCACCGTTTCAAAGGCACCGGCGCGTGCCTGAACCGCTCCGGTAAACGCGCCGCGCTCGTGTCCAAAAAATTCGCTTTCGATCAAGTTGTAGCTGATCGCGCCGCAGTCGACGACCACGAAGGGCTCAGCGCGACGCGGGCTCTGTTGGTGGATGGACCGGCCAAGCACGTCCTTACCCGTGCCGGTTTCGCCTTCGAGCAGCACCGTGGCGTCCGTGGGAGCAATACGCTCCAAGAGCCCGAACACCTGCCGCATGGCCAGGCTGGGGCCCACGGCCTGGCCGAAGCGAGACGATGCGCTGGGCATCACTTGTAGCCGATCGAGCTCGGGCGTCAGCGTGAGCTCGACATCACCGACCGTCAGCGTGGCGCCGGGCTCGAGCGTGGCGGTTTGAATCTTTGAGCTGCCGATGCGAGTATGGTTGGTCGAACCGAGGTCCCGTACCACGAGGCCCTGCGCGCCGAGCTCGAGCTCGCAATGGTAACGCGAGACGGACGCATCGGGCAGCACCAGGTCATTGTCCGCCGCCTTGCCGATGCGCAGCAGGCCACTGACCGTGGTCCGGTGCCCACGTGCCTGGCCGGTGACCACCAGCAGGGTGTGGCAGTTGCTCGGTCGCGCGCTGGAAAGCGCCCGCGTCGAGGCGTCTGTAGGGACAGGTGCGCTCAATGGGTCAGGTCTTCGACGTGTAGAAGCAAGGTACTGCCATCAAGCGTAACCTGCCTCATGAGCTCTGTCCGCCGACTTGCTGCATCCCGGGCAAGTGCGGTGATTCGAAAGGAGTATCTACCGTCCGTCAGGCGAAATTGTCGCACCACTCGCTCCGGCGTGGGCACGGGGAAGTTCAAGGTCAAGTGGCCTTCATGATCGCTGTCGAGGCCCTCCCATTGCACCTCGAGCTGCGCCACACGCCGTGCCTCGGGACCCAGGGAAAATATGACGGTCTGATCCTGCGGCAGCTGGGGCAAGAGCAACCAGAATGCGAGCGCGAGGGCTGCAGCCAACAGTAGCCGGATGTAAGGCGAGCGGCGCCCAGCGCCTTGGGACTCTGCTAGGTTCGTGGATTCGCCCGCAGGATCCGCGCCCGTCGATGGCGACACCGTGGCTCAGCGCCCCGGCGTGGCGCCACTAGCGGGTGGCGCGGTCTGAGCCGGTGCTGCGTTGGCGGGGGGATCATTCTGGGCGGGCGCACCGTTCGAGCTCGCAGGTGCGGTGGTGGCCTCGTCTGGCCCGCCTTCATCTTCATCGCGTGGCCCTCTGGGCTTGGCTGCCATCTCCCGAATGTGCCCGATCAGGCCTTGAATCATGCTGTCCGGCAGATTGAATGCCGGCATCTTCTCGCGCCCTTTGCGGATCACCAGGGCCATGCCCTCGTCGGTCACGCTGGCTTGCCACTCGGCGCTGGTCAGGTCACGCGCTTTCACCATGGTGGACTCTGGACCGTCACCTCGACCGCGCTTGCCATGGCAGTTGGCGCACTGCTTCATCCAGGTCACGTCAATCAACTGATTGCGTTGAGAGGGCGCGGCATGGGTTTTCGGAACGCCAGTGGCGCGGCGCCTCTTTACTTCGACTTGATGGTCGTGGTCAGCGAGCGTCCACTCGCTCAGCTCGGGTGTTGCTTCACACCCGGCGCTGCCGAGGAGACTGCCTGAACCGACGACAAACGCCAACATGCCGGGCCTGACGCGCGCAGCCAGCGTCAGCAGCCCACTAAACCATCGTGCCATCGCGCCCGGACATAGCAGGGAAATACCGGGCGCGGACCGTATTTGTTAGGGGAACTCGGTGCCGCCGGCCAGAGGGTCAGGGCCCAAATAAGGCTTCCCGTCCAGCTCGGCAATGCGAAACGCGATGCGCTCGTTTTGCGCCTGCCCGGCCACGTCAGCGTTGCTCGCGATGGGCTGTGTGTCGCCAAACCCGACGGCCAGGAGCCGGCCTTCGTGGATGCCGTTTTCGCGCAGCCACTGCTTGACCGCCTGCGCGCGCTGGCCCGACAGGGCCAAGCTCTGCTCCGTGGACCGCTGGTTGTGAGTATGGCCCTCGATGCGCAGGCGTGTGACGCGCGTGTTCTGGCCGAGGTACGTCTTGATCTCGTTCAACACGGCCTCGTTACCGGCACCGGGCTGCAACAGCGCCGATTCGGGTTGAAAAAAAATGCCACCGGCCACTTCGAGCTTGGCACCATTGACGGTGACATTCGCCTTGGGCACTTCGGCCGGAACGGCCGGATCAGTTGCGGCCGGATCGACCTTCGGCACCGCTGAAGCCGGCTTGTCGGGCGTCGATTTGGCTCCGCCGCCGGCGCCGACACTGGCCTGGAAACTACAGGCGGGCATCAGCCCACACAACGCCAGGGCACCGAACCATTTCGCGATATTGGTCGAATTCGACACGGACATCCTCCTCCAGCTCTCCCCTAGCTTACGGTCGAGCAAAGCCATTTCTTCCATCGCTCATCCGGTATTCGACTCATCGCCCGAGCGCAAGCTCAGAAGGTACGGCAGCCCGCCGGTGACGCCCCCCCCCGGTTAGTGTACTCAGAATGACCATGGTGGCCGAGTTCGCCCATCTACACGTCCACACCCAGTACTCCTTCCTCGTCAGCACGGTGAAGCTGGGTGAGCTGGCCCCTCGGGTCAAGGAGCTCGGCATGCGTGCGGTGGCCGTGACGGACCACCAGAACATGTTTGGGGCCATTCGCCACTACAAGCTGTGCAAGGCTCAGGGTATCCAGGGCATCCTCGGGAGCGAGCTCAACATCGCCCGCGAGCGCGACTCCGCCAAGGTCGACCACCTGGGCTTATTGGCGACCAACCTCGAGGGCTACAAGAACCTGATCCATCTGGTCTCGGCGGGCTACATGCACTCCGCTTCACAGAGCGCGCCCAGCATCACGCTCGACACCCTCGCCCAGCACTCGCGCGGCCTCGTGGCTCTCAGCGGTTGCCTGAATGGGGTGGTGCCTCAGCGCGTGATGGAGCAGGGCCCCGGAGAGGCCATCCCACTCCTCGGTCGGCTGAAAGAAATATTCGAACCAGGCCATTTCTTCGTCGAGCTTCAGGATCACGGTCTGATTGAACAACCGGTGGTCAATTCGATCTTGGTGGATGCGGCCCGTTCGCTCGATCTGCCCCTGGTGGCCACCAACAACGTCGAGTTCATGCGGCCCGACGATGGTGAAGCCCAGTTTTACCTCGAGTGCGTGCGGCGCGGCTGGCAATACAAGGAGGCGCGGGAGGAGCACCACGGCAGCTTCGAGATGTACCTGAAGAGCCCGGCGGAGATGGCCGAGGTATTTCGAGACTTGCCTGCAGCCCTCCTGAACACGCTGCGCGTGGCGGAGATGTGCTCGGGCCTGCAGCTCAAGCTCGGGCAAGCCACTCTGCCCAATTTTCCGGTGCCCGAAGGGCTCGAGCCGGCGGAATATTTCCGGCAGGTCGCTCAGGCGGGGCTGCTGTCCCGGTTTGCCCAGTTTGACCGCACGGGGGTCCGTTACGACCGTGACGTGTACCAGCAGCGGCTCGACCTCGAAGTCGGCGTGATCGGCGGCATGGACTACGCCGGGTACTTCCTGATCGTGTGGGACTTCGTGCGTGAAGCCAAGGAGCGCGGCATCCCGGTGGGCCCCGGCCGCGGCTCGGGCGCGGGCTCGCTGGTCGCGTACTCGCTCGGTATTACCGAGATCGACCCCTTACCCTTCAATTTGCTGTTCGAGCGCTTCTTGAACCCCGAGCGCGTCAGCATGCCCGATTTCGACATCGACTTCTGCATGTCGCGCCGGGACGAGGTGATCCAGTACGTCGCTGAAAAATACGGCCGCGAGAGCGTCGGGCAGATCGCCACCTTCCAAAACCTGAAGGCGCGCAGCGTGATCAAAGACGTGGCGCGCACCATGGGCATGGCGCCGACCGACTCTCAGCGCCTGGCTAGCCTGATCCCGGACAAAGGTCAGGGCAAGACCTGCACCATCGCGGAGGCGCTCGAGGTCGAGCCCAAGTTCAAGAAACTCTACGACGAAGACCCGGCGATTCACGAGCTCCTCGTACAAGGGCAAAAGCTCGAAGGCCTGACCCGGCACGCGGGCATGCACGCGGCGGGCCTCGTCATCAGCGATGGCCCACTCTACTCTCACGTGCCCTGCTTCGTCGGTGAGGGCACGCTGGTCACTCAGTACGACAAGGACGATGTCGAGCTCGCCGGCCTGACCAAGTTTGACTTCCTCGGTCTGAAGACGCTGACCGTCATCGACGTCGCGCGCCGCCTGGTCAACGGCCGACCCGATCGCCAAAATAGTCCGCTCGATTTCGCCAGCATCCCGATGGATGATCGCTCCACGTATCAACTCATCAGCAGCGGCGATACCACCGGCGTATTTCAGCTCGAGTCGAGCGGCATGCAGCAACTGCTCCGCGGCCTCAAGCCCGACTGTTTTGAAGACATCATTGCCGCGGTGGCCCTGTACCGCCCGGGCCCTCTCGGAACCGGCATGATCGACGACTTCATCGGCGGCAAACACAAGCGCAAGGCCATCCGCAAGCTGCACCCGCTGATCGACGCAGTGCTCGAGCCAACCTATGGCGTGCCTGTGTACCAGGAGCAGGTCATGCAGATGGCGCAGCTGCTGGCGGGCTACACTTTGGGGGGCGCCGACGTGCTGCGCCGCGTGATGGGTAAGAAAAAAGTGGAGGAGATGACCGAGCAGCGGGCCATCTTCGTGATGGGCGCACGAGAAAAAGGGGTCAGCGAAGAGCAGGCGCTCAGCATCTTTCAGGAGATCGAGGGTTTTGCCTCGTACGGCTTCAACAAGAGCCATTCGGCGGCCTACGCCCTCATCACGTATCAGACCGCGTACCTCAAGGCGCACTACCCGGTCGAGTTCTTCGCGGCCATGCTCACCGCCGATAAGGATAAGATCGAAAAAGTGGTGCGCATGATCGCCGAGGCGCGTGCGTGGGGAGTGAGCGTGCTGCCTCCCGACATCAACATGAGCCAGCTCGACTTCACCGTCGTCTACCGCTCGCAGGACGGCAAAGGCCCCCCCCGCGGCCCGGGGCGCTTGCGCGATCGCTACGGCCCCCAGATCCGCTTCGGCCTGGGCGCGGTGCGCGGCCTCGGCTCGAGCGCGCTCGAGGCGGTGCTCGAAGCCCGGGATCGCGATGGGGAATTCTTGGATTTGTTTGATTTCGCCTCTCGCGTCGATCCCAAGCGCGTCAACAAAGGCGTGCTCGAGGCGCTCGTGCAGTGCGGGGCGTGCGACGTCTCCCTCGCGCGCATGGGTGTGGATCGGGCTCGGGCTCTCGGCGCGGTCGACCCCGCGCTCGAGCGGGGGCGGAGCGCCAGTCGGGATCGCGCTTCAGGTCAAACCAGCCTGTTCGGCTTGTTTGGTAATGGCGGCGACGCCGCCGGCTCGGATGGGGCATCGGTGCACGACTACCCACACGCGGAGTCGTGGGATCGCGCCGAGCTGTTGCGCCGAGAGAAACAGGCGCTCGGCTGCTATGTCTCGGGTCACCCGCTCGACCGCTACGGGAACAAACCCGCGCGCATCGGGGCCATCCCCACCACCGAGCTCGACAATCAGGAGCCGTGGGCGGCAGTCAGCGTGGCGGGCATGGTCGAAGGCTACGAGGAGAAGCGCTTTCGCCCCAATGGCAACGGGGGTCGCAATAACGCGGGCGGCAGCAAAGCGGCCTTCTTCGAGCTCGAGGACATGCGCGGGCGCGTCCGCGCCAAGGTGCGCGGCGAGCGTGTGGATATGTATGCGCCGCTCTTGACCAGCGGGGAACCGGTGTTCGTGTCCGGGAAGATCAGCTTTCCCATCACCGACGACGCGAGCGACGAGAAGGAGGCCACTCTGCTCGTGGATGAGGTCGTGCCCTTGCTCGAGGCCATCAAGAAGGCGACGACAGGCATCTCCATCCCGCTCAAATCGCACGAAATGCAGCGTCCGAGGCTGCAGGCGCTCAACCACCTCCTGACGGCCATGCCCGGTGCCTGCCCGGTGGACATCGTCATCGAGCTGCCCGACGGAGCGCGGGTCGTGATGGCTCTCGAGGGCCGCCGGGTGGATCTGCAGGACAAGGTGTTGGGGGGTCTGGAGCGCGTTTTTCCGGGTTGTGTGGCCGAGTTGCGCTAGTCTTTGATCATGGCGAGTAGCGAGGGCGGGGATCTGGCGCAGGTCCATACGACGGGGACCATCGAGCCACTGGAACCCCAGTCCACCCAAGACCTGAGCGCGCGAGAGGGCATTTATCGCGTGCTGCCGACCCCCCCCGGCGTGATTCTGATGCGTGGGGTCGAGCCTGACGGAGTGGGGCCCATTCGCCTGGCGGGGGAAATCAGCGCTCCCGGTGCCGTGTGCGACATCTTTGTGATGCTGTCCCAGGTGTGTTGGCGCGGCCGTCTGGTCTGACTGAGCGCGCGCTGACGCGCACCTTGTTCTTCGACAAGGGCAACGTGCTCGGCGCACAAACCAGCGTCGACCAGGAACGTTTGGGTGCAATAATGTATCGCTATGGCGGGCTCTCCGAGGAGGACCTGGCCCGCGTGGCGGCTCACACGAAGCGTGGCGCGCGCTTCGGCGCGGTCGCGCTCGAGCTCGGGGTCATCAGCCAGCGCGACGTGTTTCGCTGTCTGCGCCATCAAATCGAGGAGATCGCGTTTGCTGCTTTTGCTCAGGCCAGTGGCACGTTCTGCTTCGTCGAGGGTTTCGATGCATCGATGCTCGTGTCACATCAGCTCATCTCGGCGCAAGCGCTGGTGATGGATGGCGTCACGCGCATGGACGAAATTCGGTATTTTCGCGAGAAGGTGCCGTCCGCCGAGTACGTGCCGGTGCGTGCGAACGCGCCTACACCTCCGTTGCCGGAATACGAGCCCACTTACCGCGTCATCGACGGCTCGCGATCAATCAAGGAGCTCGGTAGGGTGACGGGGCGAGGCGAGTTCGCGATCACCAAGGACGTGTACGGGCTCGAGCGCTCGGGACATGTGCTGATCCAGTCACCGCGGCGCCCGGGGGGGCCGGACGCACTCATCGATTTAGGAAACCGCTTGCTCAAGGCGGTCCATGCTGAGGCGGACACGGCGGGCAAGGGTAGGGAGCTGCGCAAGGGGTTGGCTTCGTTCGCGAGCGCAGGCTCGGGAGCATACGGAGTGTTGTTTGCGATGGCAGGCCCAGGTGTGGACGGGGCGCTAGACCCCAAGCGCCTGGTGGCGAACTTGCAGTGGCTCGCGCCGGATTCTGCCGCGCCGGACTCTGTGGAAGCAACGCTGCGTCGGATGCTGTACGAATATGTGAGCTTCGCCATCTTCTGCGTAGGCGCCGCGGCCGGCAGGCAGCGAGAAGAGGCGTTGAGCGGGCGCTTGTCGGCGGAGCTGGCCGAGCTCGAGCCGCAGTAGAGGGCAGGGGGGCGGCCAGCGGCCTTGGAGCGGAGTGACGAACGCGAAGGCTGTTGTCTCGGTGGACCGCTTCAAGTAGTCTTCGCGGCCACCGGGTCGATAGCTCAGTCGGTAGAGCTGCGGACTTTTAATCCGTAGGTCCAGGGTTCAAGTCCCTGTCGACCCACTAGAAAAACAGCGGTTTGTGAACACGGGAACCGCCTAAACCATCGGCAAGAACAGTCTTGGGAACCGGGTCAGGCGGCCGAGCGTGCGCGGAGGCCCTTGAGGGGCGGGTCTTCTTGAACGCGCGTTAGATCGGGCATTCGTCTTTACATGTCGATGCCTTGATCCGGCGTAATTCGGCGTGGGCAGGGCTAGGCTGCAAGCCATCGCGCCGCGTTGAGAACCCTCGTGTCCCCCCCAACCCCTACGCTACGCGCTAGGGGGGTAAAGGGTGCTGGCGGGTTCGCGCCTTCTTAGGGCGTGCGCGCCAATACGTTGACCTAGCCTCCTTGGTGCAGGAGAGTGGGCAGTAGGAAAGTGAAGGGTTTAGCACGCGAGTCAGCGGACAATGATGCCAACGGTGTCCGCGATGGAGAGCGTCGGGCTCAATAGAGCGTTTCGGCCGACCGAATCAGGACACGGCGTCCGCGAATCTGTTCGCTCGGGCCAAAGTTGCATGGTCCGGAGTTTGTTGGGCCGGGACTCCCGCGGGCGCGAACGCCGCTGCGGCGCCGCTTTGAGCATTTTCCACGCAACGTCTTCGAAGACTAGGTCGAGAACTCTCACAGGCGTGCACTCGGCTCAGCATGCCGACGGCATGACATGGCTCAGGACAAGTTGCAGTAGGGCAGGGAATGCGCATGAGTTGGAAGATGCGTTCAATTTTGTGATGCCGTTACGACGATCGCGCCCTTCTCGGTGCATGTGCCCCCTGCTCAGGATGCAATGAATACGCGTTAGATAATGGCGGAGTTTGCTTGCTATGTCCGATTCTACAGATCCCATTGTCCAGATCCGCTTGAGTGATTTGCTCACGCTGCGGGCAGCGGTTGCCAACCCGCGATCGCCGCCGCGCGTGCTGGCCCTTTCAGCGCCTGCCGAACCGCCGCTACCATCCCCGGCTGCGGAGTATCTGAACACGAAGGCCGCTGCGGCTCTGCTCGGCGTATCGCCGAAGTGCCTCGAGACATGGCGCGCGCGAGGAGAGGGACCTCCGTTTGCCCAGCTCGGTAGAGCTGTTAGGTACCAGGCGGCGGCGCTCAGGGCCTGGGCCGCTTCGAAGCCCTAGCCCGTGCGCATTTGGCGCTTCCTGGGACGACCCGGGCCAATCTTTCGAGGGCTGGTCTTCGGGATTGCAAATAAAGCGATGACGCGGACTCCGAGTGCATTAGTCAGTTTCACTCAGGGTCTCTTCCCCATTTTCGACGCGACTGATCCAGTGGACCGTCGCTTGAACCGCCGTTGCGAGCCAATGGTCAATGCGATTTCGAGGTAGAATGTTGAAGGCTCGTGCCTCAGCTCTGAGCGCCGCGCTCGCGTACTTTCTCGATCAGGCGTCCGATTTTCGTCATCAAAAGACGCTAGTAGAGGTCGGTGAAGGAAAGTTTCTCGGCGAGTAGACAGCGATGGTGTCGTCCATTCAGGCACATTTCGATCAGGTCTACGGGCGGTCCAGCCCGATGAGACAGCACTCCGGTCACTGTTGCCTTCGGCGATTGGGAACCTGGATACTCGCGCACCATGGCCCTCGAACCTTCTCCTCATCGCCCGCGCTGTTCAGTTTTCATCGCCGTCAGCGTCGACGGTTACATCGCGCGATCGGACGGGGCCATCGACTGGCTCGCGACCGTGCAGCAAGAAGGCGAAGACTACGGATACAAGAAGTTCTTCGACTCGGTCGACGCCCTTGTCGTAGGACGAAACACCTACGACCTGGCACTCGGATTCGAGCCTTGGCCGTATTCAGGCAAGCGATGCATCGTTCTCACGCACCGACCGCCCACCTCGCGCCACGGCGAGGAATTCTTCGGGGGCGGCCCAGAGGCCCTCGTCGAGCAGCTCGGACGCGACGGCACGCGACACGTTTACGTAGATGGCGGCACGGTGATTCAGCAGTTCCTGGCTGCGAAGGTCATCGATGATCTGACCCTCTCGGTGGTTCCCGTCGTGTTGGGCGCGGGCATTCGGCTGTTTGCCAAGGACGGGCCGGAGCAGCGGCTGACACTCGACGAGGCACGGTCTTGGCCGACAGGGCTCACTCAGCTTCGCTACCACCTCGGGTAGCTGCCCTGAGCATCTGCCCGGTCCTTCACCCCACCAGCGTCTTGGGCAGCGCCAGCGCGCGGTCGGCTTCGGTGGAGGTCGTGTCCGAGAGCTCAAGGTACACGCGGCCGCGGGCGTCGTAGAAAGACTCGGTCTGGACGGTCCAGCGCTTGCGCTCGGGCGTGGCCATCTCGACCTGGGCGGCGAGCTCGTGGAGCGCAGCGCTGACCAGGCGGTGGCTTTGCCCTTCGGGAGGCGCACCTCGATCTGCGGCTCCGGCGTTCCGTATCGGCTCTGGCCCTGGCTCACCGTCTCCGTCATCTCCGTGGTCTGGCTGGTGCTGCGCACCTTCGTTTCTGCCTTTTCAGCGGGGCATCGTTGCCCGTCGCGAGTGACATGCAGGCGTTCGTTTGCGCCCATACGAAGCGCCGGCGACATTCACTCGCCCTTCCCCCGCGCGGTGAGTCGCCCGGTCGCTCCTCAGGGCAGGACGGAGGCGAGCAGCAGCGCCAT
This sequence comes from Deltaproteobacteria bacterium, assembly GCA_031407405.1. GTDB lineage: Bacteria > Myxococcota_A > Polyangia > Polyangiales > Polyangiaceae > SZUA-265. The sequence goes on from JANOIG010000246.1 coordinate 40,532, forward strand.
GATTCCGATCGTCGCGCCGTTCCACGCCATCGATCGAACCAGGGGAACCCCCCACACCAGGAGAGGCACGAAGGCGACCCGACCTGCCAGGTACGCGACCGCCCCCCACCTTGTCATCCAGGTGTGGCGCTCGGCCAGGTGCGCGACGAGAACCGCCACCGCGAAGAGGGGGAACGTCTCGAGGTAGTTCCTCAAGGCGCGCTCCAGGCGGCCCGCCACGCCCGTCAACGGGGGGCGCACCTCATCGCGGGGACTGGCGGCCCAGGCGTAGCCTCGCTGCCAACTCGCCGAGTGCGCCTGCAGCAGGATCTGGACGAGCCCCAGGACGGCGCGGGCCACCAACACGTTGAGCTCGAGCGTCACCGACGGTCGCCCTTAGCGGCAGACAACGACAGCAGCACCCGACGCAGCGCCTCGCGCTCGCCGCAACGTGCCCAGCGATTCGGCCAGCCAGACGCCGTCCAGCGCGAAGTGAATGGCGAGCGCTCTTCCCACCGGAACTCCCTCGGCGACGGAGTGCTCGATGGAGCGCCTCGCCTCCCTGCGCGCCCGACCCTCGATCCGCGGAGTCGTTCGCGCCGCCTCGATCAGCGCGCCCACCAGCGCGCGCACCCGCTTCGTGCCAGCCCTGGCCGGCCCGAGGGAGAGGTCGATCTGCGCGCGCGCGTGAGCAGCCCGTCGGTCCGGCTCGGCCGCGACCAGCGCTGCCACGTGAGCGCTCAGCGCCCTCTCCAGCCTCTGCATGATCGCCATCAGCAGGTCTTCCTTAGTCGCGAAGTGGTGGAAGAAGCCACCCTTGCTGATCGAGGCCTCGGCGAGCACCGTGTCCACCGACGGTTTCCCGCACGTCCGCGCAGGATCAGCCGCTCGGCAGCGTCGAGAATGCGTTCGCGGGCGGGGAGGATTTCCAAAGCTTTCCGGACAGTCTGAAGTCGCAAAAAGTTACATAACCTCCAGACCATGCAGGAGTCGATCTGCAGCCAAGGCGGATTCCGGTCATTGATGGCGCCACGCTTTTGGAGCTTCGGACGTTTGTCGCGGAGTGGTGAAGGCTTCTTGCTCGGCTCTGCGGTGCTCAGAGCAGAAACAGGTTTTGGAGAGCCACGGCCAGGCGCAACAACCCGGGGCCGAAGATCCGAACAGCACGCCGAGCACGCCGGCCCGATTGTAGAAGGCAGGCAAAATATCTGTTGGTCTTAGCCCCGCTAGGCTGGCAAAGAGAGGCTCATGGCAAGAGTGCTTGGCAAGTCTGCCCTAGTGACGGGGGCGGCGTCGGGGATTGGCCGCGCCACCGCAATTCTGCTCGCGCGCGAGGGGGCAAGTGTGGCCGTCACGGACGTGGACGTCGAGCGCGGTCAGGCGGTTGCCGAGGAGCTGGGTGCGTCAGCATTTTTCGCCGAGCTCGACGTGCGGGACGAGCAACGCTGGACCGCCGTCATCGCGGAAGTGGGTGAACGTTTCGGCGGGCTCGACATTCTGGTGAACAACGCCGGCATCATCGGTTTTGGCCCGGGCTTTGGCACGCAAGATCCTGAGACGTGCTCGCTCCGCGACTGGCGCGCCGTGCACGAGGTCAACCTCGACGGCGTCTTCCTCGGTTGCCAGCACGGCATCCGCGCGATGCGGCAGCGGGGTGGGTCGATCGTCAACATCTCGTCGCGCTCGGGCATCGTGGGGATCCCGTTCGCCGTGGCATATGCGTCGAGCAAGGCAGCGATCCGCAATCATTCAAAGAGCGTCGCCCTCTACTGCGCGAGCAAGGGTTACCCGATTCGCTGCAACTCCGTGCATCCGGCCGCCATCATGACACCGATGTGGGAGCCCCTGCTCGGCAGCGGGCCCGGGCGTGAGGAGCGCATCGCCGCGTTCGTCAAGGACACGCCCCTCAAACGTTTTGGCACGGCGGAAGAGGTGGCCAGCGCCGTGTTGTTTCTGGCGTCCGACGAGTCCGCCTATACGACGGGTATCGAGCTCTCCATAGACGGCGGTGTGCTCGCCGGCAGCGCCGCGTCACCCGGATCGTGAAGCAGCTGCGGCCGCCGCGTCCTTCGCAGGAAACGCCTTGCAGGTTGAAATTCCGACCCCGAAGGGGCCCCGCGGCAATTGGTCCTCCGGCCAAAGGGCACCCGGATACCTACCGGCCACCACGTTCATGAATTCTCTGGTACGGCGGCCGTGCCCACGGGGTACGGTGAGTGGGTACGTCTCAGGGAAGGGTTGAGTTTCGCAACTAGTGCTGCACGATCTGCCGGTTCGATGTTAGCCGCTTTGACCTGGTCCGCGATCCGCTGGGGAGCAGACGTTCTGATAGAGGGGTGAAGTTAGGCTAAGGTCTACGCGAAGGCCGAGTCTCGAGCGGACAATTTCAGCAACCGCTGCCAGAGTCGATGAACGCTTTAGAAACGAAGTCCTGCCAACGACTTGGAATCACTTCCCGAGCCTTCGGCTCTAACCAACGCAACGCAACGCCCGCTTCCATTCGAAGGTCCGCGTCCTCCAGGGCCTCTACCAGAGCCAGTACGACCTGCTCCGATGCTTCAGGCATGAACCGCAATGCGTCGAATGCTCGTCTACGCACGATGGCGCGCTCGTCCCGGAGTGCGGCCCTGAGCGCGGGCACCGAGGCGTCCCCGATTTGCGACAGCGCCGACACCGCTGCCCCGGAGATCTCCCTCGCCGAATCACCGAGGGCCGCTATGAGTCGCGGAACTGCGCCACTCGCTGCCGGACCAAAACTGGCGAGAGCCTCGACGGCATTCTGCCGGACCCCCGTGTCCGTGTCCTCCAACGCCTCAACCAGCCGTGGAACCGTGCTCTCCGCTGCGAAGGGGAGCGAGCCCAATGCGGACGCTGCACCCCGGCGCACTGCGGCGGAGTCATCGCGCAGCGCAACCAATAACGCCGGGAGGGTGTCCCTGGCCTTCTCGCCAAGCGCTTTGATGGCCGCAACAGCCCAGTACCGTATACGTGCATCGCTGTCGCCCATCGCCGCGACCAGCGCGGGGACCGCTCCGTCGCCAGCCTCATGAAGCGCCGCTATGCCGCCGTATGGGATATCAGCCCGGAAGCCCCTGATGAGCGCGGAGGGGACTCTGCCTGGCTCCCCGCGTCCCCTGCCTGCCTCCCCGACGGGCTCACCCACACGACCGGAGTCGACCGGCACCGGAATTGCGCTCACGCATTCCAATGCCTTGGCCGCCGCGGTGCGAACGCTGTGATCCGGATCGCCAAGGGCTGAACGCAGAGCGGCTAGAACTTCTGGTACCTCGCCGATTGTCTGCCCGGTCGTTGCAGCAGGCTCGGCCGCCGCACTCAATGACCGGCGCGAGCTGCCCCAGGTGAAATAGCCCAGCGCCGTAGCCGCGCACCGTCTCATCACACGATCCGGCTCCTTCAAAGCCCTCAATAGTGGGAATATGGCCGCAATACCGATGCGCCCGAGCGCTGCCGCTGCCGCGGCAGAGAGTTTATCGTCGCCGCGCAGCGCCGCAATCAAAGCAGGAATTGCCTGCTCGGCCTCCATTCCCATTCTCCCCAAGATAAACGCGGCGTTCGAACGAATCCTAGAGTCGGCATTCTGTAGCGCTTGGGCCAAAACGGGAACCGCAGGCCTACCTATGCATTCGAACGCATGCGCGGTTCGCCCGTCGAGTGACTCTCGAGCTAACGACTGAACCAGTGCTGGGCTCGCGGCTTCCGCATGATGCATACGCGCCAATGAACCAGCCGCATAACCGGCAACATTGTCATCCGAATCGCCAAGTGCCTTCGCCAGCGCGGCGACGGCGCGCTGTGAATCGGGCGCCACTCGGCCCAGTGCATTCGCAACCGCTGCTCGAGTGCTTGCCTCTGAGTGTTCAAGCGCGCCGATGAGTGCGGACAGTGCCCCGCTCGCGTCTGGCCCAATCCCTGCTAACGCTTCGGCGGCATTCGTGGACCTAAATGGGCTACGGTCCATCAGAGCCTCCGCCAAGCCGGGAACGCCTTCTCTGCCAAAGCTTGCGAGAGCCGCTGCGGCTAACCCACGCACCGTCCAGTCCTGGTCTGCCAGAGCGGCGCGTAGTAGCTGGGAACTAGCGGGGCGAGCTCCAACGCCTAATTGCTTGAGCGCCGCGGCCGCACCGCTTCGGACGTCGGCGTCCGGATCCTCCAGGGCCGCCGCCAGAGCTTCCACTGCACCGCTTGCTTCAGTTGCAAGGCGGCACAACCCCAAGACAACAGTGCGACGGACCACAACGTTTTCGTGCTGGAGCAAGCCACAAAGAATGGAAACACCCTGAGCTTTCATACAAACCAAGATGTCTACCGCAAGGAAACGTTGATCCTCACGATCTCCCTGCAAGGCCGCTTTCAGCCGCCGAACGCTATTCTGAGCGGCACGCAACTGGGTCTCACCGGCTTCACTGGCACGAACGAAGGGAGCAAACAGCGACATCCACCAGGGGCTCCTGTGGGGAGTTGAATGAGTGCCGCCGTCGCTGAAGTGAGCAGCCAGCGCCGTAGCCGCTACATCTTGAATTTGCGCAATTGCACCGATAGCTCGAAAGTGTGCGGCGAGGTCTGGCTCCTCGAGCGTGACGTCGAGCAGCGTGAGAGCTTCGCCGCCGCTCAGTCGCAACGCTCGGAGCGACTGTGCAGCGTGACGCAACAAACTGGGGTCCTCGCTCCTGAACTCAGCAAGGAGTTGCTTCAGCGCAGTTCCGTCCAACGTCGTGTCTCCGCTCAACGGACGTAGTACACACCTGGGTCCGCATGGTCATTATGGAACGACCGGCTCGCATTTGCCAGGTCGTAGGTACGTTCCAGCTGAAAGGGCGTCGGATGCAGAGCTACAGGTGAAAGGAGCCGGTCGCGAGCGGAATCATCTTCGCCTGGGTGAGATCGTACGGCTTATATTTCGCCATCGCTCCTACTCCTTCAGCTGTGCGATAGCGGTGCCATCCATCCAAACCGGGTTTGAAGGCCTGCTTTGGAACTTTTTCTACAACCTCAACGGCTGGAAATTCAGAGGCAGGGCGATTGTCAGCTGCAACTTCATGTTCAGCAGCGACGTGCTTTAGGGCTGTTCGTTTTCGGCGTGGACGAGCAGCGGAGCAAGCCTCGATGATGCTCTTTGGCTCGTCAAGAACAGGCGCTTCGTGGCGTTCAAAAAGCCTCGGACGATGCCGCACCCGCCGAGGGGCTTCAGCCCCAAAATCCCGAGTAACACCCGACGCCCTGTTGCGCGTCATTTATCAGCTTCTTACGAGTATCCCATGTCTCACACCAAACACACTAACCGCGGGCGGTTCGCTTCGCTTGCGTCTGACGCACCGAGCGCAATTTCTCGGCACAAACCTCTGCCAGGCAATAGGTGCGAACTGTCGCCTCCAGCGTTTCGTCGTAGGCGTGCAGTACCCGCATCGATGGTGCGGATAGCGTACGGGGGTCGTGCGTCACCTCGATTTTGACCGGCACCATCGGTTGGCGCTGCCACGGGAACTGAACGCGCACCACGAACGCCTCCTGGCCGCCGGGATGCGGGTCCCGCCCGTCGTAGCGCTCGACAGTCATCGTAATGGGCGCGAACACGCGAGCAGCCGCCTGTGCGGCCTCCATCGCGGCGCGGACGGCCAGCTCGAGAGCTTGTCCTGTTGGCGCGCCCACGCGGAGAAGTCGAGGACTTCCGAGAAGCGGTAGCCCTCGAAGTAGATCTTCTTCAGCGCCGTGCCCCCCTTGAACACTAGCGTCTGCGGAGAAGGGCCTGGCCCGAAATGCCGAGAAAGGACGTAGCTCTGAGCGTAGTCGCGTTCGACGACGAGCTGGTTGACCAAGCTGTGCTTGGCGGCCTCTTGGATACGCTGCTGCAGCACCTTTCGATTTATTGATTGCCATGCCGGCGTTTATGCCGGCTTCCCTGCCTTCTGACACAACGGGCTACGGCAGCTGCGGCGAGTGGGTACTCTAATCCTGCACAGTAGCCGGCGAATCATACGCAAGCGCTCTCTTACCTTGAAGCGCGTGGGAGTGCCCACACCCGCCGCGTGACGGCGGATGTCGAGTTCCTCAAGGTGCCGGCAAATTCCCATTTGCCCCCAGCTCTCGAGAGCGGAGTGGAGCGTCGCGCTCGGTGGGTCCAAGCAGCACGTTTCGTTGCATGCGACCCACCGGCTGGTCCTCGCTGCCGTTGCCGATGCTCAGCAGGGTGCATGGTGAGGGCGAGCCAGGGTCACGAGCCACGGCAATTTGCTGAAATCCTAAGCGTCCTCTCAAAGCTCGGCGTTACTCTGGAGCCCCAGCCCAAAAGAAGAGCGCGATCTGCGCTTCGACTGGGAGGAGCTCGCCGGCATATCGGAGGCGCTGCAGAGCTGGGCGGCCCTATCGCTATTTGCCGGTCTTGTCGGTCGGCACTGCGTCCAACGGCGATTCGAAGGCAATGAAAAGGACACATGGGACTGCGCTCGCGCAGAAGCCCCTGTGCGCTCGTTTGGCGGGACCGTACGCATACGTCCCCGACTTGAGAATCGCCGTCTTCTGACCATCGTAGGTGACATGCAGCTCCCCTGCAACCAGTACCATGCGCTCAGCCGAAGTGTGCCAATGCAGCGGGATAGTCGACTTGGCGGGCACCTTGAAAAATACGTCGACGTTGTCTTTTGCAGGGTCGCCGTGCAGAACGGCGATGCCGCATCCTTTGGGCAAGAACGGCGGGCATGGTCCCCACTCGAGCTGCGCATCACTGGCGGTCCACGTCACTGCCTGCTCTCGAGCAGGCGCCTCTGCGTGGGCAAACGAGCCGACCAGGCCCAACGAGAACACCAACGAATAATGCCATGCCGCCTTCAATGAGCGGACACTCGAGATCTGATAATGCATGATTTTCTCCTCTTGATTGAAGGTGTCGTGCGGCTGATTGCCGCGCCACACCTAGGAACGTGGGCTGCAACTGATCGCGACGAGCGGCGACCGACTACCTGCGGATACCGCAGGTGATGACGTACTGGCGTGGCTGGTCGTAGCCAAGCTCACTCTTGAAGGTCTCGTGCCAGGCGATCATGTCACGCTTGAACTCTTCGCGGCGCGCATCGTCGAGACTTGCAGCGAGCGACTTGGCGGGGCCGTAGTGGTTCAGCCATAAGGTCCAGGCCTGCTCGCCCGATGCGTAGCGGAAGCGGTTTGTCCCCTCCTCGAACTTTAGCTCGAAGTTGGCACCGAGCCGCTCTTGGAGCCGCTCGTACTTGCCCCACTCGAAGGGCGACGGCGGCGCCGGCTGCGGGGGGGCAGCCATGAACTTCTTCATCACGCCGAACATGTTGAACAGGTTGCTGTCGTGCTTCCAGGTGGCCAGCACCACCCGACCACCCCTTCTGACGACGCGCGCAAGCTCGGCTGCTGCCGCTTCGGGCTTGCTGGCGAACATCACGCCGAACGTCGAGACCGCACCGTCGAAAGCGCCGTCGGGAAACGGGAGCGTCTCCGCATCGGCGTGCTGATAATCGATGGAAAGCTTCAGGGTCGCCGCCGCCGACCGGGCGTATTCGAGCATCTGCTCCGCGATATCAGCGCCGGTCACCTGGACGCCCGGGAATCGCTGCGCGAGGACCCGCGAACACCAGCCCGTGCCGGTGGCCAGGTCGAGGATATGCTCGCCGGACTTGGGCTGCAGGCGCTCGGCCGCGTGCTCGATCGCGTCGGCAATCGAGCGACTGATCTCGTCGTAGCGGGCACCAGGTGAATTCCAGACGGACTGGGCTTTGAGATTGTGAGACTGAACGTTGCTCATGTGTCGTTACCTCCGCGACACAGAATGGGCGACGCACGTGGAAGGAAGCGTGGTAAGGGGCGTGGAAAATGAGCCGAGTGAGACCGCCGCCGCTCTAGACCGCGTCCGATCCGGTTTCCACGCCTTCCAACAGCGCCGTGGACAGATAACGCTCGCCCGTGTCTGGCAGCATCGCGAGGATGACGCTGCCCTCCGGCGCCTTCGCCGCGATCTCGAGGGCGCCTGCAAAAGTGCCGCCGGCCGAAATGCCGCAGAAGATGCCTTCGAATCGCGCCAGATCCCGCGCGCACTTAATCGCCTGGTCATCCGCAACCGCGATCACCTCGTCATAGACGTCTCGATCGAGCATCGACGGCACGAAGTCGGGTGCCCAGCCCTGAATTTTGTGCGGCTTCCATTCCTTGCCAGCGAGCATCGCTGCGCTGGCCGGTTCGCAGGCGACGATCTTGGTCTCCGGCCGCGCGCATCTGAGCAGCTGCCCCACCCCCGTCAGCGTGCCACCGGTTCCCCACCCGGTCACCCAGTAGTCGAGCCGCATACCAGCGAAGTCAGACAAGATCTCGGGGCCGGTCGTCTGGCGGTGGTAAGCCGGGTTCGCCTCGTTGTCGAACTGGCGCGCGAGAAACCAGCCACGCCGCTCAGCGAGGTCGGCGGCAAGCCGCACCGCGCCCGTGGCTCGGTCCATGGCTGGCGTCAGAATCACCTTCGCACCGTACGCGCGCATGATCTGTCGTCGCTCTACCGAGAAGGATTCGGGCATGACCGCTATGAAGGGATACCCGCGCGCCGCGCAGACCAGCGAAAGCGCGATGCCGGTATTCCCCGAGGTCGCCTCGACGACGGTCTGGCCGGGCTTTAGGAGGCCGCGGCGCTCGGCATCCTCGATGATGCCGAGCGCGAGACGATCCTTCACCGAGCCTCCGGGATTGGCCGCCTCGAGTTTCACGTACATTTTGAGGTGCGCGGGCGCCAGGCGGTTAATGCGGACCACCGGCGTGCGGCCGATCGTTTGCGAGATGTCGTCGTACAGCATGAGGCCCCACTCTACAGGTGTGAAAAGGCTGACATTTCGACGCTAGGCAGAGTTTGCGATGGCAATTGCAGACCGCCGGAGCCAGCATGCACGTTTGACATGGTACAGACCGTGGAAGCAACCGTGGAAATGGGCGCGGGCCGAGCTGGATGAGCCATCCGGCGCTTCGGGTGCATCTCCTTGGGCCGCTCAGCATCCGCCGAAATGGCGTGCCGGTGTTGCTGCCACGCTCGCGCAAGGTGCGTGCCCTGCTCGCGTTCTTGGCGTTGAAGTCGTGTTCCCTGTCGCGCTCCCGGCTTTGCGACCTCTTGTGGGATGTCCCGAACGATCCGCGAGGCGAGCTGCGTTGGTGCCTGAGTAAGCTGCGCGGCGTGCTGGACGACGGGGATCGCCGTCGCGTGGTCACGAGCGGCCAGGATCTGATCGCTCTCGACTTGTCCGATTGCCTCGTGGATGCGTTCGAGGTCGAGCGGGGCGTCAAGACCGGGCTCGCGCAGGCTACGCGCGAGCGACTCGACGAGTTGTGCGCTCTCTTCGGGGGCGATCTGCTCGACCGCATGCATCTCGACGGCAACCCGGAGTTCACGGGCTGGCTCGCGGCGCAACGGCACCACTATCGAGCCATGCATGTCGCCGTGCTCAGCGAGCTGACGGCGCGCGCTCCGCGAGGGTCAAACGACACATTTCGATACCTCGATGCCTGGCTAGAGCTCACGCCCTTCGACCAGCGAGCCCACGAAGTGATGCTCGATGCGCTCGTGAAGTGCGGCCGCGCGCGGGACGCAGAGGACCATGTGGCCGCCGCGATTCGCTCGTTCGAACACGAGGGGCTCGACTGGTTGCCCTTACAAGAAGCGTTGCGCGCCGCTCGCGCCGCAACGGCAGAGCCGGCGCAGGCACGAGCGATCGTCACGCTGGCGACGTCAGCCAGCGTTGAACCGGGCGCGTCGGTCGAGGTTCGGTCGCGACGGCGCGCGTCCATTGCCGTCATGCCATTCATCGACCATACGTCGTCGGGACAGGCGGGGAGCCGGGTGGCAGACGGGCTGACGGAAGACATCATCACACGCCTGGCCAAGCTGCGCGTGCTGTTCGTGATCGCCCGGGGCACCGTGTACGCGCTGGGCGAACGCGGGATCGACGCCCAGGAGGCGGGGCGCATCTTGAACGTGGAATACGTCGCGAGCGGCTCAGTACGACGTCAGGACGGTCGGATCTCCGTCGTGGTAGAGCTAGCCGGGACACGGGATGCGCGGATCGTCTGGGCCGACGAGCTCGACGGAGCCGCCGACGCCACGTTCGCCGTGCTCGACGCCATCGTCAATCGAATCGTGGCGGCGATCGCCGAGGAGATCGAATCTGCGGAATGCAATCGCGCGATCCTCAAACCGCCGAGCTCGCTCGATGCCTGGGAGGCCTATCACCGCGGGCTTTGGCACATGTACAAGTTCAATGGACCTGACAACCTGCACGCGGCGCAGTTTTTTCGCAACGCGCTAGAGCTGGATCCGACATTCGCCCGCGCCCACGCCGGGCTGTCGTTCACGCATTTCCAGAACGCGTTCCTGGATCTGACCCGGGACCGCGAGCGACAGATCGAGCTCGCACTCGAAACAGCAAGCCAAAGTCTCGGCGCCGACGATCGCGACCCCGCCGCGCATTGGGCGATGGGGCGCGCCCTGTGGCTCCACGGTAGAGAGAGCGAGTCGTTCGTCGAATTGGAGCGCAGCATCGAGCTGAGTCCGAACTTCGCGCTAGGCTATTACACGCTGGGTTTCGTGCACAGCCAGGCCGGCGATCCGCGGTCGGCGATCGACGCGAGCGACTACTCGCGCCAGTTGAGCCCATTCGACCCGCTCCAATTCGGCATGCTCGCGAGTCGCGCGCTCGCGCACGTTCGCCTGGGGGAGCTAGAGGAAGCCGCGGACTGGGCGGTCAAAGCGACGGGGCGGCCCAACGCGCATGCGCACATCTTGGCCATCGCGGCCGAATGCCTAACGCTAGTCAAACGGCGCGACGAAGCGCGCAAGTTCGTGGCGCGGATTCGCGCTCGCGTACCCGCCTACAACGTAGAAGATTTCTTACGGGCGTTTCGCTTCACCCCCGACACAGAGAAGCTGTTTAGGCGGAGCGCTCGGCAGATCGGCTTCGATTCCAGCTCCACCGTGGGGCCAAGCCGATGACGCCCAGGGACAGGTGAAAACTGCGTGGCGGAGACCAATCTGGCGAGCGTCGGTCGCCTCGAGGGTAGAAAGGGCTGGTGCTTGGCAGCCTAAGCTCACAACGCCAACAATCGTCAGGTCAATCCGATCCCTGAACATGTCTTTGACCGTCATCACTTCCTTCCCGCGCTTAAGATTAGCAGGACCGACCGCGACTTACAGACCGGGACGGAGACAACACGTCGGGGAACCGTGCTATCGCAGCAAGGCTCTGGCCCTATTTTGGTGACCTCCCAAACGGGGAGCATCTGAAGTGCGAGCGGAAGATCTGGTCCGCATCCACTGAGTGGACTTGAGCGGCCGCGGCAGACCAGGCCGCATGGCGAACGGGGGATCCCGTTCGCAGTTTCGGTTGGCAAGTTGGCAGCGACGAGATCGCGGACATTCCGTTCGACTGTACCCACTCGCCGTAGCCCGTCGTGCCAGAAAGCAGGGAAGCCGGCATAAACGCCGGCATGGCGATCAACAAATCGAAGCAGCAACGACTGAAGGACCGGGTAATCGCAGAGCGCACGGCGGCAGGCGAGAAGCGGGTCCGGTTTTCGAAGCAGGTCCAACAGGAGGCCGTGGCGCTGGCGACGGAATCGAAGATGCCGCGAGACGAGCTGGCCACGGCGATCGGAGTGGGCAAGACATCTCTGCACAAGTGGATGACTGCCGCCCACGGGGGCAAGCGCCGACGCGGCAAAAGGAGCAGGCTCCACCGGGTTGAGATTACCGGCAGCTCGCCTGGCGGGCAAGCGGAGGAGCTCCGGCTCACCTTCCCGTCCGGTGTCCAGTTGTCGGGCTTGAGCCTCGCGCAGCTACGTGGGTTGCTGGGGGTGGTGGCATGATCGGCTTGCCCCGGGGCGTCGAGGTGTTCATGTACGGTGAGCCCTGCGACATGCGGCGCAGTTTCAACACCCTGTCGATGGTCGTGCAGAGTGAGATGAAGCGGGACCTGATGGACGGGGACTTGTTCTTGTTTGTCGGCAAGGATCGCAGGAGAGCCAAGGTTTTGTATTTCGATGGCACAGGCCTTTGCCTGTTCGCGAAGCGAATGGGTAGTGGTCATTTCCCGGCGCCATGGAAGATGTCGCAGAAGCAGCTATCGCTCAGTGAGCTGGCGCTCTTCATCGAAGGTGCAGCGGCCGTCCGACAGAAGCTCAGCCCACCCATCATGCGTAAAGTGGACCTAAAAATGACGCCGACAGATACAGAGGGCTTGTTTCGTTGATCCGAAATTGGTAGCCAATGACGCGTGTCGGTCGATCAGATCCAAGACATCGAGGTACTGCGTACGCTGGTGAAGATGCAGCAACAGGAGAGCACTCGATTGAAGGCTCAGCTGACCGATGCTCTCAACAAGCTGCAGTCGAAAGACGGAGCCGAAGCCGAGCAACTCGTGCTTCGGCTCGACAAGATCGAGAAGCAGTACGCCGCCGCGCTCAAGCAACTGTTCGGGCAGAAAAGTGAGCGCAGCCCGCGATCTGGATCAGGCAATAAAGATCGGGTGCCCCAAACCGGTCATGGCCCCAAGGACCAGCTCAACTTGCCCATCGAAGAGGTGGTGCATGAGCTCGACGCCGAGGATGCGGTCTGCGAGCTCTGCCACAACGCCCTCGAGGAGTGGAAAGGTCAGTCCGAAGAAGCGCTCGAAATCGACTTCGTCGAGCCGCAGCTGGTGATCAAGAAGCACATTCGCAAGAAGTACCGGTGCAGTTGCGGCGGTTGCATCAAGACCGCACCCGGACCCAGCAAGCTCTTCCCGAAGGCCCGATACAGCATCAACTTCGCCATCAACGTCGCGCTGCAGAAGTATTGCTATCACATGCCCCTCGAGCGGCAGGCCCGGGAGCTGCGGCGCCGTGGGCTCGACGTGACGACAGCGACGCTGTGGGACTACCTTTCTGCACTGTACGGGCTGCTCGAACCCGCTGGCGTGCGGCTGGCTCAACACGTGCTGGCTCAGCCCGTGATCGGCGCCGACGAAACCAGCTGGCGGTTGCTCAAGAGTGAGCAGAAGGGCAAGTCCAAAACCTGGTGGGTTTGGGCGCGTCGTTGCGACGATGCTGTCCACTACACGCTCGATCCGAGTCGCAGCGCGGAGACTGCCAAAGCCCTGCTCGGCACGTATTCCGGCACGATCGTTTGCGATGGTTATGCCGCGTACGAAAGCCTGGCTCGAGCCAATCCGCAATTGAAGCTCGCCAATTGTTGGGCACACGCTCGTCGCGAGCTACTGCCGCACGAACCTGATCCACGAGCGTGCCGCGCGCTCCGCGTCATTCAGCGTTTGTATGAGCTCGAAAGACGCGCGCGCGGGCGGCCCCCCGACGAGGTCTTGCGAATGCGGCAGCGCAAGACCAGGCCTTTGCTTCACGCTTTCTTCAACTGGATCGATTCTCTCGCCATACCCCCAACGAGCGATCTTCGAAACGCATTGCGGTACATCCAACTCAGAAAGCAGACGCTGTTGCGGTTTGTCAGTGATCCGGCGCTCGACCCCGACAACAACGCTACCGAGCGCGTGATCAGGGGCGTCGTTCTCGGCCGCAAAAATCATCACGGGTCGCGCTCCGAACGCGGCACCCAAGTAGCCGCTCTCCTCTACAGCCTGCTCGACTCAGCTCAGCTCGCCGGCGTCAATCCCCACGACTACATTCGACAGGCCGTCCACGCGGCTCTCGACGGCATCGAGATCCCGCTGCCTCACGAAATTCGCTGATTTCCGCTGGGTGCCGCCTCCCGACGCCCGCGACCCCGGGCTTCGGCGAGTGGGTACCATGCAAGACGAGCGCGAGGATTCCTTCCACCGGAGTTCAAGGCAGACGGTGAAGCTGGTCCGATCGGCACGTAGCATCTCGGATGTCGCGCGAGTGTCCAGGTTTGTGGTGCGGAGCTTGACGCCTCCATGCTCAACGGCCTGCGGTGAGCAGGGCTTGAGATTCGCGCTCGGCACCCAACGCGATTCGGTCCACGCGGATGCGCTGATGCGGCTGACATGCCAACGCTACCAACCGAGTCCGGGGCACTGACGACTTCATTTCATCCCCCGGGCAAAGAATAAATACCGCATCTTTGGCGCAAGGCGCCCGGCGACGGCCTCCGATTCAGCATCAGTACGTCTGGCTACCGTTCACCTGCGGGCGAGCAGAAATATCCCCTTGACGCGATATATACTGGGCGCCATACTCCAACAGTGGTTTCCATCGTCGCCACAGACGAGTTCGCGAGCTGGTACAGGGACCTGGACGACCCGACAGCACTCGATATCGACACCGCGGTCGATTTGCTGGAGACACTCGGTGTCGGACTTGGCTTTCCCAGGTCCAGCGACATCAAAGGTGCATCGTTCGCTCTTCGGGAGCTTCGAGTCCAGTCTCAGGGTAGGCCGTTGCGTGTTTTCTACGCATTCGACCCCGCGCGCCAAGCGGTCTTGCTGATCGGCGGGGACAAGACCGGTGACGGCAGATTCTATGAGCGGATGATCCCGATCGCCGAACGCATCTGGAAGGAGTACCTGAATGAAAGTGCATAAGTGGCAGGACATCAAGCGCTCGAATCGAGACCCGGCCACCAGGGAGCGGGTACGGCAGCGGGTTGAGGCGGAGCTGCTCGAGATGAGCCTGGCCGACCTGCGCCGGGAACTTGGTATCACCCAGGTCGAGATGGCGAGCGCCGCCGACATGACGCAAGGCCAGATCTCAACCATGGAGCGACGCGACGATCATCTCGTGTCGACACTGCGCCGATGTGTTCGGGCTCTAGGTGGCGAGCTCGAGGTGGTCGCCGTGGTCGGGGACAAGCGGGTAAAGCTCAGTGTCTAACACCTCCGAGCACGCGCGTGGCTCGGGTCGAGTTGATGTGCTCGCCTCTTGCCCTTTGGACGAGGGCACAAAATTCCTGCAGGCGCGCTGCGGAGCACCCGTGCGGCGTCGGTCATGTCTCGATCTAGCACCAATTCGCTGATGACCTGTCGGCCCAACGGACAATAAATTGCATCGGTTTGCCTTGAGCCGCGGCGGGCGAAAACTGTAGGTTTGCGAACTAAAACCTGGGTGTTTGCGGAGCCTTCCAGCTCCCGGCTTCGAGCTGCCTTCGAGGCTACGGACGCCCCGTCCAACTGTCGAGGAGCTACATGATCATGAATTTGGGATACCGCACGGCGCAGCGAGCGTTCGGCGCCGTGGGCACAGCGGCATTGTGCGTGGCGATGGGTACGGCTTGCTCCGGGACAATCGAGGCTCAGACCACGGAATCCAATCGGACGCCGCGCACTGCAGCCCCGGCTGCTACTCCCAGCACCAACACCGCTACCGGCAGCACCACTGCTCCGCCCCCGCGTCCGCCCCAAATGATGGTGATGGAGCCCGAGGAGACTGATCCGCCTGCGGACCCGCCCGAGGAGACGGAGACGGCCGGGATCAGTTTCGAGACGGATGTGTGGCCCATCTTCAATGACAAATGTGGCCCCTCGTGCCATGTCGACTCCGGTTTTGGGAATCAGAACATCGGCAGCGACGATCTGGACGAAGCTTTCGAGGATTCAGTCGCCTTTGAAACATCAATTCTCAACGATCTCAATTCAGGCAGCATGCCCATCGGCTGCGATGGTGGGCCCGGTAGCCCTGGCTGCGTTACCGTGGCGGATTTCGAAACCATCGAAGCCTGGTACGAGCAAGGCGCGCCTCGTTGAGCTGAGCCGTAACGCGCGCTGCCCGCTGACCTCGCGCCCCGAGGTGCCGGGCAGCGCCGTTTAGCGGAGGCC
The DNA here is from genome assembly GCA_031407405.1 of Deltaproteobacteria bacterium. Taxonomy (GTDB): domain Bacteria; phylum Myxococcota_A; class Polyangia; order Polyangiales; family Polyangiaceae; genus SZUA-265. The sequence goes on from JANOIG010000246.1 coordinate 56,299, forward strand.
CAACACCAACCCGACACGCCCACTGCGCTAGGGCTGATTCTCCAAGCGGGTCGCCCAGTAATGTGCGTCCGCGGTGGGGTTGCCGACCATGACGCGCCAGAGCTGGATGCGGTTGACCCATTCGATGCGGCGTGTGTCGTCTTCGAACCACGGCTCACTGCTGCATAGAATGTTCTGAACGTCGGTTTCGTCGCGGTCCTTGGGGTTGTGGGCCACGCGTGGGGTGAGGGCTCTTGCGTCGAGATCATCGGTGTTCCAGAGCCGGCATTGCCGGACCACTGGATTGAGGCGCACCTTGTACATGACGCGGCGCTTGCCGGAGCGGTTGCAGCCGGCGCCGTGCCAAATTCCATGGTGGACCACGATGACGGTGCCCGCGGGACACACCACGTGTACCTGGCCCCGCATGTTCTGGTAGCGCGCGACGGATGTCTCGCTCACGATTCGCAAGTGGGTTCCGGGCACGTAACGGGTGCCGCCCATCTCCGGCGTGACCGCCTGGGGAAAATACATGAGCTGAATGTCGAAGTGTTGGCGCCGAGGATCGATGGTCGCATCCTGATGCAGGTGCTGCGAGCGCTCGTCGCTGCCTTCGCGCACGTGATACGCTTGGTGGTCGAAGCGCGGGTCGGGCCCCACGAGGCTCTGGATGATGCCGAGGACACGCGGCATCCCGAGCAGCTCACGGGCAGGGCCGCCGCCTGGAAAACAGCGCGACAGAGGCGTGCCGGCGGGGTTGCTCTCGGTGCGGCCGGCAGCGTAGCCTTCGAGGAACGCCTGATTGAAGGCGTCGTCCATCAGGCCATCGAAGCGCAGCACGCCACGCGCGATGAAGGTCGCGATCTGGCGGGTATCGAGCAAATTAGACTTGTCGAGCATCGGTGTCCTCGAGCTTTTCGAACACGCATTCGTAGCGCTGGTATGAGACGACAAATTCCTGTCCGGCGCTGGCGGGCAAGAGCTGCGACAGCTGGAGCAAGCGCCAGCCGTCTTTCAGGGCGGCGAGGCCGGTTTCGTACGGCGGTTGGTCGCTGTCACCGGGCATGTGAGCTTCCCGACCGGTGCCGTCGTAGACAGCCCAAGACACGACTCGGGAATCGAGACACGAGTTCGAGAGGTAAAGGATCAGGACCTGTTGACGCCACCTGGCCATGTGCGCTCCTCGCTCAAAGTTGTGCGCTAGACGGCTGGAGACCGCGAAAGTAGGCGACGCTTCGCCGCAGCACGTGCCACTCCTCCGCCTGGACCTGGGCTGAGCCTTCGCCACGCTCCCAGGCGGTGGCAAACGGCTCACTCGCCGGCCGCCCCTTTTTCCACAACAGGTCGAGCACGGGCAGCAGGTGGCTGGCTTGTGCGGGGGAATGACACGCCCACCAATCCGGGGCAAGCAGCGGAATGGTGCGCGCTTGTTGCGCCGCGATCTCGATCCCGGGTAAGAGCGCATGGCCGTTGCTAGCCACGATGGCCAGGATCGCTGCAAAATCGACCACCCCGTCGCCCGCGGCGCAGCGGACCAACCGGAAGCCTTCGGGCGCGAAGTGCAGCGTGTAGTCTTTCAGATGGACGTGGCGAACGAGCGCAGCGACGCGGCGTGTGAACGCCACCGGGTCTTCGGCGACGGCGAGCGGGTTGCCGGTGTCGAGGGTCACTCCGTACGCCGGGCTATGCTCGACCATTTCGCCCAGCCGCAGCAGGTCCGCGCTGGTCGCATCCTGATGGTTCTCGAGCGCCAGGCAAATGCCGAGCTCTTCGGCGTGGGGCAATACCTCACGCAAGCGCGCCGCGCGGCGCTCGAGGAGCGGACCCCAGCCCTCGCTCGAGTTGCGCCGATCACCGCATAGGATGCTGCTCAAGGTGGCGCGCATCACCTTCGCTCCGAGGGCCGCACCCGCGGAGAGCCAGCCGCGAATTTCTTTGACGTCGGCGTCGAGCGAAACCGGTAGATCCGCAACGATGGCTAGGTCACGTTGCTGCAGCGCTTCTGCCCAGGCTCGTAAATGCGTGTCGGCTACCGACGCCAATGGTATCTCGATGCCCCCGAGGGCGAGCTCACGCGCGCTATCCATGAGGCCGACGGCGTCCAGCGCGGGCTCCGCGCGCACCCCCGCTTTTGTCGGCAGGTAACCCATCACATGCGGTAGGCCGAAAGCCGTCAGGGCCATGTTCAATCGGTGCTCGTTTGCCATCAGCTATCGCTCCAGGGCTACGCTGGGAACAGGCACAGACCGCCGTCCACACACAACACCTGGCCGCTGATGAAGCGTGCCGCGTCTCCGGCGAGGAAAGCTACCGCGTCGGCGATCTCCCCCGGCAGCGCGTAACGCTCGAGCGGAACGGCTGGGTCCGTCAGCTTGGGATCTGTCTTGCGCGTGGCCATGAACCGGGCGGTCATGGTGGGCCCCGGGCTGATGGCGTTGACCCGAACGCCGTGCGGCCTGAGATCTTTGGCGAGACAGCGGGTGAACTGGACGATGCCCGCCTTTGCAACGGCGTACGCCACGCCTTCGGCGACACCCAGGTGAGCGGCGACGGAGGCGATGTTGACCACCGCCCCGCTGCGCCGTAGCGCCATGCTGGGGCAGACAGTGCGACACAGGAACATCGTCCCGATCAGGTTGCGTTCGAAAATGGCCCGGATGTCTGCGACAGGAATGCCGAGCGCATCATTGGGCTCGGGTTTGCCGCCGCGGGCGGCGATGTCACCCCCCGCGCAGTTGACCAGTATGTCGATCGGGCCCAGCGCCGACTGGGTCGCATCAACCAAAGCTTTTACGGCGGCTTCATCACCAATATCGGCGGTCAGGGCCACGCTGCGCACGCCGTGGGCGCGCAGCTCGTCAGCGACGAAATCCAAGTCGGGCGCCTCACCAAACTCGGCCGGAGCGTGTTTCGAGATGTCGTGGGCGACCACGCTGGCCCCTAGCCTCGCCAATTGGTTGGCGATGGCGCGGCCCAGGCCCCGCCCCGAGCCGGTCACGAGTGCAGTGCGCTGGGCTAGTGGTTTGTCCATCGTGGCCTCATCCAGGTTTGTGGTGTGCGGGCAACGTCAGCTCATTGGGCGGTCCAGCCGCCGTCCACGAACAGCGCGCTACCCGTGACGTAGGACGCGGACTCGGAGGCCAGAAAAACTACGGGGCCAGCGACCTCGTGCAGCTCACCCCAGCGCCCCATGGGTATCTTGGCTACGAAGGCTTTGTACTTTTCCGGGTCATCGAGCAGCGGTTTGTTCATGTCGGTGGCAAATGGACCGGGACAGATCGCGTTGACCGTCACGCCTTGCGTTGCCCCCTCGAGCGCCAACACTCGCGTCAAATTCAAGAGCCCTGCCTTTGCCGAGGCGTACGGGGCCCGACCCGGCAAAGCGATCACCGAAAGAATGGAGCCCATGTTGATCACGCGGCCCCAACCGCGCCGATACATGCCGGGCAGCAAGGCGCGGGCGCATAGAAAGGGAGCCTTCAAGTTGACGGCCAGGACCGCGTCCCAGTCCGCTTCGGAGAGGTCGACGGCCGGCCCGCGCACGTTGACGCCGGCGTTGTTGATGAGAATGTCGACTCCGCCAAAGGCTGCCTCCACCTCGCTGGCCAGCCGCGTTACCTCGTCGGCTCGAGTCACGTCCGCTTGGAAGGCCAGAGCCCGCCGCCCGGTGGCGCGCTCAATCTCGGCAGCGGCAAGCTGGCCATCATGCAGGGTGCGGCTCGTGATGGCCACCTCAGCACCGGCCTCGGCCAGCGCACTGGCGATGACCTTGCCGAGGCCTTTGGCGCCGCCGGTGACTAGCGCCCGGCGGCGATCGAGACGGAATGAATCGAGGACTGACGTGGTGGGCATGCGGCTCCTGGGCAGCACTGTACCACCGTGCGCCCGAGTAATTGCGATTTCTTACCGGGCTGCGCGCGGGTTATGCTGGGTGCATGGCAACCGTTCTGGTCACCGGATCTGCGGGGGCGATTGGGCAACCCGTATGTCGCGAGCTGCTCGAGCGCGGCCACCGCGTTCGCGGCCTCGACCGGGTTCCAACACCAGGGGTTGAAGATTTCAGAGTGGTCGAACTCACCGACAGAGCGGGTGTTCGCGAGGCGATGCGCGACGTCGATTCCGTCGTGCACCTCGCCGCGGAGCCGAACGATGCTGATTTTCCACTTTTGGTCGGCCCGAACGTGCTGGGGCTGTTCCACGTGCTGGACGCTGCTCGTCAGCTCGGGGTGCGGCGGGTCGTGCTCGCCAGCACCATCCAAACCGTCGGACGTTGGCGCACCCTCGAGCGCGTGGCAAGGGTCAGCGACGAGAGCCCGCTCAACCACTATGCGCTGACCAAGATCTGGGCCGAGCACATGGGCGCGATGTACGCGCGTTGCCATGGCCTGAGCATCATCGAGGTGCGCGTCGCATTCATGGTGCGTAACCCGGCCGAAGCGCTTCGGCTCATGCAGGCCAAGCTGTTCGACATGTACTTGAGCCGGCGTGACGTGGCTCATTTCTTTGCGCGAGCGGTGGAAGCACAGGCTATTGATTTTGCAGTGCTGTATGCGGTGGGGCTGGGCGGCGAGCGTGTGCTCGACATGGAGCCCGCCCGTCGCTTGATTGGCTTCGAGGCGCGGGACCGTTGGCCCGAGGGGCTCGGCTTCGACGTGCCCCGCGATGGCTGATGCCCCCTCGGGCTTGGCTTGCACGCCACATGAGGCGACTTTGTAAACGCCAACAGTGTTTCCGACAGGTCTCGGGCAGTCACGCGAAGTGATCAGAGCGCCACCGACTGCGCATATTGTGTGGTGCAAATTGCGATTGACAGGGGCGCACATTGCTTATGGTAAACGGAGCCGTACTGTCGTGACTGCTTGTCTAACAAATTTGCAACAGCTCTTCTCAATACTCCTCTGCGGCTGGGTTTCGGCCGCCGTTCAGGTACCTTTCGCCGGCTCGAGCTCGAGCCCGGCGCTGGCCCACGCATCCTGCGAGTGACGCCCGCCAGCGATGGCGAGTGGGAAGAGGCTTGGCGAGACTGCAGTTATTCGACGTTTTTTCATTCGCCAGAATGGGCACGTCTGTGGAGCGATTATGCGGGTAAACGGGTGCGCCCGAGCCCCCAGCTCGTGATGTTCTCCGACGGTAAGCGTGCGCTCTTGCCCCTCAGCTTCGAGCACCGGGCAGGAGGGTTGTTGAGCCGCTACGCGAGCTCTCCGCAAGGCACCTACGGAGGCTGGCTTAGCGCGGACGACCTGGAGTTGCCACATGCACTGTTGCTCATGGACTGGCTCACGCGATCCCAGCGTTACAGTTTGGTCTGGAGACTCAACCCGTATGAGCCGCTCGCGTTTCGCGCAGGCATGGCTCGTAACATCCAATGCAAGCGCGACGAGACGCATGCACTTCGGCTCACGTCGAACCCGGAGGAAGTCTTTCGGCGTTTCAAGGCCACCTTCCGGTCTCAAATCAAGAAGGCCGCCGCCCGCGCCGAGTTTTCCATCGAGCCAGCCTCGACGCTCGACGACTGGCGCGCCTACTTCGAGATTTATCAGGATTCGCAGCGCCGCTGGGGTGAAGACCCAGCGGGAGGCCACGCTTGGTCGCTGTTCGAGCTCTTCTTTCGACTCGAGTCTCCGCACGTCAAGCTTTGGCTGGCGCGGCGCAACGGCCGCGTGGTCAGTGGCGATCTGTGTCTGTATGCAAAAAAACATGTCGCCTACTGGCATGGCGCTACCTTGCACGACGAGCTGGCGTCGAACGTGGCCAAGTTGCTGAAGCATGAAATCATCAAGGACGCCTGTACGCGAGGGTTCTCCTGGTTCGACTTCAATCCGAGCGCGGGCCTCGACGGCGTCAAGTTCTTCAAACAGGGCTTCAACTGCGAAGAGCTGCCGGCCCCCATCGTCTACATTGACACCCCGCTCAAGCGCCTGGCCAGAAGCTGCGCCGCAGCCGTGCGAGTGCAGTACGCCGGGCTCGCACTACAGCCGCTGCAGGTCGGGGCCGGCGGCAGCCCAGCGCCATGAGCTGGACGAGCTCCGTCCCTGCCGCCTATAGAGTGCCTCGCAGACGTCACAAAGCATCGTTAATTCAGTCGGTTACAGTCGGAGTGTGAGGGCAGAGCCCCCGTGTCGGCGCGTCGCCCTGGTGCGACTGACGCCTTCTGCGCGGGTGGCCGTAGTTGAGCGACATGTTTGATCCGCGCTCGAGGGCTCACTTCTTTCACACCCTGCTCGTGCTGCTCTTCGGGACCGGTTGTGCGGGCAGCCTGAGGATGACGCTCGTCAACTCCGAGCAGCGCAAACCCAACAACGTGTGGGTCTTCTTTACCGCGGAGAAGCGCGACGAGCCGGTGGCGGGGCTCAGCGCCGACCAGTTCAAGATTTACGAAGACGATGCCGTGGTGTCGCCCTTTGAAAGCAAGCAGGTCATCCAGAATCCGGAAGTCGCAGCGGTCATGTATACCCTGTTACTGCTCGACGTGAGCGGCAGCATCACCGAATCCGGGCAGATCGAGCCCTTGGTCGATGCCGCCGAGATGTTTATCGAGCGCGTGGGTAAGACGCAGAAAGTTGCTGTGTATGCCTTTGATGGAGAGGAGAAAATCCACGCCATCGTGCCCTTTACGCAGACCGAACAAGCCCTCGAGGGCGGGCTAGAAGGCCTCAGAGGGTACAAGGCCCGCGACCCATCCACCAACCTCCACGGGGCCGTGATCCAGGGGCTCGAGCGCCTCCAGATCGACCTCGACAAGGATCAACGCCCGCTAAAATTTGGGACCCTGGTCGTCTTCTCCGACGGCGCCGACCGAGCGGCGCGGGTCAGCAGAGAGGCCATGCGGGCCGCCGTGGAGGATAAGGCATACGAACATTTCGAGCTGTTCGCGATCGGCATCGGTGAAAAGGCCGAGCTCGAGCAGGCGCAGCTCTCGGACATCGGGCGCGACGGGACCGAACTGGGCGCTGACCGCGCCAAGGTCAAGGAGGCCTTCGATAGGATCGCCGGGAGGATCGAGTCTCACTCCAAGCGCTTTTACCTGCTTTCGTATTGCACGCCGGCGCGAGGGGGCGAGCACGTCGTGCGCATCGAGCTCAACGACGAGAAGCTGGGGCGGGGTGCCCTCGAATATACGTTTCAGGCCGCGGGCTTTGGCCCTCCACCGGCTTGCGACCCCGAGCGCAAACCGACCTTCAGCCTGAAAGACGTCGCAGCCAAGCCGCTGCCCTCAGGGAGCCGCTAGCCTGCGCTCTGGCTGGCACGCCAGAGCAGGCCGCCATACATGAGCGAGCTCACGACGGCGAGCGCCAGGCCAGTGACGCACCAGATGGCCAAACTTTGCCGCCAACCAGGCGGCCACTTCGCAACGACGTGGCGCCGCCAGCCTACCGCGATGGCGATAGTGAGCGCGATGGCGGGCAGCAACAAGTTCCAACCGGCCCAGGCCACCCCGATGGGCTTCACTTCAGGGCGTTCGAGCAGGCGCACCAAGAAGCCGTCCAGCACGTTGAAAGCGAGCAGGAAGATGCCGTAGCTGGCGATACCGGCAAAAACCGCGGCTCGCAGCTTGCCCAGCAACAGCAGCACCCGCGAGCTATTGTCCCAGATCCTGCGGCGCACGCGCAGGATCCATAAGATTGCTGGAGTCAACGAGCTGCCCACGATGGCAAGCAGCAGCAAACGCAGCTCCACCCGGTCGAAGGTGTAGCCGCTGGCGAGCTCGATACCGCTGATGGCCGCCGTGGCCCCGCAAATCGCAAGCAGGACCGCCGACAGTGAGACCAGCAGTAGCCGCGGGCGCGCGGCGTGAACGTCCCCCTCGAGATGCACCGGATGCCGAGCCCGGCGGAGGCTGGTCTGTGGGCGCTCGAGGGCGGCGGGTGCGCCGGATTGGATGCGGGCGTCGGGCAGGGACAGGGCGTCGAGGGCGTGCTCCAGAGCCGCCATGTCGGGATAGCGCTGACGGGGGTCCTTCGCCATGGCTTGCTCGATGATGAGCTCGAGATGGGGAGGGATTGTAGGCACGAGCGAGCGCGGGCGTGGCGGCTCCGAATTCATCACCGCCAACATGGTCGCTTGTGGAGAGTCTTCGTTGAACGGGGCGCGACCGGTGAGCGCTTTGTAGAGAATCGTCCCGACACCGTAGATGTCGACGCGATGGTCGACGCGTTTACCTGCGGCTTGCTCGGGCGCCATGTACGAGGGCGTACCCATGATCAGGCCGGTGTTGGTCAGATTGTTTTCACCCTGAGTTGCCTCGAACCGGGACAGACCGAAGTCCAACACCTTCGTGTAGAGGCGTTCAGGGGGCCCTGTTTCGAAGTCGCCAACCAGGAAAACATTGGGCGGTTTCAGGTCGCGATGGATGACGCCGCGCGCATGCGCAGCGCCCAACCCACTGCACAGCTGGCGCGCGACCGATAGTGCGGCCGCTACGTCGAGCCGTTTGACCCGCTTCAGGTAGTCGGCCAGGTCGACTCCCTCCAAATATTCGCAGACCAGGTACGGCATGCCACGCGGGGTGACGTCGATATCCAACATGGTGACGACATTGGGGTGCGAGACGGCCGCTGCCGACTCGGCCTCGCGCTGAAAGCGCGCGTAGACATGGGCGTTCCCAGCAAATTCGCTGTGTAGGACTTTGACGGCGACCTTTTTTTGCCGGATGCGCGTGTGGCAGGCCAGATAGACGCGCCCCATCCCCCCTTCGCCCAGCAAACGTTCGACGATGTAGGTATTGTTTAGCGTGGCACCGAGCAGCTCATCCCCAGAGTCGGGCGCTGTCGTGGCAGGCAACGAGTCATCCAGGAGGTCACCGGTGCCGAGGTGTTGCGTATCGCTGATCGACATGCGGGGGTCTTGCTACGCGAGGGGCAGGGTGGGGAGGCAGACCTGGTGGTGCGAACAAGCCTAGCCCCGAACGATCAGCCTTGCCACGCTGCTCGATCATTTGCCGCCGGTCGCGGGTCAGGTGTTAGACTGCAGGCGTGCCACAAATTTCACTGGCCAGGTCGGCTCGCGTACTGGCTTTGAGCGCCGGGTTGTGGGTGGCATGCGGCGGTCAACGCACCCCCGTCGCCGAGGCTCCGGTGGCCCCCCTCGAGCCGGCCGACACCTCCCAGGTCACGAGCTCATCGCCCGCAGTGCCTTCGGCACAACCGGCGCTCCGTGCCGACATCGCCAGGGTCCCGGACAGCGATCGCCCGGGGCTGAGCATCGCCGATTGGCACGCCCGGGTCGACGCTCAGCTCAACGCGCCGCAGCGCAACCAGGCGCGGCTGGTAATGCTGGGAGATTCGATGGCAAACGCTTGGTTTGAATCGCGCTCGTTTCAGAAGCAGTGGCGCAAACAACAACCCCTCAACCTGGCTGTGTCAGGAGATCAGACACCGCACCTGCTCTGGCGTATTGAGCGCGGTATCCTGGATGGCCTCGCGCCGCGGCTCGTGCTGCTCTCGATCGGCGCGGATAGCCTCGACGCAGGCTTCCAGCCCGAAGACACGGCGCAAGGTATACGGGCCGTGCTCGAGCAGGTTCGAGCGAAGCTACCCCAAACACCGGTGTTGCTGCTCGCCTTGTTGCCGGCAGGGCAGCACCGCGGGGATGCGCGTCGAGGGCTGATTGACGCCACGAACCGTCAACTTTCTGCGCTCGCCGAGCCGGACAGGGTGCTGGTGGTGGACGTCGGCGGCATGTTCATCGAAGCCGATGGCAGCCTGTCCACGCTGGCCATGGCTGATTTCGCACACCCGACCGAGATCGGTCATGAAGCCCTGACCACCTCAGTCTCGCTCGTCGCGCAGCAGCTCATGCAGGCAGCGCGGCCTTAGCCCGCCGCAGACTAGCTGCGCTGGGGTTGCCGCGGCAGAAGCACAATCTCGATGCGCCGGTTCTTTTGGCGGCCCTGCTCGTTTCGGTTGCTGGCCGCCGGGCGAAACTGGGCAAAGCCCGCGGCCTGTAGCTGATCGCCCGTGATGTTGCTGTGGTCTTGCAGAAAACGCACGACGTTGGTCGCGCGCGCCGTCGAGAGCTCCCAATTGGTGGGATAGCGTTCGACCAGCTCCGGCGAGACGACCCGCGCGCTATCGGTGTGCCCCCCCACCTGGATGATATGGTCCTTGAAGCCAGCGAGAATGCCGGCGACTTGCACCAGGATCTGTCGGCCTTGGTCCTTGATCTCCGTCTTTCCCGTGTCGAACAAAATCTTGTCCGAGACGTCCACGACGAGCTCATTGCCTCGGCGTGTGATGCGGATGTCTCCGCTCTTGACTTCCACCACCAGCTTGGACGAGAGCTCATCCTTGAGCCGCTGAAGCGCATCGAGCGCCGCTTGCCGTTCAGCCAACACCTGCGAATTCTGCGCAGAGAGCCCGTCCCGCTCTTGCTCGAGCAGCTGAACCTTACGCTCCGCTTCTTCCAGCTTGGGGACCAGCGCAGCCAAGCTTGCTTGCAGAGCAAGAAGCTCCTCCGTCATGGCCACGTTCTTTTGATACGTCGGGCGGTAACGTAACCAAATGAACGCCCCGCTCAACGCCAACACGAACACGAACGCCAACCAGCCTGGCCAAGCGCGTGGCGCGTGCCTGGGGCTATACTCCGAATAAGATTGCTCAGGGGATTGATGCGCGACCACGGCCACCTCCTCAACTCGGGTTTGTAAAGGTACTGGCTCGAGCACCACGCTTCAACTCGGCCGGCGAGTCTTGCAGAGCGCTGCCTCTCAAATCATGCGCGTGCGGCTTACATCGGCCGCGCTTCGCCCGAAGAGCAGGTCAATGTGCGAACACGGGCCGCGCCTTCAAGTCATGAGGGTATGCCAGAAGGCCGCTGCCAGCTCGAGCAGCCCCAGGTCTTCGACATTCTTTTGGACTTCCCCTTCGAGCTGTTCGAATTGCTGCACTTTCGGCGCCGGTTCCAGCGCGCTCGCCGCGGCTGCGCCGCGCTCTTTCTTGACCAGGCTGAGGGCGCCGTTGGCCGTGACGCTGATGATCCACCTGCCCTCGCTCAGCGGCCGATAGATCGCCAAGCCATAGTCCGCCCCCGCGCCCTCCCAGCTGAGGCCAGCCAGAGCGGGATCGATGAGCAGGGCATCATTGGCGGCGGTGGCGCTATCGTGCACCCGACGGATCCAGAGGCGCCCTTCGCGCACGACATAATCCACGTGGATCTCGCCAGTGGGGTCAAAAGGGGTGGGGATACGCTTCAATTCGCCGTCGAGCGTGGAGATGACGACACTCAGCGTGCCGCCTTCCACGACCAACTCGGTGACGCTCGTCCGTTTGACCACCGAGTCATAACGCGCAGACAGGCGCGAATAGTCGGCGCTGAGCGCCTGCAGCCGCTGGCGATACGCGGCGCTGAACGCCTCGGCACGGAGCGAATGATATCCAGCATACAGCCCGATGACGACCAATGACCCCACGACGATCACGCTCAGCGTCCGCATGGGCTCGAGAATACGCGATGCCCGGGAGAGAGCCAGATCTCATGGGCCGTGCTGCTTGGACCGCCCCAACGGCGGCATCCGGAGAACAATCCGGCCGGGTTGTCGATGGCGTCCCCGTCCTCACGCCGCGCTTGCCGGTGGTCGGAGAAACGCGCACAATTAGTCGGAGCGCCACGCTGCCGGGCGCACGAAAGGTGCAAACGTGGAAAAGAAGCGCGCACACCTCGCGATGATTCAAGCGATCATCAACCGCATGTCCGTCGGCTCCTGGCTGCTCAAGGGCTGGTCCGTCCTGGTTGCCTCGGCGCTCTTGGCTGTCGCTGCGAACGCGACGCGCGGCCGGTTCGCTTGGCTGGCATTGTTCATGGCTATCGCGTTTTGGATCCTGGACGCGCATTTTCTTCGGCAAGAGCGGCTGTTCCGCAAGACGTATGAGCGCGTGCGGAACCTCGACGAATCCGAGGTCGACTTCTCGATGGATACGGCACCGGTGGACAGCGAAGCCGCGGCCTGGGGTACCGTATTGCTGTCCAAGGCGCTCGGCGTGTTTCATGGCAGCGTCGTTGGCCTGGTCGCGCTCACCGGGGTGATTTTTCATTTCCAGCGCTGATCAGCGTCTTTTCTGCGGACCCGCTGCGGGCGCCCAAGCACGGCCATGTAAGGCCGCTACGGGCCCGCATGATGCTTGACGCCCTCGCTCGGCTTGACAAGAAAGGAGCCATGTATCTCCGGTATGAAGTCGCGCTCGGCTGCGCCTGGGTCTTGCCGTTGCTTCAGTGTGGCGGCGACGACACGGCATCCAGTCCCGTGACGGAGCTGTCGATGGTCACGTTCAACGCGGCAGTGGCCGTGGGTCTGGCAGAGTACCCGGAGCAGCGCTTGGCGGCGCTGGAGCGGGATCTCCCGGGTCTGGCGGCGGACGTGATCTGTCTGCAGGAGCTCTGGCAGCCTGAAAACATCCAGCGCATCGTCTGGGCTTCATTCCTGTGGATTCGGTCAGCTCACACAACGGGCTAGAGCTCGTGCACGTGCAGGGCGGCGCGAACCTTCACCTGACCCCCGCGTTTGCCATCGGCCCTTTCGCGGCAGCGTCAGTCATGCAGTACACGAGTTGCGGCGCAGAGCTCATGGGCGACGCGGCGGATTGTCGAATGGTCGACGCCGCATGGCACGGTGGTTGGTTGGTCTTGGGTGTGCGCGGGGCGCTCGGCATTTGAAACGGGCCGTGCGCCTCAGCTGCTCTCGGCGCCCTCGAGCTCGCGCGCAAAGCGGATGATGAGCGACGCCACCGCAGCAGGCGCATCGACATGCGGCGAGTGACCGAAGGTTTCGGGGCGTTCGATCTGCGTGGTCTTCGGCAAGTGGCGCGCGAAATACGACAGATGCGATTCCGGTAGCAGCCGTTCGGCCTGGCCCCACACGAGCAGTATGGGCACCTGCAGCGCGCCGAGCTCTTCCGGGCAGAGCGCGGTCGCGTTGCAGGCGCCGTGTAGGAGCGAGCGCACGGGGGGGCTGGCCATGGCAGCCGGCAGCTCATGCGCGAGCAGTGCGAGAAAGCGCGGTGGCGTATGGTAGACGCGACGAAAGAACGCAGCCGCATCGGCTCTAGAGCTCATCTCGAACGCGCTCTTCAACTCTTGCCATTCAGCATCGGCGCATTGTGCGCCCGCCGGCGAGATGAGCACCAGCGCGCGGACTTTTTCAGGGCGCGCCAGCGCATAGCGCACGGCGACGGCGCCCCCCAGCGAGTTGCCCACCACGATCGCCGGCTCGGAGAGCAAACAATCGAGCGTTTGTGTGGTGGCTCCGAGCAGCGAGTCTGGAGTGAGGCAGGTTGTGCGCCCAGCGCTAAAGCCATGCCCGAGGTGGTCGGGCGCGATCACCCGCCGCACGTCGCGGCGGAGCAGCATCAAAAGCGGACCAAACGGCGTGGCCGCGGTAGCCAGGCCGTGCAGGAGCACCACCGTGGGTAGGCTGCCAGCCCCGGCCGCGTCGTAGCAGTGCATGCGCCCGTATTGGGTCACGACCCATTGGGTCTGTGCTCCGCGTCGCCATAACGCCCGCCGCCCGACTCTTTGGGCCAACGGCATCAAAAAGGGCCGCATCTACTCGGGATCTTAGCACGGGATTTCCGAGTGGGTAGGGCCGCTCCGTCACAAGCTGGCGGTGCTCAGCACCGCGTCTCGCTCCACGCTGGCCGCATCGCCGGCGAGGTTGCTGGCATCCACCTTGACCCGCACGGGTAGTCCGTTGCGATCAGCCCCCGGCTCCACGAGCCCGCCCGTCATCACCAGCAAGGGCAACAGGTCGCAGACGCCCTCGCCTCGGCACAGGAGCAAACGAGGGCTTTCAGTCGCTCCCGCCGTGACTTCGTCGCCGGTGCCGAGGTTGGTGATGCTGACGTCGACGAAAGCGCGATTGCCGAGCCCACGGCACCGCACCGCCAACAGGGCGTGGGTGCCCCCTTGCCCAAACGTGTGCAAGGGCACCTCACCCCCCGGCTCGAGCGAGATGAAGTCGAGCCCGTCTTCGCCGCTCGTCAAACCGATGTCGACCCAGATGGCGGCTGGCACGACCTCCGAGTCCGAAGAGCACGCGGGCACGGACAGGCACGCAGCCCACGCCAACCAACGCCAAGCGCGACCAAGGAGAAAAGGCATCACGGGCATGCAAGCAAACCGTGGACCAGAGCGGTGGCACACATGAAGTTGGTCTAATCCTTGCTTAATAGGTGGTGTAGCGCCGAATCATCGCCAATTTGTGCCAATCTGTGCCAGATCGAAGCCCGCGGGGGCTCCGAGCCGGGAGGAAACCGTCAAATGAAAGCTCCAGTCGTACACAATTCTGCTTTGGTGGCAGCGTTCTCGCTAGGTGCGGCCGCGCTGTGGGCCGCTCCCGCCGACGCTTGCGGCGGCTTTTTCTGCTCCCAGGCGCAGCCGGTCAATCAGGCCGCGGAGCGCATCATTTTCGCGAATAACGGGAATGGCACGGTCACCGCGGTGATTCAAATCATGTACGAGGGGCCCTCCGAGAGCTTTTCGTGGCTGTTGCCCATCTCGAGCGTGCCCGAGGGGGAAGCAGACATCGCCGTCGCCTCGGACGTCGCCTTCCAGCGTCTTCAGCAGGCGACCAACCCTCAGTATAGCCTCACCACACGCACCGAAGGCACGTGCCGGGCCGACAGTAACCAGTTCGCTGGTTCGGCGAATGCTTCGCCCCCGACCGCTTCTGCCGATTTCGACGCGGCCGAGTCGGGCCCGGGCGGCGTGACGGTCGCCGCCTCCGGTGTGGTCGGTGCCTTCGACTGGACCGCGCTCGAGCTCGACCCGGCGCTGGATGACCCGGCGGGAGCGGCGCTGACCTGGCTCACCGACAATGGCTATGACGTGTTGCCCAGCTCGGCGGAGTTGATCGGTCCGTATCTCGAGAGCGGGATGTACCTGCTCGCGCTCAAGCTCACCAAGGGCTCGAGCACGGGGTCGATTCGTCCCATCGTGCTCACCTATGACGGGGAGCTGCCCAGCATCCCCATCAAGCTCACGGCCGTCGCCGCCAACGCGGACATGGGGGTGATGACGTGGATGTTGTCGAGCGATCGGGCGGTGCCTTTCAACTACAACGCGCTCGAGCTGAACGAGGCCCGCATCAATTGGTTCAATGCGTCCAGCAACTACAATGACGTCGTGACCGCCGCCGCCAATGACTCGGGCGGCCAGGGCTTCGTGACCGAGTTTGCAGGGGCCTCGACGAGCCTCGCGAATGTGGTGTGGCCCGACTTCGAGGAGCAAGACTGGCAGAGCATCCGAGGCCAGGTCTACTCGAGCTTCGGCGAGCTCTTCAACACCACCTACGGTCGGTATGGCTCCTACGACGGCTTCTGGGACGCCGTGCGGGCTACCGTGACGTTGCCGGCGAACGTAACGTTTTCGGATTTTCAGAGCTGCCCCGACTGTTACTCCGACCGCGTCACCTTGTCGCCGACGGCCTATTTGAATGCGCTGGAAGAGGGAGTGATTCAGCCGATGCGCCGCGTGCAACAACTGATCGACGCGCAGCCCTACGTGACCCGTCTGTATTCGACCCTGTCACCTGCCGACATGACCATC
>JANOIG010000316.1:0-6083 GCA_031407405.1 Deltaproteobacteria bacterium
CATTGCAAGCGGGGTTGGGGCCCCGCGCGCAGCGCCCGCAGTATTGCGGGCGTTGTTGGGTAGGGGGGACCCGGTCCCTAGGACCGGGGGGAGGGTTTGCGCCAAACCCTCCTGGCAACTGATCATCGGAAACACACGTAATGCACCGGATTCAGCTGATCAGCCGCGTCTAGCCAAACCCCAATAAACGCCCTACTACTAATTAAGCAGCTTACTATTGGAGCTGACCGGGCTTACTTCCGTATGATCTTGCTCGTCCAGAACGGCGGATAACTCGCGTTCCAAGGCTGCCCGCAGCTCACTTTCCACTGCCTCCAGCGCACCTGCGAGTCGTTCCAGATTCCGCTGATAGACAAATAGCCGAGCCGACGGTGTTTGTGGAGCCACTGGCGAGATGTCGTCCATGAGAATGAGTGCCCGCGGATCAACGCCGTCGATGACAAACTCGATTCCCGGCATGTCCGCCACATAGATTTCGTCTTGCCGAATGGCTTGCCGAAGTCGAGGTGGCAACGTGTCGACGACCCGCCGCACGGTGTGCTCGAAGGCCTCCGGCGACAGCGACCAGTCCGGCGCCGGTGCTTGAAGATCGAGCGCGCGTGCCTTGACGAACGCCTGTGTGGCTCGGGCGCGGTCCCCTTGCTCATCCCGCATCAAACCCAGGTAGTAGTAAGCCTCAGAGTTTTGCGGAGTAGCCTTCACAGATTGCTCGATGAGCGGGGCGGCGCGTTCGATGTCTCCGACTTCGTACAGGGCACGGCCCACCAAAAAAACATGGTTCGGATTCTCGAACGGACCTTCGGGGAAGCGGGCACAGAGGATCTTTGCTTCCTCCATTCGATCCTCTCCCAGGAGGGCATCGAACTTGAGCAGCAAGGCGTCGACGAGCTCATCGTTCGTCTCGGCGAGGTCTAGCGCGCGGTCACACATCTCGAGCGCCTCCTGGTAATCTGCGAGAGGATGAATGAACACCTCCGCGGCGTTGAGTAGAGCTTCAAAATAGGACTCGTCCAGAGACAACGCGTGATTGTAATGCTGAATTGCCGCTTCGAAGTCCCCCCGCAGCGCGGCGGCGTAACCGAGCAAGTTGTAGGCCTCAGGTGCCTGCTTGTTCAGCTCCAACGCGCGACGCGCCGACAGCTCGGCCCCTTGCGAATCCCCGCGTTGTACGAGGTCCCAGCCACGGTCTAGGTGCGCCGAGAACCGGTCCATCTTCCCTTCGTGATGGTCTCCGGGGCTCCGCAAGTCAAGCGCCGCCTGCGGTCAAACCTCCGATGAGGCACGGGCCCGACTTTCACGGTCCGGCCGGCGATCCACGGGGAGGCCCGTCAATCACGATGCGGCTGCCGGCCTGACCGTTTCCGGACCAGGCCCCATGCCAACCTTCGCGTACGACCGGCCCGGTAAAGAGGAACAGGTGCTTGGCGTCGAGAGGTGCCAGATTGATACAGCCGTGGCTCATGCGGACGCCGTAGTTGCGGTGCCAAAACGCGCCATGCAAGGCATACGAGCCCTCGAAGTACATGGCGTAGGGGACGTCTTCGATGCTGTAAGGGAGGTCACCCGCCGCAGTGCCATCACCATCCATGGTGGTGGTCACGTGTTTCTCGCGAATGTGCCACTCTCCGGTAGGAGTGCGATGGTCTTTTGTTGGATCCTCGGACTCCTTACCGCTCGAGATCAGGGTGGCATAAACGGGACGGGACCCGATCAAGGCGACGAGAACCTGCGACCGCAGGTCGACATGAATCCAGCGTTCGTCAGCCGTCACGCTGGCGGGGATGATAGGCGCTCGAGCCACACGGACATGGTCTGACCGCACCAAGAAACCGTCGCGAGACTGGACGTAGTCATGCCCGTCGGCTTCGATGCCGTCACCCGTCAAGTAGATGGGCTCGAGGCGAGCAAATACGCCGACCTGTTTGACCCTACCTCCATCGGCGAGCTGATAACGTGGGCGATGCTGCCGAAATCCGTAGGCCCATGCGACAGGCAGCGCATGGTCTTCAGTCAGCTCGATGCCTTTGAATTCGGCACCTTCCACCGGCACGAACCGATCTTTCGGTGCGACCATGCCTTTCGTGGTCTTATACCAGGTGCGAGAGCTCCACTCGAACTCCTTGTCGATCGCAATGTAGAAGCCCTTGACCATGCGGCGCGCCAGGACTCCGTCAGACTCGGTGGCGAGCTGCGCCAGGCGCACCTCGCTGATTTGCGCTTCCTCCCGTTGCCACCACGGGCGGCTGCCCGCGTCAGCGACTAACGGGGTTGCGCCTGGATCGCCCGCGCGGGGTCGAGCCGCTTCGAGGTACGGCTCATACGTGGCCATCTGATCTTGGGACGGAACCGAGCTATAGAGCGGCGTTCCGTTGTGTGCGTTACGAGCGTACGGATAGGGCAGGATCGCATTGATGTCGGGCGCTTGGACTGCGAGTCGGGCTAGGGGATCTTCGGCGTCGGTGGTGCCCGCGCTGCCACAGATGTAGCCGCCCTCGGCGAGTGGGTACCAACCCGTTCGACAAGCTTCTCCGGAGACCTTTTCGGGCAAGACTGCAAGCCGACCTCCGCTCCGCGCGTACCCAATCTTTAGCGCTCGATCTAGCGATGGCTGGAGATAGATCCCGGCTGAGCTCGATGTCACCGTGAAAAAAGGACCGGTCCACTCCGCGGGGGGCAAGCCAGCGTCGAGCGCTACGCTGCTTGCGACGCCGTTTGCGCTGCCACGAGTGTCGTGAGGCTCGCCGGGTGAAGTCGCGGCGGGTGAGCCCCCCCTGGAGGCCGTTTCGGGGCTCGATTCCGAGGAGCTCCGGCCGCAGCCGTCGGAGCAAGCCATGGGGAGCCATGAAATTGCCCAGGCAAAAAGCAGCCGGCTATTGGGCTGGAGCCCTGAGAACATGCGAAACACCTAATTACAAACGCTGGACCTTGACCACTTCATTGATACGCATGGCCCCATGGCCGAATTGGGGAGGGTGGACCCGGGACGCTCGTAGGCACGTGGTAGGGAAGATGCGGGGCATAACACGTTTGCGTGCTGGCTCCATGCCTCTGCCTTTCCAGAAACACGAGTTGAAGTGACGCTGAACCATCAGGCGAGCGAACCTGCCTGGCGAGCGCTGCGAGAGCCGCCGCTGCGCCAGATTGCTTGCACTCTGCTGTTCTCCGCCCTGATTCACGCCGTGCTCACGCCGCTCGCGGGAGTACTGGGTTTATTCGCTTGGCTTTGGACGCAGGCCCCGCCGGATGACACGGGCGAGGCGGAGCAGCTGCGCTCCATTCCGATCACTTTTCTCGGCTACGACGAGGCACCGACGCAGGCCGTGCCGGAGGCGCTGCCCGCGGACCCCGTCAATGTTCCAAGGCAAACAAACCCTGTTCCTGCTCTGACGGATCCCAAACCGGAGCCGAAAGTTGCGGCAAAAAGCGACGAAAAGACTAGCGCCGCCCCCCCGACCCCGCCGCCCATTCCGAAAGGGGAGATGGCCCACCCGGTCGCCATGGCGGGCGTCGTCTCCGAGGTCGTTGATAGCAATGCCAATGTGAACCTGCTGCTGCTAAGTGAGCGAGTCAGGCAGCACCCGTTAGGCGAGCGCATTGGGCGGCTCATCGTCAATTTTCCGCAGTGGAGCAGCTTCTTTGCGTCGGCTGAGATAGATCCGGTGCGCGACATCAACCGGATCCTGATTGTGGGTCCGCAGTTTCGGCGCTCTGCCGATGTCGTTGCGGTGTTGCATCATGGTTTGCCCGAGCGGGTGGTGAAGGAGGCGGTCGATCGGCTCGTCCAGCGACCCCCTCGCGGCCGCTGGCTCACCGGCAAGATACCGGCGGCGCGTGCCCACGCCGATCGGGCCGAGCGCCTCTTCGCGTTTACTGCGCCCCATATTCTGGTGGTGGCTCCGCCACATTTGGAGAAGCAGATCATGGCTGCTCCTCCGACTGTGTTTCCCACGCCAGAAGGCGATGAGGCGCTCGTGTTACACGTAAAAACCCCGTGGCGGGCGCTGATCGGCCTGCCTTTCAGTCTGCCGGAGTCTCTAGCATGGCTGCGTTTGGACGTGGTGCCGCTCGAGGACGGAGGCGCTCGTCTTCGGCTGACCGCGGAGGACGCCGATGCTAGGCTTGCCAGCGCGCACGCCCAGAGCCTGACCATGGCGCTCAACGCCGTCACGAACCCAGATCTCGGACCTCTGGGGGCGCTAGTGGGCCTGCGCTCGATTGCCTTCATCGACAAGATACAGTTTCAAGCCCAAGGCCGGCGCATCTCTGGCGAGGTGCGCGTGACCCCGCGTCAGCTCGATCGCCTGCTGGCTTACGCTGAAGAGTTGGCGATCCAATGGACAGGGCGCCGTGCCCAGCCATCCGTCGACACTAGAGCACCGCTCGCTCCGTCCTCGAAAGGGGCGGGCGATGCGCCCCGCTCGCGGGGTCCGAAGGCTGATCGGGCAGACCCACCATCACTCGGGCCCGGAGAGTGACTCGAAGTCCGCCGCGTCGAGCGCGCGCAGCGCCCTGTCAGCGCTCGCTTTTTCAATGGCTCGGCAGCTGAAGCTGGCGCCTCGGCGTGGAACCACGACCAGGCGGCAGCGCGAGCGCCCGCTGTCGGCGACGGTCGAAATCAAGAAGTCCAGGCTGACCCCGCCAGCCATCAATAGTAACCCCGCGCCGAGCAGCGCAGACGAGCCGTGAGCGACCCGCGCTGCGTCGAGCACCAAACCAGTTCCCAGGTAGGTGCCGATCAACAGCGAGGCCATCCCGGCATATAATCCGATGCGGAAATAGCTGACCTCGCGCGCGACGCGAGCCAGATTTTCGCGAGGAATCCAGCGATACGATTCGCTAAGCACCCGGCCGGAAAGCTCGGTCCGTTCTCGTAGAAAGAGGCCGTTCGCCGAGAAGCACAGCACCATCGGCCGCTTCAGGCCGAGCACCGACCTGCCCAGCCAGTCGATGACTCGCAGACCCGGCAGCACACCGCTCATTACGAGCAAGACCGTCCACGCCGCTCCGCGAGGGACGGGTCCACGCTCTCCGCACAGTATGACCGTCAACGGCCCCGCGATCCCTGCTGCAGGGTCGTGGCCTACCCCGATGCTCTTCGCTGGGGTTTGCTCGCCGGCCATGACCCAACACTATGGCCTCCATGCACCGCGTTCAACGCCCCAGCCCACCTGTCTGGCACGTAGCCCGCGCCTCGACGCGGCTTCGGTCCTTCGAACTTGGCCGCTGAGGTCAGACTCGCGTAGTTGCAGGCGGTCAAAGGAGAGAATGACCATGCCCAAGCCTTCGAAAGACGTTCTCATCGAGACCCTGAGAGGACTGCTCAGTGAGGCCTTTGCTCTGCATCAGAAAGGCTGCACCGGCGTACGCCTGGGGCGATCCTACGGAGCCGCCGACGGTTACATGCGAGCGCTCATGGATATTGGCTTATTGGCGGATAAGGAGCTGCGCGCCATCGTGGTGGAGGAGCGTACCCGGCTACTGGGCCCCGCCACCCAAACGTTGCAGGCCACGGACAGCGTCGCCGACGACGAAACTCTGGCTGCTTGAGAAGGGACGAGGCCCGCCCGGCTCAGCCCCGCGCGGTCCTAGGGGCCAGCTCGGAGAGCTTCCGCTCCGGACGAGCCCCATAGTGACTGATGATTTCGGCTGCCGCGAGCGCACCGCGCTGGCCAGACTCGGCGAGGGACTGGCCGTGGGTGATCCCAAACAATACTCCGGCTGCATACAGGTCGCCGGCTCCGGTCGTGTCGACGAGCTTTGAGACCGGGGCGGCGGCAATTTCGATGCGCTCGCCATCCGCGATCAAGACGCTGCCCTTGGCGCCTCGAGTGAGCACGGCGAGTTGGGTCTGCCCGCGTACATGCCGGGCCGCTTCGTCGAAGGAGTCGGTCTCGTAGAGGCTTTTGATCTCGGCTTCATTGGCAAAGAGAATGTCTACGTGATGGGCCACCAGCTCGAGAAAGGAATCGCGGTGCCGGGCCACACAAAAACTGTCCGACAACGAGAGCGCGACCTGACGACCTGCCGCAGCCGCCACCCGTGCCGCCTTGACAAAGGCCTCCTTGGCCTTGGGGCGATCCCAC
>JANOIG010000331.1:0-6707 GCA_031407405.1 Deltaproteobacteria bacterium
CGAGCGGGGAGTTGCTCTTCAATGGGCGCCCCATTCTGGCGGAGCGCGACGCGAGGCGCCATTTCCGGCAGGTCCAGGCGGTGTTTCAGGATCCGTTTTCGGCCTTTAACCAGTTCTTCACCATCCGCTCGCAGCTCATGAGCTGCTTCAGGTTGTTCGAGCGGAAGCCCGGCCGCGCCGAGCAAGAGGAGCGCGTCGACAATGCCCTGTTGGCGGTCAACATCAAGCCGCGGGAGATTGACGGCAAGTATCCCTTCGAGCTCTCGGGCGGCCAGATGCAACGAATGCTCCTGGCTCGCGTTTTCATCATCCGCCCCGAGGTGCTGATTGCGGATGAGCCGACCAGTATGGTGGACGCGTGCAGCCGTGCCAGCATTCTCGATTACTTGATGAAGCTAAAAGAGGAGCTATCCATGACGATTGTGTTTGTGACCCACGACGTGGGGCTGGCCTGCTACGTCTCAGATACGCTGTTCATCATGCATCAGGGCAGGATCGTCGAGCAAGGCCCGCCCGACCGCGTCACCGGCTCGCCAGAGAGCGCTGTTACGCGTCAGCTGCTGGATGACATCCCCGACATCAACAGGAACTGGCTCGAGCGTTCCGGGCCACGGGGTCTGGGCGCCGCCGCTGTTGGGCGGCCCACGGAGCTCGCGTGACCTGGCGAGAATGCCGAACGGACGAGCATGCCCTCGTCGGCTCCTTGATGCTGGCGTTGTATGAGGAAGATCCGGCACCTACCCCGGTGACGCTGAAGGGCGCGCTCAGAACGTTGGGCAGGCTCGAGGCAGAGCCGGTGCGCGGCCGCGCGGTGCTGCACGGCGACGGCTTCGGCATCGATGCGTACGCGCTGTTATGCTCTTTTTGGAGCAATGAGCTGGGCGGTGAAGTGTGCATCGTAGATGAGCTGTATGTCATCCCCTCGTCGCGTCGACGTGGCATCGCGAGCCGGCTCATTGGGGGGCTTGCCGGGCGTGAGCTAGCTTGGTTCCGCGATGCCGTGGCGCTGGAGCTCGAGGTGACGCCAAGTAACGCGCGCGCCCGAGCGCTGTACGCACGCCTGGGCTTCGCGGCTTACAAGAACGCCCTGATGCGGCTCCGGATGTAGCACTCCCACGCGGAACGGGTGCTCGGCTAATGTCGCTGCGGCGAGCTAAAGCGGCTCACTCGAAGCCTGGGACGTCCTTGCGCCGCCGTACCTTCACCGCGCAATTTTTGTACGAGGGCTGGCGGGAGTAAGGATCGAAGGAGGGAAAGGTGAGCTGGTTCACCTTGGCGTAGTGCATCGGCATGAAGCACTGCCCGGGCTGGACCACGTGGCTGACGAACGCGCGTGCGACCACTTGGCCCCGGCGCGACTCGACCACCACCCACTCGTTCTGATTGATGGCGTGCTCACGCGCGTCTTTGGGGCTGATTTCGACGTAGGGAGCCGCTGGGAATAGCTTGCTGAGAACGGGTGACTTGTTCGTGCGGGTGCCGGTGTGCCACTGGCTCGAGCTCCCCCTCCCGGTGAGGAGCAACAACGGATAGTTCTTGTCGACGGGCTCCGGCTGCTTCTTCGGCTCCTCGAACAAGAGCCGCGCCTTGCCATCCGGGTGGTGAAACCGACCGTCCTCAAACAGCCGCCGTTCCTCGCCCGGCGTGGGCGTTCGCCCTTCGGGCAAGGGCCATTGGATGCCGCGCATCTCATCGACCATACTGTAGCCCTTCACCCCCGTGATGTCGCAGGGGCGGCCGCGGGTGCAGCGCTTGAGGATTTGAAATGTCGCTTCCGGCGAGCTCCAGTCCTTGAACATGTCGCCGACTCCCCAGGCGTCGGCCAGCAGCTTGAAGATTGAAAAGTCGGCCAGCGCCTGGCCGGGCGCGCGCGACACCTTTTTCACCAGGCCGAGTCGCCGCTCCGAATTGATGAAGAGCCCTTCTTTCTCGCCCCAGCCTGCGGCGGGTAAGACCAAATCGGCAAGCCTGGCTGTCTCGGTGCTCGAGTACATGTCCTGCACTACCAGGAAATCGAGCTTGCCCAAGACGTCTGCGACGTCACCCTGATTGATCCACGAATGAGCGGTGTTCGTGGCCACGATCCACAGGCCCTTGATCTGGCCCTTGTGAATCCCCTCCATGATCTGGTCGTAGGCCCAGCTCGGCTCGCTTGGAATCAAAAGTGGATCGATGCCGAGGGCCTCGGCAATTTCGCTGCGGTGCTCTGCATTGGTAAAATCTCGGCCACCGAACAGCCCGGTGGTGTTGCTGAACATCCGCGACCCCATGGCGTTGCACTGGCCGGTGATCGAATTAGGGCCCGTACCCGGCCGACCGATGTTGCCCGTGATGAGCGCGATGTTGATCAGACTCTGAGCCAGCCGCACGCCCTCGTAGCTCTGGTTGACGCCCATGGTCCACCACAGGCTCACGGCCTTGCCCTTCCCGATGGCGGAGGTGAGCTGTTCGATTTCACTCGCAGCTAGCCCGGTCGCTGCGCTGGCCCGCTCCAGCGTGAAGGGTTTGACCAGCGCCTTGAAGTCATCGAACCCGCTGACGCTCTGCTCGATGAATGGCCGATCGATCCAGTCTTTTTCAATCAGCAAGTTGGCGACGGTATAAAACAGCACCAGGTCACTTTTCGGCGCCAGCGGCAGGTGTTGGGTGGCCGCCATGGCCGTTTCGGTCTTGCGCGGATCTACCACGATGATCTGCGGTGAATTCTTGTTCCTGGCCACGCGCTCCCACAGGATGGGATGCGCAATGCAGGGGTTGGCGCCCACGAAGACGAGCACGTCGGAGGCCTCGAAATCCGCGTAGGTGTAGGGCGGGGCATCAAAGCCCAGCGCCTGCTTGTAGGCGACCACGGAGGTGGCCATGCACTGGCGCGTATTGCCGTCGCCGTGCACCATACCCATGCCGAACTTGGCAAAAGCACCCAGCAACGCCAGCTCCTCGACGGTGATCTGACCCGTGCCCAGGAAGGCGACAGCGGCCTTGCCGTGCTGCTCTTGGACGCGCTTGAAGCGCTGCACGAACACCTCGAGCGCGGTATCCCAACTCGTTTCGTTCAACGCCTCGGAGCGGTTTCGGCGCAAGAGGGGCATGGTGGCGCGGTCCTTGGCTTGGAGCGGGGTGAGCGCTTCCCAACCCTTTGGGCACGCCATGCCCAGGTTGACCGGATAGTCCGTGGCAGGGGACAAATTGACGGCCTGCCCGTCCTTCAAATGGATGGAGAGCCCACAACCGGTGGAGCAGAAGCCGCAGGTCATGGTCGTGGTACGGTCGGGAGCCAAGCGCTTGGGGACCTGCCCGAGCCCGAACTGGCCGGGCGCGCGCAGTAGGTCTCGCGTCAAGGCGCCGTGGCGATCGAAGAGCAGGCGAGACAAAGAGCGCTTCGGAATGCGCTGCTCGCTCATTGGCCAATCGCTCCCGGCATCTTGGCTGACACCGCTGCCATGAAGAACAGGCTTCGCTCTGTGAGCTCGCCAATCAGCAGGCACACGAACCCGGTCGAAGCGATGACCAAGGGCGTGACGCCGAGCTGGATGTTTTCCAAGCGCGGATCGATGAAAGCAGCGAGCAACCACGGCAAGCAGAGCCCCCCCATCACCCCCAATGCGAAACGCAGCTGCGTCAGTTTCGCGAGCTCTCCCCACATGAGCAGAGCCGTGCGTTTGAGATCCGACACTTGGCTGACCCGAAGCTGAGAAAACACGCTCGCTTCCAACAGCAGCTTGAACGCGCTGACACCAATCAAAGCCTCGTACAGACCGGCCACGACCTGGCCGGGCACGTGTTCTCCCGCGAACGCGGCGGCGGCGAACACGAGCAGTGTGAGGGATAGGCCGAGGACGGCCGTGGAGGCCAAGAAGCGCGGCCCCGAGTAAGAAAGCCGCCAGGACGCGCGCCGGGTGACGGCGTACAACATGGCCGAGCACATGACCCCCAGCAAACCGGTCACGGCCACCGCCCCTCCCAACCAGCGGCGCACGTGATCCGCCGTTTCGGCAGAGAGCAGCGGCAGCCCCAATGCACCGAGCAGCGTGTCCGCCCAAGCGCCCACGGCATAGGCCAGCGCCAGAGCTGCGAAGGCGCCAAAACAGGCAATCTCCCGACTCATCCACGAGTGCTTGACGCCCATCAGCGCGCGAAAACCGTATTGCGGGCGCCCCAGGTGCAGCGTGCTGGCGCATAACGCCAAGAGCCCGAGCCCGAGCGCGACCAGCGCGTGATATTTCTGGATGGTCGTCTCGGTGTAGAACGAGGTCACGACGTAGTCGACGCTGAAAGCGCCGACCGACAATTGAGTCAAGACGAGCAAGAGCACGAGCGGGAAGTGGTTGCTGGCCGGGCGTACGTTGTAAAAGTCCGCGGGTAGCGTGTTCTTGGGGAATACCCGCCGTGTCTTGTACTCGGTGGTAGGTAGCGTGATGCCTGGTGACGGCGCACCCGGCAGGAACGCATCGCCCTGCACGTCCTCGATGATTTGAGCGATCTCGACGATGCGGATGGCAATGGCCTCGTTCGGGCACGCCTGCACGCAAGCGGGGGCTTCGCCCTCGGCGAGCCGGTCGCTGCACATGTCGCACTTTCTGACGATGCCGAGCTTCTTGTTGTATTGCGGCACTTCATACGGGCACGTCAGCGTGCAGTATTGGCAGCCGATACACTGGTCGTCCAGGTGTCTCACGATGCCGGTCACCGCGTCTTTCTCATACGCGTTGACCGGGCACCCCTGCATGCAGGCGGGCTCGATGCAATGGTGACACGCGGTCGTAACGGTTTGCTGCAGCGGGGCCGCAGCGCTTCCGCCATGCAACAGCCCCACCGAACGCCAGGTCTCGGATTCGTCCAACCCATTCAAGCTGTGGCACGCCGTTACGCACGCCTTGCAGCCGGTGCACCGATCGAGGTCCACACTGAAGGCGTACTGCTGGCCGCTGCGCGGCTTCTCTAGCGGCAGCAGGCTTTCATAGTATTGGGCCTGAGCGGGCAGTGCGTCCGCCTCGTGCAGCTGTGAG
The DNA here is from genome assembly GCA_031407405.1 of Deltaproteobacteria bacterium. Classification (GTDB taxonomy): domain Bacteria; phylum Myxococcota_A; class Polyangia; order Polyangiales; family Polyangiaceae; genus SZUA-265. Next base: position 5,007 of record JANOIG010000331.1, read on the forward strand.
AAGCGTTCCACCGCAGTCAAGCGCTGCTGTTCGCGCAGATACTCGTTGATCAATGGTAGGCGTTTGGGACCGTGCTTCGGCTTCGGCGCTACCGGGAGCTGGGCTGTCTCGAGCTCAGCAGTTGTCGTCACCATGGGCTTGCTTCATGGCAGAGACGCAGTTTCCGCCGTATTGCTGGCAAACGAAAAGCGCTGCCTCCTCCCGAAACGTTTCTGCCGACTTACGGTGAGACACCCGCCCGAAACACCCGCTTTACAGGCCCGACTCAATCCGAGCGTATCATTGGGGGTCGTTCCGAGCGCTGGTCGCGCCATTCGACGATGGGCCTCAGGCGGTGGCCATCGAGCACCAGGGCGGGCTTGGGGCGAGGCGTCGCGGTTGTTTCCGGAGGCGGTGTGGGCACGCCAGCTGGTGACGCTGCAGGCGGGGAGCCAGCCAGCGGCGACCCCGACGGCGCGGGCGCGTGTTGTTTTGGCTGTTCCAGGTTGGGTGACTCGCTGCTGGGTGCGGCTGGGGCCGGCGCAGCCAGCTTTTGGCCGAGCACGAGCTGCCACGTTTCAGCTGACCCGAGCCAATACAAGAGCGAGGTGAATAGCGCAAACAGCAGCACTACCCACAGGCTCGGCCCCAGCTGCCGGCGGAAGCGCGTCGCGGTACGCCCTGTCAGCTCGGCCTCTGGCTCAGGTAGCCGAAAGCGACGCAGCGCACCCGCCGGTAGGTAAACCCGCCGAGAGCGACGCCTCATGCCTTGTCGAGCAAGACGTCGTCGACGTCCTCATCTCCGTCGTCGTCATCATCGTCATCGAGGTCGTCTTGGTCCTCGGTGGCCCTGTGCACGTTCCATTTTGCAGGCACCTGCCGCTTGAAGCTCCAGGCCAAGACGGCATAACCCAAGCCCGCTGGGATGAGCGAGAGCCATTGCCCCGTCGTGAGCCCCGCGGCGGTTTCACCGGGCTGGTACTCCTTGAAATATTCGACGATGAAGCGCCCTGTGAAGTACAGCCCCATGAAGAGCGAGATCATCACGCCCCGCGGGCGTTTCTCTTTGCCGAGCGCGCGATCGACGACGAGTAGCGCTGCCATGACCAAGAGGCCGAGCAGCACTTCATAGGCTTGGCTCGGATGTCGCAGCGGGACCTCGCTCAGACACTGCGCGGGCGACCCGGGGGGGCAGTCGTAGCGCGGAAAGCGCACTCCCCAGTCGGCGTGGGTCACTCGCCCGACGATTTCGGAATTGAAGAAGTTGCCGATGCGCACCAAAATCGAGCCGAGCGCTGCCGAGAAAGCGAAGCGGTCGCAGCCCTCGATGAAGGACTGTCTGCGAAACTTGGTAAACAGGTACATCGCGAGCAAGAGGCCAATGGTCGCCCCGTGGCTAGCGAGCCCGCCCTTGTCGATCCTGAACAGCCACATCGGGTTGTTCACGAAGCGGTCCCATTCGTAGAAGAAGACGTGGCCCATGCGGGCCCCACCGAGGACCGCAATCACGCCGTAGAGCACGAAATCGTTGGCGTCCTCGGGGTCTCCACCGGCTCGCCGGATTTGCCAATCGAGGAGCTTGTAACCCCCTAGGAATACCCCCACCTAGAGCAGGCAGTAAAAGCGGATTCCGTCGACCGGCAGCCACGACAGCCACGGCGGGAAGCTGACCAGGATTGGATCGTTTTCCCAGGTGAACGCGTGCAAGAGGGCTCCTTCTGG
>JANOIG010000339.1:0-2663 GCA_031407405.1 Deltaproteobacteria bacterium
GCAGAAGCGCATGGAAGAGAAAAAATTTGACGCCTACACCGGCGCTTGGGGTTCGCCGTGGTCCCAGGATCCGTATCAAATCTGGCACTCGTCTCAGGCAGACATCCCCAAGGGTTCAAATCGAGTGGCCTTTCGCAACGCCAAGGCGGACAAACTGATCGAAGAGTTGCGTGTCACCCTCGACCTCGACAAGCGTACCGAGCTGTTTCGCGGTCTTCACCGCATCCTTCATGAGGAGCAGCCGTACTCCTTCGTGTACATTCCGAAGTTTGCTGACTGTTATCGGAAGGGGCTCGAAAACGTCGTCTATTCCAAGGTCCGGCCGATAGCCAACATCATGCCCTGGTGGAGCACGCGAACCGATGGCTGACGCCGCGGGACCCGGATGAGAACCTACATACTACGCCGCCTGCTCTTGATGATTCCGACCTTCTTCGGGATCAGCCTCTTGATTTTCGCTGTCTTGAACCTCGCGCCAGGCCGGCCAGGTTTGCAGACTGAAAGCGCCGACGTGGCCAACGATGCGCGCGGAGAGGCGACGCAGGAGTCATACAAGATATTTCGAGAGCAGTTCAATCTCGACAAACCGGTCTTGCTCAATACGCGATTTCTGCTCACGACCGAACAGATCAAACGCGATTTGGAGGTGGCGGGGCAGGTTGCGACTGCTCCCATCGCCGAACGCCTCGAGGTGCAGGAGCGGCTCGAAGACCTCGGCAACTATGCTGTCCCGCATCTCATGGCGGTGCTGGCTGCGGCCGACGGAGCTGGGCAGGTCCTGCTCCGTGATACGGCGGCCTACTTTCTACGGCTCAACTCCCCGCGCCGCCTGGTAGAGCCGTTCAATCCCGCACCGCCGCCGGCGCTCCGGGCCCACAACGACGCCGTCTCCGACGAACGCGTGCGGCTCAGCCAGCTGAGATACGCATTCGATGCGCCCGAGGTAGAGAAGCGCGTGGTCATAGACGGCTGGCAACGTTGGTACGCCGGGGTAGAGAAGCGTTTTGAATACACGACGTCCGACAAGCTAGGCATCCTGTTATTGGACACGCGCTTCGCTACCTATTGGCGGAACCTTCTGAAACTAGATTTCGGCGTGTCCCTGGCCACTCGAGAGCCCGTCATGGCTACGCTGATTTCGAAACTTAAGTATTCGCTTTCGCTCTCGGTCGTGTCGCTGCTCCTGGCTTATTCGATCGCGATTCCCCTGGGCATCTTCAGCGCCGTTCGCCGAGATACACGGGCGGACAGGTTCCTGACGGTCGGCTTGTTCATGTTGTACTCGCTGCCATCTTTCTTTGTGGCGACGCTGCTCCTGTTCTTTTTTTCGGGAGGCTCTAACTGGCCGGCGTTGCGCTTTTTCCCGACCGGAGGCTTCCAGTCGCCCGGGTTCGAGGATTTGACCACCTTTCGCAAGGTTGGCGATGTCATCTGGCACCTCGTCTTGCCCGTTGGCTGCTTGACCTATGGGTCGCTGGCCGCGCTGAGCCGCTACATGCGGACTGGTTTGTTAGAGGTCATCGGATCTGACTACATCCGCACCGCGCGCGCCAAAGGCCTGTCAGAGCGAGTCGTGATTGGCAAACACGCACTGCGCAATGGGCTCTTGCCCATTCTGACGCTGCTGGCCGGGCTCTTGCCGGCGGTGCTAGGCGGGTCGGTGATTATCGAATACATCTTCGGCATCCCGGGTATCGGCATGTGGACCATCGAGTCCATTTACCAGCGAGACTATAACGTGATCATGGGTGTGCAGCTCCTATCGGCCATCCTGGTACTCGTGGGGATACTTCTCACGGACATCGGCTACGCGCTGGTTGACCCAAGGATTCGGTACCACTGATGGCAGGCGTAGTTCCGGCAGGCACGAGTGTAAGCCCAGAGCTTCCGGAGCCGCAGGGGCTCTCGTACGCGGCGTCGGTATCGCGGCGCCTGTCCAAAAACCGCATCGCTCTGTTCGGCCTGTATGCGATCATTGGCTTGCTCATCCTTGCCACCGTGGCCCCGGTTTTCGCGCTGAACCAGCCTTTCTACTGGGATGCGGGGCAGGGGCTCGAATTTCCGTGGTTCTCGTCCTTGTTCAATCGCTTGTTTTTCGAGAATGCAGTCGACATATTTTTCAATCTGCTGCTGGTTGCCTCCCCATTTGTGGCGCTGGTGGCATGGTTGATGCGTCGGCAAAATCCCGCGTTGTCTAAAGCCCAAGCAATTCTGCGGTGTGTCGCGGGCGTGGCAATTTTGTTCCTCTGCCTCTCGGTCAAGCGCTTTGGGCCATTCGAAAACCCACTGCACTCCACACAAAGAGTCGTAAACTATCGGGTCGAGCAGGAGCGGCTTACCGCGCTGGGGCAGTCACCACATGCCCTATTCCCATTGATCCCCTACAGCTATCGCGAAACCAATCCCACAAAGAGCTTAGAGAGTCCGGGCAAAACCCATCTACTCGGCACCGACACCGAGGGCCGGGACGTGTTCTGCCGCATGTTGTACGGGACCCGCATCTCGCTCACCATCGGCGTGGTAGCCGTCTTCATCTATGTCTCCATCGGTATCGTGCTGGGTTCATTGGCTGGCTATTTTGGCGGCTGGGTGGACAACGTGGTGTCCCGGTTGGTCGAGGTGATGATCACCTTTCCCAGCTTTTTTCTCATTCTCACCTTGGC
>JANOIG010000350.1:0-7915 GCA_031407405.1 Deltaproteobacteria bacterium
CTCACGTAGTAGATCTCTTCCGAGGTGCCCGGGGCGAGAGTGGGGATCTCGACCGGCTCGTCAAGAGTGGGCAGACCGGTGTGCAGGGCCTACCGGTTCCACTGATCCGGTTCATCGCGTTCGCAGAGATCTGTGGTTCTCTTGGGCTCGTCCTGCCGTGGGCCACCCGCATCGTCCCCGCGCTCACGGTGGCCGCCGCAGTCGGTCTGGGTGTGATCATGATCCTCGCCGCGGTGCTGCACACCCGTCTTCACGAACCGAAGAACGTCGCGACGAACATGGTGTTGCTCGCGCTCTGCGCGTTCGTCGCGATGGGCCGAAGTTGATCGCGAGCCCGGGCGGACAGAGGGTCGCGGAATGCGCAGGAGGACCGATTTCACTATTGGCTAAATAATCCAGCTATAGTAAGATCGGCGCCTAAAAAAAACGCCATCGATTCCCTGACGCCGGAGGAGCGCGAGGAGATCGAAGAAGCCTACGAGCAGCTAACCTCATAAGAGAGTGGATGGTTTCATCAGAACTGGTGTTGAGCGTGCTAGGCAAGCTCACCTCCTCCCCCGAGGTGGTGGCCCTGCTTCTCGAGCTCGACCTCGGCGGGCGTGCACCATCAAGCAGGTCGCCTGTGGCCTCAGCTGGACGCTGTGACGCGCGGCCCGTCCATGTGCTGACGAGGAAGGGAGGCACGTTCTTCGCGCAGTCGCTCAATCCCGCCGCACGTGTTCTCGGGTGCAGATTGCAGATCGTCGAGGGCCACGTCGCCGACGGGTGGCACGGAGCGTCGACCTGCGCTCTGGCGCCGGCCCGAGTTGAAAAGACTTACGTCCGGCGAAAAGTCGTGGCAAGCGGAGGGGGCGCGCGAGCGCCTCTAACCTGAAGGATGAATCCGTGAGCTGTCCGTGTGGAAGTGAAAGCGACTACGCCAAGTGTTGTGGGCCCATCATCGCGGGGGTGGCGAAAGCCCCTACTGCTCAAGCGTTGATGCGGGCTCGATACAGCGCGTACGTCAAATGTGAAGTCGACTTCTTGCTCAGCTCCCTGCATCCCGACAGCTCGGGTGGGGTCGATCGAGACAGCACCAAGGCCTGGGCGCAGAACGCGGATTGGCACGGCCTCGAGATCTTGAGCACGGCAGCGGGCGGGGAAAAGGACGAGACCGGTGAGGTCGAGTTCGTCGCCAAATACACCCTGCAGGACGAGCCGCAGCGCCACCACGAGCGGGCGATGTTCAAGCGCCACAACGACCAGTGGCTGTATTTGGACGGCACCGAGATCCACCCGGCGCCCGTGGTGGGCCCGCGCGTGCGTCTAGGTCGCAACGATGTTTGCTTGTGTGGCAGCGGTCACAAGTTCAAAAAATGCTGCCGGTCGGTGTTCGACTCGGGAGCGGCGAGCCCCGAGGCCTTGGTGCGCGCTCGGTTCGTCGCTCCGCTGGTGGGGGAGTCGCGCTTTCTCGCTCGTTCGTTGCACCCTGACGCGGTCCAGTCGGCAGCTAACGCCGCAGAGGATCCGCCGAGCGTGATCGAGCTGCTGGAATGTGACGCCAAAGGCGATGTAGCCCTGGTGGATGTGGCTTTTTATGCTGAAAAAGGCTCCGAGGCCCGGCGTGAACGCCACACGCTAAAGTGCATCAAAGGCCGCTGGCTCTTCGCCACCGCCACCGCCACCGCCGCAGCCAGCTGACAACCGCAGCCGAATGCTTCGGGACTCAGGCGGCGCCTCCGTCTTGGGGGCTGGCGTGCCCGTCGCGATGGTCCTATTTTTTCAATTGCGGGTAAGTGGACGTACTCACTCCGACGTCTGAAGTAGAGATGCGCGACGGGCCAATGGCCTCAAATGGTGTGTCTCTGCGCTGCCGAGTGGGTCAAAACGCGGGTCCGCCGCGCCGCACAGAGCCCCGAGGGGCCGAGCACCGACGTGTGGCGTTAGGCCTCGGCCCACAACCCCTTGCGTAATGTGGACGGACCCTACTCCGCTCTGGCGCAATACGGGCTGTCGAGGAAGACGGTGACGCCCCGGTTGCTGGGTACGAGGTCGTTCCAGAGGCGGGTCTGCCTTTCTTCGCCGGTGAAGATGTCGACGTGCTGGCCTTGCACTTTCACGCCGCGATCTTGGGCGATGAAGCAGCCGTCATGGCCGGAGCTTCGCCCGGGGTCGCGGGGCAGGCCGACGTATTCGGGGATGAAGAGGGAGGTCCCGAGCGGGATCACGAGGCTGTCTACGGCCACCGTCAACAGTGGAATGATGGCCTGGCCGGTGGCACCGCGGCCCCACGGGTAGTGTTTTGGGTCGAGCGCATCGAAACAGATTTGTTGGTCGGTGCGCGGGCAACGCCGGGCGCAGCTGCATTGCCGGCGGGCGAAGCTCACCGTGCGGCCATTCCCGAGGAGCCCGCTGCCTTGCACACAGACGGTATCATGAAACTCCATCGGGACGCGCGCCAATGGCTGGCACTCGGCATTGAACAACTCCACGGGTGAGCCGCCGTAGTCGCGCTCCTGTGGGAAGTCGTAATAGGTGTTACGAAAAATGCCGATGGCGCGGCCATTGGACGGCGACGCCCGCATGATCGCGCTTTTCTGCAGCGCGAGCGGGTCGGGCTCACCGCCGATACGGCGCGCGGTCAACGGCGCCCTCGGCCGCGCCGCTTTTGGGGCTGGCGGCTGGAATGCCTGGGGGTCGACGTTCTGAGTCGACGGTTCGAGCGGTTGCGCCACCCACGCCGATCCGGCCGTGCCGCAGCTGGCAAGACCCAGCGCGGCGAGAGCCAGGCGCGCCGCGCGCCTCACTTCGTGGGGTCCTGAGGGGAGTTGCACTCACCGCTCGCGTCGCGGGTCACGAGTGCCCTCAGCCCCTCCGTGTGAGCGAGCCAATGCTCTATGACCGCCGCAGGGGCGCCCGCCTCTGTCAGAGTGAGGCGCAGGAGCTCCAGCCGCCGAGCAAACTGACCGCCCATGATGGGATGGGCCGCATGCGCCTGGCGGAGCGGCCTGCCCGTGTATTGCACCCCCGCACCGAGGTGCCCGGCCGCGAGCTCGTACTCCTTGTCCTTGACCCGCTGCCGATCGACCTTTCGAAAGAAAAATCCGATCATGGGGTCCCCGAACATTCGGTCCACGAAGCGGTTGACGATGCTCCGCAGCACGGGCTCCCCTCCCAGCTGTTCGAACAATGATGAGTGCGTCACACTGGCCCCGAGAATCACTGGCCCCGAGAATCACTGACCCTGAGATCAGTCCGAGCTCAATCGGCGTCTCCGGGAAACTGCTCGCGTAGGATCCGATCGACCTTCGAGTCCAAGTCTTGGTCGATGCCCGCACCCCGGTCAAGCCTCTGGAGCACCTCCGGCACGGCCGCTCTGAAACCCGCCTCGATGGAGACCGTGGTCGGAAAGGGTCCGGCCACGGTGCTCACCTTGTGATTGTCGAACAACGTCGACGGTGCTTTGTCCCCGTGCAAGGGCCCCTTCCAAGCCGGTTCGTGCCGCACGAGGGTGTCGCTCGCCACGTGTACGAGGCGTGGTTCCACTCCGAGCGCACGCGCCATTTGAGTCAAAATCTCGTCCCAGGTGTGCACGCCCTCACCGGTGATGTGGAAGGCCTCGCCCAGGGCCCGCGCATTACCGAGCAAGCGCGCGAAAGGCCTGGCGAAATCACTGGCATGGGTGAGTGTCCAAAGGCTCGTCCCGTCGCCGTGAACGATGACTCGGCGGCCCGCCTGCATGCGCCGAGCGGTCCAATCTCCGCCGCCCAGCGCGCTCGGTAGGCGGCGCCGGTAGGTGTGGCTGGGGCGCACGACGGTGACCGGCAGTTGCCCACTCTGATGCGCCTCGAACAGGCGGACCTCCATGCGAGCCTTCGTCTGACTGTACTCCCAGAAGGGGTTTTCGAGCGGCGTCCGTTCGGTGATGCGCTCAAAACGATCAATGGGCTTTTTGTAAGCGGAGGCCGTGGAGATGAAAACGTACTGGCCCGCCCGCCCGGCAAAGCTGCGCACGTCCCTCTCGATACGCCCCAGGTCGAACGCGACGAACTGACAGACGGCGTCGAAGCGTTCTGCGCCGAGCGCAGCGTAGCTCGAGTCGTCATTCAGGTCCGCCCTGACGTGGCGCACGCCAGTCGGCAGGTCCTGAGCGGTCTCTCGGCGATTGAGCAGCGTGACCTCGTGGCCCAGGGCGAGGCTCTCGAGCACGCACGAGTACGAGATCTCACCCGTCCCGCCGATGTACAGAACCTTCATGCGCGCGCTCCCATGTTTCGGAAGACTCCCCAGAAGACTTGCCGTCCGTCAAGGCAGATCGAAACCAGGTTTCCAGCCTGCTTCAGGCCGCTCGATTGACGTTGGAGCCGCGTGCCACGTGCCATGTAGGCAGATGTGCAACGGGCATGGAGGTGCAGCTTGCCGCGATGCGACACGGGCCGAGCGAGCCGTGGCCTAGATCAAACAGATCACGTCTGCTTCGTCGGTCAGCACGTTCTGCCAGGTCCGCGTCGAAGGGCTTTTTCAAAGTTGGCTGGGCGCGTCGCGTTGCTCGTTTGCGAGGACGGAAAGCTTGACTGAGGGCAGGGGCCCCACTACCAATCGATGGGCCCAAAAAGGGCTTTCATCGTCCATCGATACCGCGCGCCTCAGGCAGCAATATTCTTCGAGGGCAATTTTCATCGAGGGCAATTGCATCGAAGCAGGTGCAACGAGAGCCACCGCATCGAGAGAAGCTGCGGAACCGTGGTGTGACACAACCCAACGAGACGAGGCAGGACACTAGATGGCTGCAATCATTGTGGACAAGAGCGCAAGCAGATGCTTCGGAGGCCGCCCTGTCCGGCGCATGAGCTCCGCGTTGGGTGCCGTCGGGCTTTGGCTGCTCTCGGCGGTCTCACTCGCTCAAGATCCTGCGCCGGCGCCACCCGCCGGGGAAGAGCCGGCGGCGCCACCCGCCGAGGCACCGGCGGCGCCCGCCGAGGCACCGGCGGCGTCCGCCGAGGGCGAGCAGGCTCCCGCAGAGCCCCCCGCGGCGGAGGCACCCGCTGGTGCGGCCCCCACCGAAGAGGAGCTGATGGCTGCCCAGGCGGAGGATCCGAATGCCACCGCGGGCGAGGTCCCGTCGGGGGAGCTGGACGAGGTGGTCGTCACGGTCGACCGTCGCAAGAAGGATCTGCAGGACTATTCGGGCGTCGCGGCATCTTTCTCCGAAAGCAAGCTGTCCGCGGTGGGCATCACCAACGCCCGAGAGATGGCGTCGCTCGTGCCAGGCCTGCAGATCGGCGTGCAAGAGGGCAATACCGAGATCTACATCCGCGGTGTCGGCTCCGACAACAACACGGAGCTGGGTGACCCGGCGGTTTCGTTGCACATCGACGGTGTTTACATCCCGAGGCCCCGCGGTGTCGGCTCGATGTTTTTCGACATCGAACGCGTGGAGGTCAACAGTGGTCCCCAGGGGACCGTGCGCGGTCGTAACGCGCTCGGCGGCTCCGTCAATATCGTGTCGGCTCGCCCCAAGCTCGGTGAGTTCGGCGCCAACGGTGAGGCGACCTTCGGCACCTTCGCGCAGCGGCGTTACCAGGGCATGGTCAACATCCCCGTCGGCGACATGTTGGCCTTCCGGGTCGCGGGCTTCACCGAGGTGCATGACTCGTACTTCATCAACGCAGGGCCAGTGTACGACATCACCGCTGGCGAGAATGCCGACGCGTATGCCTACCGGGCGCAGATGCTCTATCAACCGGCGTCATGGTTTTCCGCGTTGCTGGGGTACGATCTGACGAAGGAGAGAGGCACGGGTTATCTCGGCGCCAACTTCCAGGGTCCACTCACCGCGACCGATACGACGGGGGCCCTGTCCCAGCCGAACGGCATGCCGAGTGACCCGTTCAACCCGGTGCCCATCCCGTTCTCGATCTTTGACGTGGATAACCCGCGGCGCGTCTACTACCGCGGCATGAACCCCTCGACCGATCTCATGCACGAGGGTTATCGCGCGGAGATCAACGTGGACACGGGCCCCATGACTCTCCAGGCCCTGGCCAGCTATCGCCGCCTGAAATATGAGCAGGTCACTGGTGCCAACGCCGGTGCGGTCACCGACAACTACGGCTTCAACAATGTCACCCCGGACGTGTACACGAATGGCTTCTGGGATTCGCGCTCGCAATCACTGATCGCGGAGTTGCGCGCTTTTGCGCCCGACAACTCGCGCTTTCGTTGGACGGTGGGCGGCTTCTATTTCGACGAAGACCAGCAGGTGTTTCTGGGGCAGGTGTCGGATCCAGCGGGTGGGTTCGGCGGCGGTGAATTCAACATGCCCAACGTCAAGGGCGGGTCCGTGGCCGGCTATGTGGACGCGACGTTCGACGTGGTGGAGAGCTTCCGGGTGCTTGGCGGCTTCCGGGCGACGTATGAAGACAAGTCCCGGAACGGCGGCTTGTTCATGCTGTTGCGGGCTTTTCCGAACATGCCCGCTCCGGTGCGCAATGGTACTGAAGGGTATCGTCCTGTCGGGCTCGACCGGACCGAATATGAATGGCCGCGCGATGCGGACGGTAATTACATCGATAGCATCGAGAACCGGGTGAACCTTTACCTCAGCGGCGTCGAGAGCTTCGGCGCACGCGATACGACCGCCCAGGCTTTGTGTAATGACCCGGTCGCCGCAGCTCCCGGTGAGGCGCAAACACCGCGCGTGGAACCCAATCCCAATGGCTCCGGGATGCGCTGCACCAACGGGGTGAGAGAGAACTTGAACAACTCGCTGTTCGAGGCGATTCCCCAGAACAATGAGACGACCAACACTTTTTACGACTGGCGCGCCGGTGTCGAGTTCGACGCGACCAAAGACAACCTCCTGTATTTGACGGCGACCACGGGTCACAAGGCAGGCGGCTTCAACGACACGCTGCCAGGCATGACGGAAAACCAGTACTACAACACCAATTATAAGCCGGAGAGCGTGCTCGCTTTCGAGTTGGGCAGCAAGAACTCGTTCTTCGAGCGGGACCTGAGGTTGAACGCCTCCGCTTTCGTATATCGCTACAACGATCTGGTTTTTCAAACCATTGCTGGAGTCGAAGGCGGTGGCGAGCCCGCCGTCTCAGGGGGGCCGTCGCCCGATGGAGGTAACACGGCCGTGCGTCAAAATGCGCCCGATGCCACCCCCATCTACGGGCTCGACGTGGACGTGATCTATCGGTTGCCCGCGGGCCTAGAAGCGGAGGTGCACGTGTTGGTGATGGACGCCAAGTTCACCGACGGAACCCTGGCCAGGGATACCCGAATTTCAGACGTTCCCGGCGAGAACTACCAGGTCGACCTCGGCGGCAATTGGTTGCCGCGCGTGTCCCCGTACACGATCAACTTTGCCCTCTCCCAGCTGATATTCACGACCGCGGGCGCGTTCAACTGGGTGCTTCAGGGCCAGACGCGCGGGCAACACTACATGACCGTTTACAATGGCGAGGGTGAGCTGCTCGAGGCCGCTCCTGGGGAGATGCCCAACGTGACCTCCGGGCCGTACATGGCCCTTCTACGCAGCGCTCAGCGGCTCACCGATGTCGTCCCCACGTATACGCGCTTCGACCTCGGCGCCGGCTGGAAGCATCCCGATGGCCGCATCTCCATCAACGGCTTCATCAACAACGTCACCAACGTTGCTTACTCCACCAGCATCATCTCGACGCCGGGCCTAAACCTCCGCTTCTTCAACCCGCCCCGCACCGCCGGCGTGCGCTTTCGCGTCGACTGGTAAGCCCCCGCATTCTCAGGATTCCGCCCCGCCCCGCGGGCATCCGCACCAATATAAAGGAGTCCCGAGTGCAGGGGAGCACGTTGGCCGGGGTTGGGCGCGGGCCCCACCCCCTGGGGGCCCCGCCGAAAACCCAGGGACCCCCCCCCGCAGGGGGGGCGATCCCAAATGAACGCC
>JANOIG010000400.1:0-41272 GCA_031407405.1 Deltaproteobacteria bacterium
GGCGTGTGTGCCAGGGTCACGACGAAGTCGACTGGATCGCCGACATTGGCGAGCGAGGCCGTGCGCCCCAGGCGACGCAAGAGGCCGATGAACGCGCTGCCGTCTGTACAGCCCTCGCTGCTGCGATACCAGACCCACACCGGGCCATTCGACTCCGCGTGCAACGGCGGCGCCGCCGCGGAGGCGGCCGGCACGACGCTGGACCAGGCCACTGCCGCCGCTGCCAAGGCGGAGCCGAGCATGCGAACCAGACGCCTTTCCGCGGTGAGAGCGAGCACGAAGACAGCATCACCTTAGTCTCGACCGAGTGCGTGCGAAACCGGAATCGCCGTCGGCGCCCGTTGACGTTTCAGGGGATCTGTTGTCCCACAGGGCGTCCGCCTCCGCCTGCGTCTCGCAACTGACGAAGAGCGATGGCGGGAGAGAACGTGTAGTGGTGGGGGCAACCGTTGAGCGCCATGAACTGTTGTCCTTCGAGCTCGAAGGTGCCCATCATGACCGCTCCCTTCGGCCCCGGGCCTCCGTCACCGCAGCGGCTGACGCTCAGAATCTTCGAGCTCTTGAGGATGGAGACGTAGAACTCCATGGCCTGCTCGGCGTTGTCGTTGAACCACGAGAATGGGGTAATTTTTTGCATATGGGGTTGCTCCTAGATGTTTGTAATCGGTGTCTGTAGCGCCGACCCGTCAAGGTGTTACCGGGAGTTGCGCAGCTGCGCGATCCGCAGCTGGCCCCCCACCCACGCGCACGGCAGCGAGATGGCGATGACGGCGAGCGAGTACCAGCCCGGGCCCGCGTCCCACATCGCGACTGCGCCAGCGATGCTGATGGCCACGCCCACGACGCCCAGCGCGAGCGCATGTCCGAGCGGGCGATTGGGCGCGAGACGCGCCGTGATGTAGCAGCCCGCGATCCCGTAGAGGATGCGGTAGGTGGTCGCGAGCACGAACAGAGCGTGGGCCATGGGCTGCCCGAAGGGTGGAAACACCCCCGTGGCGTGCAAGGCCAGGTCGGTGGCCGTACTGAGCGCAAAAATGGCGAACAGACCGGCGAGCACGGCGCCGATGCCTCGAGTCAGGCGCCGCGGACGGGCGGATGGGGTGCTGCTGGTTAGGGTCGTGCCTTGAAAAACGTCAGTGTGGGTCATGGTTTGAGTCCTCGCTGGTTTGAGACGTCGGTCGTCGTCATCATCGACGGCGACACCGAGACGTCGGACCCGGCGGTTCCGTCTCGACATCGGCCCGAACAAAATCGTAAAGCCTGTCCGGTCGCCGGCCCGGCGCGCAGCGCGACTCTGGACGACGAGGGGCTGCGGAGCGTGCATCCTGGCGAACGCGGGCCGGCACCCCGCAGCGCAGGCCCGCCCCCCCCTCGATCAAATGGGCTCGTCCACGCGGACCCTCGCCTCGACAGTAACGCAATCGTTAGCGGCATCAATCGCACTCGATGCCGAACACGGGCTTGTCGACGAGATCGCTCGTGAGAATCCCCACGATATTTTGTGTCGCGGTAGCGATTTTGGTGAGCCGAATTTTGGTGAGCCGAATCATTGTGTGCCGAGTTGGCCGCGCCTCGGAGTGCCGAGCACACCGTCATCGCACCGGCGAGTTTCCCATCGCGTCGCCGAATTGTCAGCACTAGGCTCCGAGCCACGAATGAAAGCGGACCGCCGAGACAGGACGCTGCCGCCCTGCGCGCGCGCTCGGGCCACGCTGCAGTTTGGAGTAGCAGGCGCAGGGTCAATGGCTTTGTGGGCTTGCGGCGGCGGCGACGCGGGCGTGAGCTACGTGCGCGACGTGCAACCGCTGTTCGAGCGGCGTTGCATCGCGTGCCATCACACGGCAAATCCAGGGCTCGTCGACCTCGAAGATCCGTTCACTCCGGACTTCGACGCGCCCGCACCAGGGCTGATCGGCTCGAGGAATGTGCGGGCGAATGAGCATCCCATGCCCGAGTACAACTTGGTCCCCTTCAAACCCGAGGCGAGCTTTGTCATGCAGAAAGTGACTGATAGCGAGCTGCGCCCCGACTGTGATTCGGCGGTTGGCCAGTGCGAGCCTGACCCCGCGGGTTTTTTCATGCCTCCTGCGCCGAGGCGCCTGCCGGACGTGAAGCTCTCGGCCGTTCGCTTGTGGATTGCCACCGGCGCTCGCGACGATGATTTCTATCGCAGCGAGGTGCGTAGCATCTTTGGCGACCCAGACGACCGCAACGGCTCGGGGTGCGAGGACGCGGGCTTGCAGCCGGGCTGCATCGTATGCGTCACGTGTCACTATGAGGGGGCCCCAGACGCTCCCGACCTCACGCAGCCCTTCGACCCGATCGTGGGGCTAGTGGGCGTGAAATCCACGTTTCGCGTGGACGTCGACCTCGTCACGCCCGGCGATCCGGACGCGAGCTTTCTCGTGCACAAGCTCGAGGCTTTCGCTGCATCGAGTGAGGTGGGCGCTCCGATGCCGTACCGCTACCAGCCGTTGAACACGCACGAAGTGGATGTATTGCGCCAGTGGATCATCGAAGGCGCTCCGAACAACTGACCCGGCGCGACGCTGCGCCTGCGTTCCGTTGGGTCTTACTCGTGCACGGGCCCGGTGAAGATGGGCAATACGTAAGGCACCACCTCGCCGGAGGCGAGCTCCCGATCCGGACCCGCGCCGAGGGTGGGCGTGGCGTCGGTCCGGTGACAGCGAGCGCAGCCTCCGTACGAAGGGCGGCTGTTCATCCGCTCCCGGCTGCGGCGGCCGTCGGGGAAGTCATACTCCACCACCACTTCAAACGGATTGACGAAGGAGCTCTCGCGCCCTTCGAAGTAGAAGTTGCCCGCGCGGTTCGTGACCGCCTCGAGGACTTGCCCGTCGGCTGCCGTGAGGCTGACGCGCGCGCCTTCGACGCCGAAGCAGTCGTTCAGTATGGTGCGCGAGCCGTCCGGATCGACCAAGCCATAGACGGTGCCCGCCGCGATCAGCTCCGGGCCGCCCGAGTCTTTGTGACAGCCGACGCAATCACGGCCCGGATACATCTCTTCGCTCGGCGTGAGCTCGCCCGCCCAGCGCTTGCCGGAAGCGCAAATGTCGGTCGGAACGTCCTGTACCAGCTCGTCGGCGCAGGCGAGCGCAATGAACGCACAGTAGAGCATCCACACAAGAGAGGCGCACGACGAGTGCCGCATGTCGAGCGCGAGCTTGGACGAAGTCGAGGTCGGTGTCGAGGGCGCTGAGCACATGCGTCGTGTTCGCGCTGACGTTGCTCGTGGCAAGCCTCGGCGCGAGCGCCGCACATGCCTACCCGTTCATGATCCGACACGGCTTCGCGGAGTGCGGTAGCTGCCACGTCGACCCCATGGGTGGAGAAACGCTGACCCAGATGGGCCGCGTGATGGGGGAGGATCTGCTCAGCACGCCCTGGGCTACGTCGCCGAGCGCTGCTTCCAAGCTCCTGTTCGCCATCGATCAGCCGGAAAACCTCTATCTCGGGGGCAGCCTGCGAGCGCTCGGCCTCGCGAACCTAGAGACGGGAAAGAAACGAGCCTTCCCGATGCAGGCGGACGTGACGTTCGCCGCAGTGGTCGGCAAGCTCACCCTGGCGGGAAGCCTGGGGGTCTCGCGTGCTTCGAGTCGCTACGAACATTCGAGCAAAGCGCGGCTGCTCGGCAACGTCGAAGACGAGGCCCTCATTCTGGTCTCTCGCAACCATTGGCTCGGTTATCGCCCGAACGCCGCGTGGCTGGTGCGCCTCGGTCGCATCAACTTGCCGTTTGGGATCCGCACGCCGGAGCACACGTTGTGGGTGCGCTCGGAGACGCTGACCGATCGCGAGTCGGATCAGCAGCACGGCGCCTCGGTCGTGTATGCGTCGGGGCGGTTGCGCGCTGAGCTGCTTGGCTCGCTCGGTAACTTCCAGCTCGCAGACGACAGGCTGCGAGAGCGCGGTTACAGCGGTCACCTCGAGGTCCTGCTCGAACCCCGCCTGGCGCTCGGCGCGAGCTCGCTCTTGCTCCGCGCAGAGAGCGAAACCGCCATGCGGGAGAGCGCGGTAGTACGCCAGGCACACGGCGCGAGCGTACGCTACTCACCGGCCACTCCGCTCGTATTGCTCGTCGAGGCCGACGTGCTATCGAAGACGGGCTCCAGCGTCGGCTATGTGGGTATGGCCGGCATCGACGTGGAGCCCGTGCAAGGGCTGCACCTGGCGAGCACGGGTGAGATCGTCGACCGGGGTAAGCCGCCGAGCGGAGTCGGGCTCGGCCGTGGCCGGCCACAGCTCGGCGCCTGGCTGACGCTGGATTGGTTTTTTGGGCCGCACGTCGAGCTGCGCGTCGACCTGGTGCTACGCCAGGGCCGCGGCGAGCTGCTACAGACGCAGCTGCACCTGTACCTTTAGCGCGTCGAAGGTTAGGGCCGCGCCGCCGGCGTGTCACCCGCGTTTGCGCCCCCCTCGAGCGGTTCGAGCCAGATCTCTCGAAGCTCGATCGGGAAGCCCTCGAGTTGGAGGGCGATGTGACCCGAATGCACAGGCAGGCCGGTGACGGCGTTTTGCCGCACTCCGTTGACGAAGGCTTCGACGTGGTCGCCTCGCGCGTAGATGTCGTAGCTGTTCCAGTCGCCGAGAGCTTGTTCGGAGGGTGGGGCGACCCGCGGCGCCCGCTTGCGATTGTTCAGCAGCGGCGCAGCTGGGATGTCGAGCCCCATACCGACGATCTGGCCTGCGTTGCCGTTTTTTAGCTGACACTCGAAGCTTGCCGGCCAGATCACGTCGGGGCCGTGCACGTGCAGCATCACGCCGCTGTTGGCATCGGCCGCAGCGTCTTTCGGCCAGCGCCATTCGACGTGCAAGTGATAGTTCGAGAAGGTGCCTACTGTTTTCAGGTAGCCGCTTCGAGGCGACTCGAAGCTGAGCACGCCGCCCTTGATCCGCACGCCGTTGGCTACAGCGTCGTTCACTTTCGTGGCTGGCGACAGCGTGATGCCCTGCGCGGTCACGGCGCTCTTTGTCTCGGTCAGTGACTCTCTGAGATACAGAGACCAACCGTTCAGATCGCGTCCGTTCCACAGCGCCAAGCGTCCGCGCGCTGCGCCGGGCTCATGCGAGGCGTCGAAGGCCGACGGGGGAAAGCGATCGAAGCGCCGTACTGGCGCTTTTCTGCCGAGCGCGGCGTCGGCGAAGTCGAAGAGGGCGGCGTAGTCGTCCGGCGTGACCGCGTGCGCGCGGGGCGCGTAATGCACGCCGAGCTTATCGCTCACGCCCAGCAGCGCGAACACCGGAGCGGCCCCAGTCCACGACTGCCGCACGGCGCTGGCGAGCGAGACCGGGTCCGCTTCACCTTCGAGCGCAATGAAGGCGCGCGGGGCGATCAGCGAAAGCAGCCAGTGCTGGTCAAAGGGCAGCCGATCCGTATGGCCCGAGAAGGAGTGCAGCGCGGGCCCGAACCAGTTCGGATACTTCTTCAGCATCAGGTCGAGGCCCTCTTTTCCACCGCGCCCGGGCCCGCTGTGGCGGAATGTGCCGATGCCGCCGCCGCCGGTGGCCGCCGGAGCTGTCACGGCGATGCGTTCGTCGAAGGCGCCCGCGATCAGCGCGGCCTTGCCGGTGCGAGAAAACCCGGTGACGACCAAGCCGCCGCCGTCGATGAGCGGATCACTCGCCAGGTAGTCGACGATGCGTGAAACACCCCACGCCCAGACGCGGAGCAGACCCCAGTCGTAGCCCGGGTAAGCGGGAAGAAAACGCGTGTCCCGGAACGCCCAATGGCCGTCGGCGCCGCGCAGCGTCGTGTCTTCGCCGCAGTCGTTGTGGTCGAAGACGACATACGCGTAGCCGCGCGCGAGAGAGGGGTGGTTGCGGGCGATGTGTTCCGCGTCGAGCGGTGGAGCTTTGGGCGGCGCCTTTGG
The DNA here is from genome assembly GCA_031407405.1 of Deltaproteobacteria bacterium. Taxonomy (GTDB): domain Bacteria; phylum Myxococcota_A; class Polyangia; order Polyangiales; family Polyangiaceae; genus SZUA-265. The sequence goes on from JANOIG010000400.1 coordinate 5,889, forward strand.
GGGCGAGTCGGGGCCGACGCGCAGCAGGGCGTCAACGCCTTGCCCCTGCCCAGGCCCAAACGGCAAGCGCGGTAGAGCGGCCGCACCGGGCGGCGTACCCGCGGGGTCGATCAGCACCGGAAAGGGGCCCGCGCTCGCAGGTGTGAAGATGCCAATCTCGAGGCGCAGCTGCGACGCCGGGCCAAAGCTCAAGAGCACGCGGCGATACCGGACGCGACCTTGCGCGAGCTCGCGAGACTCGACCACGCTCCCGCGCACGTTGCCCGGCGGCGGCGGCGCGTGGCCCGTGAAGTACTGCTCGAGGACGCGCTGCATGTCCGCGCGCCGTGCGGGCCAGCTCGCGCGGCTTGCGAGCGTCACACCGTCCGTGCCGAGGACAGGGGGGAGCTCCTTTTGCACGGGGAGCCCATTCACTTCCGGCAGCGTCGAAGGGGTGCCGAGCGCCGGAACCGGAATTTGACGCGGGGCAGGTGAGGTATTTCGCGGCGACTGGGCCGGGCCCGGCTCAGCCACAGCCAGACCGAGCGCCAGGGCCAGCCCTGCGACGCGACAAGCACGTGGAAATTTCATCGCGTCAATGTTCCTCGCAGCGCGGGCATTTCGGCCATCGAACCGCGCTTAATGCGGCAGGTGCGCAATCCGATCGGCCAATTGCCGAGGCGATCAGTCCTCGAGGCAGGAGCGGGTCGACCAGCGGAAGAAACGCTCGTGCGCGACGGCGTAGAGCCAATTGCCCGCGAAGATTGCGAGCACGGTCAGTCCGGCGCGGAGCTGCCCCTCTCCCAGCTGCACGAACGCGACGCCGGGGCAGGCTCCACCGAGCGCCCAGCCCACGCCAAAGAGGACACCTCCGATGGCGCTGCCCGGGTGGATCTCCCGTGGCACCCAGCGCGGTGGCGTCGTGGACGCGCCTTGCAGCACGCGCCAGCCCAAACCGAGCACGACCACCCCCAGCGCGAACGTCAAGAGTAGCCGCAGGCTCTGGAAGGTGAACATGGCGTGCACCTCCTGCCACGAGGAGAAGCCCATGCGGCTGAGGGAAAAACCGAGAAAGGTTCCGACGTGACCCGAAGTGCAGCCCCCCGCCATGCGCGTGCCAAAACCGACGAGCACTCCGGCGCCAAGCAGCACCGCATACGCAACCCAAGGGCTGTGGCCGAAGATTGCACCGAAGTCCGCGCTCGCAGCCCCCTCACCTGGCAGGCCTCCCGTGCGAGTCGCGACGGACGCTGCCCCTCCGAGCACCAGGCCGCCGAGAAAGAGCCCGTGCAGCAGCAGTGCCGCGGGCGCCGAGGGCCGGGTGAGCCGCTCGCGGTCCACAGCCCCGACCGGAGGGGGTGCGGACGAAAGCTCGTCGGTGCCGAACTCCGCCACGGTCATCGCGCGCAGTTTCAGAACGAGCCAGTGTCCCAGGCCACGGCGGCCAAAGCCAATCCCCCGAGCCAGTAAGGCCAATGTTGCACGCTCAGCTCTCCATTCCCCGAGCCCGTGGCTCCGCAATTGACAGGGGCCGCTGTTCTGTCACCCGCCCAGCTTCTTCGCACCAGAAAAGCGCAGGTATTGGCCGTTCGGCATCAGATTGGCCGCTACGGTTCGGCCGAGGGCGCTCGTTTTGAAGCGGGCACACTCCTCGAACTGGCCCCCACAGTAGCGAATTTGCCAGGTGCGCAGCGTTCCCGCCATCTTCAGCAGGTCAAACATGGCGCAGCCTTTCGCATGCGGACACGTGAGCTCCCCCTCGCCCGCTTTCGTATCACCGGGGAACATCCGCAGTCCGTTACTCATGCTCGGGGCCTGCCTCCTCGTGTCTATCGATCGGCACGACCCGTTCGGCCTTGAACCAGATCAGACTGCCATCGAGCGCGAGAGCGGGAGCTCTCTCACACGCTGCCCGGTGAGCGCGAACACGGCGTTGACGATGGCGGGAGCAACCGGCGGCAAACCTGGCTCTCCGACGCCGCCCGGCGGCCCGTCGCTCTCGATGATGTCCACGTGGATCTTGCGGGGTGCGTCGCCTATGCGCAGGAGCTTCAGGTCGTGAAAGTTGGACTGCTGCACCATCCCGTCCTTCATGGTGATGGCACCGTGGAACGCGAGAGTCATGCCGAAGATCACCGAGCCCTCCATCTGCGAGCGCACGCGGTCGGTGTTCATCACCTTGCCGGCGTCGATCACGATCCAGGCTTCGTCCACCTTGACCTGGCCGCGTTCGTCCTTGACCACGGAGGCGACGGCCGCCACATAGCTCGAGAAGCTGCGGTGTGCGGCGAGCCCGAGGGCGCGCCCGTCCTGGATACGCTGGCTCCAGTTGCTGAGCTCGGTCACGCGCTCGACCACGCGGCGTTGGCGCGCCATGTCGACCGGGTGCTGGTCGAGTGGAGCGCCATAGTTGCGCATCTCGGTCACGCCGAGCGCTTCGAGGCTCTTGATCTGGCGCGGCGGGCCATAGAGCGATAGCAACAGATCGCGCATGTCAGCGCCGCTCGCCTGCGCGATCTCGTCGATAAAGCAGTTTTCCGCGAAGGCGTGGAAGATGTTGTACACGGAGCGCAGCCAGCCGATGCGCACGTGCGCCGGCGCGCCCCCCGCCTCGGCACGTATGTTCGGTACCGCGATGCCGAAGTCGAGCACGCCCTGCTGCAGATCACCCGCTCCCGGCTCGCTCGTTGCGCCGAATAGCGACGCGATGGGCGGAAAGGCGGTGCGGTGCCGCCAGGCGATGACTTTGCCGTCCTGATCGAGGCCGGCCACGAGCTGCTGCTTGCTGACGGTGTTGTAGTAGTCGTGCTGCACGTCGTCCTCGCGCGTCCACTGCACGCGCACGGGCAGCTTGGTTTGGTGCGCGAGGAACACCGCTTCGGAGACGAAGTCCGCCTTCGACTTGCGACCGAAGGCCCCGCCGAGGAACGTGACGTGCACCGTGACTTTGTCCTCGCCCACGCCCAGGATCCGCGCCGCCTCGGTGCGCGCGGCCTGCGGGTTCTGCGTCGGGGCCCAGACCTCGCAGTGATCGCCGACGAAGCGCGCGACGGCCACCGGTGGCTCCATCGGCGCGTGCGGCAGATGCGGCACGTAGTACTCGGCCTCGATGCGCCGGGCCGCCTTGCCGAGCGCGGCGTCCACGTCGCCGACGTTGCGCAGGGTCTTGGCCGGGGAGCGCATGATCTCCGTCAAGCGCTCGGCATAGGCGACGGATTCGTACTCCGCGTTCTCACCCGGAGTCCATTTCACGTTCAGCGCCTTCTGCCCCCGCATGGCCGACCAGGTATTGTCCGCCAGAACTGCCACACCGCCCCAGGGCTGGAAGCGATACGGCTTCTTCGGGACGGGCATCTCGATCACGAGCTTCACGCCGGGAACCGCGAGTGCCGCCTGGGCGTCGAAGGACTCGACCTGGCCACCGACGACGGGCGGGCGCGCGATGGCGGCGGTGAGCATGCCCTCGAGGCGCACGTCGGCCCCGAACACCGCCGTGCCGGTGACGTAAGCCTTGGCGTCGAGCAGTGGCAGGTCGCGGCCGATGTGCTGGAGCTCTCCGTCGGGACGAAGCTGCACCTCGGACAGGGCCGGCGTGGGCAGCTTGGAGGCGGCGACGGCCAGCTCACCGAACGAGAGCGTTCGCCCGCTCGGGGTGTGAGTCACCTGGTTGTTCCGGGCGCTGCACGTCTTGGGCTGCACGCCCCAGCGTTGGGCCGCCGCAGCAATGAGCATCGTGCGCGCGGACGCGGCGATGCGCCGGAGCTCTTCGTAGCGGTTACGGATACTGCTCGAGCCGTCGGTGTTCTGATCGCCGTACGCCTTGTCACCGTCGGCCTGCACGACGCGCACCTTGGCCATGTCGGCGCCGAGCTCGTCGGCGAACAGGAACGGCAGCGAGCTGCGGATGCCCTGGCCCATCTCCGAGCGGTGGCATACGAGCGACACGACGCCAGTGGCCGCGACGTGGATGAACACGTTGGGCTCGAGGCCCTCTTCCTTCGACACCCGTGGCTTGCCGGCCTCGGCTGCTTCCGCGTCGTCCGTGAACCAGCCGACAGCGAGCCCCACCACCGACAAGTTGACCGCGGTGAGGAACGTGCGACGCACTACCCGCAGCGGCTGCTCCGACGGGGCGTCGTTGCTCGCCTGTGCCCGGGTCATCTCGGGCGGATACATCCAGTGCTCAGCCATCGATGCCGGCCGCCTTGCGAATCGCCGCGCGAATGCGCGTGTACGTGCCGCAGCGGCGCAGGTTGCCCGCTAGGGACTGATCGATTTCGCTGTCGCTCGGCTTCGGCTTCTTCGCGAGCAGGGCCGCTGCGGTCATGATCTGCCCCGCCTGGCAGTAGCCACACTGCGGGACGGCGTGCTCGATCCAGGCGCGCTGCAGCGGGTGGTCGCCGTCAGGCGACAGGCCTTCGATGGTCGTGACCGACTTACCCTCGGCGCGGCGTACGGGAGCACAGCACGAGCGCACGACCTGCCCATCGATGTGCACCGTACAGGCGCCGCACAGGGCCTGACCGCAGCCGTATTTCGTACCGGTGAGACCCAGCACGTCGCGCAGCACCCAGAGCAGCGGCATGTCGGGGTCCACCTCGAGCTGTTGCTGTTTGCCGTTGATGGTCACGCGTAGGCTCATGGTTGATCCGTCTGCTTGGAGTCCGTCTGTTTGGAGGAGGGCTCGACCGGCAGCGGGCACTTGGCGCCCGTCTCGAGCCACGCGGCAACGAGCGCGCCGAACTCCGGCTGTGATCCCGGCGCCGGCTCGCGATTGCTGCCCGGCGCCCAGCCCCAGGCCACGAGCGCGTCGTGACGCGAGTGCTCCACGATCTGCTCCAGCGTCTTGTTGCCGTTGCGCGCCGGATCCTTCAGCTGCTCACACAGGCCGTCGGGACCCTTGCCGACCCATGCCATGGACAGCGGCGCCACGTGCCAGCCCGGCGCTCCCGGCACACGCGACAGCTCCAGGTTCCGATCCTGGTGGCAGCTGGTGCACTCCATCCCGACCACCCCCTTGTCCTCCGGACCGCGCAGGACGGGCGGATCGTGCGGTCGCCCTGCGTGTTGCAGCGGAACGTCGCCGTTCGGGTGACAGTTCACGCAGCGCGGATGCAACATCACGCGCGACGCCTCGACGAACAGCGCGCGCGAGCGCTCAGCCTCGTCCGCGTACACGCTGAAGACGTCAGGTGAGCGCAGCTCACCGTCGCTCACCGCCGGTAGCTCTACCCGCGCGCTTGCCCCCGTGGCGCTCGCCGACGGAGGCCGCTGACAGCCGCCAGCGCTGCTCGCGCCGAGCGCCAGAGCAAGCCCTCCCGACGCGAGCCGCGTTGGCTTCGCCTGCGGTGCCGAGCTCCTGTGCCTCATCACGACGCCGGGAAGTGTCCCCGTCCCGGTGCTGAACGACAAGTGAAATCGTTGGCGGTGCCGCGCGGTGTCGCGCGCCGCGCACGGTGTGCCTCCGCATCATCGGTGCGGGCCCGCACGGCCCGGTCTCCCGCCCAGAGCGGCGGAATGATGCCTGATTCGGGCACCCTCGGGCCTGGCTCTCATTAACGCTCCCGGTGATACATGCGCATGGCGATTGGGGCGCTGATTGAGACGATGACGGCGGAGGCGACCAAGACCCAGAGCACGTCGGCGCTGGCGGGGGTGCCATGCATGAGGCCGCGCGAGGCGTCGGTGAGGTGGGTAACCGGGTTGTGGCGAACAATCGCTTGGAGCCAAGCTGGCATCGTGTCGAGGCCGACGAATATGTTGCTGGCGAACGTGAGCGGCATGAGAAAGAGGAAGCTCGTCGTCATCACGGACTCGGGTGTCTTCACCTTCATGCCGAAGATGATCCAAATCCAGGAGATCGCGAAGGCGAAAACCAGCACGAGCCCGAACGCCAGGAGCACCCCAACCACGCCGGCAGCCGGACGAAAGCCGAGGATGACACCGAGCACGATGATCAGGAGCGAAGCCACCGAGTAGCGAAACAAGTCGCCGGCGAGCGCGCCGAGCACGGGTGCCGGCTGCCACATCGGTAGGGAGCGGAAACGGTCGAACAGGCCCTTCTGAATGTCACTGTTCACGCCGACACCCGTGTACACGGTGATGAAGATGATGGTCTGCACGAGGATGCCAGGAAGCAGGAACTGGATGTAAACCCGCGGCGACCCTGCTAGGGCACCTCCAAACATGTACGTGAAGAGCAGCGTGAACATGATCGGCGTGACGGTCACGTCGAACAACTGGAACGGCACGTGTTTGATCTTGAGCATCGCTCGCCATGCCAGGGTGATGACGGCAGACACAGCAGAGGCCGGCTCAGGCCTGGGGCGCAGAGACAGTGCCTCGCTCGCCTGCGGAATGGCCTGTATGCTCACGACCTTACCTCTCCAGCTTCTGGCGCGGAGTCTTTGGCAGGAGGCCGCCCCGTCAACGTGAAGAACACGTCGTCGAGGCTTGGCGTGCCCAGAGAAAAGTCGCTCAGCATGATGTTGGCCGCCGACAACGCGCTGAGCACGTGTGCAGCCGCAGCCGCATCTGCAACTTTGACCGAGATGGACGTCGGATCCGTATTGGCCAATACACCGTCGCCCAAGAGCCCGGTGACGAGCGCGTGCGCCTCGGCCCGTTGATCGTGGTTGACCAGCTGAAAGCGCAAGGCGTTGCCACCGATCGATGCTTTGAGCTCGCGGCTCGTTCCCTCGGCGATGACTCGCCCTTGATCGATGACAGCCATGCGCTCCGCGAGACGATCGGCCTCCTCCAAATATTGCGTGGTGAGCAGCACCGTCGTGCCGACGGCAGCGATTTGCCGAATCAGATCCCAGACCTGGTTGCGGCTGCGTGGATCGAGGCCCGTCGTCGGTTCGTCCAGGAATAGAATTTCTGGCCGGGTGACGAGGCTGGCAGCGATGTCGATGCGCCGCCGCATGCCGCCCGAAAACGTCCGAACCTGCCGGCTCGCCGCGTCGGAGAGGTTGAACGCCATGAGCAGCTCCGTCGCGCGACTCCGAGCATCCCGCCATGACATGCCGAGCAGGCGGCTCACCAGTACCAGGTTTTCGAAACCAGTCAGGTCCTCGTCAATCGACGCGCCCTGTCCCGTCAGACTCACCTTCTGCCGGACTGCCGCCGCATCGCGCACCACGTCCAGGCCGAGCACCGTGGCTTTGCCACTGCTCGGCTTCAGGAGTGTCGTGAGCACTCGGATGGCGGTCGTCTTGCCTGCGCCGTTGGGGCCGAGCAAACCGTAGACCGAGCCCCCGCGGATGGTCAGGTTCATGCCGTCCAGCGCCCGCGTGTTGCCGAACGTCTTGACCAGCCCCATCGTTTCGATTGCGTTCGTCATGTTCGGGCACGACTCCTTGGAAGATCCTCCAACAATGTCAAGGGGGCGGAACTGGCCTACGGGAAACGTTTCCTCAGACTGAACATGGGTTTGGTAGCCATATCCTTCGCCCAACGCCGCATGCATTAGGAAACGTTTCCAATCCGTGCGCGCAGTTGCTACATTCCCGGCATGAAACGCTCGAGCTTCAGTTTTTCTTCGCTTGGTTTCTCGATCTTTGCAGCGGCGACGTGGTCCAGCTGGGGTTGTAGCAGCAGCGAGGCAGAGACCCCGCCGCTGACGCCCGACGACGGGCAAGGCGGCGGCGGCGCGGGCGGCGACATGTCGACCGACACAGGCGGTTCGGCCGGCTCCGGGGACGTAGTAGAGGGGCCCCGCGACGGCACGCCGACGATGCGCTGGGATTACACCGGCATCATCGGTACGGGGCAAAGCCTGGCCGTCGGTGCGGAAGCAGGCAACATCACGCTAAAGGCGACAATGCCGCTCCATAACAACCTGAAGCTGTCGTTGGGGACCGCGACGGTGCCGCCCTTCAACTCGGACGACCCCATCCTCTCGCTGGTCCCGCTGGTGGAGCCGATCCGTCCGACGGCCATGGGCTACCCGAGCGCATATCCCAGAAACTTGTACGGTGAGTCGCCGCACACGGCCATGGCGGCGGAGATCACGGCGCTCGCGACCGCGGACGGTCTGAGCGACTTCGTCACGATTCACACCGTGGTCGGCGAGAGCGGCCAGGGGATGTCGGTGATCAACAAGACCGCGGTGGAGATGACGACCAGCGGCACGATGGGGAGAGCCTACGCAGCCTCGTTGTTCGAGGCGCGCGCCATCGAGCGACTCGCTCTGGACAAGACCTACGGCATCGGCGCGATCTTCCTCACGCACGGCGAAAGCGATGCTGGAAATGCCAACTATACGAACGCCATGGTGCAACTTTGGACCGACTACAACGCGGATCTAAAGGCCATCACGGGCCAGACCGAGTCGATTCCGCTCTTTACGTCGCAGCAGCACGGCATCTACATGTACGTGGCGGGGCAGGCCCCCAGAAACATCGATGTCAGCACGCTGCTGCAGTGGAGGGCAGGGCTGGATCACCCAGACAAAATCGTGTGCACGGGTCCGAAGTACCAGTACCCGTATGCCGCGGATTTCTTGCACCTGGTGCCCCTCGGCTACGAGTTGATGGGTGAAAAGTATGCCGAGATCTTCTACTCGCACGTCGTGCTCGGTAACCCCTGGCAGCCCCTTCAACCGCTCGCCGACACCGTCACGCGCAGCGGCCGCGTGATCACGGTCGATTTTCACGTGCCATTCCCGCCGCTGGCGTGGGACGAGGTGCTGCCGAGGCCGCATCAGGCGGATCTCACCGAATGGGCACAAGGCCGCGGCTTCGAGCTGCGCATGGGCGGCACGCGCCTTTTGATCGAGTCAGTGGAGATCCTGGATGATGACACGGTGCAGATCACCTGCGGCGCGGACGTGCCGGCGGGAGCAACGCTCGGTTACGCAGCGACCAGCGACGGCGCCGCAATCTCCGGCGTGTCGCCGCGCTGGGGCCAGCTGAGGGACTCCGATCCGTTCGTGGGCAGCTTCACCCAGATGCCTCAGGCAAACTATGCCGTCAGCTTCGAGCTGAGCATGCCCTGAAGTCGGCCAAGTAATTGATCTTGGCCTCGCACCTACTTTGATTTCATTTGTGCCATCGATTCAATAGAATCGAGGCACTAGCGGTGGAGGCGCCTGTGTAGCGGAGACGCCTTGCCGCCGGCCTCTCTCGACGGCAAACTAGTGGCCAGGATGGCCCCATCGGAGTCGCAGCAGGCCGCCCTCGAATGCGTCGCGGCATTCGCGAGGGCGCGTCGAAATGACGCCCTGGCGGTGCAGGAGCACATCTGTCGAATGTGCGACATTCCGGCCGCTGCGATGCAGGAGGCGCTGACGAACGTCAAGCGTCAGGCGCGCGTAGCGCTTCATTTCCATCCGGATCGCCCGAGCACCAGTGGGGAGACGGTGGCGCTGCGCCTGTCCTGTCCCCCCGTGCGAAATCTCAATCAGTTCATCGAGGCACAGGTGCATGGTGACGTGCTGTTGCGCCAAGATGTCGATGCGCTATTCGCCGACCCATCATTTCAGGGGACGGAGACGGGTGGTGTGCTCTTGGAGCTTTGCGAGCGCTACCAGGTAGAGCTGCGCTGGCATCATGGATTTCGGCTTTCACCTGAGGATGTGCCACGGGATTTCCGCGGGCCCACGATGCCTTCACTTGCCGAGCGAGTTGCCCAATCTGGATTCGTCGACGCCAGCGCCATCGGCGCAATAGTTCGCGATCTTCACGTGAACCCCGGCGCGTGGAGCGATCGTGGAAGCTTCGATGATGTGCTGCAAGAGCTGAAGCTGCTCTGGCACGTGCTGGTCAAGTATGGCGCCCCCGTCAGGGGATAAGGTAGGCCGGGCTGCCACCGAGCGGCGCTTGGCGGAGCCTCGGGGCTCTGGTTCCTGCCTCCGTGGGCGGGTTGTCGAGAGCGCCGGCGTCACCCGGCCTGAAGCTCGAGCCCAGGTGCGCCGTGAAGGAGAGGAATGGGCCTCAGCCCGCGGAGAACTTCATATGTTCCTGTTTTATCTGACTCCGGCGGAGCGCCGCGTGTTTGTTGGCCTCGCCAAGCACCTCATCGCCGCCGATGGCAGTGAAGGGCCCGCTGAAATAGGAGCCCTCCAGCTGCTGGAAGCCGAGCTGGGGGTTGCCGTGGGGAACATATCGGCGCTGGCGCCGACCCCGGAGCTGCTCGGCACGTTCGTGAGCAGGGCCTCCAAGGCGGCTGTCGTACTGGAGCTCCTGGCGCTGGCGTACGCCGATGGCTTGCCCCATCCGCACGAAATGGAGATGCTCAAGGACGTCGCCGTGGGCGTGGGTATCTCGGAGCTTCGGCTGCTGGAGATGGAGGACTGGGTCGTGCAGCAAATGCCCCTCATCGCCCAGGCGAATGCCTTCCTGAGCGAAGAGGAGTAGCGGGGACCGGTTCGTTAAGCTCCGGGTTACCAGTCGACCTTGACGCGAACGCCTACGGTGCGGGGGTTGTTGAAGAAGCGCAGGTTGTTCCCGGGGTTGGCGTTGATGCTGGTGGTGTAGGCGATGTCTGTCAGGTTGTTCACGTAGCCGTTGATCGCGAGCCGACCATCCGGGTGCGTCCAGCCGGCGCCGATGTCGAAACGGGTGTAAGCGTCGACGACGTCCGTGAGGCGCCCCGGGTTGGCCTGCAGCGCCGTGTAGTTGTCCGAGGTCGGGTTCGGCCTGTCCGGGGTGCTCGGGACCAGCGGTATGACCCCCGTGCCGTCACCGTTGAACACGCTCAGGTAGTGCTGGCCGACCGTTTGCCCCTGGATGACCCAATTGAACGAGCCGGATTCCGTGAAGATCAGCTGCGACAGCGCGTAATTGAGTGTGAACACCGGGGCGCGCGGCAGGTAATTACCGCCGATGTCGACCAGCGAGTTGTCGCCGAAGCCGATGCGGCTATCGTTGACGACGGTGTTGTCGCCAAACTTCGACTGTTCAATGAGCCCGTGCACATTGATCTCGAGCCCGGCGGGCAGAGCGTACGCCACGTCGAGATCCACACCCAGCACCGTGGTCGTGGAATCGGCGTTCTGACGCACGGCGCTCGCTGGGGGCTGATCGTTCGGATCGTCCGGATTGGGATCTTCACCCACGCTCACGATGGTTTGAAACACGAGGTCGGTGTAGAGGTAGGCGAACGCCGCGCCGTTGACCCGCAGCTTGCGGTCGAGGAAGGTGTTCTTCGAGCCGAGCTCGAAGGCGATCATCGACTCGGGCTTGTAGTCGGTGTTGTACAGGTCGACGAGGCCGAAATCCTGCGTGTCGTTGAAGCCGCCTGCCTTGTGGCCCGTGCTGACCGTGGCGTAGGCCAGGCTCTCCAGCGTGAGGTCATACTCGATGCCGACGCGCCAATCGAAGAAGGTGTTGTTGACCTCGTTGTTCTGCGGAACGTATTGGTAGATGTTGTCGTTCCACTCCGGCAAGGTTCCGTCCAGGATCTCGGCGCGGATACCGTTGGTGCAACGGAAGTTGCCGCTGCTGTCCTTGGCGATGCGTGGCGTCTGCGCTGCGCCCATGGTTGGCGGTACCGGGTCGTTACAGATCGCCTGCGGCACGGTGTCTCGCGCGCCGAAGCTGTCGATGCCATCGAAGAAAAAGTTGACGCGATCTTCGGTGGTGTCGCCGCGGGTGTACGAGGGGCGGTCGAAGCCCTTGTACTGGAAGCCTTCCGTGCCGTAGCGGCCGAAGCCCGCTTCACCACCGGCAGAAGACGCCGGCAGATTGTTCCAGAGCGCCCACAGGCCGTTCTTGCGGTCTTTGTGCTCCTTGGTGACGCGCACGCCGCCGAGGACACGGAACGTTTCGGTGACGTCAAACGTGCCGTCCGCATAGCCGGCGAGCGAGTTGCCAACCACGCCAGGCATGTTGAACTCACCGCCGCCGTAGCCGGCGTGTGGATCCGAGGTCTGGCCGAGGAAGGCGTCCTGATTCTCGTTGAAGTAAAAGCCGCCGATCGTCCAGCGGAAGCGGGCCGTGTCGGGGGCGTAGGCGCGCAGCTCGGCCACATAGGAGCGCGAGTTCGTCTCCCAGTAGGCACTGCCGAAACGATCGAGGTCCCCAGCGGCCGTGTTGTAATTAAAGCCGGGGTAGACGACGCCGTTGTTGCTGCCCGTGTTCTGCTTATATCTCAGGTCGCGGAAGCTACCGAGCGCGTTGAGGATGACGTCGCCCGCATCAAAGGTCAGGTCGGCGCGCACGCCCTGGTGCTTCATGTTCACCCGCGGCTGCATGCCGTGCATGTAGATGGTGCGCGGGTTGTCGATCTCGTTCGGGTCGAGCGGGGCCGGTGTGTCGTCAGCCGGGTTGCCGGGCGTCCCGTTGTCGTCAACGTGGGTGATGGCGCCTTGGAAGTTCGTGCCCACGAAGCCGACGCCGCGTTCGGCGGTAAAATCGTAGGCCACGGTGGCCGCGAAGCGCGGGGTGGGCTGGTACTTGAAGGTGCCGCGCAGGCCGTAGTTGTCCGCGTCTTCCGGCGCCCGGATGTCGTAGATGGGGCCGCCGTTCTCGATATACGGGTCGTGCACCTCGGACAGGCCCGCGAAACGGAAGGCCACGCTGTCCCCCAGGGGGATGTTGACCATGCCCTCGTAGCGGCGTAGGGCATAGTTGCCGAACGTGGCCTCGGAGTTAGCTTGGAACTCGCCGAGCTTCGGCTGCCCGGTGACGATGTTAATCGTACCGGCCAAGGCGTTGCGGCCACGCAGTGTGCCCTGCGGGCCGCTGCTCACCTCGACGCGCTCGATGTCGAAGAAGGCGGTCGCGAGGCCGCGCGGACGCGGCATGTACACGCCGTCGACGTGCAGCGCGACGGCGGGGTCGCCGAGCTCCGTGTTGTTGTCCGAGCCGACGCCGCGAATGAAAATCTCGGTGCTGCCTTCCTGGTTGGAGATCTTCAGACCCGGCACCTGCGTCGACAGATCGCGCACGTTGGTGATGCCGATCGCCTCCAGCTTCTTTTCCGAGAAGGCCGACGCGACACCCGAGTAATCCTGCAGGTTCTTCGTGCGGCGGTCGACCGTCACCACGACTTCGGCAGTTTCCCCCGTCGGGTCGCTGACGAGCACTTCGCCGTCGGGGCCCAGCAACTCGGCGTCGGCGGCTACTGCCGGCGCACCGACCTCGACACTGCCTTGTCCTTCCGCTGCGACTACCGGGGGTGCCGCTGGGTCGGCGGCTACGGGTTCCGGCGGCGGTGCGGGCTCGGGTGGCGGTGCGGGTTCCGGCGCTGGCTCGGGTGCCGGTGCGGGCTCGGGTGCCGGCTCCGGTGCGGGTGCTTGTGCCAGCGCGACCGACGCCGACACCATCCAAACGATGCCGCCGAGCAATGCGGGTGCCGAGCGGCGCGGAGCACCCAATCGCGCTACGGCTCTGCGCAGCCTCGCTGCGCCCAACGTCGGAACGTTCAGCAGAGATCCGTCCTCACGATTCGCCCTGGTGGATTTCTTATGCATTTCGATCCCAACCCTTTGCCGTGAACATTTTCGGGCCCACCACGGAACCTGCGTGGATGCGACGCCGCTCTGTGCGGCTGGCTAGCTGGGGAAGCACCCTTCGGTCAAGTACTCCGAGCCTGAAGCGCTCAGGTTGCAGAAGTTTGCCCTCCGACGGCGGCTCAAATGCGACGGAGGTGAGGGAGTTATGCATTGCTTTACGCCCGGCGCCATGTCGGCGTCACGCGAGCAGCAGGCCGTCGACTCACATGGCGATCGAGAAGATCGCACGTGGGTTTGATGCGGGGCGCATACGACGACGTTCGGCTGGACCCGCTGAGCAGCTGCCGCTCATCAAGAGATCGCTGCCAGAGGGTTCTCGGTTACGGAGCGGGCCCGCTCGTCGGCGCCGCCGGAGCGCCGGGTGCCGCCATGGACGAGCCCAGACGTAGCGCCGCGATTTGGCCTTGCCGCGCGTAATCAATGGCCTCACCAAGGATCTTTGCTGCTTCCTGAGGAGCGTGAAAGCCCATGCTGTTTTCTGCCGCTATGAAGTCCAACCGCCATTGGGCGCGCCGCTGGAAATTCTGTGCGGGGCCGAGTTGGGGGACACTCGCGCCGGCCGCTCGTGCCAGGACCAGCGCATCGATGAGCTCGACAATCGCCGCGCCGCCGCGTTGTAATAGCTCGTAGTTGCGCTGCTGGATGCCGTCAACGCGAGACAAGAGCTCCGATTCCGAAGCTCGGTGACACGACTGGCAGGCTCGATTGACGTTCAATAGAGGGCTGCGCACCCAGTGGTCGCTGACTTTCGCGGCGCCCTCGCGCATGTATGGCATATGGCAATCGGCGCACGAGACGCCGCTGCGCGCGTGAATTCCTTGGTTCCATAGCTCGAACTCCGGATGTTGTGCCTTGAGCACGGGCGCGCCCGTTTCCGCATGGGTGTAGTCGACGAAATCCGTACCGTCTGGAAAATCCTTCTCGTCCCAATAAGCCTCGATGTCAGTCGCGGTGAGCCCCTTGCCCCAGGGAAAGGTGAGCGGCATCTTGGATGAGCAGTAGTATTCGACATGGCATTGCCCACACACGAAGGACCGCATTTCGTTGCGCGTGCCGTCGACGTTGGGATCATATGGCGCGCTGCGGCTGCCTTGCCGCCAGAGCTCGACCGAAGGCAATGCCGGAACGGGTGCATCGGACGCGGCGAGCGCCTGGATGCCGCGAATGAAGCCGGGGCGAGTCACGCGCAGGCCCATGTTCCCCGGGGCGTGGCAGTCCACGCAGCTCACCGACTGGGCATGGCCCAAAGCGTGCAGCTTGGCATTCAAGTCTTTGTAAGTGTATTGAAACGACTGCTCAAAGCCCTTCATCGCATCACCGCCGCCGAGCTCGCGGTAGAGCGGCATGATGGACGCATGGCAGTGCAGGCAGGAACCGGATTGAGGTTTCGTCAGCCGTTCTGTGCCTTCTTGATCAGCGAGCATGAAGGCATGTCCGCGACGGTCGCGATAGTCGATGGCAAATGCGTAGCCGAGAAACATGCGCTTGAGCCAGGGGTCGCGCTCGATTTTCTCTTCTGGCAACGCTTCGCTGCCGGCGTGCCCTCCGAACCGCGTTCGAGTGCGGATGGCCGTGCGCCTGTAGCCGTCGTATTGAGCCGGCCAATTTTTACCCCACTTGGCTGGATCCGTATCGTCCTCCGTCACATCGACTACGCGCACGAACGTCTGCCGATGCTCCGCCTTGCGCTCCGCGATGTTCATCAGCAATGCGGCCAGCCCGACTACCGTGGCCGTTACCAACGCGATGAGCACGCCGTAGAGAGCGCGACTTCGTATCCAGTGGCTCGTTTCCATGTCCCTCATAACCCGTTCATCCCGTCAAAGGTCTTCCCGTCCGAGGAGCTCGCTGTCCAACAGCGGCCCTCCCAGTCCAGCTCGCTCGCCGTGACCCACCGACCAATGGCAGTGAATGCAGCGCACGCCGTCATTTAGAGCGTCACCCGTCGGGTGAGTCGCCCCGTCATCCGACGCCGCGACGCCGCTTGAACCAGCACCCGCCGCCGTAACACCCACGAGATCGCGAACGAGTGCCGAATGGCAGCGCTCGCAGTTCTCCTGCAAAATCGCCAGGCCCCCCGCCTTGACGGTGATGGGCTCCTCGAAGCTCTGCGTCGTGAACAACTTGCCGTGCCGATACCCATTTTCCGTTTTTGCGATGTACTTGGGGATGAACGACGCAGGCAGATGGCAGTCCACACATCCCGCTACTGCGTGATGGCTGGATGTCTGCCAGCCCGCATACTGTGGCTCCATGATGTGGCAGTTGACGCACGCTCTAGGGTCGGTGCCAAAATACGAAAGACCCTTGGCATAACTGAACGTGTAAGCGCCGACACCGGCCGCACCGCCCGTGGCTACCGCCAAGAGCCACGGCAGAACATTGCCGCTAGAGCGAGGAAACACCGATCTCAAAAGCCATTGCCGCCCCGAATGTGGACTCGCCATCCCCGATTATCCCTCGAGCCGTGCTTCTCAGACCAGTCGAGGTGCTGTGCTACTCGCTCGAGCGGCCCGGCGCCAGTGCCAGCAACTGGTCGAGCGCGGTGGCGGGCTCGACCACTTTCGCCGACTGGTCAAATAGTGGCAGCGTAAGGTTCGCAAAGACGGCCGACCTTAGGACGGGCCTGAGGCGTGTTTTTCCAGGGCCGCGCCCTAGCTGCGGATGTTGCAGCGAGTTACGGCAGCGCCGCTTCGAAGCGCATCTTCAAGTGATACGCTGCACCATCGAACTGGCTTTGGACGCATAAGCCGCTTTTTTGGAAAATCATGAGCATGCCTCGATTGACCGAGAGCACGTCGGCGCTAAACCCCGAGAGGCCATTCGCACGTGCCGTTTCACTCATGCGGCGCATCAGCAGGGTGCCCACGCCGCGTCGCTGCCAGGCGTCTCGTACGGCAAAGCCGACGTCTCCGAGCAGGGTCGCGGCGTCGACGTCATAGCGTGCCATGCCGATCAGCTCTCGCGTGGCCGGGTCACAGGCGACGAGCCCCATGCTGGCCGCGTAGTCAGAGTCGACCAAGTGTTGCATCTCCGCGTGGGAATACACTCCTTTGTGGCACATGAAACGTTGGTAGGAGCTTTGGTCAGACAACGAATAAAACATGTCTTGCAAGGCTTCTACGTCGCTCATGCGTACGGGTCGTACCAGCACCGCCTCGCCCCCGAGTAGCCGTGCCTCGTGCTCCTCTCGCCAGGGATAGATCGCTGCGGGCACGCGCTGCTCGGGAAGTACATAACGTCGTTGCTTGGCCTGGGCGAGGAGCTCCGCCCGGAAGTCCGGGTGGGCGATTTCCGTCAATGCCAGCGCCCGCTCCCGCACGCTCCTTCCCCAGAGGTCGGCTACGCCATATTCCGTCACCACGTAACGCACGTCACCGCGGCTGGTCACGATGCCGGCGCCCTCCTCCAGCACCGCGCGGATGCGGCTCAGCGTTCCGCCCTTCGCAGTGGAACGGAGCGCGATGATTGAGCGACCCCCTCGGCTCTTGTTCGCGCCGCGCACGAAGTCCACCTGACCGCCGATGCCGGAGAAGAACTTGCCGAGCAGAGTGTCGGCTGCAACCTGGCCGGTCAAGTCCACGGCCAGCGCCGAATTGACCGACACCATCTGGTCGTTGTCGGAGATGACGCGCGGATTGTTGGTGTACTCCGAGCCTCGCATCTCGAGCGCGGGATTGTCGTGTGCCCAGTCATAAAGGGCCCTGCTGCCCATCACGAAGGAGGTCACCAGCTTGCCCTTCAGCAGAGACTTTTTGGCCCCCGTGATCACGCCAGACCGCACGAGCGCCATGATGCCATCGGAGAGCATCTCTGTGTGCACGCCCAAATCACGGTGCTGGGCGAGGGCAGACAACACGGCGTCGGGGATGGAGCCAATCCCGGTTTGGAGCGTGGCGGCATTGGGCACCAAGCTTGCCACGTAGTGGCCGATGGCTCGTTCGACCTCGCCCGGGGGATGGCTCGCGTGTTCCAAGAGCGGCGTGTTTGCCGGGATCAGGCCATGGATCTTCGAAACGTGCAAAAACGAATCACCGTGCGTGCGCGGCATGTGCGGATTGATCTCGGCCAGTACCAGGTCCGCCGCATCAACCGCCGCCCGCACGACGTCCACCGAAACACCCAAACTCACGTAGCCATGGCGATCTGGCACGCTCGTCTGAATCAGCGCAACGTCGATCCGGATGCGCCGGCTGTGGATGAGCTCGGGGATCTCCGAGAGGAACACGGGAATGAAGTCGGCTCGACCCTCCTGAACGGCTTGACGTACGTTGGGGCCGATGAAGAACGCCGAGTGCCGGAACCGGGCAGCGAACTCCGGGCGCACGTACGGGGCTGGGCCGAGCGTCAACAGATGCACGATTTCATTGTCGGCGAGGTGACCCGCGTCGCCCGCCAGTGCTTCAACCAAGCTGAGCGGCTCCGCGGCGCCCGATCCGATCAAGATTCGCCGCCCGGGGCCAATCATCCGGATGGCTTCGCGCGCCGTGGTGACCTTTGAGGCGAACGTGGCCTGCCAGTTTTCATCCGTCGTCATTGATTGCTCTTCTTGCACGCTGCCTGATGCGAGTACAGGCGCGTGTCGCGCCACCTGCAAACGTCAGCCCTTGAGGCGGGTCTGGAGCAACTCGGTCAGGGCCGCGCAGGCGTCCACCGTGGTGAAGATACCAACGACCTTGTGGTTTTGGACGATCACGGCCGATCCGTATTTCTTCTCCGCCATGGTCTTGACGACCTGGTCTAGTGGAGCCTCCGGATCCACGGTATACGGTTGCTCCGTCATGGCCTCTTCGACGGTTACTTTCTTTATGTCGACGTCGCGAAGGCTTTCGATCAGCTTGATGTCGCGATCGGTGAGGATACCGAGCAGCCGCCCCCCGTGCAGCACCGGTAGATGCCGAATGTGGTACTCATTCATCATCTCCGTGGCTTTCGCAATGGTTTGCTCGCTGCCGATGGAGTGGGGCGTGGTCGTCATGTATTTTTGAATGGCTGGGATGGGCTTGCTCACGGGGAGTTGCCTTTCTTGGAAGGATGCCTCAGGCGCCATGCTGCGGGCGAGCCTGCAAAGACGATGGGGACTGCAGGACGCATGCCAAGGCGCTCAACCGAGCCGTTGCGTAGCGGTCGCGCAGAAAGCTGAGTGATTAGACGGTCGCGCAGCGTTTGCGCCGAGATTGTCCGCACGCCAACTTGGCGTGTACCGCGGAAACGCGACGGCAGTCATGGCATCGCGAAGCGTTTCGAAGAGTTAGCGCCTGGGCTGGAACGGCGGGTCGATGCGCACGTCGATAAATCCTCCACCTGATGCGGACGCTGTGCGCGGCTACGCGAGGCTGGCCGCATGGCTCGCGAGCATCACGCCGGCTGCCACCGATACGTTCAGCGACTCCAGCGCGCCGCGCCCCACGACGCGCACGGTAACGTCACACATTTCCCGGACCTCTCGTGCGAGCCCCGCGGCTTCGCTGCCGAGCACTAGCACCGTGCGTGGCGGCCAGCGTAGCTCGGTCAATGAGCGTTCGGCGTGTGCGTCCGCTCCGACGATGCGGAGGCCTGCCTGCGCGAGCTGGCGCAAGGCCGCCACCAGATTGGCAACACGCAGCACCCCCACGTGTTCAGCGCCGCCCTCCGCGACCCGTAGCGCGGCGGGCGGCAGCCCCTCCGCTCTCGCGCCGCGCTGTCCCGCGAGCACGAGCCCAGCGGCACCAAAAAACGCCGCCGAACGCAAAATTGCGCCGATATTGTGCGGGTTTTGCACACCGTCGAGCGCCACGATCAACCCGCGCGGCTCGGTACGACGCGCCATCGTTTCGAGATCGGCCGCAGCGGGCTCGCGCGCGAGCACACAAACGCCTTCATGGTGCAAGGATCCTGCAATGCGTGAGAGCTCCTCCTCATCCACCTCCCGGTAGGCGATCCGCCGCCGTGCGGCTTCCCGCAGAACGTCGCCCAGCAGCTTGCGCGCCGCGCGCGTGTGCGCGATCGTCAGCACTTGCTCCGGCCTTTGTGCCACCACGGCGAGCACCGCCGAGATACCATATACTTTCTGCGTCTCCTCGATCGGCACCCGCTCGGCAGCGCGGGCTCGCTGCATCGGTTGCGCCGGTCGTGGTGTCTTTGACGCCTTCTGGGGGCTCGGTGGCGAAGGCTTCCGAGGGTGCTTCGCCAAGGTGGGTCGCCCCGCTCGCGGAGTAGATGGCTTCGGTCGCATGGCGACTCCTCAATACCCGATATGGGACACAACCCGCAAACCCGTCGGTCGAATGCGGAATGCGCAAGACCGACCGGGGGATATGTTAGACTCGGACCATGGCAGCGAGCGTCGAGGTTTGCCAGGAGGCTTATCGTGAGATCTTGCGAACGGCTCGTCGCTTTGTGCGCTCGGAGGACGAAGCGCGCGACCTGGTGCAGGACGCGGTCGTGATTGCGCTTGCTCGAGGGTTTGACGACTGGTCTTCGCCAGCGCACAGGCGCTGGTTGCGCGGCGTTGTCCGCAAGCGTGCCGCGTTTGTCATGCGCGGCCAGGCGCGTCGGCGCCGCCGCGAGGGGCTCCCGGATGGCGCCTCCGGCACGAGTACCAGCAGGTGGGTCTGGCAGGAGGATTTTCTCGCCTCACTGCCGCGTTCCCTGCGCGTGGTGGCGGCGCTGGCAAGCGCCGATCTCTGCGCAGCCGAGATCCGATGGCTGCTCGGGCTGAGCCACACCGCGCTGCGCCAGCGATTGTCGGCGTTGCGGGGCGCGGTGCGTGCCGAGGCCGAGCCTCCGACGCTGCCCGCCTCCGAACCGCAACTATCGTTTGGTGGGCAGCGGGCACAGCTACTGGCAGGCTTGCGGCGGCAGCGCGGCCGGGTGGTTGCGACACACGACCCGGATGGTCACGCGATTTTGTTGCGAATACGTCCTCACAAGATAGGCCTGGGCGGCAACCCCTAGGAAAGGAGTTTTCCAATGTCCAAGCCCAACCTAAAAATCACCGGAATTGCGGTCGTCTTCATGGTCCAGAACCTCGAGCGAACCCGTCGCTTCTACTCCGACGCTCTCGGGCTAGAGCTGGCCCAGAAGGAGGGTTACCTGCTTGGCACCCTGTCCGGGGGCACCGAGCTAGTCTTCTTCGAGGGTGAGGCGGTGCGCGGCACTTCGCCTCAGATCGTGTTCGGCCTCGATGAAGGAGGCATCGACACGGCGGCCGAGGCACTGGTCGCCCGCGGCGTGCAGCTGCTGACACCGGTTACCGAGGCGCCGGGGGGCTGGTCCGTCGAGCTCGCGGATCCTGACGGACACCCGCTCGCGCTATTTCAGGCAGAGGCGCTGCCACGCCGACGCTAGCGAAGCGATTCTTTCCACTGGTCCATGAGTGTGCAAAATCCCAAGGTTGATGCCTTCGTGAGCCGTGCCAAAGCGTGGCAAGGCGAGATCCAGAAGCTCCGGTCGATCCTACTCGATTGTGGGCTCGACGAAGACCTGAAATGGGGGAAGCCGTGCTTCCTGTTCGAGGGGAGGAACGTGGCCATCCTCCAACCCTTCAAAGAGCACTGCTCTCTCATGTTCTTTAAAGGCGCCCTGCTCGAGGACACGCACGGACTGCTCCGCAGCCAAGGGGCGAACACACAGTCCGCGCTGCGCTTGGAGTTCACCAGCGAGGCTCAGGTCAAGAAGGCCGTGTTGAAGTCCTATGTGAAGCAAGCCATTCTAGTGGAGAAGGCCGGGCTTAGCGTCGACTTCAAAGCCAAGCGCGAGCTCGAGCTTCCGGAGGAGCTGACCCAGATCCTGCAGAAAGACCGCAGGCTCGCGAAAGCCTTTCACTCGCTGACCCCCGGGCGACAACGGGGCTATGTCATGCACTTCACCGGCGCGAAGCAAGCACAGACTCGCACCGCGCGGATCGAGAAGTGTATCCCCAAGATCCTCGCGGGCATGGGCATGAACGACCGCTAGCCCTGGATATCGCCCGGGGGCTCGTGCCCGGTGTTGCCGATGGACCAGCGCCGGCGCGCGCGGGGCCGGGCGTTCTTCCACACCAGTTGAATGGAAGCGCCCCCGCTCGGGGCATTCAGAATGTGCAGGCGTCCCTGGTGCAGCTTCATGATTCTCGAAACGATCGCCAAGCCCAGGCCGGTACCTCGGGTCTTCTTCTTCGAGAGGCGCACGAACGGCCTGATGACCTTGGGCCGATCCAGCTCCGGGATTCCGGGCCCAGAATCCTGGACGTCGACGACGCACTCTTCTCGAAACTCTCGCACAAAGACCGTAACACGGGGCCCGCCGTAGGCCACTGCGTTGAGCAGCAGGTTGGTGACGGCTCGATCGAAGAGCTTGAGGTTCGCGACGACCTCGACGCCCTGTGCACCTTTGACTTCAACGGCCACGGACTCCTCCGTCGCGGTGACCTCGGCCACGATGCGGGAGACCGCCGCCGTCACTTCAATCGTGGTGGTTTGCAGTTTTGGCCGTTCGTAGTCGAATTCATCAAAGGCGACGTAGGTCAACAGCTCTTCGAACAGTCGGTCTACCTGTTGGAGATCCGAAATTAGCCCGACGGAATCCTTCCTGGAAGACGCCTCTGCCTTGTCGTGAATCTTCTCGACGCGAAAGCGCATCCTGGAAATGGGCGCGCGAACTTCGTGTGCTACAGTGCGCAGCAGGTCACGTTCGTCGGACAAGAGCTGTCCGATGCGATCGGCGAGCTGATTCAGAGACGCTCCGATGCTGTCCAGCGGCTCTCCCGGCTCATGCTGCACGCGAGTCGCAAAGTTACCGGCTCGAATCTGGGCAGCAGCTTCCTGCAGAGAGTGGACGCGGCGCATCAACGGCCGTATCGCGAACCAGGCAGCCAACGCCGCGAGCAGCGCCGAAAGGGCCACGAGCTCGGGCAAATCGGGCAGGTGTCCGTAAGGGATGGGGCCAAACGTCAATTGTCCTGGCGTGCCCGGCACGGCCGCAACGACATGGACTCCGTCGGCGCGCCATTCTGCGCGAGGTTCCGGAGGGCCGACGGCTGCTTCCATCTGTATCGGATAGCCGAGTGTCCGTTCCAGGTCTTGTACCTTGGCGCGCCTATCAGCAGAGGCCGTTCTGGCGATCACTTCGGCGTGAACCGCTGCGTGCCCGCCGAGCATTCTCAAAATGGTGGCGTCCTCTGGGCTCTCGAGCACAAGACGGTTTAGGGCCACCGTGACCAGCGTTGCTGTCACGATGGCCAGCATCACCCGTAAGTAGAAGCGCAACACTCTCTACTCCTACTCCAGGAACAAGTACCCGACGCCGCGGATGGACTTGATCCAGCGCGGGTGCTTGGGATCATCACCGAGCTTGGCGCGGACTCGAGCGATCCGCACGTCGATGGTTCGGTCGAGCGCGTCGTACTCGTGCCCGCACAGGTCGGAAGACAACTGGGCTCGAGTCAGTGGCTGGCCGGCGTGCGCACAGAGGTAGGCGAGGAGATCGAACTCAGCATCGGTGAGGTCGAGGGGGCGGGTGCCCACCCGAGCGCGACGCGTCTTCGGGTCGAGCTGTAGCCGCTCGTGATCGTTGCGGGCTAGAGTCGGCGAAGCGGCCTCTGTCCTGCGCAGCAGGCTGCGAACGCGTGCCAGCAGCAAACGGGGCTCGACTGGCTTGCCCAGGTAGTCGTCAGCGCCAAGCTCGAGCCCCACGACCTCGTCCACCCATCCCGAGCGAGCCGTCAGAAAGAGGATCGGGCCGGCAAAATGCCGGCGAAGCTCCCGACAGATCTGTAGCCCGCCCTTGTTGGGAAGCATCTGGTCCAGGATGACCAGGTCAGGATTGAAGCTTCGCATGCCGTGCTCGGCTTCTGCGCCATCAGAGATCACCAAGACCGTTAGCCCATTGTCCGTCAAGTAGTCGCTGATCAACGAGGCAAGCTCCTCGTCGTCCTCGACAATCAGTATTCGAGCTTCGCTTTGACTCATGGGAACGCATCCATCCTGGTGCCGCGCACCCGGGTTCGTCCAGGGTGAATTGTAACAGTGTGTAACGTTTCTAAACGACAACGGACTGCGACGTCCGGACGCCCTACCTTTCAATCCAGCAGCTGAAAGGAAAGCGCAATGCAGAACGAACCAGCGGGGCTCATCCCAATCCTCCTCGGGCTCCCGATTTTTCAGGCAGAATGGGTGCTCTGGGTGCTCATTGCCCTGTCTTTTGCGTCGGTGGCCGTGATGATCGAGCGCGTGCTGTTTTACAGAAAGCACGCCATCGATGCGTTGATGGTGCGTTCAACGCTGTCGGACCTGCTCGCCGAGGGTGACCTGGGAGGTGCCGCCGATTTCTTGGCGCGCTTCGACAGCCTGGAGACCAATACGGTGCTGTTCGGCCTACGGGACTACGCCCGCGGGCCTGATGCCGTCGAAGATTTGCTCCAAGCAGCGGCTCGCAAAGAGCGCGCCCGGTATGAAAGCCGGTTGAGCTTCCTGGCGACCGTGGCCAGCAACGCGCCCTTCATTGGCCTGTTCGGTACGGTGCTCGGGATCATTCGGGCCTTCAAGGATTTGTCCAGGAACCTGGCCGAAGCGAGCTCGGCGGTGATGGGCGGGATAGCTGAAGCTCTGATTGCGACGGCGGTGGGCCTGCTCGTCGCGATCCCTGCGGTCGTGGCTTTTAACATGCTCAAAGCCCGCGTGAAGCACGTCGCAGACGACGGAAATTTGCTCGCCGCCACCTTGCTGGCGTCGTTGAAGTCGACGGATTTCAGCACCGACGTCCGGAACGCTGCGTAGGAGAGAAAACATGGCCACGAACATATTTTCAGAAGACGACGACGTCATCGCCGAGATCAACGTGGTCCCTTTCGTCGACATCGTGCTGGTGCTGCTGATCACGTTCATGTTGACGTCATCGGCCATCGTGCGTGCGAGCATCGCGGTCGAGCTGCCGACGGCAGCCAGCGCTGGCGCTGCGGTCTCGAGCACGCTCAACATCGTGCTCGACGCCCAGGGCAAGCTGTACCTCGATGGGAGTGAGGTCACCCATGCGGCGCTCGGGGCGCAGGTGGCCCGGGTTTCCTGGCAAGAAAAGGATGTGCAGGCGGTGATATCCGCCGACAAGGGCGTGGGCTACGGCCTGGTCGTTCAAGTTCTCGACGTGGTCAAGAGCAACGGTGTCAAGGCCTTCGCTTTGAATATTCAACGCGATCTCTGATGTCGAGGGTCGACACAGTCGCCGGTCCGGACACGCACCGTGGGCGCGTCGTTAGGTTGTCGAGGCAGGCCCTCGAGCGCCGTGCCGGGCGGCAGGCGAGCCGAGAGCGGATCCACGCGAGAGTGGTCAGGCCCATCGATAGTCCGCGTCTGATACGCGACCCGCTCGAGCGGCGTGAGTCGCGAGTGCTCTCGACCCTGACCAGCCTCCGCTTACTGGTGGCTGCCGTGGTCCTTCATGGGGTCATCATCCTTTCCTTTGCGTTCATCAATCGCCTGATTGGGGCGCAGCCCGCCTTTCGCCCCGGAGAACGCTTGAAGGTGAGTATCGTGGAGGTGCCACGTCTTGTGGTCGAGCCTCCGCCCCGCGAACAGGCACCCGCCCCGGAAGGGCCCGTCCAGCCTGATTTTGTGCCCCCGCCCGTCGTGGAGAAGCCGCGAGCTCCGCCCCCGCCGGTCAAGGCCGAAGTGCTGCCCGAGCCAGAGGTGGCCGCTGCGGAGCCCGGTCAGCGTCGGATCGTCGGGCTCAGTCTCGAGTCGACCGTGCAAGGGGAGGGACCTGCGTTCGCGACGGGCACGAGTCGGATGGGGCGAACGGAAAGGTCGGCTGAGGATCCCAGGCGGGCCCAAGAGGTGGGTGATGGGGTTCACGCTACCGACACAGCCGCCGCCACGCAGCGCGCGGCGGCGAATATCCCGACGCGGGACACTCTCTTCGAGAAACCCAAGCGGATGCGGCAAAACGAACCGGCGTACCCGGCCGCGCTGAGAGCGCAGGGCATCGAAGGCGACGTCATGCTGAGCGTCAGTATCGACGCGGGCGGGCGGGTGACTTCTGTCTCGATCGTGCGCAGCTCGGGGCAAGCGGCCTTCGATCAAGCAGCCCGAGAGGCCGCTTTGGAAGAGCGCTTCACTCCAGCCCAGCGTGACGGGCGCTCCGTCGCGTTCACACTGACCTACTCGTACCGCTTTCGAATCGAAGACTGACGCCATGCTCACACCCTCATTGCTCAGCAAGACCTCATTGCCACTGGCGCTGGTCCAGGCTTGCGCGCTCGTGGCCTGCGGAGAGTTCTCGGACGACGAGGCTCGCTTCAGTGAGCTCGACCGCCTGCGCGTGCTTGCCGTGCGTTCCGAGCCGGCCGATCTGGTGCCCGGGGAAGTAGCCACCCTGAGCGCGCTGACGTTCGAGCCGCGACAACGAGAGCTCGAGTACGCGTGGTCCTGGTGTCCGTCGCGTCGAGAGATTCCGGAGGGGGGGACGTGCCGGATCGAAGAAGTGGATTTGCGTGCGGCGTGGGATGCACTGGATACCGACCGAGAGCTCCCTCCCTACGACCTCGGCACAAACGCAGAGGCGGAGTTGACGCACGTGTTCACTCCGGATGTGCTGGAGCCACTGTGCGCCGCCCTCAGCGCCAACGAACAGGACATGGAGCAAGCCCTGCTTACCTGCCTGCTCGGCCTGGAAGTGAGTGTGGGTGTCAGTGTGCGAAGTGCTGGAGAGGAAGTGACAGCAGTCAAGCGACTGGTTCTGTTGGCGGGGGACATCGAAGCCTTGGAGCGCAACCAAAACCCGGCTCCGACAGGGGAGCTCCAGGTCAGCGACGTTCTCGACGAGATGTTCGTTGCGGAGGGCGGCGCGCTCCTGCCGGAGCACGAGTACGCCTTGGACCTCGTTTTAGACGAAGCGGTGGCCGAGTCATTCCTACCGATCGCGCTGCCAGGCGCTGCGCTGGGCGAGCGCCGGAGAGAGACACTGGTCATGAGCTGGTTTGCGACGCACGGAGAGTTCGTCGCCGAGGACGGTCCGGGCGACGGCGACCTGGGCGACGGCGACGGCGACGGCCCAGGAGGGGGAGGAGGAGAGGGCGAGCGAACCACGTTCGTGGACGGTCAAAACGACTTCGGGGCACTGCTCGAAAATCAATGGGTCTTACCCCGCACGTTGGACTCGAGCGAGGCGACCCTCGTGCTCGTCCTCCGCGACGAACGGGGTGGGGTGGGCTGGGCGCAACATCGCTTCGCGCTAGGAGTGAGCGAATGACGCGCGCTCCGCGTTGGTCCTGCTGTTGGTGTTGGTCGCGGCCTTTTCGCGGTCTTCCTGTAGTCGCGGGCCTCTTGGTGAGCGGGCTGGCTCGGCCTGCGTTGGCTCAGCCGTCGGCCGAAGAAGCGGAGCCGCCTCCCCCGGACAGCGGAGCGCCCGATCCAACGGCGCAACCCGATCACGCGCTCACGCCGCCTAAGCTCGTGCATGACGTGCAACCTCGTTACCCGGAAGCGGCGCAGAAGGAGGGGCTCGCGGCCTCCGTCGTATTGGAGATCGACATCGACGCACTCGGACGCGTAGAAAACGCAAGAGTCGTCGAGCCCGCAACGCCTTCGGGTTACGGCTTTGACGAGGCGGCCTTGGAAGCTGCCCGACTCCTCGAGTTCGAGCCGGCGCGGGAGGGGTCGGACGCGGTTCCGGTGCGCATCAACTACCGCTTCCGCTTCGTGCCTGACGTCAGACCTAGAGCGCTACACAAGACAGTAAACGCGAGTGCAACAAGCGCCGAGCCCAAAGCGACAGCACCCACCGGCCAGCTGTGGGGCACCCTTCGGGAGCGGGGAACACGGCTGCCACTGTCCGGCGTCAAGGTGACGGTGTTCCGCGGCGAGGGAACCGACGCCGAGGGCTATGAGACGGAGACCGACGCGGAGGGGAGATTTCGCCTCGAGGCTCTGGGCGTTGGAAGCTGGCGGTTGCTTGCCGATCCGGACGGCTACTATCCCCTGCGAACCACCGAGAAGGTCGCCAAAGACTCTCGCACGGATGTAAGTTACTCCATCGAGCGCAGCTCCTATAACCCGTACGACGTGTTGGTCGACGTCAAGCGGATTCGGCGCGAAGTGAGCCAGACCCGCATCGATGCGCGGCAAGCGGAGCGCATCCCGGGGACCTTCGGTGATGTGCTCGCGGTAGTGCAGAACTTCCCGGGCGTTGCGCGGACTTTTGGTTTTCAGCCAGTTGGTGGCGGCCCGGTGATCCGTGGCTCGGCGCCGGAAGATTCACGCGTGTACGTCAACAACATCGACGTGCCGTTGCTCTACCACTTTGGCAACCTGCGCAGCGTTCTGCCCGTGGGAATGATCGAGAGCGTGGGGTTTTATCCCGGCAATTTCTCAGCCGAGTACGGCCGCGCCACCGGCGGAATCATCGACGTCAAGCTGAAAGACCTAAAGCCGCTAAAATTCGGGGGATACGCCGATGTCAACCTGTTCGACTCCAGTCTCTTCCTGGAGCTGCCCATCACGGATGAGCTGGCCATCGCCGTGGGCGGCCGACGCAGCTACATCGATCTGGTGCTGGGCGCCGCCCTGGCGGACACCGGTGACACCATCACCGCGCCGCGCTACTACGATGTGCAGGCGATGGCCAGCTACCGGCCGTCACCGGCGCATCAGCTGCAGACCTTCTTCTTTCTGTCTGATGACGTGTTCAAAATCCTGTTCGAAGACCCGGTCGCCGCCGACGCCGAGACGCTGATCTCGGACTTCGGTTTTGGTGTCAATTTCTACCGGGCCATTGCCGAGTACAAATACGTACCGGACGACAAATTCGAGAGCGAGCTCAAGCTGTCGTTTGGACGCGATCTCCAGGACTTCAACGCTGGACTACAAGCCTTTACCCACACGAGACTGTACCAGGGGCAGGTGCGAGAAACCGCCCGCTATGAGCTCTCGGGTGCCCTCGCGCTGCGAGGCGGGGTTGACTATCTGTTCCAGAAATACCGGCAACAGGCGCGATTGCCTGAGCTCCCCCAGGAGGGAGATGGCAACGCCGAGGTCGACCTCAGTGCGGCGGTGTTGACCAACACGTCGGAAACCTATCATTCCAGCGCGGGGTTTGCCGAGCTCGAGCTCCGGCCCTGGTCGGGCGGTTTGCTCCTGCCCGGCGTGCGCGCAGATCACTTCTCACGGACGAGCGAGTGGGCAGTGTCACCGCGCTTCACCGTCAGGCAGAAGCCGAACGACCAGTGGACGCTCAAGGGGGCGGTCGGGCTCTTTGCGCAGGAACCGCCATTTAGCGACACTGCAGCCCAAATTGGCAATCCGGACCTCGGTCTCGAACGCGCGGTGCATTACTCTGCCGGGTTCGAGTATCAACCTCTACCGCACCTGAACCTCGACGTGACCGGGTTCTACAAGACGCTGCACGATTTGGTGAGCCGGACCGACCAGGTCGTCTCCCGGGACGGGGAGGCTCAGCCTTTGAACTTCAACAACGGCGGCGAGGGCCGAGTGATAGGGCTCGAGCTTTCCGCGCGCCACGAGCTGACCGACAAATTCTTCGGTTGGGTGGCGTACACCCTGTCACGGGCCGAACGAAGAGACGACGGAGCTGCGAGCTATCGGCTGTTCGACTTTGACCAGACGCACATCCTGACCTTGATCGGTAGCTACCGGTTGCCTAGGAATTGGGAGATCAGCTCGAGGTTCCGCTACGTCACCGGCAACCTGTACACCCCCATCACCGGTACCGTGTACGACGCAGACGCCGACCAGTACCAGGGCATCGATGGCCCCGTGAACTCGGGCCGTGTTGGCGCCTTTCATCAGCTCGACGTGCGCATCGACAAACGTTGGGTGTTCGAGAAGTGGATGCTCAACGCCTACCTCGACATTCAGAATGTCTACAATCGCGCCAACGCCGACGGCGTCCAATACAACTACGACTTCTCCGAAAGCGAGAGCCAACAAGGCCTGCCCATCATCCCGGTAATCGGTCTGCGAGGAGAGTTTTGATGCCTAGCGTGAAGATTTCCTCGGCCCTGGTCCTCGCGCTTACGGCCGGCTGGGAGACGACGGCGCTGGCTCAGCAGAGCCCGGCGGAGGAGAAAGCAGCCGGCGCCAAACCCCGGCTCGCGCTCGAAATGCCAAAGCCCACCCAAGGGCACTACCTGGCGCTCGGCCTCCATACGCTCGGAGCCATGGCTTTCGACGACGGCCGAGGCACGCGCCCGCCGACCTTCGGAACTGGATTTAGCCTGCGGCTGGGTGAAGCCGTGACGAGCTGGCTCGACCTGGGGCTCGCGTTTGCCCTCGGGTCCACTTCGGGGAAAGAGGAGGATTCCTTGTCGCTGGGTCGCTTCACCGTACACAGCCAGTGGTACGTGAGTGATCGCTGGTTCATTCAGGCAGGCTTCGGGGCAACCAATGGCCAAGGAGC
This sequence comes from Deltaproteobacteria bacterium, assembly GCA_031407405.1. GTDB lineage: Bacteria > Myxococcota_A > Polyangia > Polyangiales > Polyangiaceae > SZUA-265. The sequence goes on from JANOIG010000400.1 coordinate 35,698, forward strand.
GGACCCGGAGGATCTGGAGCTCAACCGCGGCCGTTACGGCGACGTCTACGTAGCGGGTCTGGGTGCCAACCTATATCTATCCGATGGCTCTCGGAGCGGTGGCTGGGTGCTTTCACCCGTCCTCTGCATCGAGGTCGGCCCCGACTCGGACTTCACGACGGCGGCGGCCTGGCTAGGACTGGAAGTCAGTTGGTGGTCGGGTCTCGCTCGAGACAAGCTGGAGCTGCCCATCGACGAGGCCTACGAATGAGAGCGGCTTTTCATCCCTGTTCTGCAGCAGTCCGCCCCAACAGCATCAAGTCGCGTGGCGCTCAGCGTAGGTCGGGTCGATCAGCCTCTGCACCTCCGCCTCCGCTTTGGCAAACTCCCGGATCCGAGGAAACACCTCGCCCCGTGTGTCCTGGCGGTCCGCGAGATTGAGGTACAGGGCCTTTTCCAACGTTCCTTCGGCGCCCTCGCTCGGTCGGGTCACGCACCCGAGCGACGGCGGGTACAGACCATCGAGCTTTCCAGCGACGATGTGCTGAGCAAAGTCAGCGTGTCCTATGGTTGGCGGCCAGAACAAGTCCAGCTCATAGGCCTTGCGCCGTGCCTCCAGGATTTTTGGAGTCTGCAGCCTCGAGAAAGACATACCCAGAATGTAGATGGCTCGCAGCAGCTGGTTGGGGCCGTTGCCACTCTCCCCCGTGGGATCTTCGGCGGCGTAAGCGCCGTGGAAGAGACCGGTGTCGAATAGGACGCAGTCGCCGGCCTTGATGTTGGTGACGCAGGGTGTAAGGCCGCACTGCTCGAAGGGCTCCAGGTCAGCGGCTGCCAGGAGCTTCTCTTCGGCGCTGCGCTGGGCGTGGCCCCTGAAACCCCACTTCAGGTGCCATCGCTCTTCGATCTCCTGGACCTTGCGGTGAGAACCCGGAACCAGCGCCGTCGCCCCCGTGTTCCGGTTCATGTCGAAGAGCGGCACGATGGCATAGTACTCGGGGCCTCTAAACTCGGGGCCATAGAACTGGCCCGAGTGCGTGTGCATTCGCTGCGCCACACCAAACTTGCCGTGGTGAGAGGTGGCCGCGGCCACGCGCAGCGCTGCTGGGTTGCCACTGGAGACCGGCAAGTTCACCGACATGCGGTCGTACGCCGCCACCAGCTCGGAGTCGTCGTGCGTGCCGTAGGCGGCGTGGAACGCGTTGACGACCCCGGGCCTCGAGCGCACGTACCACATCGAATCGCAGTGTGTCGTGCTGGTCATCAGGCCGTCGCCGTGCCCCTCTAGCCACGTCGTAGGCTGCCCTCGCCGCCATCCGATAGGCCGCTTCTGCGCCATTTGTTGCGAGGCCTCTTCCACGCCCTCCAAGTGCTTCCACAGGAGGTCCTCGGCGCGGTCGAGCTCAGGCGGGCTCATGCAGCCACGTACGCACGCGAAGCCATGCTCCTCGAGATGCGCCCGGATGCCTCCCCGGTCTGACGAGTCGAACCGAGTGGGCGAGACCTCTGGGATCCCCGATGCGGAAGGGCGCAGCAACATAGTCTACTTCTAGCCCGACGACGCCGCGAATTGGTGATGGGTTTCACTCTACCCCTCCAAAACCCATCTCCGCGAGTTTGTTCCCTCGAAGGCTCCCTCTTATTCACGAGCTTGCTGGAGCACGAGTCGGTACGGACCAGTGATCTCGGAAAGGATTTGCGGCGAGAACTTCAATTTGTCGAGGGTCGGCACTTGGGGCCGTCGGTTTTCCTCGGCGAGGTCACGTAATTTCTTGGCTTCGCTGACCTCCATGAGGGTACCGCGACCAGATTCTACCTGGCTATGTCGGGGGGCAGGTCATTGGGTTAGCCCCCCACGTGCGAGAAGCTATCCGCAGTACTCGCCGCCTGTTATGGTTGAGGCGGGGACCCATGATCGAGCAGGACAGGATCGGTGGGCAAGAGGTACCGAGTCAGGAGAGTCTTCATGTCCACACATGACCTTATCGTCATCGGGGCCTCCAACGGGGGGGTCGAAGCCCTTCAAGTCATTGCTCGCGGGCTTCCCAAGGACCTGCCAGCCGCGGTCCTGATCGTCATGCATACGAGCCCTCAGGGCCCCTATCTGCTGCCAGAGATTCTGAGTAGGGTCGGTCCGCTCGAGGCCGCAAACATAGTAGACGGGGCTGCGATCGAGCGCGGAAAGCTCTATGTTGCGCCTCCAGATCACCACCTGCTGGTAAAAGGGGACCGCATTAGCCTGTCGAGAGGGCCGAAGGAGAATCGCTCCCGTCCCGCCATCGACCCTCTTTTTCGCACGGCTGCGGGCGCCTATGGCCCTCGTGTGGTGGGTGTCATTCTCACCGGCATGTTGGACGACGGGACTGCGGGACTATCCGCGGTGAAAATGTGCGGCGGAATTACCGTCGTGCAGGATCCACTGGACGCTCTCTCTGCCTCGATGCCGACCAGCGCGTTACGCTACGTTGGCGCGGATTTCGTTCTTCCGGTCTCCGAAATTGCCCCGCTCCTCGCTCGCATCGCGAGGGAGCCGACGAGGACCACGCAAAGCCTGCCTGTCCCGCGCCTGATCGAGATCGAATCCAAATTTGTCGAAATGGAGACCATGAGTATGGAAGTCATGGACGCTATCGGCTCTCATGCGGGCGTCTCGTGCCCCGAATGCCACGGCCCCATCTGGAAGATCAAGGACGGGAAGTTGCTGCGATACCGGTGCCACGTGGGTCACGCCTATTCCGTCCAAACCATGATCGCCGGGCAGATCGAGGCTCAGGAAATCCATCTCTGGCAGGCCCTTCGATTGATGAAAGAAAGGGTGTCGTTGATAGAGGAGATGCGAGCACACCAACCGACTGACCATCGGCAGAACGCTCTCGATGCCTACGATGTGGAAGTAAAGCAGCTCAGGAAGAATATCTCACTGATCCAAGGGATGGTCGAGGAAGGTGACCACTCTTCCGGAACGATCTAGCGGGCTACGGCGAGTGATGACAGAGGTTGGCGAGTCAGGGAATGATTGCGCCAGCCCAGGGCAGCTTGGGATCACTCTCGCCCGTTGCCCATCGATAGCGTAGCCCGCACACGCCATATGCCCCGAGCGCCAAACCCAGGGTGTCTGGACTCGAGACCGCAAGTGTCAGGGCGCCCGCTGCTTCCAAATGGTCGGTGATTTGTAGCACGGCAGCGGGGCCGACTCGCATCACTGGCTTTTCGCGTCCCGTGCCGAACACCAGCTCGCCGAGCGCTCCAACCTTGAGCGCGTCTTTATTTAGCAGACGCGCCACCAGGGCGGTGCGTAGGACCCAGAACACGGAGTCCTTGACGACGGCGCGATACGACTCGTCGTACAGGTACTTGCCTGCTGGGACGTCCAGCGTTTTCACGGCGATCAGGTCGCCAACGAGAGCGGAGTGGGGAAGCGGCACGCTCGCTACGGCTTCGGCCTCCCACGCCCAATAGCGAGCCGGAGGGCCCGGTCCATCGAGGACGTCCGAGCGGGTGTAGCTACCCTGGGGGTCGAGCCAGCCCTTGGAGTAGGAGGCGGTGTCGCGCCAGCCGAAAGCTAAATCGAAGACGGGTGACGAGGCTCGCGCCCCCGCATAGCCCTGTATGAACTCGCCGGTAATGATGCCGTTTACATCCACGCCAGCCCAGATCCAGTGTGGCATTCCGTAACCCGCCGAGACGTAGGGCTTGGCGTAGGGCACACCGAGCTCATGTCGCATGGAGAAGAACCAGCGCGGGTCTCCGTGGCTCCAGTAACCGAGGTCGTCGCTCTTGGCCCGCGCTGCGCCCGCGGCTGGAGGAGCATCGGGTTCGCCCGTTGGTTCGGCTGCGCTCACGTTGGTAAAAGCTGAAACCGTCGCGACGAGCAGGCCGGCGCACGCGCGTCGCCGGCATGAAAAACGTTCTCGAGCGGCCACGCGGCGCTGCCACGCATGCGCTGAGGGCGCCTCATTCGGAGCAACGACAATAGAACGAAGAGTCATAGGCGGCTTGGAGTCATGGGAGGCGCCGAACCAACCGAACCACGCCCAGTGTTGACTGACAGTGCTCGTACCACGGATCGACTCGAGCGCAAGATCGCGCACGCAATGCCCGGGAGCTCACGGCGTTGCAACGCGAACGGGAGCATTGTCACGCGCCTCACAAGCGCCACGTCGTGACATTCTGCACCACCATTCCACTCGTGCGACGCTGCGGGGGCACGAGGCTCGACCATACTTAATAAGTATTGACTTATATTCGTACGAACTGATACAACTGAGGCAAATCACCGGAGCATGGAGAACCGCATGAACGTCGACGTGATGACTCAGATTGGCGCAGTGAACCGCGAGGTCAGCGAACGCGACCATGAGGGAAAGGCTCGCCGCGTGGTCTCGGCAAGCCGGACCTTCGCGACCTCACCCGATGACCTGTGGGAGGCCATCACCAAACCCGAGCGACTGGCGCGCTGGTTCGGCTCCGTCTCGGGCGACCTGCGCCTCGGCGGCAGCTTCCAGATCAAGGACAACGCCAAAGGCGAGGTCACCGCGTGCAAGCCGCCGGAGATGCTGGCGGTGACGTGGAAGATGTACGGGGACGAAGGCTGGGTGCAGGCCCACCTCTCGCCCTCCAACGGCGGAACGCGACTCGAGGTCGAGCACATCCTCTCGCGGCGCCTCTTCGACCGGCTCTACTGGTCGTGGTACGGCGCCGGCGCGACCGGCGTGGGTTGGGAGCTGTGGCTTTTGGGGCTTGACCAGTACGTCGGGTCCGGCGCTGCCACTACCGACGACCTCGAGCGCTGGCGCCTGACCGACGAGGTCAAGGATTACCTGAAGCGGGCGACGCACGCCTGGGGGCGCGCAGAGGTCGCCCATGGCGAGCGTGAGGCGACGGCGATGAAGAGGGCGGCGAGGGCCTACACCTTCTACAGCAAGCTCGCGGCGCACTGATGCATGCGCTCGACATCCTGGGCGATCCCGTCCGCAGACGAATCCTCGAGCTGCTCGTCAGCGGCGAACAGACCTCGGGCGCGGTGGTGGACGTGGTGAACCGCGAGTTCGGGATCTCCCAGCCCGCCGTGTCCCAACACCTCAAGGTCCTGCGCGAAGCAGGCTTCACCACCGTTCGGGCCGACGCACAACGGCGGCTCTACGCCATCGACTCGCGCCCGCTGGAGGAAGCCGCGCAATGGCTCGATCAGTTCCGCGCCTTCTGGCAGCGCAAGTTCGACGCGCTCGAGACCGAGATCGCGCGCGGCAAGCGCGAGCGGCGTTCAGAAAAGTCCGCCGAGAGGAAGCCCTCCGCCGCCCGAAAGTCGCGGTGACACCAACGCCCGAAGTGCGCGTGATCGGAAGCTGGAGCAAGCCCGCGAACTACGGCGCCAAAAGCGAACGGCGGAACGCGGGCAGGAAGCGGCGGCCTGATGACGCTCACGCGCCGAAACCAAACATCGTCCTTGTGCTTGGGCCCGAGCGGGCCTCGCCTGATATCATCACGCTCAGCTCGTAACGCCGCACCGCGCGGAGTCGCGTTCACGCTGGACCCATACAAGCGGGCGAATATTCTGCTACACAAATGCAGAGATACTATCGTATCGTCGCGCCAC
>JANOIG010000236.1:0-3465 GCA_031407405.1 Deltaproteobacteria bacterium
GTCAAGGTTTTCGGGCCTGACCTAGACCGGCTGCGCTCCCTCGCCAAGCAAACCGAAGCGGCCATGAAAGGCATTCCAGGGTTGGTCGACCTGACGGTGGAGCAGCAGACAGACATTCCTCAGCTGCTGATTCGACCCAAACCCACGGAGCTTGCAGCGTTCGGACAACGCCCCGGCCAACTCGCTCGCTTCGTCGAGATGGCCTTCGTGGGCAAGCCCGTGGCGACCTGGTGGGAGGAAGAGCGCGTCTACGATGTCGTGGCCAAGCTACCTTCTCTCTATCGGAGCGATCTTGCGCTGCTCAGCTCCACCCCCATCGACGTCCGAGGTGAGCGCTTCGCGGACCTGGGGTCGGTTGCACTGCTACAGAAGACGACCGGGCCGAACCTCATCAATCGCGAGAACGTGGAACGCAGGATCGTGGTGACCGCTAATGTCACCGGCCGCGATCTGAGGGGCGCCGCAAACGAAGTAGGTACCAAGCTCAAGCAGTCAGTGAAGATGCCACCGGGCTATCACGTCGAGTTGGGTGGCGAATTCGAGGCCGAAGCCGAAGCCAGCCGCACTATCCTCAGTCTGTCGGCACTGGCGATCGTCGGCATGGCGCTGCTCCTCTTCATGGCCTTCCGTTCGTGGAAGGATGCTGCCCTGGTGATGTTCAATTTGCCGCTCGCCCTGGTGGGCGGAGCTACCGCCGTTTGGCTGGGCGGCGGGATCATGAGTATCGCGTCGCTCGTCGGGTTCATCACGCTGTTCGGGATCGCCACACGCAACGGCATCATGATGATCACGCATTACCGCCACCTCCTGCTGGTCGAGAAGCTGTCTCTGCTGGAGGCCGTCATCCAAGGCAGCTTGGACAGGCTCATCCCCATCCTGATGACCGCTCTCACCGCCGCGCTGGCCCTTATTCCGATCGTGCTGGCCACCGGGGAACCCGGAAATGAAATCCAAGCCCCGATGGCCGCCGTCATCCTCGGTGGGCTCACCAGCTCGACGCTGCTCAATCTGCTGGTCATCCCCACGCTTTTTGCACGCTTTGGCATCGTCGCCTCGGTTGACGATCACACACCCCCAGGTCCCGTGCGGGCTAGCGAGTAGCATGGGTTCGGTGAGCACCCCAGCCGAAGGTGGCACGCGAGGCGCCCGGCTCCGGGGGGCCTCACTGGGCATCGCGGCAGCCGCGCTCTTTGGGCTATCCGCGCCGCTGGCCAAGGTGCTGCTCGGGTCGGTAACACCGGTCCTGCTCGCCGGAATGTTGTACCTGGGAGCAGCATTCGGACTTTGGACACTCCGATTACTGCGCCCGATGACCCAAGAGGCGCGGCTTTCGCGCGCCGACATTCCGAAGCTGCTCGGCGTCATCGTCGCAGGCGGTCTGCTTGGGCCGGTGCTGATGCTGCTGGGCCTTCAGCGAGTCACGGCGCTCACCGGCTCACTTCTTCTCAATCTGGAAGCGCCGTTCACGGTGCTATTGGCAGTCGGTGTCTTCAAAGAGCACCTCGGTGGCCACGCGGCGGCGGCGGCCGGACTAATCTTAGCGGGTGCACTCGTCCTCAAGCTCGAGCCGGGCGCACTCGGTGCAGACACGGCCGGCGTCGCTCTGCTGGCCGCCGCGTGCTTGTGTTGGGGTATCGACAACAACCTCACGCAGCGGCTCTCGCTGAAAGATCCTTTCGCCATCGTCCGCGTGAAAACGCTGGTCGCGGGCTTGGTGAACACGTCGCTCGGGATACTGGTCTTAGGCTCGGCGCTCCCGTCACCTGCGACTGGCAGCGCGGTGCTCTTGGTGGGGTGCCTCGGCTACGGCGTCAGCGTAGTCCTTGACGCCTTCGCGCTGCGCTTGGTCGGTGCAGCCCGAGAGGCCGCCTACTTTGCAACGGCGCCCTTCATCGGCGCCCTCGCGTCCCTGCCGCTGTTCGGCGATTCCCTGCGCTGGTTCGACGGTGTGGCGATGCTGTTGATGGCCGCCGGCGTCCTGCTGCTCTTGCGCGAGCGACACGGCCACCGACACAAGCACGAGGCCATGCAGCACGAACACCTGCATGCACACGACGAGCACCACCTTCACGAGCACGATGCGGAAGCGCCGCCCGGAGAGCCTCACAACCATCCACACCGCCACGCCGCGCTCGAGCACGACCACCCGCATCTTCCCGATGCGCACCATCGCCACAAACACTAGGGCGCCGATGTTCCGTCGGGGGCCGCGCACGCAACAGCCCTGCGTCCGTCTTGGCGCCAGAAGTAGGCGGTCGCGAAGGGGTGAGTTGCGAGCTGGCCAGCGGAGGCGCCGTCGGGCTCACCGTGGCGTAGGACGGAGCCTACGCTGCCGGACTTATCCGGGCGTTGGCCCCGGCCGAGAAAATTGCCCCAGCGCGATAGGTCATAAGGCCGGATCGCCGCGACGACATTGCTTGCCGCAATGGGGGCCGAGGTCTGGGCGAACCGGCATGGACCTTGCGTTCAATGGCGCGCCTGTAATGCCCGACGGGCGTCACGTCTGCAGTGGCATGAGGAACAACACCATGGCTCACGACCACCAGCACGAGGACGCCCACCCCGCTCCCCCCGCCGCCGAGTCAACACTCGTCGTCGATCCGGTCTGCGGCATGAAGGTCAACCCTACGACGGCGCGCGGGGGCAGCTTCGAGCACGGGGGGCACACCTATCATTTCTGCAATCCAAAGTGCCGTGAGCGCTTTTCGGCCGAACCTGAGAAGTATCTGAGCAAGGCGAAAGCCGACGATGTGTTGACCTCTGACGCCGTGCCCTCGTCTCAGACGGCTCCCAAAGTCGTTGTGACCGAGACGGTTACCTCGAGCCCGCCCAAGGCAGTGACCTACGTCTGCCCGATGGATCCGGAAGTGCGCTCGGACCGACCGGGACCTTGCCCGAAGTGCGGGATGGCGCTCGAGCCAGAGCACCCGCAGCTCGCATCGCGCACGGAGTGGGTGTGCCCGATGCACCCGCAGGTCGTGCGCGCGGAGGCAGGCAGCTGCCCGATCTGCGGCATGGCGCTCGAACCGCGCACCGCCGGCGCCGAAGACGAGAACCCCGAGCTTCGCGACATGTCGCGCCGCCTTTGGTTCGCGGTCGCGCTCACCCTGCCGCTCCTGATCTTGGCGATGGGCGACATGCTCCCCGGCCAACCGGTGTCGGCCCTCGTGAGCGGCCGCACGCGCGTCCTGGTGGAGTTGCTCCTGGCGACGCCAATCTGCCTCTGGGCGGCTTGGCCGTTTTATGAACGGGCGGTGCGCTCCGTCATCAATCGTAGCCTCAATATGTTTACGCTGATCGGGCTCGGGGTGAGCGTCGCGTATGGCTTTAGCGTGGTCGCGGCCCTGTTCCCGCAAGTCTTCCCCGCGAGCTTTCGGACCCATCACGGCGAAGTGGGCGTTTACTTCGAAGCGGCAGGTGTGATCGTGACATTGATCTTGCTCGGCCAGGTTCTCGAGCTCCGCG
>JANOIG010000055.1:0-28421 GCA_031407405.1 Deltaproteobacteria bacterium
GCCTGTATATTCACGTGTTGAACGGCGATGTCGAGCCTCATAGCTTTCACCCGCACGGCTTACACTATGGCGTGGATTCGGATGGGTCGTGGCCATTCGGCGTGCATCGCGATGATGGTAACCGTAGCGACGCCATCTGCCCTGGAAAAACGTGGTGTTACGTTCTCGACGTCAAGGAAGATACGATCGGAGCATGGCCGTTTCACGATCACCACATGCATATTGACGAGGTGGTCAATCGGGGCCTGTTCGGGGGCATCGTAGTGCGCGATCCGCGCCGCGAGCGCTGCGACCTGGAGGTACCGATCTTCTTTCACCGCCTGCTCGGGACGAGCACGTCGGTGCTGTTTGATAGCGGGTCCCTAAACCCCGGTCAGACCTTTGCATTTACCTATGCCGCGGAGGGGTCGTTTGACTACTACTGCCGCTTTCATCCGATGCAGGGCCGGGTTCGCGTGACGGCGGCGGGGCCGCTCACCGCGACGGTCTCGGTGCTCGACGGTCCAGGGCGCTTCGAGCCCGATGACGTCACCGTGGGCGTGGGCGGCGTCGTGACCTGGGTACATTCGGGAAACCAGCCGCACACCGTGACCGATCGGACGGGCGCCAGCCTCGAGTCCTATGCGATCAACGGCCGTACTTTTGTCGGTAATACGCCGACCATCGAAGCCAAGACCGGGACCAAGATTCGTTGGTATGTCTTCAATCTGGACCTCGGCACGCTCTGGCACAATTTCCACGTTCACGGTCAGCGTTGGCGCTGGGGCGACGAATGGGTCGACACCCGTTCCATTGGCCCGGCCGAGTCGTTTGTGGCTGATACGGTGGTGCCTCCCGCGGTGCTTTTGCCGTTGCCTCTCGAGTGCGACTGCGAGCCGCAGGTCGGGCACGAGCCGCCGCCGGCGCCGCCGAGTCCTCCTCACGGGCGGGGGCACCACGCAACCCCTGGGCGGGCCTCACCTCCGATGCGCCGCGGTGCGCCGCCTTCCCGCCCCAAGCACCCCAAGGGCGGCAGTGGCGGCCGCGAGTTGCCGGTCGAGCACAAGCACCCCAAGAAGCAGAAGTACAAGCTACAGGGTGACTTCCTGTTCCACTGTCATGTAGAGGCTCACATGATGCACGGGATGGCCGGGCTCGTGCGAGCTTACCAGGAGGTCGAGCTCAGCGAGGACGAGGTGAAACAACTGTGCTTTCACCTTCCAAAGGTGCGCCTCGCGCACTGCCCCGACGTCGACCATCACAGCTGCGGCGGAGACGGCACCGACAGCTGGGAGATCCTGGAGGCGTCACCCATCTTCATCGTGCATGGATCCCTGCTCGCCTCCGGACGCGTGCTGCTCTTTTCGGGCGCCGCGGAGATGGGTTATCCGCTCGAGGCGCGGCTCTGGGATCCCTCGACGCTGGCCATGACGCCCAACACCATCGCTCTGCCTGACGACTTCTTCTGCAGCGGTCATGCCTTTCTCAGAGATGGCCGACTGCTCGTCGTTGGTGGCGACACCAATGGGGCGGGGCACACGAACAACCGAAGCTATATCTTCTCGCAAACCGCCGCAGACCCAAACAACGGCACGTTCACCGCGACGGGCAGCATGGCTCACGCTCGGTGGTACCCAACGGTCGTGCGTTTGGCGGACGGACGGGTTCTCGCGTTCTCCGGTGGCCACCCCGTGGCGGGCGAGGTGGAGGTGTTCGACGGCGTGGGTAGCTGGGGGGTCGTTGCTGGGGCGACTCGCGCGTTTGACGAGCTCTATCCCGGGCTACACCTGCTGCCTTCTGGAGAGATCTTCTATACCCGGGCGGGCTGGGCTGGGGCCACCGGAGCTCAGACGGCGTTTCTCACGATGACGGGCGCTGCGACCGGGGCCTGGACGGACTACGGACAACAGCAGTTCTATGACCGCCAGGAAGGGATGAGCCTGCTGGTCGTGGACACGACGGTCAGCCCCGTTCGATCGCTGCTTTATGTTTTTGGCGGCGGGGTCTCTGGACCCGCAACGGCCCGCAACAATGCCACCGCCGAAGTGATCGAATTCAACGGGGGCATAGCGGGAACGAGCTGGCGCCGGCTGCATGACATGAATCATGGCCGCACGAACGTCAACGCGGTGATACTGCCCACCGGGAAGATCCTCATCGTGGGCGGCCACAGCAACGGCCAGAAATGGTCACCCCTTCCGGTGCTGCCCACCGAGATCTATGATCCAGACACGGACACTTGGTCACTGGGCGCGCCCGTGAACCATCAACGCCAGTATCATTCCGTCTGCATCCTGCTGCCTGATGGGCGGGTTTTGGCGGCCGGCGGGGTCGCGCCGGGTGAAGCCGACGGTGACCAGCATTCGATGGAGCTCTATTCTCCCGGCTACCTGAACCTGGGAAGTCCCCCGGTGGTCTCGAGCGTGCCGCCCGCGGTAGCCTTCGGGAGCGCCTTCACCGTCGACACCTCCCAGGCAGCGACCATCACCAGCGCGGCGCTGATCGCTCCGATATCGGTGACTCACCACACCGATGCGGGCCAGCGATACGTGAAGCTGCCCATCGTTAGCCGAACGGCCACGAGCGTCGACATCCAGGGACCTAGCAACGGCAATGTGGCGCCCCCCGGCGACTACATGCTGTTCGTGGTCAACGCGCAGGGCGTGCCTTCGGAAGGCAAGTTCGTGCGAATTGGCTGAGTCGGCGCTCAACACCGCAAGTTTTTAGCCTCTCGGATGTAATCCGTTCCAGCACAGCTGCTTTCGACCGTTCGGGAGTGAGGAGGGCGTAGCGACGAAGGGTTGGCTGTATGCGTAAGTCGTATTGGTGGCTCGGACTGGTTCTGGTTGCCGCCTGTTCGGGCGAAAGCCCCGCGGAGTGTACAGGCACCGACGCCGAGTGCCTCTTTTCGTCGATGACATTTCACGACTTCGATCTGGAGCCGGGCCCGGCGCTCGCGCTCAGCTCGGTCCGAACGGATGCCCTCATTGACCTGTGGGCTCGAGACTATGCGGCGGACGGCGAGCTCAGCCCTGTACGAGTGAGCGGCCCGGAGTCGCTGAGCTTCGTGGGTGCTGGCATCGGTGAGGGATTCACCTTCTCGTGGGACGACAGTTTCGGTTGCCGCCCGGCGTTCTGTTTCTCGGCGTGTCCCAGGAATGCACGCTGCGTCGCGGCGAGCTCGTGCTCGGAGATGGTTCGCGACGGTCAGACGAGTGGGGTCACCCAGCATTGGCTGACCTTCGAGAAACCGGTCGAGCACACGGTGGAGCTCGACCTCATGGTGGCACCGGTCTCCGGCCCTGGTTGCGCCGGAGGGGTTGCCGCGTTGCTCGAGGCGGCCTCGACCGAGATTCAGGTCGGACCAGCGGCACGCATCACCGTGGAGGTGCCCGGCAGTGGCCCGGGTACTGGAACCAACGATGAACCACCTCCCACCGACGCATGTGCCGGCGGCCTGCACGCCTCGACGGCGGCCTGCACACCCTTGGGTTCGGGAGGATCGCTCGATACCTGCATCAGCCGCTCGGAATACGCGAGCGCGACGGGCATGAGCCTTCCGGCCTCCGCGGCCCCAGATGGCACCAGTGGCTGCATGGATACCCAGAGAGGTGTCGTAGTGAAGCCGTGTGCAATCGGCTCGACGTGCCGAGTAGGCAGCGCCTGCGGCGGCGGTTCAACGTTCGGTGGCGTGTGTGGGCGCTGAGTGGCTACCATCACATCCCCTTGCCGCTCGGATGCTGGCCGGTCACGCAAAAAGCCCGGCGATCGGTGTCGTGTGCAAATCGGCATCACCTAGCACGAAGCCTGGCATGCCGAAGGCCTCGGCGATCGCCATCCAGAGGTCGTTGGTGTAACGCTGCCCGCGGCCGTCGTTGGTCCAGAGGCGGTTACCCACGAGCCCGAGGTTCTTCCCCCCGAGGAGCAGGAACGGCATGCGTGTCCAGGTGCTGTTACGCTCCGCGACCTCGGTGATGTAGGGGACGAGCGTGTTGTCGAGCAGCGAGCCATTCCCGCCGGGCTCCGGCTCCGCCGCTAAATCTTGCACGAACTGCGCCACGTGCCGCGCGTAGAACTCCTCGACCCGCGTCAAGAACTCCGTCAGCTCCGGCGAGCCCGGGTTGTGGCTGGTAGGGTGGTGCACCTTGAACAAGGTCGGATCCGGCGGCCAAATGCCGCCGAAGCTCACGTGGTTGGTGCCGGGAGCCCACTGGAAGGTCACGACGCGCGTGAGATCGCAGCGGAATGCTGCCTTGATCACGGCCATGTGCAGCGCGCCGATGCGCGCGTGCGTCTCATCGTCACGCTGCGCCGCAACGCCGTTGCCTGCGTACGAGGTGATCTCCGTCGAGACGCTCAGTACTTCTGGTGCGGCGGGCACCGCGCAGCTCGCGGGGAGGGCCGCGTCGAATGCGAGCTCCATTTCTCGGATCGCGGCCGCGTGCATGTCCAGCTGCTCGCGCTGCGAGGCCGGGGCCAGCTGCTGCAAGCGCGCGTGATCTCTCTGCATGAAATCGAGGACGCTCTTGCGCTGCCGGCGCGCTCTGAGCAGCGCGGCCTGGTCGTTCGCCCCGCCCGGCAAGAGCGTGCCGAACACGCGCCGATAGGCATCGAGCGGCTGATAGTAGGGGGTGAGCGGAGCCTCCGCCGCGGAGTACGACATGTGGCGCGTCGACACCTCCCCCGGCGTGTCCGCGCGCGAATCGCAGGAGACCTGTAGCGAGGCGATCGCAGTGCCCTGGAGGCCCGGGGCACCGTTCACGAGGTACTGGTCGAAGCTCGGCCCCTCGGCGATGGGATCGTCCCCACCATTGCCCGGGTAGAGCCGCCGCGTGCGTGCTCCGGTGAGCATCAAGACCGTACCGCGCTCGGCCCCGCCGCCCACCGAGCCTTGGAACGGCAAAGTCAGGTCCTCGAACAAAACCATGCGATCGCGCAGGGCCGCAAACTGCTGCAAGATGCGCGAGAGCTCGAAGCTTTGCCCCAGGCCAGGCGGAAACCAGTTCGGCGCGACGGTGCCGACGGGGCGCTGCACGAACAGGATGCGCTGCGGGGCTAGGGTTTGAGCCTCGGCCTCCTCGACCCGGCGCAATAGCGAGGCGAGGCCGGCGGCGGCGCCGATACCCGCCAGAAAACTGCGGCGCTTGAAGCGGTAGTGCATGGTCATTCTCCCGCGCGCGTTCTGAGCAACGCCGAGCCGGCGAGCCCCGCGATGATCTGCCGCAGCGAAGTCTCGCTGGGCGGAAGCTCGCGCAAGGCACCAAATTCACAATCCGTGGTCGCGAGGCTTTCAGCTCCGGTGGCGTACACCGCGAGCTGGCGCGCCACGCAGGCGCTGAAATCCGGGCTTTCCGCCGCGGTGTCGACGAAGTCGAGCACGCCCTGGAACGTGCCGGAAAAGCCAGCGCCATCCAGGCTGACGCTGGCATCGATGGGCGCACCTTCGAGCTCCTGGCGATAGCGCCCGATGGCGTCGTAGTTCTCGAACAGCAACCCGAAGGGGTCGATCGATTCGTGGCAGTTGCTGCAAGGGCTGGTCGCCGCGCGAAACTCCGCGCCCTCCCGCTGGTTGAGATCTGCGCCGACCAACTCTTGGCCGGCGAGCAACTCCGATTTCGGCGGCGGCCGCGGTAGGCAGAGCAAGCGAGCACGAACGAACAGCCCGCGCGCGACCACGGAGGTGTTGTCTGCACGCGCGAGCGCCGAGAGCAAGCTAGCCTGCGTGAGGAGCCCTGCGCGCTCGCTTGCAGGCAGCTCTACTTCGACGAACTCGCTCGCGTCGCCACCGCTGAAGGGCACGCCGTACAGGCGCGCCAGCGCTCCATTCACGAAGCTGGTGCGCGAGGTCAGCACCTCACCCAGGTTCCCGGTGCCCCACAGCGTGCGGTCCAAGAACAGCCGCGTCTCCTCGAACATGTTGCTCTGCAAGCGCGGGCCATACCCGGGGAAGAGCGCCGGATCCTTGCTGGCGGCGAACAGGTTGCTCAAGCTCCAGGCAGACATCAGCGTGTGCGTCAGGCTATCTCGCGCTTCGGGAGCCGCGAGCAGGCGTTCCACCTGACGGGCGAGCTCTGCGGCATCGGAGAGCACGCCGCTATCCGCTGCGCTGGCGAGGCTTGCGTCAGGGGACGAATCCGTGAGCCAGAAGGAAAGCATACTGGCGAGCTCGTGCGGGGTGAGCTCCACGGGGGCCCCCGCGGCCGCACCCGTGCCGAGCTCCGTGCGGTAGTTGAAGGAAGACGACGCGATCACCGCTTCCACCGCCAGACGCACGCCCATTTCGAGGTCCGTCTCGCGGCCGGCATCGTACACCGCATTCAGATCGGCGAGCTCGGCCTCGAGCACCGGGCGGCGAAAGGCTTTGGTGGCCAGCGTCGCGATGAAGGCGCGCGCGCAGGCATCGTCGTTCGCGCCGCAGCCGGTGACCTCGCTGACGCGGCCCTCGAGGCTGGCGGACGCGCGCCCTGCCAGATCGACCCGCCTGCCCAACAGCGACACGTCGACCACCACGCCGTTCTGAGAGAAGGGCTTGAGCGCGGCGGCGGGCACTTGCTCCGCGTCGAGCGCGACCGGGCCGAGCAGCTGCGTGACGGCGCGCGCAAACTGGAGCTCGCTCAACCAGACCGCGCGCCGAGGCAGCCGCCCCGGTATGCACTCCAACACTGTCGCCGGCATCTCCCCGAAGCCCTTCGAAGTGCCCATGCCCTCGCTCCCGGCGTTGCCCGTGCCCGGCGGGCTCGGCGTGCCCGCATCGCTGTCAGCGACCCTGCCGCACGCCGCAACCGCGAAGCCCAGCGCCAGCGCAACGCCTGCGCGCGCGAAGGCCCCGCGGCAACACACGCACGGCGCACGTACCGGCGCGACGGCCGAGAGGGAGGTGTGTTGCATGACTGGGTGCAACAAAGCCACGGGCAGGCACCCGGACGGCTCAACTAAAATTGGACCCGCGGCCCCTGCCGCCTGTGCTGCCGCTCGGTTCTCGTTCTGGGAGAACGAGAAGTGCTTCTGTAAGAGCGAACAGTATGGATCAGGGCCCTTTGAGATGGGCGGCTCACGGTTCCTTGATCTTTTCGAGCTCCTCAGCGTCAGCCAGGTCCTGCAACCTGCCAACCGCTCGCTTGTTCTTGATGAGCTGGGTCTTTCCGATCATCGGCAGTCTCACCTCGTCGAGTGTGACGTAGATACGCGAGCTCCACGCTTCGTCGAAGGTCACACCAAGGGTCCTTGGTTAATCGGGGATAGCCGTGCGCGATCACCGCTTGACCGCCGACCACCAAGTACTCAGCGTTGTGCGCGTTGAGTAAGTTGCAGAGTTCGATCCAGTCGGGAAGCATATCGATGCGCATCCGAACCAGCGGAGGTCCGTCGCGCTCGTCAACCTCCAGCTGGTCCAGCTCTTCCCGCTCGCGCCGCCGCGCTGAGCTCTCCTGGCGGTGGGCTGCTCCAAAGACCGGAGAATGAACAGGAAACCGGTAAAACGAGATGTTTCGCCGTCGGTCGACGAGTGGGCGAACGACTTCCCGCGCCTGCGCGAGGCAAGTTCAGGTTTGGGCGGGGAGGCACTGGCCGCCAGGAAAATCTCGCGAGGCTAAAATCCTGACGTCCTATATCCACGACGTGGAGCTGCGGGTTCTGCGGCCTGGCCAGTGAGTCTGCTTCACGGCCAGCTCGACTACTCCACAAGCCCGCCAGGGCGGACGCGGCGGACCTCGAGGCTAGTTCGAGCAGCCTCCCACTTGGTTACCATCCGAAGTCACCGCGGCATTGATTGCCAAGGCACGACCTATCACGCTGCTGCCGGTCATCAGCGTGATGCTGACTGTGGCGAGGACGTTGCCATTGAACGCGGTCCCCGTACCGAGCGTGGCGGAGCTGCCGACATTCCAGAACACGTCGCAAGCGTTCCCCCCACCCGCCATGACAACCGACGAATTGGTCGCCGTGATGATCGTGCTGCCGATCTGGAATGCCCAGGTCGCACCTGTTCGGCCACCTCCATCGAGCGTCAACCGACCCGTCAGCGCGGCGGAATCGTCGAAGCAATAGACGCCTGGCGCCAACGTCTGGCCACCCAAATCCTCACCCGTCAGGTTGTGCTCACACGCTAGAGAGGCGATGGTGCCAAACGCAGCGACCACGGCAGCGTGGCCGACGGCAGCGACCGCGTCTCCCGCGTGAAGCGCCCCGCTGAGCGTGCAGCTCGGATTGAAACCCGTCACCGCGGTGCCGGGGCTGACGCCGACGTCACCGGTGAAGGCGGACGAATTGGTGCAGGTGGTGGTGCTGGCAGCCAGGACCGCGAACGGAGATGCCGCGCCCAGGGCAGGTGCGGCGAAGATTTCGGGGGATTCCGGCTCGGGCGGCGGTGCGGTTTCGGTCACGGGCGGCCCAGCGGTTTCGCCAGCGGGCGGCCCAGCGGCTTCGCCAGCGGGCGGCGCTGCGGCTCCGCCAGCGGGTGGCGCTGCGATTTCGGTAACGGGTGGCGCAGCGGCTTCGCCAGCGGATGGTGGCGCTGTTTCGCCAGCGGGCGGCGCGTCTTCACCAGCGCGCGGTGGGCTGCCCTCGGGCGCGGGTGTCCCAAGGCTCGCATCGGAGTCAGGCGCTGCAAGCTCCGGATCCTCGTACGACCCCACTGCATTGGTGTCCGGCAGCGCCTCCTCGACGACGCTGTCTGCGACCCCTCCGATACATGCGCCCAGGCACGTGGGATCCTCGATGCCCAAGATGGAGTTGCAGCCTAGCATTCCAAGCAGGCTCATGGTGCCGAAGACCGAGCTCTGGGATGCGGTTAGAATCCTACTGTGCGCGTGGCTCATCGGGGCTTTCCTCGTTTTGCTTGGATCCTTGCGAGAGCTTGCGAATCAGAGGCGCTCGGAAAGGGATCTCGTGGGCCGCGCTTGCGCGGAGTCGTTTTGGGTCGCGGCGAGATGACCTCGGGCTGGCTCAGCGAGACGCGGCCGAGGTACGTGTGGGTTGGTCTGGATACTTCCGCCCGCCGCGGACCGGCCCGACCGATCACCCACGTGGTGCGCCGCACCGGCCCACATGGACCGAGCTCCTCAGGCAGCACCCCGCGGTGTTGCATGACACCAGGCGCAGCCGTCTATCCTTACCTCGTGCTACGAGGCGAAGTTGCCTTTCGATACAAGCGCCGCACAATGCCCCTTACCGGCCCCACCTCGACTTACCGAAGCCAAGCTCGGATCGCGGTGGTGCATGGGGAGCTCGGCCAGCACGAAACGGTGCACGGGTTGGATGGGTAGATTGATGAAGCCATCCTGCATCAGGGATTCCGGCACCACCTCACGCAACGCGCGTGCGTGTCGAGCAGCAGCTTCACGTGTAGAAATCATCTTCCACGTCGCGCAGCGGCGCATCGAAGTCCTCGGCGATGTAGGGGCGCAACCCGGGGCTGACCCCTGCGAAGCCTTCAGCCAAGCCCACCCCCCCGCTTTCAGCGTGGCCCTCCCCCGTTCAGCGCGTAAAGGTCGTCGATGAGCACGTTGTGCCCAACCATCCGGTTGTAGAAATCGTCGCCCTCGGGCGTGTCGAATTTGACGTGGAACGCGGTCCGCTTGTCGGGGGTGATCTCGCGTATCGTTCCGCCCGTCCCGTAGTTGCCGAGCGTGTTGCCGTTGGCCAGTCGAATCGCCATGCCCTTGGCACGCGGCCACTCCGGTCCTTCCGTATAGCGCCACTTCTCGACCATCAGCTGGTTTTCACGATCGATCTCGAATTCCAGCAAGCCGTGTTGGTTTGCCACCGGGATCGACCTCTCGCCAAAGCCGGGCATGTGCGATGATAGAATGAGCGTCCCGGCAGGGGTGATGTTCGGAAAGTGCTGAAAGCCAAACCGCCAGGCCGTGGGAGGCACGCTGAGCGGGGGCGCAAACTCGCAGCTACCGGGCGCGTTGCCGTACTGGGCCACCATCTGCCCGCTCTCCCGGTCGATCTCCACCACCGTCCCTTCGTAGGGGAACGACATCAGCACCGTGTTCCGCCGCGGGTTCCAGCTCACGGTGTTGGAGTAGCAGTCGAAGGCCAGGCCGAATTGCTGCCGGCAACTCCACAGCTTTCGAACCGTGCCGTCACGCCTCATTTCGCGCAGCTCGTCATTGGCGTCGTAGAGCAAGCTGCCGTCGTCTGTCACGTCGATGGCATCCGCCAGGCCCGGGACGGGAATTTCCTCGAGGTACACCCGATCGAGCGTCATCTTGACCACGGACTCGGAAAATCTACCGCCGCAACCGTAGCAACGCTTCTCCAGCCACAGATACTCGCCGTCCCGAGCGATCCGCTGAAAGGATGACGTCGCAAGGCTCCCCGCATCGGCGTAGTACCAAACGATACGGCCCTGGCGATCCATGATGTAGAGCCAGAACGTCGAGGTGTAGTAGCCCGCATAGCTTCCGCCGGCCGAGGCCTCCACCGACCCGAAAAGCCAGCGGTCAGAGCTGGCCAGGGCGGGGTCGTAGGACACGATCGTCGGGACCGGCATGCCATTCTCGCCTGCCGGGACTGCGCGCGTTCTGCCGGAGTAGTCGCGGCTCCGATAGTTGACGCCGTTGCTGCGACTCATGATGCGCACCGTCACGTCCGTTTCGCCCGGCACCCCGAGCACCACGTCGCGGTGCTCGCCCAGCGACCCGGCCGAGCCGCGCGAGCGCATGACGTTGTCGTTCTCGAAGGTGAACTCGAGCCAGACCGCTTCAGCGGCGACAGCCTGCGACCACGTCACGACGAGGAGGGTGTTGACGTCGGGGTGTACGGTGACACTGACATTGGTCGCGAAGCCATCGTCGACGACGGACTCCTGATCGACCCCAGGCCCTTCCGCGCCAGAGAGATCCGGGTCCCCACCCTCTCTCTCGACCATCGTACCGGCGTCGAGCTCGCCGTCGTCGTCGCCGCTCATCCTTTGGTCATTGAGCGTCTGCGGCCCGCACGGATCGCCGAGCGGCGGCAGGCCACCCAGGGACGGCCTCGACGCCTCCGAAGAACAGCCGTTCAGGAGGGCCCACAAACACAGCGCCGCCCACCGTTGCCTTACCGGGCGTTGACCGCGGAGTAGCGGCCGCCGTTCGAGCCTATGACCGATCATCCAGAAGCGCGCGGCGGCGCGTCCCGAAGGGTTTCACTCGTCATCGCAGCGACCCGCCTCCTCGTTGCATAGTCGCGGGCTGTCACACTTTTCCACACGTTCGAACTGCCGACCGTCCGCGCTGCACTGCTGAAGGTTCACGCCCGAGCACCGCCGCTGGTTCGCCGAACAGACCCGTGTCTGGCAACCTGCCGTTGGGTCACACGACTCCGGGCCCGCACATTCCGTGTCGAGCACGAACGCAGCAAGCCCGGCGCTGCAGCGCTCGAATCGAGCCCCCTGGCAGCGCGTTTGATCGGCCGTGCAGGCCGGCGCCCTGCAAACGCCCGCCCCCGGATCGCATAAAGCGGCGCTTTGACATTGCTGCACGACGGCGAAACCCGTGCGCCCTTCGTTGCACTCTTGCAACTCTGCGCCCTGGCAGCGACGCTGCGCCGTACCGCACGCGGGCGGCCGGCATAATCCTGCTTGTGCGTCGCAGAGGCTAGCGTTGGTGCACTCGTCGACTGCGACGAAGGTGGTCCGCTCGAGGTTGCACTCCTCCAAGATGGAGCCCCGACAACGCCGCTGGCCTGGCGCGCACGCCGCAGGCCGGCATGTGGCTCCAGCGGCGTCGCACAAGGGAGCGCTCGCGCACTGCGAAAGGACGCCAAAAGCGGTCCCTGCGCCGTTGCATTCCTGAAGCAACGAGCCCTGGCAGCGCACGGACCCTGGCGAGCACGCCGCGGCTTCACAGACGGCGGCCTGGGCGTTGCACAACTCCGCGCTCGGACACTGCTCGACGAGCTCAAAACCGGTGCGGCTCGCGTTGCATTGCAGTAGGGCCGGTCCGTCGCAGCGCCGCTCATTCGGTAGGCAAACGGCCGAGACGCAAGCTCCAGCGAGCGAGCCGCACAACTCCGCGCTGGCGCACTCATCCTGAACGGCAAATCCGGAGCGATTGGGATCACACGCCTGGAGCTGCGCTCCGCGGCACCTCATTTGGCCAGGCTCGCATGCGGGCGCTTCGCACGCGCCTGACGCTGCATTACACAGCGGCGGGCTCGCGCACTCCTCTAACAGCACCATGCTACCCAGCAAGGGATCACAGCGCCAGAGCTCGGCGTTACGACACGAGAACGTTTCGACCTCGCAACTTGCACAGCGCCCTCCGATTCCGCGAGCGCAGTGATCCGCGGTCGCGCAGACCGTGAGCTCGTTCGGAGTCGTGCCTTGCCCGCACAGTACGCGCGTATTGCCGATGCAAAAGGCCTCCGTAGCGAGCTGTTCCGCGCATTGGCGTGTGACGAGCTCGTCGAGAGCCTCGTTGAAATCTTTTTCCGACGAAGCACCTGCTCCTCCGGCAGGCATCTCTGGACCGTTAGCAGGACCGGTGATGGCCGCATCGCCTGCGTCGCGAGGTACCGAAGCGCCGATGCCGGGTGCCGCCGGTCGCAGTCCCTCGCGGGCCGCGTCCTCCTCCAAACTTGGATCACCGCAGCCGGGACCCGTGCATGTTGCCTCCTCGATGCCTAAGATGGGGTTACAACCGAGCACGATCACCATGCCCCCGGCAATCGGACCGAGCCATAACGTGTTCATGATCGCTGTTCGAAGCATCGGGTCGTTGGTCCTTGTCTGGAATGCCGTCAGCGACGGGTGCTGCACGAGGATGCAGCGAACGTGCCATAATCTGGCGGCAGACCGGAGCACAGGTGCCGGAGCCGTATCCCCTGTACGCGTTCCTCCTGGCTCGTTGACGACAAACACTGTCAGTGGTGTGGCGGTTTGCCTCGTTCAACGGCGCCGCGGAATGCCTCATGTGGCGCGTGGACGTGCTCGAAAAGGCCTCCGCCAAGAGGCATCATTGGCGAGTAGCGTCTGAAGGTGGCCCCTGGCCGTGGACACGGCCTGCTCGGTTGCCTCAGTTCGAGCAGTTTTCGAAAATCAATCCTCCGTTGCCCACGCACGATACGCCCGGGGAGCTCGAATCGTGCAGCGAAGGACAAGAAAGCGAGCGAATCCATACCGCGCCAAGAAGGACAGTATCAACGCTGATGGTGCAGCCCTCCTGACTCAGGCTGAGCTGAGTCGTCGAAAAATCGACCTGCAGAGTGCCTCCCGCGTCACTTCCTGTTCCGGAAGCGTGAAAATTACCGATTTCGCCGCTCGCCAGGCGCAGATCGAGGTCGAAGGTGCCGTCAATATCAGGTGAAGGAATCACCCGGCACTGCACCACGTGTTCCCCACCATCCACGATGCGGTCCCCTTGGCCACTCGGACCGACAATGGTCTCGCGAGCTCCGTCAGGAAGCTGGAAAGACCGCGCCGAAGGGCAGGTCGCGCCTTGACCCGCACTCAACGCGACCCACAGAGCCGCCTGAGCTGGCGGAAGCGGTTCAGCGCTAGTCGGGTCAGCATCGGGTCTATCAACAGCCGCAGGTCGCTCAGGCCTGCCGCCTTGGCCACCGCCACCCGCGTCGCCAGACGGGGATGGTGAGGGCGGCCCGCCAAAATCCGGGCGGTCCGCCTCGCAAGCAGCTGCCAACGCAACGCAAAGTAGGCCATTCCGAAAAAACTGCCCAACAGCCCCCGGCCCAATGAAAACCATGTCGAGGCGGAATGTAGTCGAAATGTGCTGCTGCGAGCCAACGATTCTCTATTGGGCTTGAAGGCCCTTACGGACGCCACGCGGCAGCGCGGCTTCGAGCATTCATGACGTCGTGGTCGGCGACGGAGAAGGCTAGTGCCACCCTTTCAGCAACGTCCGAAGGACTGTCATGTCGATGGGTTTGACAAGGTGCGCGTCAAACCCGGCGGCCCGGGATTGCTCTCGGTCACTCTCTTGTCCGTAACCGGTCAAGGCGATGAGGCGCGTGCGCCGAAGCCCCGGATTCTGCTTGAACAAGCGCGCCAGCTCGTAGCCATCCATGATTGGAAGACCAATGTCGAGCAGCGCGATCCCCGGTGTGAACTCTGTAACGAGACGGACCGCGGCAGGGCCGTCATAAGCGACGCGCACGGTGTAACCCCAGGCCTGGAGCGCCTCTGCCATCACCTCCGCTGCGTCCTGGTTGTCGTCGACGACCAGCACGGACGAGGTCCACTCGCTCGGCTGGATGGCGGGTGCGGACGCCGAAAAGGTGGCCGCCAGCGCGAACGAAGTCGGAGGCTCGATCGCCGGCAATTGGACCGTCATTTGCGTGCCTCGGCCCAAACCGGCGCTCTCTGCCGATACGGTACCCCCGTGCAAGCCCACCAAGCTCCGCACGATCGCGAGTCCGAGTCCGAGCCCGCCCTGCGAGCGCGATAGCGCCTGCGTCTCTTGAGCGAAAAGGTCGAAGACTTTCGGTAGCATCTCGGGAGCGATGCCGATCCCCGTGTCGCGAACACGAAGGACGATGTTCTCGGCGAAGCGCTCGGCGATCAGCGTGACGCGCCCGCCCGGCTCGGTGTACTTGGCAGCGTTCGTGAGTAAGTTCGACACGACCTGCGCGAGCCGCGTCACATCGCCGTAGACCGCAAGGCCGTGCTCTGGAACGGTGACGACGAGCTCGTGCCGTCGCTGCTCGAGCAGTGGGCTCGCCAGCTCTAGCGCCTTGGCCACCACTTCGGCGAGCTCGATCGGCTCGCACTTCAGCTCGATCTTGCCGCTCGTGATTCGCGATACATCGAGCAGATCATCCACGAGGCGAACCAAATGCGTGACGTGCCGCTCGATGATCGAACGCTCCTTTTGGCTCTGGTCGCCATCGCGCAGACGTAGCAAGTGCAGAGCGGTGACGATCGGCGCCAGAGGGTTGCGCAGCTCGTGCCCCAGCATGGCGAGGAATTCGTCCTTCGAGCGATTCGCAGCCTCGGCCTCGCGACGCGCTGCGGTCGCGTGCTTCACGAGCGCCTGCCGTTCGGCCTCTTCGGCCTTGCGAAGCGTGACGTCTACAACGGTCCCGAACATTCGTTTGGGTCGGTCGTCGCCACCCGGCCGCAACCGGCCTCGAACCTCGATCCATCCGCGCGTACCGTCCGCTTTACTGATACCGCATTCGACGAGCCACGCACCCGCAGCGCGGACGGCGGCATTGAAGCTGCCATCGACTGCCGCGCGTTCGCCGGGAAGGACGTGATCGAGGAAGTGCCGGTAGCTCCAGTCCGCAGGCGACTCGTGGTAGCCGAAGATCTCATCGAACCTCACCGAGCGCACAATTGCTCCGGTGTCAAAATCCATTTCCCAATTGCCGATCGCGCTGGCCTCGATCGCGAGACGAAATCGTTCCTCGCTATCCTGGACGGCGAGGCGTGCGCGAACGCGGTCACCGACCTCGAACGACAAGACCATGATCCCTTGCACCGCCTGGTCGGTGTCTCGGAAGGGCTGGCAAACAACGTCAAAATAACTGTCTTCGAGTGCGCCGTCCGCTTGCGGCGATAACTTGACCGGCGCTTCTCGCATCTCGAACGCCTGCCCGGTCTCGAAGACGCGATCCAGCAGCTCGAAGTACCCTTGCCCCCCCACTTCCGGAAACGCTTCGCGGATCGTCAAGCCCTTTAACGGACGGGCGCCCGCCATACGCTGGTAACGCGAATTGGCGAGCGTGATGACGTGGTCGGGCCCATCGAGTATCGCGATGGCGGCTGGGGCCTGCTCGAAAAGCGCGGCCAGCCTGCTGCGCTCGAGGACCGCCGTGGCAATGGTCGCTTCTTGGCGAGCTGCTTGCTCGGCGCGCTCTTGCCGCTCTTCGTAGAGCTTGGCGTTCTCCAGCGAGATCGCCAGTTGAGCCGACACGACCTCGAGTAACGCAAGCCGCTTGGCCGAAAACGCACCGGCGATGAGGTTGTTCTCGAGGTACAGCACCCCGACCAGGCGCGACTGCACGAGGATCGGAAGGCACGACACCGAGCGTGCACGGGTTCGGACGATATAGGCATCACCGCCGAAGGTTGGATCGCTGATCGCGTCAGCCAAGATCACGGGCGCCCAGCTTCTTTCGACGTAGCGCACGATCGATTCGGGCAGCTCGTGCGATTCGTCGCCGTCGACCGAAGCAGCACCCGCGGGCTGTAGCTGACCGTGTTGCGCCAGCAGCACGACCGAGCGTTCAGCGCCTGCGTGCTCGATCACGACCCGGAGCAAGGCCCGCGTCAGGCCGTCGACAGCGGTCTCACGCGACAGCGCCTGGGATGCTTTGATCGCGGTGAGCACGTCGAGTTGTTGCTCGGCTGGGGTTACTGCGTCGACCGGAAGCGGAGACTCCGCCGCAAGAACCTCCGGGTTAGCCGCTTGCAGCGTGTTCAAGAGGGCGCTCGCGCCCCACTCAGCGATGACGGCGTGGGCATCGCGGAGCCACGAACGCGTGGCGCGGGCTAGGTCGCTCGCGCGGGCGAGTCGCACCGCGAGCACTGCCGCTATGGCCTCGAGCGGAAGGTGGCCCTCCTTTCTTGCGGCATCGGCGGCCTGCTCGTAGCCAAAGAGCGCGTCGCGTCCGCGCCCCTCGATTCGGGCCAATTCTGCCGCGACGAGGGCATGCTCGGCGCCGAAGTTCTCGGAACACCCGCGAGCCCAGCTCCGAAGCCGGGCCTCGGCTCGCACCAGCCGATCGTACAAACGCAAGCGCAACTCCGGTGCAGCCGCGTCCCAGAGTGCCGCTGCCGTGAGTGCGTCGAAGAGTGTCCAGGTGGTCTCTAGCGGCAGACAGAACGCCGCCGGAAGGCTCGCCGAGCCGCGCACGAGCCATGCCTCCGCCACGAGATAGTCACCCTGATACCAGGCGAGCATCGCACGCAGCAGGTCGTGCATGACGAGACCGGTGTCGAACCCGGCGCTCTCCATGCGCGCTCGTGCATCGTCCGCATCGAACTCTTCGTCAGATAACTCGAGAGGGCTCGCTGTGAGACTCGCGAGCGCGCGTCCAAATTGCCGCTGGATGAGCACCGCCAGTTGCCCCGCTTCGTGCTGAGATCCCGCGGCAAACTTCGCGAACCGCTCGAGTGCAAGCTCGGTGACGCTCAGCGCTTCCCCGCGCGCCAGACATTGCCACGCCCCCATGAAGCTGACGTACGCCGCGATGCTGAGATCGCCGACTTCCATCGAGGCGCGGTAAGCTGGCTCCTGCAGCGAGCTCGCCTCGACGTACGAGCGGCGCCAGAATACGATGTGATTGGCGTGGATGTGTAGGACGGTGCCGCGTAGTTTTGAATCTCCAAAACGCTGATTGAGCGCGATGGACGCTTCGGACAGCGACAAGGCTCGTTCGGCGTCGCCGTCGCCGGCAAGTATCATCGCGTATGTGCTGTATCCGAAACAGGAATGCTCGCAGTTACCATACTCGAGGCTGAGGTTGACCATGCGCATCGCGAGCAGCGGAAACAGCGACGGTCGGCGCGAATACACCGCCGGTGCAATGCTCGTCAGCAGCACGATGAGCGCCCGTGGTTCCGGGTCCGTGATGACCGGACGGTCGACGATGGAGCTGAAATTGAGGCCTACGAGGTTCGCCGACAGGCGCTGGCGTTCGGCGGAGATTGCCACGACGAGCTCCTCGCCGCTGGCGAGCAATGGTTCGCCGAAAGGCTCGAGCTCGGCAAGGCCAAGGCTCAAGGCATCGTCGTAACGGCCCATGACGATGTAGAGCTTCACCTGCGAGTTTGCGACGTCCCCGCGTTCGGCGCGTGAGCGGGCGAGACGGCGCAGCTCGTCGAACCGCGCCTCCGCCGCCGCAAAATGGCCGGCCAAGAACTCGCATTCCGCGAGCTCGCGAAGCACGGCAAAGGTGATCGCGTAGTTCGTGGTCCAAGCGTCGTCGTCGAACAGAGAGGCAGCAGACGCGAAGTAGACGCGTGCGGGCTCCCATGCGATTGCCGCTTTCGCGCGTCGACCTGCCAGCAGATTGAGCTCCAGGAGCTGCTGTCGTTCGGCCACATCCACCACGAGCGAGGCGCCATGATCGAGATGCTTGACTGCGTCGAAGAGCACGTCCTCCTCCCCGCTCGCGAAGCGGTCTCGGAGGAAGCGTCCGATCCGGAGGTGAGTGGCAACTCGCTCATCTGCGGCGAGCGAGTACGCAGCTTGTTGAATGCGGTCGTGCTGAAACCGCAGCGCGCGCTTCCTTCCCCCGGCATCGTCTACCGCCACGATGAATCCATCTGCCAGGGCGGGATGGAGCGCCGTCTCAACCGCCTCGATGGGCTCGTCGAGCACCATGGCCAGGGTCCCGACGTCGAAGCGGCTACCAAAGCAGGACGCCAGCGTGAGCACGCCACGAGTGCGATGGGGCAACGTGCAAATCCGATCTATCAGTAAGTCGACGACATTGTCTGTGACGTCGAGGGCTCGAATCGCAACGTCGTCCCACGTCCACCCGCGGAGCTCGGCGTCGAACGCGAGCAGCGCGCGCGCGTGAAGCACCTGCAAGATCTCGCCTATGAAAAACGGGTTGCCGCCCGCCTTCGTACCGATCATCGTGGCGAGCGACGCGACGTCGGCCGGGTGACGCGACACGGTATCGGCCACCAACTGCAGCACGTGCGCGGGCTCGAGATCTAGGACGGTGACCGAATCGAGGCTCGCGCCAGCCGCGCGCATGGCGTCGATGGCGAGTTGAAACGGGTGGCTCGAGCCGACCTCGTTGTTGCGAAAGGCGAGAACCAGGTGAAGGTCCGGAAAGTGCCCGGGTCGTACGAGCATCTTCAGCAAGCCAAGAGTTGCGCCGTCGGCCCACTGCATGTCATCGAGGAAAACAACGAGCGCGTGTTGGGGCCGCGCGAACACCCGAACGAACCCACCGAAGACGAGCTCGAAGCGATTCTGCGCTTCCAGCGCATCGAGCTCGAGCACCGGGGGCTGCGGGCCTACGATGAGCTCGAGCTCGGGGATCACGTCGATAATCAACCGACCATTGACCCCGAGCGCCTCGCCAATTCGGTCACGCCACTCCGCAAGCGATTGCTCACCCACGGACAGCAGCTCTCGCAGTAGATCACGAAACGCCTGCACGATCGTGGCGTAGGGAATGTCGCGCTTGTACTGGTCGCACTTGCCGGATACGAACCGGCCTCGCTCGCGCACGATCGGCCGGTAGAGCTTCGCGACCAACGATGACTTGCCGACGCCCGAGTAGCCGCCAATCAGCGTGACGACGCACGAACCAGACGATCTAGCACGCTCGAAGCCGTCGAGCAGCCGTGCGACCTCGACCTCCCGACCGTAGAGGCGGTGGGCAACGCGAAAGTCGTCAGGAGGGTCTTCCTTGCCTAGCTCGAAAGCGTGGGTTTCGTTTTTTGCCAACGCTGCCGCGCAGCGTTCGAGGTCGCGCTGCAGCCCCGCCGCTCCTTGATAGCGGTCCTCGGCGTGCTTCGAAAGCAACTTGAGAACGATCGCATCGGCAGAAGCGGGGATCCGGTTGTCGAGCGCTGACGGCGGGACCGGCGCCCTGGCCATGTGGGCATGGATCCACTCGAGCGCGGTGGTGGCCTCGAACGGGTGCCGCCCCGTGAGCAGTTCGTAAAGGATCACCCCGAACGAGTACAGGTCGGCGCGCTTGTCGACGAGCCGGTTCGTGCGTCCGGTCTGCTCGGGCGCCACATACGCGAGGTTACCGGGCATCCTCGAGCTGGAGTTTTCGACGCGGAGGAGCGAGGCGCTGCGAAACTCCGTCAGGCGTACGCTCCCGTCACTGAGGACGAGGATGTGATGCGGTTGGAGGTCGCGATGGATGACCCCACGGCGATGGACCTCGGCAAGGGCGCTGACGATCGTGACACCGATTGCAAGAGCGTTCGCTGGCGATCGAAACCGAGCCGCGATTCGTTGTAACGACTCTCCGCCTGTATCCTCCAAGACGAGCCAGGGCCGGCCTCTCGCATGCTCCACTGCCAACGCCTTCGCGACCGGTCCCCCCGAGAGACACGTCAGGACCGCGAGCTCGTGCGCGACTTGCTCGTGGTCGCGCTCGGTAAGATGCGCGTTGCGAGGAGTCTTGAGCACCACCTGCAGGTCGTCCCGCTCGCGCACGGCCGTACAGACGATCGCGCTGCCACCTTCACGGGAGACTGCCAGAACGCGGTACCCGTCGGGCGCATCCACGGTACCCTTGGCGAGGGATGCCAAGCCCGGCTCGGGCGAAACGGCGAGCGGGCCGTCGGTCAGCCTGTGAAGTGTGTCAAGCATTGAATATGCTCATCTGCCTCGGGCAATGCCTGTCGTGCCCGCCCGCGCGACCCTATCACGCTCTGGCATGTGAAGAGCGATCCCTAATGGGCGCGGCGCAACCGGCCAGCGGTCCACAGGTTGAGGAGCTGCTCGCGAGAATGCATCGTACCGATGGATGTCGACCCGCAACGTCCTTCATTCGGCGATACGTGGCCGCGCACACGCCATCCTTTTTGCCACAACCTTCACTGCTTCGATATTGCCCGGACCCACTGACATGGCAAGCACTCACAGCACATGACCCCCGAGGCCGCTGACAATGGGGAACTCCAGCGCGAAAATGCACCCCTTGCTGGGAATGTTCTGAACGCGGATGGCCCCCCCATGCGCGTCGACGGCTTGCTTGGCGATCGCCAAACCCAGACCAAACCCGGTCTCGTTGCTGTCCATCCGGACGAAGGGGGCAAAGGCCTGCTCGACCTTTCCGGGAGGGAGCCCGCCGCAGCAATCCTCGACCTCGATGCTCGCTCGCCCGCCCGAAGTGCTCCCGCGCAGCTCGACCACACCGCCCGGGGGTGAGTACTTGACCGCGTTGCTCACGAGATTATTCAGCGCGGACCGAACCAGTCGAAGGTCGACCTGAAGGTCTTCGTCCAGCTCGACCTGAACGCGAAGCTCGATCTGCTTCTCCTCGGCTTGGGGGGAAGCGAACATCTGGGCCTCTTCGAGCAAAGCTTTGAGCCGAACGCGCTCCGTACGCAACTCGATGCCGGACGCAACGCGAGCAACATTCAGGGAATGATCGATGAGCTCCTGCAGCCTGGCCAGCCCCCGCTCCAGGGCCCCAGCCGCTCGCGCACCCGTTTGGATCTGCCCGCTGCGCTTGAGCTGCGCGAGGCCCATCATGGCCGACGAAAGGGGGTTGCGCAGCTCGTGAGCAATGAACGCAAAATGCTCATTGTGCTGCCGATGCATCTCTGCGTCTCGCTGTCGAGAGTACTCCGAGACCGCAAGGGCGATCCCGTCGACGATGCACTCAAATATGATCTCGAGCTCGCGAAACGAAATTGACGCACCGACTTCCCTGCCGGTGGCGAGAATGGCCTCCTGGAGTGCGCCGTACTCGCGGACTACCGCCTCTAGGCTGAACCCGAGACGAAGTCGTTGTTCACCGTGGTCGGCCGCCGTCTGGCTTTCTTCCGGCGAAGGGACCCGCGATGAGACGCCGACATCAGACCGCAGCGCGTCGATGACCTCCGTCAGGAAGGACGGAAGATGGTCCACCAGCTCAATCGATGACAAGGTCTCCGGAGCGAGGGTGCCCTGCACCATGGCCTTCCATCGGAGCAGGACTTCTTCCCGATGTGTCTCCAGAACTGAGTGCAGTGCTTCCAAAAGGACTCCTTTGCATGGCTAACCCGGCACCCGCTCCCGTGCCGAGCAAACGCTGAAACGCTATCAGATCCACGGGCTTGACCATGTGCTCGTCAAAGCCGGCCGCGAGTGCCATCTCGCGATCCGCACGCTGACCATAACCGGTCAGCGCTATGAGATAAATGTTCGGATGCCCTGGATCCGTCCGCACGCGCCGCGCAAGCTCGAGGCCATCGATCCCCGGGAGCCCGATATCGACAATCGCCGCCACCGGCTTGAATTCATCGATGAGCGCGAGCCCAGCAGCACCGTTGTCGGATGACTTGCACTCGAACCCCACGTGAGTCAGCAAGGCGCACAACACCTCTCGACTGTCGGCGTTGTCCTCGACAACGACGATTTTTGATCCAGGCGCCAGCTTCAATCCTGTCGAGCCATTGTGGGTATCAGCCTTGGGACCGGACGCGCTCAGCGGAAGGCGCACGACGAACTCGCTCCCTTTCCCCTCGCCGTCGCTGCGCGCGCTGACCGTACCCCCGTGCTTGGTGACGAGCCCACGAACGAGCGTGAGGCCAACGCCGAGGCCCCCATCGGCGCGGTCCAACGTTCGGCTCGATTGCACGAACAAATCGAAAGCGCTGTCGAGCATGTCTTTCGGAATGCCGACACCGTCGTCCCGCACTCGGATCGTCGCTCCACCGTCCTCGCGCTTCACCTGCAGGACGACATGACCACCCTGTGGGGTGTACTTCGCGGCGTTGTTGAGCAGGTTGACCTGAATTTGCTGCAGACGGGCGGGATCGCCCTCGACGAAAAGAGGCGCGGGATCGATCTCTACCGAAAAATCGAGGCCACGAGACTCCATGAGGTTTCGCATCGCTTCTGCAGCTTCCTTCACGATCGGCCGGAGATCGAGAACTTGCTTGCGTAGCTCGATCTTGTCCTGGGTTACGCGGCTCACCTCTAGCAGATCGTCGAGGAGCCGCGCCATTTGTTGAGCCTGACGGTCGAGGATCTCCAGCAGCCTGCCGCGTTTCTCCGCACCCTCCGAGCCCATTTTCAAGAGCGCGGTCGCAGAGACCATGGCCCCCAGCGGGTTGCGCAGCTCGTGGGAGAGCATGGCCAGGAACTCGTCGCGGCGTTGGACGGCGTCCTGAATCTTTTGCTCGGCCAATTTTTGCTCGGTGACGTTCCGGAAGATGCCGATGATGCCCACGATTTTAGCCGCGGGATCCGTGAGGGGAAGTCGCGAGACGAGATCCCATTCGACATCACCATCGGGACGCCGACGTTTCTCGAGCTGGTAGTGCTGCGCGGCGCCCGTTGCGAGGACCATTTCGTCTTGCTGGTGCACGGCCAAGGCCGTGTCATTGATCGGTAGCTCGAATCCGGTCTTGCCCGCGGCCTCGCGCGGATCGCTGAGCCCCAGGCGCTCGGCCATGGCCGGGTTTGTGCGAATGAATCGGCCTCGCGCGTCCTTGAAGTAGATAGCGTCCGGAATGCTAAACAGAAGGCTGTTTAGCAGGTAGCGCTCGTGAAAGAGAGCATCTTCCGCCGCCTTCAGGCCGCTCACGTCGATGAGGGTGAGGACGACGCCGCCGACCTTACCCTTGGCGCGGTAGGGCAGGACGCGAAGAAAGAAGGCGCGATTGTGCCGATCGCGAAGCTCGCGCTCGACGCGTTCGCCTGTCGCGAGGACCCGCTTGAGATCTTCATTGAGCTCAGGGTGGTCCACGGCGTACGTGAAGGTTTCGATGCTCCTGCCCACGTCACTCGGCACCAGATTGAAGCTTTCCGCAATCTGCGGCGTGAACTTTCTGATCTTCATCTCGCAGTCGAGAAAAATGGTGCCGATGTCCGTGCTCGACAGGAGATTATCCATGTCGTTGGTGACCTCGGTAAGATCGGCAATCTTGCGTTGGTACTCGGCATTGATGGAGTAGAGCTCCTCATTGACGCTTTGAAGCTCCTCGTTCGTGCTCTGAAGCTCCTCGTTGGAGGCGAGCAGCTCCTCATTCGCCGC
This sequence comes from Deltaproteobacteria bacterium, assembly GCA_031407405.1. Lineage (GTDB taxonomy): Bacteria > Myxococcota_A > Polyangia > Polyangiales > Polyangiaceae > SZUA-265. The sequence continues at coordinate 23,602 of JANOIG010000055.1, forward strand.
CTGCAGCTCTTCGTTGCTCGCCTCCAGCGCCTCGGTCGTCGCTTGCAACGTGTCCTTGGTGCGACTGAGCTCCACCTCTATCGCACCCAGCTGATCGCGTGAGACCTGCCGAAGATCGATCTCGGTTTCCGGCAGCGCAGGGGGAGACGGGTCTCCCCCCATGTCTTCAAAGGAGATCAAGACGTGCGCCGCCGCGCCTTTCTTATTTTGCACGCGCCTGACGGTCACCTTGTACGTGTCGTCTTCGATCTTTACCCCCTTGTATGCGAACGCCGATGGTTCCCTCATCGCGCGTTGCACCCCGCTCATGAGCACCATCTTCAGCTCGGCATCGACCATTTCGAACACGTCGAGCCCATGCCTCCCGTCGCGCAGCTTCAGGAATCGAGCCGCGCCACTGAAGGTGTGAACGAGCTCACCCCGTTCATCGACAAGCAGACTCATGGGCATCAGCTCATCGAGCAGCGTGTCGTAGGTTCCGATCAACTGGGTGGCAGAATATCGCGCTGCCCCGAGCGCCGTCGGCGCGGCTGCCCCGGGGCGCGCTGTACTCAAAGCTGGGCGCTCCTTGGCCAGGTGCGACACTTTCGGGCCTACGGGCATGCGTGAGTCGCTGTATTTTCGGTAAATACGCCAGGTTTTGTGCACCGTTTCAAAGTCGTGGTCGAGGTGACCGAGGCTCTCGCTCGGCCCGAGAAACATCATGCCCCCGCGATTCAATGCAAAGTGAAACAGACTGAGGACCTTCTCTTGTGCGGGCGCCTGGAGATAAATGAGCATGTTCCTGCAGCTCACGAAATCCACTCGCGTAAACGGGGCGTCCCGCACGACGTTGTGGTGGGCGAAGACGACTGCTTGCCGCAGATCCGGCACCACCTGGTAGCTCTTTCCGCGGCGAATGAAGTAGCGTTCGAGGCGCTCCGCCGAGACGTTGGCGACGGCCGCCTCGTCATAAAGCGCGCCGGTCGCCTGCTCGAGCGAGCCCCGATGCACGTCGGTCGCGAATATCTTGAACGGGCGCCCGCTCTCCGCGGTCAGCTCGGCCAGGAGGATGGCGAGCGAATACACCTCTTCTCCTGTCGCGCACCCCGCGATCCAGACACGGAAGGGCGCGTCGCGCGCACCCGTCTTCAGGAGCTCGGGAAGGACCTCTTTTGCAAGGACCTCGAAGGCTTCCTCATCCCGGAAAAATCGCGTCACGCCAATGAGGAGATCACGATAGAGGACATCGAGCTCCTCGTGTTCGTCCTTGAGCCTCTTCACATAGGCGTCGATGTCGTCGACGCGTGCAAGTTGAAGCCGCCTTTCGATTCGGCGGGTGACGGTGCTTGGCTTGTAGTGGGTGAAGTCGATGCCGAACTCTTCCTCGAGCATTCGATAGACGGCGTTCATGCCCTGCTCGGCCTCGTCCTTTACGGGCGCCACCCCGCCTCGACTCACGTGTTCGAGCAGAACGGCTGGCATGTCCTCGGGCGGCAGCACGTGGTCTCCAACGCCGGCGTCCCGAGCGGTCTTGGGCATCCCATCGAACTGAGCGGTCTCCGTATCTTGAATGACGACCAACCCGCCCGCCTCGTGGACCGCCCGAATGCCGCGCGACCCATCGCTTCCACCGCCGGAGAGGACGACCGCGATGGCGCGAGGCCCGCAGTCCTGCGCGAGCGAGCGGAAGAACACGTCGATCGGCAGCGTCAGCTCCTGGTCCCGATCGCGCTCGCTGAGGAGCAGACGGCCAGCGGAAATGATCATCTCTTTTTTCGGCGGAATCAGATAAATGTGATCGGGCTCCACTACCATCGCGTCTTCCACCGAGCGTATGGGTAGCGGCGTCCGGCGTCCGAGGATCTCGTCCATCAGACTTTTGAAGTCAGGCGATAGATGTTGCACGACGACGAACGCCATGCCGCTGTGCTTCGGCACGTTGTCGAAGAAGCGCTCCAGCGCCTCGAGTCCTCCCGCCGACGCCCCGATACCGACGACATACGGCGGCGCGCCTTTCATCGAATCGGGCGGGCTCGAGACGTTCTCCTCGGTGGGTTGACCTTCGGTGTGCATCCGAAGCCCCTCAGCACCAACCGTGCCGAAGTGCGAGAGCAGCATTCAAGTGCGCCAAGGTCAATTGGAAACGGCTCGAGCCGCATAACGCCCCGCGCGGGTGATGGGGCTCATCGCCACAAGTGTGCGCAGCGGTGTGTCTGAAATGCGCCCCGGCACCGTGCCGCCCGTCTTCAGCGGACAGGTCAGCGGAGCCTGCGCGTGGTCCCTGTGCTGCCTGAGGCGCGGTATTGTTCAAAAAAGAAGGGGGCGGTGGCCCTCCTAGCCCTCCATCGCCGCGCGCTCCGGCGATGCAAAGCCTGACCGTGTCCCACTGTAGCCGTGTTGTCGCTTACCAATGAGACCTGGTTTAAGGGTTCCCCGCGCTTCCGGCTGACTGTTCAGCCCACGCAGGCACCGCGTGCCTGTACAGGTAAATAAGCCGCATGGGCAGACTTCGCTCCGCCGACCACGACCATCGAGGCCCAGACCCCACGGATCGCTCGAGCGACGTCGACCGCCGGTTTTTGGTGAGACACCGGCTGCTATCCAGCAAGCTGGGAGGGGTGCAAATCGGAAGCGCTACGACAGTTGTTGATCGGGCATCCATCCCGACGTGAACGAGGGGGAACATCGAGGTGGCTCCTTTTCTGACGGGAACCCTGGCGGCGACGTTCCAGCTATGTACAAATACGGTGATATGATCACCCCGCCCCATCCCGTCCTCGTGGTCGAGGACGAAATCGACATTCGTGACGCGATGGTCAGCATCCTCGAAGCCAAGGGTTACACGGTGTGCGCTGCCAGCCACGGCGCGGAGGCGCTCGCGCAGCTGCAGGCCGGCACCAAACCCTGTATCATCTTACTCGACCTGATGATGCCGGTGATGGACGGCTGGGCCTTCTGCGTGGAGAGAGAGAAGGATCCCTCGCTGGCTGCGATTCCGATCGTCGTGGTCTCAGCAGTTGCGCGGCAGGACCCCAGAAACGTGCGCATGCGAGCCGTCGACCACCTCACCAAACCAATCAACGTCGACAAGCTTCTCGCCGCGGTCGAGCGGTATTGCTGACAGGCGGCGCGACCATCTCCGAGATATCGTCCGATTCAGCGCCGACAGCGAGCATCTTGCTCGTCGACGACCGCCCCGAGAACCTCGTCGTCCTGGAGGTCATCCTGGCGCCGCTCGGGCAGCGCCTGGTGCGCGCCGCTTCGGGCGAGGAAGCGCTCGCGCGTCTGCGCGAGGACGAATTCGCCGTCGTGCTGTTGGACGTCATGATGCCCGGAATCGACGGCTTGGTGACGGCGGACCGCCTTCGCGCGGAGGACCACGGCCGCGAGGTACCCATCATCTTCATGACCGCGGGCAACACACCTGCGCTCGAGGGATATGCCCACGGCGCGGTGGACGTGCTGCGCAAACCGCTCGACCGCGATATCGTGCGGGCCAAGGTCGCCGTATTTGTGGAGCTGTTCCACGCGCGCGAGCAGGTTCGTCGACATGCGGCCCGCGTCGCCGCGCAAGAGCGCAGGGCCGAGGCCCGCACCGCGGCGCTCCTGAACGCATCGCTCGACGCCATCATCGGCATGGACGGCACGGGCCGTATCACAGAGTTCAACGGTGCAGCCGAGGCGATGTTCGGTCGGCCCCGTAAGGAAGCCCTCGGCGCCTTGGTCGCCGACCTTCTCATCCCTTCGCGCCTGCGCGAAGCTCACCGCACCGGCTTGAGCCGGTACCTCGCCACGGGCGAGAGCCGTGTGCTCGACACACGCATCGAGGTCCCGGCGCTGCGCGCGGACGGGACGGAGTTCCCGATCGAGCTTGCGATCCGCCGCGTTGCTACCGACGGGCCGCCAACCTTCCTCGGCTACGCTTCCGACCTCAGCGCGCGTCAACGGGCGGAGACCGCGAGCGCGTTCTTGGCGCAGGCGAGCGAGGCGTTGGCGTCGTCGCTCGACTACGAAGCCACCCTTCGGACCGTCATCCAACTGGCGGTTCCTCACGTCGCCGATTGGTGCGCCGTCGAGGTCGTTGGCGACGATCCGCGAGCGAGCGTGCGGCTCGTCGCTCACGTCGACCCGGCGAAGGTGGCGTTGGCTGAGGACCTGCGGCGACGTTACCCACCCGACCCGAACGCGCCGCGGGGGATTCCGTACGTGCTGCGTACGGGCCAGTCAGAGCTCTACGAAGACGTGCCCGACGCCCTGCTGGAGCAGTCGGCAAAGGACGCCGAGCACCTGCGGATCATGCGCGAGATCGGGCTTCGGTCGGCCATGATCGTGCCCATGTCGACGCGCGGCCGCACGCTCGGCGCGATCACTTTCGTGGCCACGGAGTCGCACCGGCGCTACTCCCGATCCGACCTGATCATGGCCGAGGACCTCGCCCGCCGCGCGGCGATGGCGATCGAAAACGCGCGGCTATACCGTGCGACTCAGATCGCCGAAGGCCGCAACCGCTTTCTCGCTGAAGCGACGGAAGCGCTTTCGTCTTCGCTCGACTACCCCACCACTCTCGAGCAAGTGGCGCGCCTCGCCGTGCCACAGATCGCGGATTCGGCGGCGGTGTACCGGCTCGAGGGTGATGGAGCCATCCGCCTCAGCGCGCTGGTCGCGGGTGATGCGGCGGGCGAGGCCCTCGGGCGCGAGCTGGACGCGATGCTGCCGCTGCGGGTCGAACAGCAACACCGGCTCTTGCCGCGCGTCGTGCGCACGGGGCAGGCGGAGGTGCTCGGCGAGCTGCCCGACGCGGTGCGGGAGACCTGGAGCCCGACGTCGCGCGCCGCTGA
>JANOIG010000068.1:0-75630 GCA_031407405.1 Deltaproteobacteria bacterium
CGGGATCGGGAGGCGTGACCGAGACGATGGTCTGGAACACCTGGTTGGTGTAGCGGTAGTAGAAGGCCGAGGCATTCAGGCGCAGCCGGCGATCAAACAGGACGTTCTTCGAGCCGAGCTCGAAGGCGATCACGTCTTCGGGGTCGTAGTTGGTATCGATGAGGCCCCCGGTGCCAGTGGCGGTGTCATTGAAGCCGCCCGCTTTGTGGCCGGTGCTCACCGTTCCGTACAGCAAGCTGTCCGGGCTGAGGTCGAGCTCGAGGCCGCCGCGCCAGTCCACGTACAGGGCGTCCACCTGGTTGTTTTGCGGCACGGCCTGGATCCCAAACGGAGTTCCCCCGGCGGCCTCATCGGCTAGCAAAGTGGGATGAATGCCGTTGGCACAGCGAAAGTGCCCGTCGATCAGCTCAAGCCGCTGCTGTTGTGGCTCGCCGGCCGCCGGCGCTGGCGGATCGGCGCACAGGTATTGAGGAATCGTGTCGCGGGCACCGAAGCTCTTGATGCCGTCGAGGAAGAGGTTGACGCGATCGGTGACCGTGTTGGGGTTGGGCAGCGAGAGGATGTTGCTGTCGACGCCGTGATACGCGAAACCCTCGGTGCCGAAGCGCACGTTGACGTTGTTGCCCGCAGCGTCAACGGGCTGGGGCCAACCGGTCCACAGGGCCCAGAGGCCTCCATTTCGAGATTTGTCTTCCTGGGTGACGCGCACGCCGCCCAACACCCGGAAGGTCTCGACCACGTCGAAGGTGGCGTCCGCGTAACCTGCCAGCGACCCACCTTCGGTGAGGGGCATCGGGAACTCGCCGCCGCCGAAGCCTCGGGATTGATCACTCGTTTGGCCGAGGAAGGTGTCCTGCTCTTCGTCGAAGAAGAAGCCGCCGACCGTCCAGCGGAAGCGTGCGGTGTCGGGAGCGAGCACGCGCAGCTCGACGATGGTCGAGCGCGAGCCTTGATCCCAGTACGAGCTGCCGAAGTTGTCCGGGGTGCCCGCGTCGCCCGTGAAACCCGGATAGACCAGGCCTGCGCTGCCACCGTTGTTTTGGACGAACCGCATGTCGCGGTAGCTGCCCGTGGCCTCGAACAACACGGGGCCGGCATCGAGATTCAAACCGACGCGTACCCCATGGTGTTTGAGATCAACCCCAGACTGCTGGCCCCGGTTGTAGATGCGGCGTGGATTCTCGATGTCCTCCGGCGAGAGCGGGTCGGGGACATCGTCGCTGGCATCTGTGGGCGTGCCGTTCACGTCTGCCCTGCGGGTGAGCGGGCCCTGAAAGTTGGCGCCGAGCCAACCCGTGCCGCGTTCGCGCGTGAAGTCGTAGCCGACGAGCGCGGTGAAGGCTGAGACGGGCTGCCATTTGACCTGCCCACGGAAGGCGTACGAATCGATGCTCTCGGGGCCCTTGATGTCGTAGATGGGCCCGCCATTTTCCCAGTGTGGGTCGTGGACTTCAGAGAACGCCGCGCCGCGAATGGCGAGCGCGTCACCGAGCGGGATGTTGACCATGCCTTGGTAACGCCGTTGCGCGAAGGTGCCGAACGTGGCCTCCGCGTTGGCCTCGTACTCGCCGAGCTTGGGCTCGTTGGTGACGATGTTGACGCTGCCGCCGAGCGCGTTGCGCCCGCGCAGCGTACCTTGGGGACCGCTGTTGACCTCGACCCGGGCGATGTCGAAAAACATCGCGCCCATGCCGCGGGGGCGGGGCAAGTATATGCCGTCGAGGTGCAGGGCGACGGCTGGGTCACCGAGCTCCGTGTTGTTGTCGGAGCCGACGCCGCGGATGTAGATTTCGGTGTTGCCCTCCTGATTACCGATTTGTAACCCGGGTACTTTCGTCGCCAGGTCCCGCACGTTCTGGATGCCGACTCGGGACAGATCTCGCTCGCTGAAGGCGGCGGCGGTGCCGGAATAGTCCTGCAGGTTCTTGCGCCGACGGTCGACGGTGACGACCACTTCATCGAGCTCACCCGTGTCTTCCGGTACCGCCTCGGCGAGGGCAGCTTCATCTAGCGTCAACTCAGCAGACGCCTCTGCGGGCGGCGCTTCTGCGGCGGGAGCCTCTGCAGCGGGGTCGCTGGGGGCGGTTGCCTCTGCGGGATCAGCAGGCGGCGCTTCCTCGGGAGGCGCGGCGGGCGCTTCTTCTTCCGGGGGCGCAGGGTCTTGAGCGTGAGCGGCCTCCGACGCGAGCAGCACGCCGGCTGCGGCAAGCACGCAGGGAACGAGCCAATTGGCCTCGCGGGCGAATCGTGTGGACTGGCGGGTAGCTGTGGTCACGATACTGGAGCTCCTGTGGATGTCTTCTGCGGGTGCCGGTGCTGACGCGTCAGCACCCGACCCTGGCGCAACGTTTGGACGCTGCCCTCCGAATACTGGAAACGATTTCACAAATCATCCCCCACAACGTGTTTTCCTGTTTTCCGAGGAACGGGACCAAGGTCTCGGGCCCCCAAACACGCCGTGACTCGATGGCGCGTGCTGGGCCGCACTGGCCAGGGGCATTGGATGTACTTGAATTGCACGGTATGTCAGGTCGTTGCGTAGCTTACATATGCTGCTGCCGGAGTTGCCTCGGACGCGACAGCAGATTCTCGGCGCCGGCGCTGCGGGATTGGCGCTCAAGCGGGCTGTCAGTGCACCGTTCAGGCTCGGCGTGAGGCCCAATGACGACCGCGCCAACGACTTTGCAGCGGCGGGCGAAGCGTTGCCGGGCTCGCGTTTGGCGCGGCGCCGCCCTTCCGAGCGGAAATTCGCTGTACCGATCGTCAAACGGCGCGATGAATCTGCGCCACCCACCAAGCCGAGCATTGCTCCGAAGGCAGCCTCGCTGGTTCGCAACGTGGAGCCGCCCTTTGGGGAAGGCTCACACCTTGGACGACTGGAGCGCCTGACTCCGACATTGACCTACAGCATGGTCCTGGTTCTCGCTGGCGTGGCACTGGGGCTGGGTGGGCTCGTGACGACGTCGGCGGAGGGCGGAGCCACCTGGCTTTCCAGAGCGCCGGGGCTCATCGCCGTGAGCACCTTGATCTTCAGCCTTTCGATGGCCGTCTGGATCACGCGCTCGTTTGCGCGCCGCCTCACGGCGCTCGCCATTGCCGCCGAGCGGCTGGCGCGGGTCAAATCCCACTCCTACTTGTTCGCGGGGGGTAACGAAGACGCCGTCACTTCTCTGACGCGCAGCTTGAGCAAGATGTCCGATCGCATCACGCAGCTGTCGGTGGAGCTCGAGCAGTGTGTCGAGGAGGAGCAGGCTCGGGTGGACCAGCTGGTGCGTGAGCGGACGCGGGAGCTGGCGGAAGAAGCGGACGACCTCCGGCGCGTGCTGGGTGGCGCAAAAGGCCTGTTGAGCGTCGACCGCGACGGGCGGATCCTCGGCCAGTTCTCTCCGGTCGTCACCCTGTGGTTGGGCGCTGCGCCGCGTTCAGGCTACTTTTGGGACTACTTTGACCAGGCGGTGCGAGGCGTCGGAACGCGCTTCGAGCTGGCCTGGAACGAGGCCATTGGCCGCTCTCCGGAACCCAATCTCGAGGGGCTGCCCCGCAACTTGGCCATCGGCGAGCGCTACCTGGCGCTCGAATACCAAGCGGTCCGGGACGCGGGGGGCAGGCTCCAACGGGTCCTGGTGCTGCTCAGCGACATCAGCATCACGCCGGATCTGGCGAGCGAACCGAGCGCCTGACTTCGCAGCCCGACGCTCGCCAGGTCAGCGGGCCGCTGGCACATCCCGCATTCCCATAACTTCTCGGTGCGGTTCGACCGTTTGCTGATTCAAGGACGAGCATGGTGCTACCACCGAGCGGGAAGCAGTTGGAGGGCGTGACGACTACGCCTCCCAACTCGGGCAGTCGGGCGAGTGGTGCACGGCCGCTCTCTCGCCAGAGCGTGCTCATCGCGGACGATTCAAAAATCATCCGCCAAAAGCTCGTCTCCATCCTCGAAACGCTAAAGGACGTGGAGCTGCGCGTGGCGGTCGATGGGCTCGAGGCGCTGACCTTCGCCCGGGAGCGCAAACCTGACCTCCTGCTCTGCGACAACGAAATGCCGGGACTCAACGGCATCCAGCTCTTACGCGTGCTGCGCGGCACCTGGTCTCGTTTCGAGCTGCCGATCCTGATGTTGACGGCCAACTCGGCGACTGAAACCAAAGTGCTGGCCTTTCAGCACGGTGCCAATGACTACGTCACCAAGCCGGTCGAGCCGGCAGAGCTGTGTGCGCGCGTCATGGGGCAACTGGAGCTGAAACGCGCCATGCATGAGAACCTCGAGGCGCGCGTGCAGCTGATCGAGGCGCGCAAGTACCAGGCCGTGGGTCGGCTGGCGGCCGGCATCGCGCACGAGCTGAATAACCCAGCCCAATACACCTCCAGTAACCTGGATTTTTTGAGCAAGTCATATGCCTCGATGCGCAGTATCCTGCTGACCACTCTGGAGTGGGCCAAAGTACAGGAGAGTGGGCACCCTTTTGCCGTGCGGATCGCCGAGCAAAGCCGGCAGCTCAGGCTGGAAGAAGTCCTGAGCGAAACTCCGGCGGCGGTCGAGGAGGCGCTCGACGGCATCCGACGCATGGCCAACATCATCGCGGAGTTGAAAGAGTTCGCAGGCGATCCAGCCATCGACACCTCCGAGCTGGAGCTGAACCAGGCGGTGCGAAACACGGTCGAAGTGTCCCGTGCAATGTGGAGCGGCGTCGTGCAAGTCAGCCTGGACTTGCAGCCCGGCTTGCCGCTGGTCCGTTGCGCCCCGCAGCCCATCAAACAGGCCTTTCTCAATTTGCTGACCAATGCGGTGGAGGCCGTGGCCAGCCAAAAGCGCAAAGGCAATGCGGGGCGGGTGGCGATACGCTCGGCACCCATCGAGGGCGGTGTGGAGGTCTGTTTCAGCGATGATGGCCCAGGCATATCGCCGGAGCTGAAACCGCGCATCTTCGAGCCGTTCTTTTCTACCAAGCCGCTAGGTCAGGGCACCGGGCAGGGGCTGTTCGTCGCGTATGCCATCATCGTCGAACAGAACGGAGGCCAGCTGCGCTGTGAGTCACAACCCGGTAGCGGAGCGAGCTTTAGTGTCTGGTTGCCGAGTGTCCTGAGCGCAAGTTCCAGGCACTAGTATAGAAGGCTTGGCCTCGATTCTTTCGAATCGAGGCATTGGGGTTGGGTTCGTGGCACGGAGCCACACTCGGACGTTGCGCGGGGCGCAAGGCCATTCAATTGGCTGGGAAACCCGCCTTGATCTGGTCCAGAAGAGAACACAGTGTGGGTGAAAAACCCTCGGGCCTGGCGAAAACCCTCGCGAGTGGTGGGCGAGCAGATATAGTCCGCGGCTCCCGTCACCCGAGAAAAGCGCCACTATAGTTTGGCGCCTAATCCCATCTCGATGTGGCTCATTTAATTCCGAGGGAGTCTGGATCATGAAAAATCGATTGAACGCCATTCAGGTGAGCGCGCAAACAGCGCTGGCCGTCGCCTTTTGTTTCGCGTGCAGTCAAACCCCGCCGGCCGAGGCGCCAACGCAGCCAGAACCGGGTGCGGACGCCTCAAAGACCGAGGCGGAAGGCGCGGACAAGGCGGCGCCAGCCCCGATCGTGGTCAAGGACGTCGGTTTCCTGACCCCTGAATCGATTCTGCATGAGGGGACGAGCGACACCTACCTGGTCTCCAACATCAATGGCACGCCGCTCGACAAGGACGACAACGGGTTCATCTCCAAGCTCTCGCCCGAGGGCAAGGTCATCGAGCTCAAATGGATTGATGGCGGCTCGGCCGACGTCGAGCTCAATGCGCCCAAGGGCATGGGCGTGTCCAACGGCAAGCTGTACGTGGCCGACATCGACGTGATTCGTACCTTCGATGTCGCGACCGGCAAGCCTTTGGCGCAGATCAAAGTGGAAGGCGCCGCCTTCCTGAATGACGTTACCGTCAGTCCCGACGGCATGGTCTACGTGTCCGACACAGGTCTAAAGGCTGGCAAAGAGGGCTTCGAGCCCAACAAGAAAGACGCCATTTACAAGGTCAATGCGGAGGGTAAAGCCTCGGTGCTGATCAAGGGCGAACAGTTGGGGAATCCCAACGGCATCTTCGCCGATGCGACGGGCCTTTGGGTTGCCAACTGGCAAGGGAACATCTACCGCGTGACCGCCGACGGCAAGCAAGAAACCTCGGTGAAAGCCCCGGGCACGCAGCTCGACGGTCTGGTGCAGACCGCCGATGGCCAGGTCATCGTCTCCAGCTGGGAGAAGTCGACGGTCTTCATCGGTACCCCTGACGGACAGTTCTCACCGTTAGTGGCTGACCTGAAGTCTCCGGCGGACGTCGGCTACGACAGCAAGCGCGGACAGGTGCTGGTGCCGTTGTTCATGGACAACGCCGTGCAGATCCAAAAGGTCCCGCAGGTTGCTGCGGCGGCTGCTGCTACGCCTCCGGCCACGAACGCGACCGCCGAAGCCAAAGACAAGAAGTAGACGGGGCGGGCGAGTGCCATCGATTCAAACTGATCGATGGCACTCGAGCTCACCAACGGGGCGGCTGGGCATAGCGGCCCGGGAATGGCTCGGCCGAGCGACGCTGATAGGTGTCGTCGCCGTACCACGGGTCACGCTGGGGTGGGGCTGCATAGGGGGCGTCGACTTTGCGTTCGTCGAACAGCGCAAACCCGATCACTCCCACGTTCCGGGCCATGCCCTTGCTGGCCGCGTATGAACGCGATACGTCGCCCAGGCGAAACGCTGCGACTTCCGCGTCGCTACGACGGAAGCCGTCAATCACGACGCTCGCGTACGCACCGATGAGGTAGCCCCGCTTGTCGAGGTCACCGGCTTCGCCGTCGAGGACATCGAGCCCGTCCACCGTGGCCACCACTTCGAAGCGCTCGGGGCTTCGGTTTTCGATCAAGAGCGAGTAGCGCTCGCCGGGATCCCCCATGCTCACCACCCGCTCACCCTGGCGCAGCGCTGGAAAGGGGCGTCCGGAGGCGTCGACCATGCTGACACGCAGGGCACCCCGGGCAGCGCTGAGCTCGCTACGTCCCCAAACTCCGCCGGGGAGCATACGCAGGGCGCCGGAGCGATCGTCATAGTGGAGCTCGGCGAGCGCGACGGGTTGCCCGGCGTCGGCGCGCTCGAAGTCTACCTGGCGCGCTGGGCTATAGCGGTTTTCGCCCCAGTGGGTGGCCAGCCCGGGCCGCTCTCTAGGGGCGGGTTTGGCGCGGGAGGGTTTGCCCGCGCTCGATGCTGCGCGCCGCGGGCGGGACGAGCTGCCCCAGCCTCGCTCATCGGTCGCGCGCTCATCGGAAGACTGTGCAGCTGACGATTCCGCTTGGCGAGGCTCGGGCGCAGTCCAGCCGGACTGATCCTTCCAGCCGGGCGCTGAAGCTGGAGGTGTGGCGAAACCGTCGGCCCCAGCGGGCGCTTCAACGGACCGCTCCTGTTGGCTAGGCGGCGGTGTCGCTTCGGGTCGAGCCGATTCGGTATCCGGATAGCTGGGCGGCGCGGCCTCATGGACTCGCCCACGGCCCTGGCAGGCGGGCAGGCAAACGAGCGCGATGAGCGCGCCGATCAGGATTCGCAGGATGTGTCGCATGTCGGTCTCCGGTTGTGCACGGCGGATACTCGGCCGTCTTTGCAATCAACGCGGAGGCGCGCGCGCCCTTACACCCGTCCCGGCGGATTATGGCGAGGCTGGGTTGGAGGGCGCGGAGCGTCCCAGGCTGGGACAGGACTAGACTGACGCGGACAGGCTTTAGCCGCACCTACACGGGTTCAATCGGCGTTGTCGTTCTCGCCAGCGCTCTGCTGAAAGTCGACCGGCACTCCGGCGGCGTCGAAGGCGAAACCCACCCGAGCGATCTGGCCTTGAATGACGCTGACGGTCAACGGATTGGCGGAGGTCAACATGGCCCCGGCGACGGCTTCGAACCCGGTCCCCGCCTCCCGCTGTAGCACCCAGTTGGGTTGCAGCTCGATGCTGTACTGACCCGGCTCGAGCGACTGCTGCAGCGACTGTGCCGCCGGTACTGCCCCCGTATCGAGCATCAGAGGCGCTGCTGCTGTGAACTCACCACCCGTCACCTCGAACGAGCTGCTGCTCAACCGATAGGACGTACCCGCCACTTCAGTGAAGATACCTAGCGACAAGCTGGCACCCTCAGTGCCTCCGCCGCCACCTCCACAGGAGCTGGTCACAGCGAGCAGCACGCCCACGATCGCGGTAGCAGAAGCACGGAAAAATAGTCGGCGCTGACACTGAAACATGCCAATTCCTAGCGCGCTTGGTCGCGCGAGTAAACGATTCCGAGATGTCCCGCACTAGCGCGTGGGCGCTGCGCAATGGATATTGCTTCTGTTTTTGCTTTCCTGCTGCTCATTTCTGAGCATGCTGGGGGCTCGCCGAATGAGGACCGCGGGTGCACGATGAACATCGAGTACAGGACGCTCAACTACAAGGACACGGCTGAGGTGAGGGAGTACCTGAGCCTGCTTTATGCCATCTCGGGCGAGGGTGACGCATACCACTTCGACAAGCCACCAGAGTTCATCGATCGCTGTGTGATCAAGGCGCGGCGCGAGGAGAACCTGTCCAACACCTTTGCCGGCTTGGCCATCCAGGGCCGCGAGATCGTCGGCTTGCACCTGCTGCGCCGCTTCGAAGAGGGGCCGTGTGTGGGGGCACACATTGCGGGCCTCTGGGTGGCCGAGCGCTGCCGGCGGCGGGGGGTGGCGCGGCAGCTCAAGGCCATGGGTGAAAGCTGGGCGAGATCGATCGGAGCGGAGTTCTTGAACAGCAACGTCCTCTTTGGCAATGCGCGCATGCTAGAGCTCAACCACGAGCTGGGGTTTGTCGACTACCGGATCAACCTGAGGAAACGCCTGTGACGTCGCTCAGGTACCCCTTCGTATCGCCGCTCAGCGCGCCCAGCCGATCTCGCTGGCGGTCGTGGGTCCACGCGCCATCACTTCGACGCTACGTTGCGGGTAACGCGGCTCGAGCTCGGGCTCACGCAGGCCACTCGGGGATCACCGCTTTGCACTCGGGATCAAACGGGCGCTCGCGGCGCTCGCGCGGCGAGATAAGCTCGAGAGCGTCGCTCCCGATCGGAGGGCGATCCAACGAAACCGGCGGCTTCGCTTTGACTAAATTCCGCTCGCAAGGCTGTGATCATTTGCCCCGCTGTGTCAGCGTGGCTCAAAACGGCCCTGAGCTCCCGCCAGAATGGGCGGCGCCTCCATGGGTTGCCCTTCTGCGTTGATCCAGGTGGCGGGCCAAAAGCGCACGCGTCCATCCGTCTGATAGCTATACACCCACACGGACAAGCTCGAGCCCTCGGGTGGAATGACCCAGCCGCCGCGCTCCCACTGCCAGCGGTCGCCACCCCAGGCCCATTGCCCATCCAGCCAGGCAGCATCCTTTCGCGGCTGTGGCGGCACGATCTCCACCGGCACGACCGGAGGTGGCGTTGGAACGACGATGAAATCTAGCAACTTGGGCGGGCGTTGTCTCAGCTGCACGGAGCCTGGGCCACAGGCGATGCTGAGGGAGAACAGCCAGCCGAGCCGGAACGCGGCGAGATGTGCTGACCGCGCGCTCCCACCGTCCCCGCCCCGCTCCACAGCTTGCTGTTTTCGGCGTTTTCTCACTTACTTGGATCGCGGATTGCTAAGGGCATGCCAGGATGTCAGCCCTGGAGCCGCGAAGACTAGCCGGGCTCCTATGGCTGCTTACTGCTGCATGCACCTCGGTGCCACAGGGGCGCGCCGGAGTTTACCGCCTCGATATCCAGGGCGAGGACGAGGTCTCCGAGAGCGATATCGAGGACAAGCTCGCCACCCGGGAGAGCCCTCGCTTTCTGGGTCTAGTGCCCGAGTTCATCTATGAGCCCGAGGTGTTCAATCCTTACGTTCTGGAACGCGACTTGGCGCGGGTAGAACGTTACTATCAGGCGCGAGGCTTCTACGCAGCCACCGTGCGTGCTGGGCGGGTCAGCTACGTCGACGACTCTCACGTGCGAGTCGTGATTGAGGTGCTCGAGGGTCAACCAACGCTCATCCGACAGCTGCGGGTCAGGGGCCTGGAGGGTCTGCCCGAGGAGCTGGTCGACAGTGTGCGAGCCACGCTCGGCCGGCACCTCGAGGTCGGAGCACTCTTTGACGAAGAGGTCTACGCCAGAGCTGAAGCCGCCATTCGGGAGGTGTTGACGGATCAAGGCTACGCATACGCCGAGGTCACCCGAAGCTCACGCGTCGACCTGCCCGGCTTTTTCGCCGACGTCGAGTTCCAAGTGAAGCATCATGACCCGGCCACTCTGGGGGAAGTGAAAGTCCACGGGCTCGGTAACATCCCAGAAGCGCCCGTGCGGCGCGCACTGGCCTTGAAGGCCGGCGACCCCTACTCTTCGCGCGAGCTGCTGGACGCGCAGCAAGCCGCGCTCGAGCTTGGCGTGTTCTCGTCAGTCAACGTACGGGCTCGAGTCGAACATCCGCCGCCCACTCCCCCCGTGGTTCCGGTTGACGTCGAGCTGACCCAAACCGAGCTGCGAACCGTTCGCCTGGGCGCCGGTCTGCAGCTCGACACGTTGCAAACCGACGCTCACCTCCTGGCAGGCTGGGAGCACGGGAACTTTCTCGGGGGCTTGCGGCGGCTGTCGCTGGAGGCCCGCCCGGGCGTCGTTTTCTACCCGACGCGTCTGGACAACCTGACTCTACCCGAAGAGTACCTACCCGAAGTGGGTGTCGTCGTGGCGCTGCGCCAACCCGGCTTCTTGGAAGGGCGCACCATCGGCACGCTGCGCGCCGAGTACAACATCTACGCCGTCATGAATGCGCTGACCGACGGCGTCAACGTGCTCGGGTATCGAGAGGCGCGAGCATCGGCGGGACTCGAGCGGCCTTTCGGGCGGCACCTGCGCCTCCAGCCCAGCCAGAACCTGCAGACCAATACACCGTTCGCGTATGTGGGTGATATCGGCGAGCTCGACAGCCTCGTCATCTCGTATTCGGAGCTGCTGTTCACGGTAGACTTCCGAGACCATTTTATCTCACCGCACCAGGGCTTTCACCTGCTCCTTCCGCTTCAGGCCGCCGGCCTCGGCGGGGACGCCGCCGACTTCCGCTTCAGGCCAGAGCTGCGTGTATACCTTCCGCTGCAGAAGCGTTGGACGTTTGCGCTACGCGGCGCTGTCGGCGCACTCTTTCCGTTCAACTATGCTGCTCCACAAACCAGTGGCAGAGACGCGCAGATCCTGTTTTTTCGGGGCTTCTTCGCCGGGGGGCCGAGCTCGAACCGAGGTTACCCGCGGCGAGGTATCGGGCCCCACGGGCCGCTTCCCTTCTTGTTTGTGGACGGCGTCAATTCGTGTGAACAAGCACAGATCGGTCTGGATGAGTGCTCTGTCCCGCTCGGCGGGCTCGCGACCTGGGAGGCTTCGGCAGAGTTTCGCTTCGTGGTCAGCGGCCCCGTCGACCTCGCGATGTTTTGTGATGCTGCCGATGTCGTGCGGCAGAAGCTCGAAATTTCCTTCGACCGGCCTCACCTGTCGTGCGGGCCCGGGCTGCGATATAACACCCCGGTCGGGCCGATCCGTGCCGACATCGGCGTGAGGGTACCGGGGCTGCAGGTCGTTTCAGGCAGCCCGGCGGAGCCCGACCCACCGAACATCTTCGGGTTGCCCATCGCCATTGCCCTGGGAATTGGGGAGGCATTTTGACCCACTCACACCCCGAGCGCGCTCGGCTTTGGCGGCGGCGCCTGGTGCGCCTGCTGGGTGGGTTGGCGTTGGCCGGGGTGGTGTTGGTCGCGCTCGTAGCGCTCACGGTCAACCTGCCTTCGGTACGCGCCCGGATCGCGCGCGAAACGAGCGTGCTGGTCTCCGAGGAAATTGTCGGCACTCTTGCCATCACCGCCATCGGAGGGATCAGCCTGAGCCCGATCAATGGGGTTCATGTCTCCGGTATCGATGCTGAGCTTCTGGACGCCTCGCGGGAGCGGGTGCTGGCTGTTTCGGGGGTGCAGGCGAACCTCGACGTGTCCCAGCTATTGGCCAGCCTGATCGGTGGCTCCCCCCTCACGCTTTCGTTTGCTCAGGTCGGGATCGTGCACGCTGAAGCTCTCCTCATCGAAGAGCCCGACGGCGAGCCCAGCCTGGTCAGTGCGCTAGAGCCTGTGCCAAGCCGCACGCCGGAGGGAGCAGGTGAACAGACTGCGCCGCTGCCGTTCATGCTGTATTTCGAGGACGTCACGCTAGAGCGCGGCTCGGCGCGCGGCACGCTGGGCGGCATTCCCGACCTGGAGCTCGAGGTCAGCGAGCTGACGGGCAGGGCCAGCGTCGATCGGCAGGAGGTGCGCTTCGAGCTAAGGCAGCTAGCTGTCTGGGTGCGTAACGTGCCGGCTCTACGCGAGCTCCGAGGTGAGCTCTCGGCGTCGGTGGCGTTGGGGATTGGCGGACCGGAAGGCGAACCTCTGGCCCTGGAAACGGCCGGGGAATTTCGGGGCTCCATGGCGGGAGTTCCGCTGCGCGCCGAAGCCCATTACTCCGAGGGGCACCTCTCGGGCTACGCGCGGGTTGACGAGGCGACCTCCGCCGAATTGGAGCGGTTCTGGCCCGACGCCGCCTTCGGCGAGCCCATCAGCTCGTTGCTCGCGGTCGACGGTCCCATCGAACGCCTGCAGGTGACGGCGGTGCTCAGATCACGTGGCGGCAACGTATACACGACGGGTAGTGTCGCCTTGTCACCGGTCGTCTCCGGCAGGCTGTCCGTGTTCGGCGCGAAGCTGAACGCAGGCTGGTGGTTGCCAGATGCTCCGCAAAGCTCGATCCAAATGGCTGCCGCCAGCACCTTCGAGCTGGAAGACGGCGCCCTGTCCGCGCGAGTGGCGCAGAGGACGTGGTCTTCCACCCTGGCCGGTCGCGCCTTGCCCGACCTGCGTGTGTCCGCGCGTTTGACGCCGCGCTTACTGGACGCCTCGGTACGGACCGATGTGCACGGGGCGCAGCTGATGGCTCAGGTGCGCATGGCGCGGCTACAAGTGCCGGACAAGGATACGCAGCTGGAGCTGAAGATCGAGGCGACCGTGGCCAGCCTCGCGCAAGCTTCGCGCGCGCTGTCGCTCGACGCTGAGCTCGCGGGTGGGGCGCGCTTGGAAGCGAGCGGCCGAGTGACCCTCGGAGCACTGCCCTCACTCAGCGGCGGGCGACTCAGCGCCAGCTTCGAGCGCGCCTCGGCTGGCTCGATCGGTGTCGAGCGCGCCACGCTGAGCGCATCTGGCGAAGGCCCACTGCTCAATCCGCGGCTATTGTTCTCGTTGGCGGCGGTGCGCCTCGCGATCCCGCACTATCCCATCGAGCGGGTTAGCGTGAACGGCCGCGGAAACTTGCACGAGGTCTCGATTGATGCTGACATTAAGCCTAAACGAGCGCCTCTCACGCGGGTCACGCTGCGCGTGTCTCCGGTGGAGAAGCGTGTGGCTGATCTGGCGATGGTGATGGGTCGTGGCAAGCTGATGGTGTCCGCATCCGCGCAGCGGCTGCGGCTCACTCCTTCAGGCTTCGAGCTGCGTCAGCTCGAGGTGCGGGGCCCTGGCCAGCTGAAAGTGGATGCCTCGTTGGCTGGCGATCGCCTGCGCGTGTCGGGCAGCACGAGCGAGCTGGACGCGGCAGCCCTTCTCGAGCGCGTCGGCTTTGACCTCGAGCTGCCGCATTCACTCGCGGACCTGCGCGTTCGGGTTGACTACCGTCCGGGGCACATGTCCGGCCAAGTGCAGGGCACCGTCACCGAGATCAGCCGGGGAAAGCTGCGCGGGGGCTCGCTCGAAGCCGACCTCGAGCTGCACGATGACCGGGTCGATGGCACAGCGTCCCTGCGCTTGGCGCCCTTTGGTGAGGCGCGGCTCCGGGCGGAGGCGCTGCGGCTACCGCCGCGTTGGACCGCGAAGGAGCTGTCTCGCATGAGCGGCCAGATGGAGCTCCAGGGAAGCGCGGACCTGGAGGAGCTTCAAGCCATCGTCTCGCCGGATTGGTTGCCTGACCTTCAGGCCAATGGACGGCTCGAGTCCAGGCTGAATATCGCACGCGAGCCCGGCGGCCCCCCCAAGATTTCCCTGGCCGTGTCGACGGAGGATTTGACTTGGTTGGTTCCAGACGCATCCGACGGGGCTGACTCGCCCGAGGAGGCCGCGTTGCGGCCTACTGGCGTGCGCTGGGAAGGCATGGACGTAGAGCTCACCGCCGAGATCGTACGATCTCGGCTAGAGTCGCGCGTCACCATCGTCGACCCGCACGGCGCCATCATCGCGGATCTGCGCGGGGCCACCCAGCTGCCTTTAGACCAGCTCTTGACCAACCCGAAGGCGTTCCAGCCTGGAGAGCTGCCCATCGATTTACAATTGCAGGTGCCGGAGCGGCAGCTTGCTGCCTTTCCACCGCTGCTTCGTCCGCACGGTCTCGTCGGCTCGTTCGGGGCGCAATTGACCGCCATCGGTAGCGTTGGGCGTCCCGAGCTCAGCGCTCAATTGAAGCTCGAGCAGCTGCGCCGAGAGGGCAGCCCGCGCGCCCGGCCGTTGGCGATTACGGCGGATGCTCGCCTGCTCGGCGAGCAGCTCGAAGCGGTCGTTCGCGTCGGCGACGAAAAGGGCAAACTGCTGTCGATGCTCGCCAACGCGCGGCTTACCGGTGGCGGTCGAGCGCCAAGCTTGCGAGGGCTCGACGTCGAGCTGCGCAGTAACGGCGTCCCCCTCGAGTCGCTGGGTGGCTTGCTGGGTTACGAGCTCGGGGGTGAGCTCTACGGGTCGTTGCTGGCGAAGGACGTGGCTGGAAACCCGACTCTGCAGGGGACGCTGTGGGTGAACGAACCGTCGTTCGATGGTTTTCGGCAGAAGCGCGCCCGCTGGACCATTCAGGCTGACGCGGATTCATTTGAAACGGAGCTCGTGGTCGAGCAGAAGCTCGGTCAGGTTCATGCGTCCGCCTCCGGGCCATGGCGGTGGCGAGATCAGCTAGCTCCCCAGCTACAGCCGAAAGACAGTCGGGTGAGCCTGCAAGCCAAGAGCTTTGAGCTTCGGGCGCTGCGGCCGCTCTTGCCCGAGCAGGTGCGGGCGCTGAGTGGTCTGCTGGACGCCGAGCTCAACAGCGACCCCGGACCGCAGCGCGATGTCACGGGCACGATTCGCATGCGTGACGGCATGGTGCATGTTTCGGAGCTGGGGCAAGCGTTCCATGACGTCAACTTGCATGTCACGCTGGGGCCGCAAGGGAGCGTGCAGATCCAAAAGATCGCGGCGCGAGGGCTGAGGGGGAGCGTGATCGTCAGTGGTGAGCTCGACCTGGACGGCTTGGTCGTGCGCTCGGGTCAGCTGACGCTCAGGATTCCGAGGGCTGACCCGCTGCCCATCATGTTTGAGGGCGTCACCATCGCGGATGCGTCGGGACGCTTGAACATCGTAGCCAAAGGTGAGCCGGGCCCTGGTGGCGAGCTTCTTGGCTTGAACGTCGAGGTGACCGTCCCCCGCTTCGATGTGACACTTCCGGAGCAGTCTCCACATGACGTGCAAGAGCTGGACACTGATCCGACCATCGTGACGGGAGCTCACCGCGGGCTGGAAGAGTTCAGGCCCATTCCTCAACCGGTCGAGGGCGATGGGAAGGGCGAGCCTGAGCTCACCGCGGCCGACCCTTTGCCCGTGCGAGTGGAAATCCGCTTGGGTGATGAGGTGTGGATCCGGAGAGGTACGGAGCTGGAAGTGAAGCTGGTGGGCAGCGCGGTCGCACTTTTGCGGGGCGAGCTCTCGGTACAGGGGGAGTTGCGGCTCGCACGCGGCGAAATCAACGTTCAAGGCAAGCTGTTCGAGGTCGAGCGGGGCGTGATCACTTTTCTCGACGAGGGTGATCCATCAAACCCGACCGTGATAGCGACCGCGGGCTATACGGCTCCCGAAGGGACGCGGGTGTTCGCCGAATTCGTCGGCCCAGTAAAGACGGGCAAGCTCTCCCTGAGGTCGGAGCCGCCGCTGCGCGACGATCAGATCCTCAGCCTTCTGCTGTTTGGCTCACCGGATGGTAACTTCGGAACCTCGACGGGTGGCGACCCTGCCAGCACCGCGGCTCTAGCGGCCGGAGGGAGCGTCGTGACGCGAGGGCTCAACCAGGAGCTCAGAAAGCTGACGTCCCTCGACATACAAACCAGAATCGGCGAGCACGAGGGCGAGCCGCAGCCGGAAGTAGCGGTGCAAATCAGCCCACGCCTGACCGCGGAGCTGGGCTATACCGTTCAGGCCCCGAACCCCGGGCGCTCTCAGGACCGCACGCATGTCACGCTCGACCTGCGTTTGCTTCGAAACTGGTCACTGAGCACCACCATCGGTGACGCGGGCAGCTTTCTCTTGGACCTGCTCTGGCGTCACCGGTATTAGGTCCGCCGCGTGGGCAAGCCCGAGAGTATCCGCGGCGCGCAGTGAGAACAGCAAAATACACGCCGGGCTGGGGCGTGGTCAGGCGCGCGCCGTCATGGTAGATTCGTGCCGAAATGACGCCGAAGCAAGGCCAGTGGGCGCAGCGCGAGCCGCCTGCCGAGGAGGGCGAGGCCTCGGAGCAAACTGCGCTGATCGTGCGCGCAGCGGCGCCGGGTGGCATGTCGCCAAGTGCCGTCTCGCTGGGTGTGCTGGCTGAGGGTGCCGCCCCGTGTGACCTGCTGCACCAGCTGCCCTTTCGTAGGATCGACACGCAGGCCGCGGTGCACGCTCTCACCTTTGCTTTTTCGGGAGGTGACGTGGGTGATGGATTTGCGCGTTTGCTGGACAAGGCCGAGCTCGCGCCCTCGCTGTTTGTGCCCGACGACTTCGCCAACGACGTCTTCCTGCGGGAGCTCGTGGGCCGCTGCCTGGCCGTGAAGGTTCAGGGGCATGAACGCTCGGCGCATGCCTCGCACTTGTTCCGGCTCGTGTCACTGCCGCCCCAGGACATCCGACACGCGCGGTTTCGGCAGGCCATCTTCAGCGAGCTCTGTAAAGCCCAGCAGACGCGCAGGCAAGTCGAAAAGCTGCACGGCTTTCTGACTCAGTTTCGGGATCTGATGAGCCGCCGCGGCGTGACGGTGCCCGGTGGTACGGAGCTGCGCCTTGGGATCCTCCGTGCCATCCGGCGCGTGGTGGAGCTCTTGGCGGCTGGTTTTGCTGATTGCGAATCCGGGCTCCGCCGGCTGCATGAGTACGGGCAAGCCCTCGCGGGTTTGCCGGGCTTCCAACGATTGTGCGAGTTGCTCGACTACGAGCGCAATCGTGGCGAAGTCGATATTCGCATTCGCCTGGGATTTGACGGCCACGTTCGCGGGTTCCAGACGTTGGAGCGGCGGGAGAACAAGTCGAGCTCGTTTTACTCGAGCGCGCTCGGGCGTTTCTTCACCCGGCTCGGGTTGTTTTTTCGTGGCATTCACGCCAGCGCCAGCGAGCTGTTGAACCGCCTGGCGGACGATGTGTTCTCGGGCCTCGAGCCTCACATCGTTTTCTTCTTTCAATTGATTGGTGACCTGGAGTTTTACCTGGCTGGCATGAGCTTTCACGATCTGGCGCAGGCTGCCGGCCACCGCCTTTGCATTCCGGAGTTTCGTGAGGAAGGAATGCCGAGTTATCGCCGTTTGTTCAATCCGTTGCTCATGGTCGAGGGCATGGGTTGCACGCCGTGTGATTTGGAGGTTTTGGGTCGAGAGTCGATCGTGCTCGTCACTGGGCCGAATTCGGGCGGCAAAACCCGGCTGTTGCAGTCGTTGGCCCTGGGTCAGCTGCTGGCTCAGGGTGGTTTGTTCGTGCCCGCAGCACAGGCGCGTTTGCCCTGGGTCAACGGCCTATTTGCCTCGTTGATCGAGCGTGCGGAGGTGGGACAAGCCGAAGGGCGACTCGGTACGGAGCTGCTGCGCATACGCCGCTTGTTCGAGGGTTTGAAGGCGGGCAGCATGGTACTAATGGATGAGCTGTGCTCCGGTACCAACCCGAGCGAGGGGCAAGAGTTGCAAGAGCTAGTGCTCGAGATGTTGGGTGAGCTACGCCCGCGCGCCTTCGTCACCACTCACTTCCTACAATTTGCCGCTCAGCTCGAGGCCACCACACCGGGTCTACAGTTCCTCCAGGTCGAGCTCGATGGGATGGAAAGGCCCACGTATTCATTTGTGCCGGGTGTGGCCACCACCTCGCTGGCGCATCGGGTTGCAGAGCGCCTGGGTGTTACACGAGAGTCGCTCAGAGAGCTGATGTTGCGTAACAATCCGTCCCTGGTGAAGGTGAGCGCGGTGCGTAAGACTGCGATCATTTAGATCACTTGGATCTCTGCGGAGTAAGGCGAAACGGGTTGCCGCGCCGTATCCCGGCGTGAGACAAATTCGGGCTCACACTCGGTTGCTCAGGGCGCCGGGAATTGCAGCGTGCCGCCCACGACGCCGGTGCCAGTCAACGGTTCTGGAAGCTGCGCTGCTCCGTCAAAGTGGATGCCGACGTTCACTAGGCCGGTGGCACTAACCGAGAGGCCCAACGCGGCGGGATCGTCGACGTCGAGCCGCCAGGCGCCCTGTTGCGAGCCATCGGCCCCGATACGAGCGACGAAGACGCGTGCCAGCTCCATGGCAATCAAAGCGTTGGTCTCGCTGCGGGCGGTGCCGCTGGCCATCATGTACAGCGTGTCGTCGGCGGCGAGCCGAACGTCCCAGAGCTCCGAGTAGCCGAGGCTGTGGCCAAAGCCCGTTCTCCAGAGCAGCTGCCCATCGGGGGCGTATTTGGCTGCAAAGATGGCGTTCCGATTCGCGCCTTCGACGCCCTCGTCACTCGACACGTCGCTGAGCCCGGGAAAACCTCCCTGGAGATGTAGCTGCGAGCTCTGGGTGCTCCCCACCACAATCAGGTTGCCGGCTGCATCGTGCAGGATGCCTCGGCCGCCTACGGCTTGGAAAGGGACGCCCGGTGCGGGCTCTCCCGTCTCTGCCGAGCGCCACGCATCGCCGAAGATGCTCTCGCTGACGAATTGACCGCCGGAAACGGCGTGCAGGGAGTAGGGGGAGACTTCTTTGGCCCAGCGAAAATCCCCGCTCGGCGTGAAGCTCAACAGGATGTTCGCATACACGAGCGGCGCGTCGATGGTCACGTCCTCGTAAACGAACTCTTCGTCCGTGAGTATTTCCACATACACGTTTGAATCTTCATCTGCGTGCAAGCCGAATACGCTGGCGTTGGTGCTGATGCCGAGCGGACGGCTCCAAAGGCGCTCACCGCCGAAGCTGAACAGCGAGAGCAAGATGTCGCCGCCCTCCGGCTCCGGAATCACCTCTGTAGCCAAAGTGACGATGCCAGAATAGGCCTCGGCCATGTACACACCAACCGGCGTTGCCTCGACTTGCGCTTTGGTCGGGCCAACGACTTGAAAACCGCTTTGTCCTGGCACAGACACCCAATCGCGGACTCCCCCGCTCAAAGCCACGACGCTCAAGGCCCCGATTGCGGGAATGGTCTCGTTGGGCAAGCCCACGGTGAGGTTCACGAACACCTGCCCGGCATCATTGACGGTCAGGTCCGTGATGTCACCGTAGCCGCCCGAGGCGCTCCACAGGTCCGCTTGAACCGCGGCGCAGGCCGGTGCGCCGCCACACAGGTCGCTGAGACAAGCGTCGATACAGCGCCCGCACGCGGCTGCGTCACTGGTCGATACCTCGCACCCGTTGTCCTGCTGCCCGTCACAGTCCGCAAAGCCGGCTGCACATACCACTTCGCAGCGGTCGGTATCGGGGAACCATTCATGGGTGGCGTTGGGCCGCGCGACGCAGTCGGCCTCGACCAAGCCGGTTCGGCTGGCCTGGGGAGTGCTCGAGGTGCCGCCGGTGCCCGCCATGGCAGTGACGGTTCCCGCCCCACCCGCCGCTGCCCCACCGCCTTCGCCCCCCTGCGAGGCCTCGGACTTGGCGTCTTCCCCGCAGCCGAGCGTGCCGCCGGACACGAGCCCCGTCGCGCACAAAACGGACGCTACGGCGACGAACCGCCCGTTATGAAAGTCCCTGGCCGAGGCCCTCGTCATTGTTCTCATTTGACTCTCGCTATTCTCTGGTTGCAGCGCCTAAGGAAAAGGATGCGGCCGGACCGCGTTGCCGTGTGATGCGCACACTGTCGGCCAGAGCGCAGCCGAGTTGCTTAGAAAAAGGTTGGCTTGCGCTCTGGAAAATCGCCT
Organism: Deltaproteobacteria bacterium; assembly: GCA_031407405.1. GTDB lineage: Bacteria > Myxococcota_A > Polyangia > Polyangiales > Polyangiaceae > SZUA-265. The sequence continues at coordinate 20,177 of JANOIG010000068.1, forward strand.
CCGGAGCGTCACCCGGCCTCGCGTGAAAATCATTGCCCGAAGGCGCCAAATTCTTGCCTTCTAGCGCCAGCCTCGGTCTCGATTTGCAGGCCACGGCGCGGAGCGCCGAAACCAAACCGAAACGTCCGTTCCAAGCATTAGCTCACAGCGGCCAGGACCAGCGGCGTCGTGACGGCGGCCAGCAGCGTCGAAAGCACCAAGCTGGTGGCGACAGGGCCCTGCAAGGTCTCGAAGTGAGCCGACATCAAGTAAACGTTGGCACCGACCGACAGCGACCCGAGCAGCACCACCACCTGACGCTCCAGCGTTGGTAAGCCGAGCGCCACCGCGAGGCCCCAGATCACGAGGGGTTGCACGAGGAGCTTGAGCCCACAAATGGCCAGAGCCGGCCGCCACCCGCTTTGCACGCCGTACGCGGAGATGCCCATGCCCAGCACCAAGAGCGCCAGCGGCCCAGCCGCTTTGCCCACGTAGGCCAAGGCTAGCCCCAGCTGCGGGGGCAGGTGCAAGCCGGATAGGCCAAAGGCAGTGCCGGCCAAAATGGCCAGAATGAGCGGGTTTTTCAGCACGTTCAGCACGGTCTTGCCGAGGCCCGCCAGGCTGGGTGAGCCGTGGCGAGCCCATTCGACCGACACCGTGACCAACGTCCACAGAATCAGCGCATTGAACACCAGCACCAAGGCCACACACGGCATGGCGGCAGGGCCCAGGATGAGCCGCGCCAACGGTACCCCGAGCAGCACGTTATTCGAGAAGACGCCGCCGAGGGCAAAAACCGACTGTGCCACACCGTCCATGTGAAAAATGCGTTGGGCGACCACGCGGCCCAATACAAACACGATCAGGCAGCTGCCAAAGAACGCGAGCAGCAGGCGCGGGTCCACGCCGCGAGCCGTGGACACGTCGCTCAGCATGTGAAAGAGCAACGCGGGCAGGGGCACCGCGAAGACGAGCTTGGACAGGCGCTGGGTGAAGCTGGGCGTCCAGCGCGGTATGCGGGCCACTCCGTAGCCCAACATGACGACACCAAATAGCGGTGAAGATAGAACGAGATAGTGAAGGAAGTCGGACAAGCGGGCTCGCGGCGGGTGATCTGGGCATACACCCTTCCGCGCAGGCTTTCGAGCCCAGTAATCCGCGCCGCTCAGTTGCAGCCGATGCGGTTGGGGCCGACGACGACGTCGTCGAACCAGACGTTGCGTGCGGTGTTGAAGCGCTGATAGCCGAAGCGGAAATTGTTGTAGGTGTCCGGCCTCCAGCGCGGCGCATTGATGACCTGGACGCCGTCCCTGAAGACCAGCACGTCCCCCGTGGTCCCATCGTAGAAGGCTTCCATGCAATGCCATACGTCGGCGGTGACGACCGACCCCGCCACGTTGTTGGGCGGCCCGGGCGCGGTGGGGCCATGCAACTGGTCATTCTTGTTGAGCAGCACTTGCCCGAATTGCTCGGCGAATTCAATCGAACGATCGCCATTGAAGCCTTCGAGCAGCGTGGACGCCGAAAACAGCGTGTCGTGGTTGGCATCACCAAACTCGACGTCGGTGAGCACGTGGAGACTCACCCAGAATGCACGCGTCGGCACCCGCACCGACAACATTCGGTAGTCGAAGTTACTGCCGCCGGCCGGCACCAATAGTGACTGACGGCCAGCAAAAAATTCGGTCGAATCGATGACCATGCTGTCGCCCGGAACAAACGGGCCCCGTTGCGAGAAGTAGCGCGCCTCGGCGGGGATGCCGGCTTCTTCAAACCCGGCACAGAAGAACGCATCATCAGGGCAGTCGATGTCGGGGCCCGTGGGGGGCGGAGGGGGTGGGGGTATGACCGGAGGCGGGATCACAGGCGGTGGAATGACCGGCGGTGGATCGACCGGAGGCGGGTCGACGGGCGCTGTGTCTTGCCCCCCCGTGCCGCCTTGGAGAACCTGCCCGTTGCCAACGCCGCCCGTACCCGATCCCGCCGCGCCGCTAGGCGGGTTGCCGTAGCTCGGAGCGCTCCCACCGGCCGCGTTTGAGCCAGCCAGGCCGATCATCGGATTGATGACCTCGGAGCCGGAGCCGCCCGTGCCCTGGTTCTGCACGGAGTCGTTCGTCGCGGCACCAGCTGCGCCGGTTTGTTGAGGCGTGCCGTTGTTGTTCATGCTGCCGTTGTTGGGCAGTGGGTTGAGGGCACCGCCAAACTGTGGCGGCCCCGTCGGTGCGTCTTCGTCCAGCGCGCTCGCGCAGGCGTTCAGCGCCGCGCTCGCGACCACGATTGACACGCAGCGCATGGCCTGCCCATAGGACGACGTCATACGCGGATCGTCGCATGTCGACGCTTTGACGGCAACGACCTTGGGTCGCAAGCCTCGGGTGCCGTGCGCGTCGAGGTCCAAATTTGGGCCATTACGTCAACGTGTGCCGCAGTGTTGCACTCTCAATGCATGCGGTCGATATCCCCGATCTCGCAGATCGCACCCGCGCGCGCGACACCTGGCAGAGTCGCGGGTGCCGTAGTACGTGGAGCGCCATGAACCTCGATCAGCGCTGGAGTGTGGCGGGCGAAGCCACCTTGCAGATCACCTCGCAAGATCTGGCGCTGGGCATGGCCAAGGTCGAAGCCGAATTGGCGCTGCACACGTGCCGACACTGCAACTTCGAGATGAGCGATCGTTACCATTTCGATTGCCCGGAGTGTGGGCACGAACAACCTCCGGTCTCCAGCTGCCGGTCTTGCTCGGGAGAGCTCCGGCCCGAAGTCGTGAGGTATGTCGCATCGGGTCCGCGGGGCGGCACCGTCACCAAGATGCTCGCAGGGGTGACCTGCCAGCGGTGTGCGGTGTCCGCGGTGGAACACCACCAGCTCTTGGAGCTAGATGCTCTCGCGCGTAGCTCCGACCAGGCGCTCCATTTCTTGCCAGAGCTGGGCATTCACACGCCGCTGCTGCTCGAGGTCTTGGTCGATGCCGAAGTCTCGGGGCCTGGAGAGCCCAGCGAAGTCGTCAAGCAGTCGGGCGGCTTGTCCGTGCGGGTCGGTAGCCCGAGCGCGCTCTTTGCTGCGGCTCTGGAGTTGGTGACCGAGCAAAACGCAGGCGACCTATTTTCGGCGACGTTGCAGGTCACACCCGGTCCACCCTATTCGGCTCCTGACCGGCGACAGCTTCAACTCCTCATCTCACAGCTTCAGGTGGAGCTCGACGCTCCCCTCGCGTGCTGGTCAGCCAGCGTGGCGGTGAGCGAGGACACTCCAATTGACCCAGTGCTGACCGAGCAACTTTCGTCATGGGCTTCGGACCGAGATAGAACGGCGCTTGCCCTGTACAACGATATCGTGAGGAACAAGCCGCCGGGGCGGTTCTCGAGCTGTTTTCGGCTACTCGAGCTCGTGCTTCAGCGGCGGCTGGAAGAAGAAATTGCAGCAGCCCGCGATGCGCCTGCTCCCAACGTGGACTTCCAGTTGCTGGTGCGCAGCTGCTCGATGAGCCTGAGCGACAAGCTGAGCCGCCAAGTCAGGTCCATGCCGGCGCCTCCCCTCGAAACCTTGCAACGCTTGTGGCTGACGATGCGGCCGGGTCTGGCCTTTGACGAGAGCAAGGTCTACGACGTCATCGCGTCATTTCGTAGGCTCTACGCCGACTGGGCAGCTGCCGAGCAGAGCCTGGTGCTGCCCTGGGAGGAGCCCGACTTCGACGGCTGCGTTCCACCCATCTTGGGACTCATCTCGGCCATTCTGGAGCAATGAGCGGCTCTGGTTTGGCCTAAACGTGCGCTGACATCATGAGCCGCGTTTCCAGCCCTTGGATTCTGCGAACCAGAAATCGTTCTCCGGGACCAAAACCGTCCTGCAATCGCTTGAGCGTGTCCAGGTAGTCGCGGAAGCTCGCGATGCGGGCGCCGGAGATGCCGGGAATGACACGGTACAGTCCATCCACGATGTCGGGAGCCATGGGTTGGCCGAGCGCCGAGAACAGATCAAAAAGGTAGTCGATCCATGCACCCACCTGCGTTGCCTCCGCGATGCGCAACGTCAACCCCACGGCGAGCTCTAGGTCGGTGGCCGACGGCCGTTGACCCGACACACAGTACCTCAAGAGTCCTTCGAGCAACGGTCGAACCATGCGTTCCGCCTCCCGGCTTTGGCCGAGCAAGAAGTACTTGTCCGCCACCTGGGCCAAGGTGGCCAGCGTAGCCGCATCGGTGCTCGGGCTGCTTTGCACTAGCTCGAGCGGCAAGCAGACTCGATGCGTGGGCTCGATGGACGGATTGTAGTCTCCGAGGGCACACACCTCGATCTCGTGGGTCCCGAGCGTCACTCGATCGCCAACCTCGAGACGATGCGTACTGTCCGCCTCGTTCGCGGCACCATTGACTTGCACTCCGTTCGTGCTCGAAACGTTGCGCACGCTCAGCTCCCGCCCGGTGTTGGAAAAGCAGGCATGGCGGCGTGAAATTTGAGGGTCGCTGAGCGGAATATGACAGGTACGGCTGCGCCCGACGATGGTCGTGCCGGGTAAGAGCTCGACGGTGCGCTCCGCCATGCGCAATCCTACGCGACGAGGCCCTGGCATCCGAGCAACGGGCGGTGCCTGGTCATGTATGGCGATCGGAATGGCCAGGCGCCGGGCGATCGAAATCGGCAGGGCGTGAGCCTCGACGGGTTGGGCTGGGCCGTTCGCGACCAGCAGGTGGTAGTTTGCGGCGTCCCGCACGATCTGCAGCAGGGCATCCCCCGGGCATGGCTTGCTGATGAACCGGAACGCCGCGTCGCGGGGCAGGGTGGAGGAATCGATGACCGGGGAAGTCGTCATGGCCAATCGGGTCGTCGTGGGTGAGATGGTCCGTACGCTCTCCAAGAACTTTACGCCGTCCTGGGTCGACAGACTCGCGATCACCACCGCGAAGTCACCGTCTCGCTCGAGGAGTGACAACGCCCCCACCAGGCTGTCCTGGGTCACGACCTGGAAGTCTGCCTCGAGCACACGGGCCAGAGTGGACAGTGCCGAAGGTTCATCGTCCACACACAAGACTCGGAGCGGCAGCGTATTCGTTCCGTCCGCGCCGTGTGCGTGAGTTGGCTCGTGCGCTCCGCCAAGCTCGAGATGGACCAGATTTGACATGCTTCCCCACGCCACGCCTTCTTCGGACACCCGTTGAACGGCCCAGCCAATGCTCTCTGGCTGGAGACGGCGAGTCTGGCGGTGACTTGCCGTTAAAACTACCGATTCGGGTCACCCCTGGGGGTGTCAGTGGGTGGGTCCTCCGGTGCGGGGGTGGATCGCGCGGCAATCTGGGCGGGTGTCTCCAGCGTGATCTGACCGAGCGTACCGCTGCGAAATTCACTCAACAACACTCGCGCGGCCCGCTCGAGATCGGGCGTGCCGCCCTTGACCACGAGCGAGCGGCTGCGTGCGATGCTAGCGATCAGCTCGTACCCGTCACACCCGTCGGGTACGCTGCCGAAGCGCTGAGTGAGCAGGCCCGCGTAGTCGCAGAGCAGGTAGGCGCCCAGCCCTGCGGCAACGTCCACATTTTCATAGGCGTTGCGTCCGATGCTGTGGGTTGCCGCGAGTTTGTGTGCGGTGTCCTGGTCGACCCCTGGCCACAACATTCCGGGCGTGTCGACCAGCCACATCCCCGGGCCGAGCTCATGGACCAGGTGGGACTTCGTGACCGCCGGCTCATCCCCCACCTTGGTGACGACACGCCTCAGCAAGGTGTTCATCAGCGTCGACTTGCCGACGTTCGGAATACCCAAAATCATCATGCGTAGCGGCTTGAGCAGGGTGGTGCGAGTCGGCGCGAGCGCGAGCGCATGTTGCGGAATGCGACTCACCTCGCGTGATTTCTTCGAGGACAACGCGACTGCTTTTACGCCAGGCTGAGAGTTATAGTGCCCGAGCCACAGCCGCGTGCGCTCGGGGTCGGCCAAGTCCGATTTGTTCAGGATCTTCAACGCCGGCCGTTGGTTCTGGCGCCTGAGCTTTTCGATCAGCGGATTACAGCTGGAATATGGCACGCGCGCGTCCAACACCTCGATGACGACATCGGTCTTGCGCATGGCCAACGCCGCTTCCTTGTGAGCGGTGACCATATGGCCCGGGTACCATTCGATGGACAAGAGAGCCTTCTACGCGTTTTTCAGCCCGCATGGGGCCCTACTTGCGACGATTTGCAATTTTGAGGTACTGCCTGTCATGGCCACCGACCTGGATGCTGATCCCCACCATGGCTCTTATCTGGACGTGGCGACGCACAAGGACATGCTGCGGGACGTCGTGCGCACCTCGGCGTACTCGGAGGCCATCCGGGCCTTGGTGCAGCCCGGCAGCCGCGTCATCGACTTTGGCTCCGGTACCGGCGTGCTCGCAATTTTCGCCGCGCGTTGCCAGGCAGGCCGGGTCGACGCGATAGAGCGCACCGCGATGGTCGAGCACGCTCGCGAAATTGCGAAGCTCAGCGGCTGCCCGGAGATCGTCTTTCACCGCGCCGATCACCAGTCGTTTCGCACAGACGGGCCAGTCGACGTGATCGTTTCCGAGTGGATGGGACACTTCTTGTTCAGCGAATCCATGCTGGAGCCATTGATAGCGCTGCGTGACCGGTGGCTGAAGCCCGGCGGCATCATGTTGCCCGGCCGCGTGTCGATGTCTGCCGCGCTCGTCGTCGATGAGGAGCTGTACGAAGACGCCTGCTTTCTCGAGGGTCGCCCGTACGGCATCGACTTTGGCCCCATCGCTGATCTCCCTTTGCGCCAGAGTCGCCTATTGACTCTCGCAGAACACCAGGTGCTCGCCGAACATTGCGACTTGGGCTCACTCGACATGCACAGTGTGGCTCGGACGCCCGAGCGACTCACCGGCGCATTGAGGGTTGGTCGCGAGGCGACGAGCTTTGGCCTGGTTGCCTGGTTCGATGCATTTCTAGGCGCCGACATCAGCTTTGGCACAGGCCCGCACCAACCGCCCACACACTGGCGGCAGCTCTACTTTCCCTTCCCTGAGCCCTTCGACGTCCGCCCCGCCAAGCCCATCACCATCACCATCACACCTCCTCGCCAGGTGGAAAACACCGACCCCACCTGGGCCTGGAGCATCAGCGATGGTGAGCACACGCTGCAGGTCGATGAGCGGGACACGTTCGCACGCGTTTAATGCTTGGACCTGCGCCTCTCGGGCCGGTGCCCGCGTGAGGGGCGGCCTTGCGAGACTCGGGGTGGGGCGGGCTAGCATATCCACCTAGTCCGAAAGCCCCCCGTAAGCCTGCAGTCCGTGGCATGAAGCCCGCGCTGCACCGCTCGAGGGCCTACCGGACCTGGACGGCAGAGCCAAACGTCGCGATTTGAGTCATACTCGATGTCGCGGTGTTCTTCCGATACGAACTCATCGTAACTGTTCTCGTTTTCGGAGCGGTGGCCGCTGGCTGCAGCCCCAGCGGGGGCGCGTCCGCGGGTGCCGGCACGCCTGCCGGGGACGTCCTCGTGGTCGAAGGTTCTGGAGCGGATACGCCGCCCTGCGCGCCGTTCTCGGAAGTAGCTGGCCCGTTGCCGGATGTCGACCCCAAGCATCTGACCCTCGATTTTTGGCTGGAGCAGTTGAGCAGCCAATACGACTTGGACCAGGTGTTGCTCACGCCGGAGCAAATCCGCACCCTCAACGCCTCGTTGCAGGTCCCGCGCGAGGAGTATCACGCGCAGCGCGACCTGCTCGAGCCGCTCGATCTGGCTGAGCTCGTGCGTGACGTCGATGAACGCCGGGTGTGGGCGCGCAACAAGCTCACCTCGGGCGAGTATGTGAGCGCCGCGGGCTCGAAGTTTCCAGAGGGCGCGCTCGTTGCCCTCGACGCAGCCGTCGACCTGACCCGCACCAGCCCAGAGCTTCGCGTGGCCCTCGGCGACGTGCAGATCCGCTGTGCCCCGTTGCCCGATGGGTTTTTCTCCGCGGCGCTGGACCTCCGCCTCGATCGCAACGCGTGCAGCGCGCTGCACGCGCAGGACGTGGTGCGGATCGTCGCGGAATGGCCCAATGGGATGAAGCTCGCGTTGGCAGCGTATGCGTTCGGGTGGCTGCCGTCCGACGCGGCTTTGTCGCCCCCCATTCCCGAGCGGCTCGAGGAGGCCTTCGTGCGGGGCGCCTCCGTGCAAGTCGAGGGAGGGGAGCTGGTGATGGGTGACGGGGCCGCGCGTGTAGCGGTGCCCGCCGGCACGCGCCTGCCGGCCGCCGACAAGCAGGGCCGTCGCGCCCATGTGGCCACAGCCGAGGGCTTCGTCACCAGCTCGGCCAAACCAGCGGCGCGGCTGCGGCTCACGCGGCGGAACCTCACGCGCCGTGCATTGCTCGAAGAGGCCTGGCGCTTCATCGGCACGCCGTACGGGCTCGGTGATACCGACGGCGGGCGTGATTGCTCGCGACTCGTGCTCGATGCCTTTGACGCGTTCGACCTGCATTTGCCACGCCACAGCTCGTGGCAGGCGAAGGCAGGCTCATTTTGGGTCGACGTGCAGGGCGTGCCCGAGGCCGAGCGAGCGCCGCTGTTCGACGCCGCCGCGAGCAAGGGCATCGCGCTCTTGTACTTCCCGGGGCACATCATGCTCTACCTCGGCCGCAATGAGCTCGGAGAGCCGATGGTGTTGCACGCGCTGGGCGAATTTCTGGAGCCATGCGGTGCAAAGAGGGGTGCGAAGCCTGGCCCTGAGACCATCGTACGAGTCAAGAACATCACGGTGAGCAATCTGGAGCTCGGGCGCGGCACGTCGCGTACGGCGCTGCTCGAACGCGTCACTCGCATCACCGTCGTCGGTGGCACTCCCGGCAGCGAGCTCGGTGGCGTAGCTGAATTGCGGCCCGTGCCTGGTGCGAGGATCCCGAGCGACAAGCAGTGCGCGGATGGCGAGAAAAACGCCATCTATGTCATGCCCGAGCAGCCCAACAAGCTGCAGCCGCTGCGGATCATCACCGCCATGAACGATGACCCGGGGCCGGCGGCGCTGACCCTGGTCGACCCCGACGGCAATCGGCTGAGCCCCGAGGTCGTGCGGCTCGGGGGCCCTCCATTTGGTCAGGTCGTGAGCATCGACAGTCCCAAGCAGGGCAAATGGAAAGCCGTATTCGCGGACGGGGACAATGTGATCGCCTGCCAGCAGATCGTCGTGCGCAGCCGCCGCCCGAAGCTGGCCGAGCCCGACGAAGGCCCGATATGGCAGCCAAAATACCGCTGGAATGTCGCCAACGAGAATTTGTATGCCCTGTTCGTCGAGCGGCTGTTTGATTACGCGCTCGAAGAGGATCGCACCTGGACCAATCTGCACTCGCTCTTGCGCGATGCGGATCGCAACCTGCTCTTTGACTATCGCGGTCTCGAGGAGGATGGCGAGATCGACCTGGCCCCCGACTGCGCGGATTTGCCGTACGCGCTGCGCGCGTATTTTGCCTGGAAGATGCGGCTGCCCTTCGGCTACCGGCGTTGCACGCGGGGGCGCGGCGGCAGGGCCCCCAATTGTGACGAGCCCGGGGCTGGCGACAACCTGATGAGCCGTTTGGAGCTGCCCGGTAAGGGCGGGTTGATGCAGGCGCGTGACGACATCGAGGCCTTCGAGCTCTTCCTCAATACGCAGCTGCGCTCGGCGGTGCATTCATCCAGCGGTCGGACGTTGCCCGCGGACGATCTCACCGATTTCTACCCGATCCCTCTGACGCGTGAGGCGCTCAAGCCAGGCACGGTGTTTGCTGACCCCTATGGTCATTTCCTCGTGCTCGCCGACTGGGTGCCGCAGGGGTCGGACAAGTACGGCATGCTCGTGGGCGTCGATGCCCAGCCGGACGGCACCATCGGTCAGCGGCGCTTCTGGCGCGGGACCTTCCTCTTCGACCCGGACACCAAGGGGGGGGGGGCGGGCTTCAAGGCGTTTCGCCCACGGCTGTTCGTGGAGGAGCCCGTGCAGGTGCCTGCACCCCTGGAGGAGAAGCCCGCAGCCGCTCAGCTCGAGGCAGAGCCCGCGCCGCGCTTGGTCACGCCCGATCCGACGCTCGCCGTCGCGCCCGAGCCTGTGATGATCGAGAGAGTGGGCTTTCTGGAGGATGTCGAAAACAAGGATTTGCGCGGCACCCGCCGCTACACGCGCTTCAGCATGCAACAGTACAAGGGCAGCGCGGACGACTTCTACGCCACGCTGGAGGTGCTGATTAACCCGCGCCCGCTCGAGCCCAAAGCAGTGCTGCGCTCTCTGGTAGACGCTCTAGCCGAGGCCGTCGCGCGGCGGGTGATTTCGGTCGGCAACGGAGAGAAATGGCTCGGCGAGCACGACTCGGAGGTGATCGAAATGCCGGACGGGGAAAGCATTTTCCTGTCCAGCGGCCCTTGGGAGGATTTCTCCACGCCGTCGCGGGATCTTCGTTTGTTGATCTCGATCGATACCGTGCTCGGGTTTGCGGGCCGCGTGCGCGCCGCTCCCGCCCGCTTTGCGCTTCGGAAAGAGGAGCTCGACGAAAAGGCAGCGGAGCTCGACGCCGTCCTGCGGGCAGAGCTAGGGCGGCGGACCTTCAATTACACGCGCTCGGACGGCAGCACCCAGCAGCTCTCCCTGCAGGATGTGGTGGCCAGGGCAGCCCTGTTCGAGGTGGCGTACAACCCCAACGACTGTAACGAGGTGCGCTGGGGAGCGTCGCCCGGGTCGGCTGAAATGGCGACGTGTCGACGCCGCGCCTCACCCGAGCAGCAGGCGAAGATGACGAGCTATCGCCACTGGTTCTCCACGCGTAAGCGTCCGCCGCAGTAATTGAGCCAGCAGCTGGCTGTCAGTGGCGCGCCTGAGATTGACGAGGCGCTCTTCCGAAATGGTACACCGCTGGGACGAGGCTCGCTCGGTGCACTCGCTGGCAACGTGTGCCACAATACATCACAGAGCTGCACCAGCTGAATGCCAATTGGTATTGATCACTCGTGTCAAGACACTCGGGGTGATGGTGTCAGTGGCAGTCGACGGTGCAGGGCGGTCGGATCAGTCGGGCGGCGTGTGCTTCACGGCGCAACACGGGAACGGCATTGGCACAAACGAGGATCAGCTTCGTCAGGATTATCGAGCAGCGCGAGCCCGACTCGGAGCGAGCTCTACAAATCGAAGAGCTGTCGTTGGCCCTTGACGAATTGCCGGTGCCAACCCGCACGCTGCTCGGCCTCTTGTACGGGGAGTCCTGCACTTTCGCCGAGGTCGCGCTGATCCTGGCGATCTCCGAGGCGGAGGTCCGGGAGGGCCACGCGGCTGCGTTGGCCGACCTTTTTCAGACCTTGGCGAGCGGACACGACTAGCGGGCAACAGGCGCCGGTGTAGACGCCGGGTCGGCTGTGTCGGGTGAAGTAGGTTCACTCGGAAATGCAGCTCTTGCGTTCAGCGGGGCGAAGGCGCGCGCACGAATTGTTCGGCAGATGTTCCAGTGCAACGAAAAGAATGGTGCAAGGTGGCAGTGTGGTCTCTAGGGCGCACTAGTAAAAGCATCGAAACCGGAAACGTTTCCACGTGACCAGGGCGTCATCGGGAGCTAAATATGGGAACACCGCCGTGCGGTCCACCGGACCCACGTGCCCCCACCCCATACATCCTTGACCGTTCACGCCACCTCGAAGCCGCTGCGGCGCGGGTCGGCGCCTTCCAGGCGCCCTGCCTCGGCGCGTCCACGCTGTGTGGGCTCGAGGGGCCGCGTGCAATTGGGCCTGCTCAGCATGGCGCTACTGCTCGCTGCCTGCACGCTGACCCAGAGCGATTTCGAGCCGGAGCCAGCACAGCTCGGTTCAAACCTTTTTCCCGGCGGCAATGCCGGAGCGTCCGCGGTTCCGAGCTGCGCACGTGATGCGGGCTGCTGCAGCGGCGCCGATTGCGCTGCTGGCCAGGTGTGTCGCGCCGGTGTGTGCACGGCGTCTGATGCGGGGCCCGCGATGTGTAGTGGTCCCGATTGCGAAGGTCCGCCGGGTAATGTCGCGCTCGGCGGCAGCTGTGACGATGACGTCACCAACCAGGACGAGACCGATACCGATTGCGGCGGTAGCTGTGCTCGGCCTTGTGCTGCGGGCCAGGGCTGCCGGGCCGATGCGGATTGCGAAGAGGATTTGTTTTGCCCGCTGGATGCGGGGCGCTGCAGAAGCGTGTCGTGTTCGGATGAGGTCTTGAACGGCAACGAGGTGGTCGCGGATTGCGGGGGTGGGGAGTGCACGGGCTGTCCGGACGGTACGGCGTGTAGCGCGGCCGTCGATTGTGAAAGCGGCTTTTGCGGCCCCGATGGCCGCTGCGCGGCAACGTGCAACGACGAGGTGCGAAATCAAGGTGAAGTCGACGTCGATTGCGCTGGCCCTTGCGCGGCGAGGTGCGGCGTGCGCGACAACTGCTCGGCCGCCGCGGACTGCCTGAGCGGCGTGTGCCGAGTTGGTGGCTGTCCGCCAGGGGTCGCGACGTGCTGTCAGGTCCCCACCTGCAACGATGACGTGGCCAACGGTAGCGAGCCAGTGGTCGATTGCGGCAACTTGGCTTGCGGGCTTTGCCTGATCGGCAGCGGCTGCCTGCAGGATCAGAATTGCGCCAGCGGGTTTTGCCAACAGGGCAGCTGTGCCGACCCAGGCACCTGCACTGACGGCGCGCAAAACGGCACCGAAAGCGACACCGATTGCGGTGGCGACCGCTGCCCGAATTGTTTGGACCTGCGCTCGTGTCGGGAAGACGCTGATTGCAACAATAACAATTGCGACCCGAACGGCATCTGCATCTCGTGTGGGGACGCCACGCTCAATGGCACCGAAACGGACGAAGATTGCGGCGGCGACGACCCGTTTTGCCGGCGCTGCAACCCGGGGGAAAGTTGCGAGATCACTAGCGACTGCCTAGCTGGCTCAATCTGCCAGAACGGGTTTTGTTAGCCGCGCGAGGCGGGCAACGGCCGCAAAACAGCCGCGCGCCGATTTTTCGATCGGCAGGCAGGTTGCCGGCAATGGTGCGGAGTGCGCCTGCCGCCCAAGCCGATCCTGACCTGCCTTGCTCTGAGCCTTGGCTTGGGCTTGGGTTGCCTGCACCCGCCAGCCCCTCCCTCGGCCTCAGCGGAGCCATCCCCATCCAGCCGGGCCAGCTTGGCGTGCTCGGCAGCGGCCCCCGCACCCCCGGCGTTACGGCGGCTAAGTGTCGAACAGTACACGAACACGCTCACTGACTTGGTCGGTGATCAGCCGGCGTTGAGAGCGGTCCTGGAAGAGCTGCAGCGCCTCTTGAACCAGCTGCCGCGAGATGGGCTGAGGGGCTCGAGCTTCACCGGTATGGACACCCGGTTGGGTCAACGCCACCTGAGCACCTACGTGCAGGTGGCCGACCTGCTCGGACGGGCAGTGGCAGAATCTGCCCCCGCGCTGTCGGCCTTGGCCACCGAGTGCGCTCTCGGGCCCGCGCTCGATCGCGCTTGCATGCTGGGCTTCCTGCGGACCTTTGGCCGTCACGCTTTTCGCCGGCCGCTTTCCGAGGCTGAGCTGGAGACCGCCATGGCGGTCTCGGCGCGCGCCGAGACCGGACGCGAGGCGTACCGGAGCGTGTTGGCTTGGCTGCTCGCCTCGCCGGCGTTTTGGCTCAGAGGTCATGCTGCGGATACGGCAGCGGCCACGCCCGAGATGGGTGCCTCGGCCGAGGCGTTCGGGCTCGCGACGCGGCTGTCCCATCACTTCTGGCAGAGCTCGCCGGATGAACGTCTGCTGTCGGCGGCGGCCAGCGGCGAGCTGTCTCGCGGCGACGGATATCGGGCCCAGGTCGATCGCTTGAGCCGCCACCAGCGCGGGCGCGCTACATGGTACGCGTTTGTTCGTCAGTGGCTCGAGCTCGACGCGTTCGGCGGCTTTGCAACGGGCCCGGCATTGGATCGCCTGGCGGATGGCATGAAGATTTCACAAGCCCTGTATGACGACGCCGTGTGGGAGGTGGAAGAGCTGGTGGGTCATTACACGTTTGATGCGCCAGGGTCGTACCGCGATTTGCTGACGAGTGACCTGATTCTGACGCGCTCCGCCCGGCTCGCGGCCGTCTATGGAATCGCTCCCTGGGACGGGCACTCGCCGCCCGCCGCGTTTCCCGAGGGCCAGCGCAGCGGCCTATTGACGCGGGCGGCGCTGCTGATTTCTGCCAATCACGCCACCCAACCGTTCGAACGCGGCGCGTTCGTGCGCCGGCAATTGCTGTGCGAGCCCATCGAGCCGCCCGCCCAGCGCCCCCCTGACGCCTTCGTGCTGCCCGCGTTCGATCCCGAGGTGTCCACGCGCGAGCGCCACGAGCGCAAGGTGAGCAGCGTCGCGTGCAAGAGTTGTCACGAGCTGTTCTCTCCGTACGGCTACGTGTTGGAGGCCTACGATGCGCTCGGGCGGTTTCGGCATGAAGAGCGGCTGATCGACGACGCGGGGATGGAAGTGGGGCGGCTGCCGCTAGACACTCGAGCGCGTGTGCTGCAGGGGCCGGACGAGGCCCGAGTTGTAACGGGACCGGTCGCGCTGAGCCTCGCGCTCGCGGAATCACCGAATGTCCAGCGTTGCCTCGCGCGCCAATACTTTCGCTTCACGTTTCAGCGCAGAGAGACTCGCGCGGACGCTTGCACCGTCGAGGAGATGTCGAACCTGCTGGCACAGGGCGGCCTCGCGAGCTTGCATCGCGACGTGGCGTTCACGCCGGCCTTCACCCAGGGCGCGGTGGCACCTTGACGGGCCCAGTGCGCGGCCCTGCTGGGGGGCTCCCTTCAACCTGCGACTTGCCGGGGCGGCGCCGCTTTCTACGCAATGCGTCCGGCGCACTCTTGGCTTTGCCGGTGTTGCCGTCGTTGTGGCCCCGGGGGGCGGCGGCCGCTTTGCCCCAGCCACCGCAGCGGTTTTTCGCCATCAAGAGTTACAGCTCGCAACGCGTGGTGGATTGGTATCCGCGCTTCCGGGGCCACGGCTACGAGCAACGCCCATTCACTCCCGGCAACGGTAAGGCCGACGGCACGACCATTTGCCCCAAGCGCATAGGTGAATCGCTCGGCAAACGGCAGGACGGGCGCCACACCTTCGGCCACAGCGCTCGTTTGATGGATCTGGCGCGGCCCGGGCAGCTCTCGACCCTGCTTGGGCCACGGCTGAACCGCCACTTGAATGAGCTCGTGTTGATCCGTGGTTTGGATTTCATGCCCGACACCAGTCACAACGATGGCGGCATGCTCGGCAACTACGCCGGAGCCACCGGGCGGCCCGGTGTGGAAGCCTGGCCCACTATCGATCAAGTGTTGGCTTTCTCGCCCAAGTTGTATCCCACGGCCCCCGCCGGCCCGCGTAGTCTGCACCTGTCGCTAGGCCAAACGAACACCTGCTCGTTTACCCACAACGGCGCCCGCGATGGCAGCGTCGTTCAGGTCCAAGCCCACACCGATCCGCGTACGGCATTTTACGAAGTTTTCGGCCAGGTCGATCCCGCCGCGCGGCGGCGCCGCCAAACGCTGGTCGACCAGGTGATCGAAGATCTACGGCGCACTCGACAAAGCACCAGGCTCAGCCACGCAGATCGCCAGACGCTCGAGCACCATGTCGCGGTGCTGCACGAGCTCGAGGCTAGCCTGCACGCGGCCCCGCGAGCCGACTGTGCTCACCCCGCCTCACCGGAAGGCCCCGGCCCCCTCGACGCCGCGTCCCTCGGGCGGACCTGTCAGGCCATGATCGAGATTGCCCTGGGCGCGTTGCGCTGTGACCTCACGCGGGTGATCACCTTTGACGTGTGGCAAGCCATCGGGCGCGGTGTGGGCCCGAACGGCGAAGACCTTGCCTACGCGCACAACTCTGCCAAGGGTCCTCGCGACTGGCACGAACGCGTCCACGAATTTGGTCGCCCCGAAGCGGATCGCCAGGTGATTGCCATCAATCAATGGATCGCCGACGAGGTGTTTGCTCGCATCCTCGACGGGCTGGAGGGCAGCCGGGAAGGTGGGGGCACATTGCTCGACCAGTCGCTCGTCTTCTGGGGCAACGAGCTGGGCATGAACCATCACAACTACAGCGTGCCGGCGCTGCTCGCGGGGCGGGCCGGTGGGCGCCTGCGTATGGGGCACTACTTGGATTTCATCGATTGGGAGGCCCCGCTGCGCGGCACTGTGGAGAACGCGCCGATTATCGAGGGTGTGCCCCACAACCGCCTGCTCGTGACCTTGTTGCAGGCGTTTGGTGCGAGCCCCGCTGACTACGAACGCCGGGGGCAACCGGGCTATGGCAGCTACGCAACCGCGGGCAAGAGCGCCCGGGACTATCCCATCGACTACGACGCCACCCGTTACGGCGACGTGTTGCCGGGGCTGATCAGCTCATGATGCCAATTCACGCAGCAAGATCTGGATGGCCGCACTGCGCTCGTCTCGCATCTAGCCTTGTCGTCGCGGGCTTGCCCGCTTGTCTGGTTCCGCCGTGCCCGTGTGTGGCGGTCACGGCCACAGCGCCTGACTCCGTCGCGTTGGCGCGCGACGCTGCGAGCCTGCCAGCCGGTGCCGTCCGCGGGCAAGAGCTCGCCAGCGCTGGGGGGTGGCTGATATGGAACGGCGAGTCAGCGGACGAACGCGGGTCAGGTTGGGCTTCTTGTCAGGACGAACGCTCCGGTGCCTGTCAGACGAGCCTTGCAGCCGAGGCCGGCGCGGGCCGGGGCGGAAGCGCAGGACTGCATTTCAACGCCCGGGGGGCAGAGTGGATGGGTTTTGGTTGGAACTGGTATGGCTGGTGGCCCCAAGACGCGGGTACCGACATCTCCCAACGCAAGAGCCTGGCCTTTGCTGTCAAAGTCGTGGGCAAACCGGGCAAGGCCCCTGAACCCTTCACCGTAAAGATAGCTCTCGGGGGCTCGGCGCTGGGCGGTCAGGACAGCACCGAGGCCATCCCGCTCGTCGATTACGCCCCGGACTTCGCCGATGGAAAGTGGCATGATGTGACGCTGCCCATCGGAGCCATGTTGCGCGGCAAAGGGGCACGCTTTGATACCCAACACACCTGGTCGTTCGTCATCGGCGCCTGGAACCAGGGGGAACGCGAGTACGAAATTTTCATCGACGACGTGCGGTTCATGTGATTTGGACACGCGAGCTGTCGACGCCTCCGGGGGCTCTTCAAGCGGCGATTCCCGAGCAGCTCGCCTGCGTTCGCTGGTTGATCGGCATTTTGATTTTGTTTGGCGCTCCGCGCGGCGCCTCGGCATGAGCCTTGCCGACAGCGACGACGTCGCTCAGGACGTGTTCATCGTAATCGCCCGCCGCCTCGATGAGGTCAGCCCGGACCGAGAGCGCTCTTTCCTGTTTGGTACGGTGCTGCGCGTTGCCGCCACCCGGCGTCGCGGAGATAGCCGGCGGCGCGAAGATCCGGGAGCGGCCATGGATGGGCACGGGAGCCTGGACCTGGACCCCGAACAGCTGAGCGAACTATACAATGTGCGGCCTTTGCTCCAGGAAATCCTCGACGCGCTGCCGCGGCAGCAACACGCCGTTTTCGTATTGTATGAGCTCGAAGAGTTGAGCCTGCCGGAGATTTCGCAGTTGCTCGACGTTCCCACCGGCACCGTGGCGTCTCGGCTCAAAGCGGCCCGCATTGCGTTTAGCGCGGCCGCGCAACGCTTCCAGAGGCGCGAGGGGTTGCCCAGGCTCGTCGTCACGCAACCCAAACGCTGATTGGCCTGCTCATGACCCCTCCCGACGACAACGACCCGAGCGAGATGGGCGGCGCACCGCGCCGTTTGAGCGAGCTGGGCAGCGGATTCGAGCGGCAACTTCTGCGCTCGGGCGGACTCGATGTGGCCTCCTCGTCAGCTCGACAGCGGGCGCAAACGGCCGCGCAGAACGCTCTCGAAGTTGCGCAGGGCAAGTCCAGGCGGCGGCGTCGAAACGTCCAACTCGGTTTCGCCGCCAGCGTGTGTGTCGTGCTGGGTGGCGTCTGGTTGCGGGGCGCCAGTCGCGCACCCGCCGAGGCCCGGCTGCAGCCGGAGCCTGTGCCCAAGAGCTTGACCGTGGAGCCCTCTGCCGTGCCGGCGGTTCCCCTTCAACCGTGCCCCAAGCTCGTCATCAGCCAGGGTGCTGACCCTTTGATCGACGACTTCGAGGACGGCAACGCACGCCTGGCGATCCGTGATGGGCGTTCCGGAGTGTGGACCGCCAACGGCGATGGCACGGGCAAGCAGACGCCGGGTCCCAATCAAACCGCGTTCCCGCTGGCGCTGCACAAAGGAGCGGGTGCGGGGCGTTTTGCTCTACGCGTCGCCACCGAACGGCTCACTGCCACTGGCGCGAGCCTGTACGTCAATTTGGCTCCGGGCCGCTGCTACGACGCTTCGGCATATGCGGGTGTCGAGTTTTCCGCCCAGGGCCCCGGCCGCATCTACGCGTCGTTCACGATGATCGACGTGATGGAAAGCAAATGGGGGGGCTTGTGTGAGAAGGACTGCTACGACGAACACGCGGCGCCCGTCGATTTGAGCGGAGAGTGGCGGCGCTACGCCGTCACCTGGCAAGAGTTGGAACAAGTCGGTTGGGGCGCCCGCCTCGACTTCGACCCCAAGCGGCTGCTTTCGCTTGGCTTTTCTGCACGCAGCCCGGACACCCCGATCCAGTTTTGGATCGATGACGTGGCTTTCATCAAGGGGAAAGCTCTACCCAAATAGCCGGCTCGCATGGCGTCGCGAGCAGGTCAGGGCTCGACGGGCGACTCGTCGTCCCCCTCGTCGTCCGGCGCCTGTGGGCGGACCCGCACCCGGTCATGGCGCAGTAGCCGTACCAGGCCGGCGGGCGCCCCGCGTGGCTTTCTGATGTCGGCCACCTTGCAATGGTGGACGTCGACCCAGCCCGCGCCGCGCGCCTTGGAAAACCAGGCGGCGTAGGCTGCCGCCCGCTCGATCACTGATTTGGGGATGTCGAGCCCGGCGGGGTTGCGAATCACCACGTGACTGCCCGGTGTCCCTCCTCCAACATGCAGCCAGCTGTCAGAATTGGCCGCGACCTTGAAGGTCAGAGCATCGTTTTCTCGAGCGCCACGGCCGATCAGCACCTCGAAGCTTTCGACGAGCACCGTGCGGTATGGGCGTCCTTTGCTGGCCATGGAACTTTGCGTGCCGGCAGAAAAGCCAACAAAACATGTTGGTGGCGCTTTGCCAAGGGCGCTCGGAGGAGTAGGATGGAGCCGTCGGCCCAGTTTTGTCGGAGGCGAAAGGCAGGTAGGACATTGGAGCACATGTCGCATTCCGGCGCCATCTTGGCGGTCTTTTTGAGCATGGGAGCGGTCGCCTGCGGCGACGCGGACCCGGTGCCGCCCTCCCAGGTCGAACAGCTCGAGCCTGGGCCTACCACCGAAGGGGACCCAAACGAAGCGTTCGACGCTTCGGGCCTCGACTTCACCATCGATGGTCGGGACGAGCAAATGGGCGCGCAAGCCCGGCTGCAGGTCCGCGAGGGTGACGCCACGGTCCACCTGCTCATCACCGGCGGTAATAACGGTGATGATTACATCATGCTCGATTTGGCCTTTGATGACGTGGCGAGCAGCATGGGGCCGCACGTGGTGCCGTTCGGGTTACCGCGTCAGGGAGACAACGTTGCCAACGCCAGCTTCGACGGCGAATCGTTCTATTCCCAGGGCGGAGAGATCGACGTGAGCCTGTCCGCGGACGGCACCATCGTCGGCACCTTCAATGTGTCATTGGCGCACGACAGCCTGGAACTGCCGGGTGAAGAGCCCGTGTTTGAAGTGAGTGAGGACGCGACCGCATTGTCGGGGGATTTTAGCGGGCGTTGGACTCTCAGCTGCCAATCGCGCCTCGCCGGGCATCAGACGTTCGTGCCCGGCGGTGACTACTGCGAGAAACTAGAGTTCTAGACTGCTTGGTCAAGGGGGTCTGATGCAGACCCCCTCCCAGCAGGAAGAGTTCCTGCTGGGTCCCACCCCCAACTCCGCTAGCGCTCCGCGTGGGGCCCCAACGCCCACTTGGGTTTGCTTGTTGGGGTCTAGGAGAACCGCTTTGGGCAGGACTCACTCGCTGGCAATGACCTTGCGCGTTCGTGCTCCGCCCTAAAGTTCCTGGCGGTAGTTCAGCGAGGCACGAAGATGTCGCACGGAAAGTCGAAGCTGATGGAGGTTTCGATCGTGGGGTTCCGCCAGCTCGTGCAGGCCTCACCGGCGAGGACGACCGCGGTTTCTGACAGCATGGACCAGCCGTTTGCTGGGTCGAAGGGCACCGGAGCGCCGTTGACGATGACCCGGGCGAGCTGACCGAGGTCTTTGCGTGTCAGGTCGACCTGGACGCCGTCTTCGGCGAGGTCGAACGTGCAGCTCTTCACTCCGGCGAGGGCAGCGCGAATTTGCTCGGTGAGGGCCGCCTGGTCGTTAGGGTCGGGGCGGTATACCGGCGCGGTCCCTCCCAGGGCGGGGTCAGTGACATAGGTCCCGATGGATTCCCCACGTACGGCGACTCTGCCATGAGCAGCGGTGAATGCATCCCTCCAACCGATGACGCCGTTACATTGATCAAAGAGCGCGTTGGGATCGTAAGGCTGGCCAGGATTTGCGAGCAACGGAGCCACCGGTAGCCCGGCACCGGCATTTGCAAAGCCTTGCAGCACCGGCAGACGAATCGACGCCGTCGGTGACGTAATGCCAAAGACCAAGGTTTGGATCGGAGCTCGAGGCAAGCCCTGAGCATCTACGCCCGCTGACAGATCCTGAAGCAAGGCCACGACTGAATCCGGCGGACACAAGGCATTCCCGTTGTCGCAGAAATCCGGCTCACCATCGGTCACGAACAGGATGTATTTGTCCCCCTCTGCAGAATCTTGCCTCAGCTTTTCGGCGATACCGGCCAAGGCCAGCGAGGTGGGAGTTTCCTTGGAGTCAGGGTTGATGGGCCGCTCGAGGGGCGCATACAGCGTCGAGATCGCGTTGAAGTTGTTGAGTGCCGGGTCGACCGCAGGCACCTCGAGGTCGCAGACTGCGGCGGTCCGTCCGGAAAACGCGCCAAAGCCGAAGCGCACACTCGACTCTAGCTCGCGCATCACCTCGAGGACTCCGACGCGCAGTGCACCCCACGCGGTGATGTTCGTGCCCGGAAGGGTGTCAAACATGGTCCCCGAGCGATCCACGAGCACGAACACGGTCGGGATCTTCGGGTCAAACTTGCGCTCCGCCTGCTGGCAACCCATCGGTGCCACCGGATCTCCGAGGTCATCCCCGAGATCGAAGCCGTTGCCGTTGGGGTTTGGAGCCATCGGATCAGTACCAATGACGGGAGGCCCACCACCGTTGCTCGTCGTGGGCGGACCCGGCTGCACCGTCAGAAGGTTTTGCTCGTTTCCCCCCGCGCTACAAGCCAGCACCAGCGCAGTGCTGGTTCCGAGGAGCGCGCGAGACCACATCTTGTGCGAAGCCATACCGCCCTAGTGTTACATCAAATCAAGCAGCTGGGCACTGGCTCCGCGCCAAGTTTCACAAGGCCGTGACGCACTGAAGCGAAGTAGAACAGAGGCGCGCCCATTTGGCTCGGCAGCGGAGTAGGGCGCGATCCGATAGATCACGCTCGCCATCGCTTGCGCCCGAGCTCATCAATCCGTGCTGAAGTATTCTATCCGAGCGAGCTGGGCGTCGGGGTTTTCGGAGTAGTAGCCGTCGCCATACTCGAGCACGTAGAGCGCTCCGTCTGGGCCGAACTCCATGTCGATCGGGTTGTCCACGGCGAACCTGAGCCGCTCGACTCGGCGCGGCACACCGTCGTCTCCCAGGTGAAAGGCAGCGACGAAGTCGCGCACCCAGTCGTAGAACAATGGAGCGCCCGAGTAGTCGCGAGGCCACTTGCCGGGTGAGCCATTGAGCTCGTCGTACTCGTACGCGGGCCCTGCCATGGGGCCAATGCCTCCGAACCCGAGCTCCGGGAACGAGCTCGATGGAGCATACGAGTAGGAGACCTCCGAGGGGCTGACAGGGGGTAGGTCCACCAGCCCCGTGTTGTTCGGCGATTCATTGCGTGGTCGGTTGCAATCGAAGGCTTGCCCGGACAGGCCGCTACCAAAGTCGAATTCGACATAAGGGCGCTGGGGGGTGGCGCAGTAGGGCCAACCGTAGTTGCCCGGGCCGCGGATGATCACCCATTTACCCGTGCCGGCGGGGCCACGCAGCGGGTTGTCGGTAGGCGCATCGGGTGCATAGTCGGCGAGATAGATGTCACCGGTACGGCGATTGATGGAGAAGCGAAACGGATTGCGCAGGCCCATCGCGTAGATTTCGGGGCGAGCTCGAGGGCTGCCCGCGGGGAATAGGTTGCCTTCGGGACTGACGTACGTGCCGTCCGCAGCGACTCGGATGCGCAGCAGCTTGCCTCGCAAGTCATTGGTGTTCGCCGAGCTGCGTTGAGCGTCGAATGCCGGGTGTTGGCCGGGTCGATCGTCGATCGGGGTGTAACCTCCAGAGAAGAAGGGGTTGGTGTCATCGCCCGTCGACAAGTAAAGGTTACCCGCACCATCAAAGTCGATCTGGCCAGCGATGTGGCAGCACATGCCGCGGTCCACCGGCACCTCCAGGATGATTTGCTCGGAGCTCATGTCCAGGCGCTCGACATCGAAGATGAAGCGCGACAAGCGCATGACACCCTGAAACTCGGTCCACGTATCTGCACTGCCGGTGGCAGGAGCGGCGCCCTCGTCGACATCGGGTGTGCTCGGGTCGTCTGAGGGGCTGTTCAAGGGCGGCGAGTAATAGAGATAGACCCAGCGGTTCTGTTCAAACTCTGGGTCGATGGCGATCCCTTGCAGGCCTTCTTCGTCGTGCAGGTACACCGGGATGCTGGCCGCCACATGCTTGGCCCCGTCCAGCTCGTGCAGCCAGACGGTGCCGGTGCGTGTCGTGTGCAGGATGCGCCCGTCGGGTAGCACCGCGAGCGCGATGGGCTCTCCCGGTTGGTCGTCGAGGGAGACCTTGTGAAAGGGCGAGGGCTCGAGCTTTGAATCGTCGCTGGGCAAGTCCTTGTCACAGGCCGCCGCGAGTAGCACGAGCATCAACGCTAGGCCGCGCGAGGGGAGCATGTGAGCATGGCCTTGGGTTCGCACAGGCTAAAAGATCTTACCGGGATTGAGGATCCCTCTTGGATCGAGCGTCGCTTTCAGGCTCTTCAGCACCTGCAGCTCGGCTGCATTGCGCGCGTACTGCAGGTACGGTTTTTTGACCAGACCGATGCCATGCTCGGCGGAGATGCTGCCGTCGAAGCGCTGCACGAGCTCAAACACAGAACGATCTGCTTGGGCCGCGCGTGCCTGGAAATCTGGGATGCTCATGCTTGCGGGTTTCATGGCATTGATATGCAGGCTGCCATCGCCCAGGTGCCCGAAGACGCAGATCTGCCAATCTGCGTGGCGCGCGCGGAACAGCGCTGTCAGCTCGCGGTAGAACGCGCCGAGCCTGTTGACCGGCAGAGCCACGTCATTCTTGTGGGGGAAGCCCAGCGCTCCCAAACTTTCACTGATGGTTTCCCGATAGGCCCACAGCCGCCGCGCCTGCGAGGAGTCTTGGCCGAGCGTGCCATCCTGCACTAGCCCGGCAGCGAGCACAGTCTCGAGCCAGGCGTGGAGCAGCGCTTTGTCGCCTTCGACAGCCATGAGCACGTAAAATTCGCTGGGCTGGGCAAAAGGCGCACCGAGCCGCTGCCGCTGCATGACATAATTCAGGCAGATATCCGAAAAGCCCTCGAAGGCAGAGATGACGAAGGGGCCGCGTCGCGCTTCGGTGAGCAGCCCGAGGGCTGCTTCGATGCCCGGCACGGCAAACAGCATCACGATTTCGCCTGCGCTGCCCCGGGTCAGTTTCAAGCTGGCCTCGGTCACCACCCCCAGCGTCCCTTCGCTCCCCACGAGTAGCTGCTTGAGGTCAAACCCGGAATTGTCCTTGGCGAGGCGGCGGTTGAGCGTGAGGCACGTGCCGTCGGCGAGCACTGCCTTGAGGCCGAGGACCCAGTTGCGCGTGTGGCCATGGCGAATGACGCGCACGCCACCTGCGTTGGTCGCGATATTGCCGCCAATTTGACAAGAGCCTTTTGAAGCGAGATCAATGGGCCAGGTCAAACCGTGTACGGCAGCGTGATCGTGCACGCTCTGCGTCGTGGCCCCCGCCTGCACGACGAGGGTCTCGCCCAGGCGATCCACGTCACCCAGCGTTCGCATGCGCTCGAGCGACAGCACGACCTCGCCGTCCATGGCCACGGCGCCGCCAGCCAGCCCGGTGCGGCCTCCGGAGGGAACTACCGCGACATCTCGCTCGTTGCAGGCGCGAAGCAGCTCACTGACTTCCTCCTCGCGTCGCGGGCGAACCACCGCGCTGGGCCGGGACGGGTATACGCGCGTCCCGTCTCGCCCATAGGTCTCGAGGTCCGTTGGATCCGTGCTGACCGTGTTCGGATCAAAACGTCGGGTGAGCTCGTCAATGAACGAAGCACTGGGGCGCTTCGACATGCTCAGCCGTAGTGGGCTAACATCCAGGATTTCTTCTGGCTCAATAGCCTCCGCAATGCCGATTCAAAATCTTCCGGCACCGAGCGCAGAATCGCCGGCCGTTCTAGCAGGCGCTTGGCGTATTCGGCCAGGCCAGGCATTCCGTCTAACCAGGTGGTGCGGGTGAGCCGGTCAAAGAAAGCGAGCCGGGTAAAGACCGGTGCAACGGCCACGTCGGCAAGACCGAAGCGGCTGCCGTCTCCCGACAACCAGCGCCCCGTCTTCTCCTCCGTTAGTCGGGTGAGCCGCGCCCTGAGCTCCCGTGCTTCGCTGTCGAACTGTTCTTCGGTGGTGCTCGTCATCACGCGGAAGACGGAGCCAAATAAGTCTTCTCCCGCAAAGGGAAACCACGCCCGATCCCGAGCCCGAAGGACCGGATTTTCGGGGGCCAAGCGCTGGGGCCCATTGGTTTCATCCAGGTACTCGCAAATGGCCTGCGATTCGAACAAGGTCGCTCCGTCCACAATCAGGAGCGGGACCT
The DNA here is from genome assembly GCA_031407405.1 of Deltaproteobacteria bacterium. GTDB lineage: Bacteria > Myxococcota_A > Polyangia > Polyangiales > Polyangiaceae > SZUA-265. The sequence goes on from JANOIG010000068.1 coordinate 45,154, forward strand.
TGCCTCGCGGGGATTTTTCCAGAAACCACTGGGGCTTGTTGGCCAGGTCGACATATTTGACCTCGTGCTCCACTCCCTTCTCCTCGAGCAGGATGACCGCCCGCTGCACGAAAGGACACGTCTTGCTGGACACCAGCAGGGGTAACATCCCGGCAGCCTGGCACGGCGCTGACACGCCGCGCTAGCGGATCTTGGCCAACCGCCCTCGCGCTCAGGGCCCGCCGTAGAATGCGGTGCGCCAACCGATCACCAGCGTGTGCGCTGACAGGCTGCGTGAAAACTGGTGACCGTACTCAACCTGAGGGCCGGTCGAGAACTGCCAAAACCGCCAGGGCTCGAAGAACACGCCCAGCCCCACCGCTGACGTGCCTTGTCCTTCCGCCACCGTTTCGGTGCCGCGCTTCACCGTGTAACCGCCGAGCCCCGCCGTAAAAAGCAGCCCGGCATCTTTCCAAGCGCCCCCTCGGTAGAAGAGTGGGAACGCCTCGATGCGAGCGTGAAACGCTCCCCCGGTTGCCTCGAGCCCATTGGCGCTCGCCCCGCCCCCGAAGGTGCCGATGCCGACCGTGAGCCAATCCGTCAGCGCACCGCCCAGCCAGAGGGCTCCGCCCGTGCTCGCGCCGAGCCCCGTCTCGGCTTCGAATTCAGGCAGGCCGATTTTGGACACGTCATTGGGGAAGCCGCTGGCACTGCCCACGGCGAGCCCCCCAGAGAGGCCGAAGCTGAACCCCGAACGCCGCTCGGCTGGAGCCACGACGAAGGTTTCCTCGTCGGCCTCTTCGGGCTCACCTGCTCGAGCCTCGGGTGTTCCTCCCAGCGCTCCGAGCGGGAGCCATGCGGCGAGGGAGCACACCAGAATGGGCCAGCGCATGAGCTGGCCATCATAGAGTCTCGGGCGAGCGACGCAAGCTCGTCAGGCGAAGGCAGACAAGACCAGATTCAGTAGATGATCACCGGAGGTGGTGGCTCGTCCTGGGAGGTCTGCACGCAGTTGGCCAGGTCGAAAATCAAGAAAGTGAGCGCCAGCTGCTGAGGAGACAACTCGGTGGAGCAGCTCGGGAAGATCGTTTTTGCAGAATCACCGCTGCCCGAGGCGAGGTGCACATCCGTAAACACCATCCGGCCACATGCCGGGCCGTCGACGGGCGTCGGGAAGCCATAGTAGAGCGCGGCGCCACCGGAGGCGGTGGTGTCGATCCACGATGTGGCTGAGGGGTGCACCATGCCCGTTACCGTACGTTCGCTGTCATTGATCTCAATCTGGCCGGGCGTCGTCGAGCCGCCCACATTGACCAGCCAATCCGCGAGCGCCTGCCCCTTTTCGAAGTCGACATTCACGTTGGCGGTAAACAGCTTCGGCGTGATGTCTTGGCGCCCTGACGCGAACTGAATCACGTTGGGAAATCCTGGATAGTCGTCGGGCAGCTCGTTATTGGCGATGATGCTGTTGTGGTAGTGCCCGCCAAATAGGCGGCCGCCCTCGTTGGCATAACGGTGCAGGTTCTCTCGATGGGTCAGGTTGGGTGCCTCATAGCGCTCGTCGCCACCCTCGCAGGACATCAAGATCATGTCGTAGCTGAGCAATGCGTCCATGTCGGAGAACAGCGTGTCGACATGGGGCAGGCCGATCGCGCCGGCTGGCCCCGTCATCTGCGCTGTCGCTGCGGTGTCGTTTTCCCCCATGTCGCTGTAGAAGAGATCGACGCTGCCGCCGCCCCTTCCGGGGGTGAACTCCGCCGGATCGACGCCTATCTTCATGAACAGGCACTCGAGCGCATCCGAGCCGCCGCGCATCACCGCCACCTTGGGCAGGCTCCCCTCGGCACGGCTGCGCGGTAGCCGGGACAACTCGGCCTCGACCGGTGTGTCGGCGCAGTCGGCGGCAGCAGGAATGGTGACCTCACGCCTCCACTTGCCCGCCTGGATGACGAGCGGGATGTTCGTGCGCGAGGGGACGTTCGAGATATCGAGGCTGAAGGCGCCGCTGGCATTCGAAACGGCTGCAGCGATCGGGCGGCCTGAGAAATTTCCGTCGCAGGTTTCGCACGCAGCGCCGGGGTTTAGCGGCGCCAGCGGCTCGCTCGGCACGTAGAGAACAACATTGTAGAGGGGCAACCGGCCGGCGGGGTCCAGTGCAATGCCGCTGAGCGTGGTTGGACAACCCGACCCGGGTGTCCCGGGCACGACCCCGCCCGCGCCAAAGTCATTGAAGGTGGGGTCTTCGGAGTTGGGGTTGGAGACCAGGTCAGGCGGAAGGCTCACACCCTCATTGTTGTCGGTGACCCCGACTCGGCCGGACGAGCCGGTTTCCTTGTCGCCCGCGGAGCAGGCGAGCGTCGCCGCCACACCGCCTAGCAGGAAAATTCTAGCAACGGTCAAACCGGAAAGCATGCGCATGTCCGAACTCCAGAGAAAAGGGATCTCACGGGGCTGTATGCGCGGCGGGCCCAAACTCATCACGGCGGGTGCCGCAAAACGACGATTTTACAGCTTGTTCCGCTGCGGAACCGCGCGCTCTCCCGCGCCACCCCGCTCGCGTTGAATGAAAGCCTGGAAATCCTCTGGCAAGGGGTCCTCGAACTTCAGCCGCTGGCGCTGGGTGGGGTGAGAGAAGCTGAGCGACGCCGCGTGCAACAAGGTTCGAGGGCAGTCGAGGGCTGGCCCGGCATGATCGCGGCCGTACAGCGTGTCGCCCACGACGGGATGGCCAATCTCCGCCAGGTGAATGCGGATCTGGTGGGTGCGCCCGGTCTCGAGCCGGCACTGCACGACGCAGCAGCGGCGCAGTTGCTCTTGAACCGCGACGTGCGTGATGCTGTGGCTCCCGAGGTTCGGATCCCGAGTGACGCCGCGGATGCCGTCGCCGCGATTGCGCACCAGCCGGTAGCTCAACGTCGCGTCCTGCACGGTGCCGTGTGCCACGGCGATGTAGTGGCGACCGGTGGTGTGGGCGCGGAATTGTTCTTTCAGCTCGAGCTGGGCGGCCTGGGTACGAGCGAACATCATCACCCCGCTCGTGACTTTGTCCAGGCGATGCACCACTCGTAGCGGTGGACACGGGCGCCGCTCTTTCTGGCAGAGCCACTCGTGGATTTGCTGTTGCAGACTGGTGGGCTCGTCCTCGTGCTCGACCGAGCTGATGCCGACGGGCTTTTTCACCACAATCACATGTGGGTCGCAGAACAGCACATGGTCAAGATTGACCTGATAGCCTGGCTTCGGTCGCGGCACGGTCATCTGAATGTGCACGTCCGAGCCCGGCGCAACGAGCTTCCGTGGCTCTGTCACGGCTCGCGGCCCGACCTTCACCTTGCCGGTCGTCACCAGCTTGCGGATCGAGCTCCAGCTCGCGCCAACGTAACGCTGGCGCAGCACCTGCTCGAGGGGCGTATCCTCGGCCAGCTCGGGTCTAAAGGACTCCGACTTGAACTCGAATGCCATGCGGGGCCCTCTATCACACTCCGAGCGGAGCTGGCGCTTGCGGAGCGGGCCTGCCCTTGCAAGGCTGGTTGAAACATGCCTTTTTCCATTTCCACGGGCCCGCGGCGCATCGTCTGCCTCACCGAGGAGCCTACCGAGATTCTATACCGGCTCGGCGAGCAAGATCGGATCGTGGGCATCAGCGCGTACACGGTGCGCCCGCCCGAAGCTCGGCGGGATAAGCCGGTGGTGTCCGCATACATCGGCGGCAGCGTGAAGAAGATTTGCGCGCTCGAGCCGGACCTAGTGATTGGCTTCTCCGATATCCAGGCGGACCTCGCCCAGCAGCTGATCGCAGCGAACTTGCAGGTGTTGATCTTCAACCAGCGCAGCTTGCAAGAGATCTTGAACGTGATCGTGGACGTGGGGCGCCTGGTGAACCAGAAGGCGGCGGCCGAAGGCCTGGTCGCGCTCTACGTGGAGCGGCTCGAGCAGGCTGCCCGTGAGAGCGCGCAGCGGACCTGGCGGCCGCGCGTGTACTTTGAAGAATGGGACGAGCCGATGATCACCGCCATTCACTGGGTGAGTGAGCTGATCGAGCTGGCGGGCGGCCGAAATATCTTTGCCGCGCGTTCCGAGGGCAAGCTGGCCAAGGAGCGCTTCGTCAGCTTGGAGGAGGTCATTCGAGAAGACCCGGAAGTTGTCTTGGCCTCCTGGTGCGGCAAGCCCTTTGACCCGGTCGCTTTTGCGAGCCGTGCGGGTTTTTCCGGGCTCAGCGCGCTTCGGGAGGGGCGCGTGCACGAGGTGCCGCCCGAGATCATTCTCCAGCCTGGGCCGGCCTGTTTGACTGACGGCCTCGACTTCTTGATTGCAGCGCTGCAGCGCTGAATGGGGATTCCCGGCGCACCCGCTCGCGGCTATCACCTGGCCATGACGAGCGCGCGAGCAGATGAGGCGAGGTGGCGCCGTCGAGTGCTGCTGCTCAGCTTTGTGGAAAGCTTCGGGACCATCCTGCTCGAGCGCGCCATCTACTTTTTCAGCCACGAGCGGCTGGGTTACTCGGAGAGCGAGAACCTTGGGCTCGCGCTCGGCTTCGGTGCGACCTATACGGTGGGTGCCGCCCTCAGCCACGGCCTGGCGCGGCGCCTGGGTGACCGCCTGGGCCTGGGCCTGATCTTGGTAGGGCTGCTGGCGCTGCACGCGCTCATCGCGGCGGTTCCGTACGGCGGGCTCATGGTGGTCGGGTTTGCGGCGGTGGGCCTGTTCGAAGGTGCCAAGTGGCCCATCGTGGAGAGTTATGTGGGCGCCGGTCTCGGTCCAGAGCAGCAATTGCAGGCGGTGGGCCGTTTCAACGTCAGCTGGGCGCTGGCGGTGCCGTTCGCGCTGATTGTCTCGGGCCCCATCATCGCTTCCGGTCATCCTGGCGCGCTGTTCGCCCTGGCGGCGGTCGCCAACGTCGTCGCGCTCTTGCTCGTGGCCCGTTTGCCCGCGGCGGCGCCCCACCTCGAAGCGTCTCATCCGTCACGTCCGCTAGCAGTGGCGCTCGAGCGTTATCAGGGCCTGCTCACCTCGAGCCGCTGGACGATGTTGTCGAGCTACGCTCTGATGTTCTTGCTCGCGCCGTTGATGCCCGAGGTGTTCCGGCGACTGGGGCAGGGCGTGCAACAGGCCACGCTGTGGGCTTCTTGCATGGATGCCGTGCGTGTCATCACCTTCGCATTGCTGGCGGTGCTGCCGGGGTGGCACGGGCGGCCCGCCCCGCTGCTGTTGAGCGCAATAGGGTTGCCGCTAGCGTTCGGCGCGATTGTGTTGGGACCCTCGCTCTGGGTGGTGGTCATGGGTGAGGTTGTTTTTGGCGTGCTCGCCGGGGTCACGTACTACGCGGCACTTTACTATGCGATGGTGGTCAAGAACGCGGCGGTCGATGCGGGGGGCACACACGAGGGCTTGATCGGTCTGGGGCTGGTGCTTGGCCCCGGGCTGGGCCTGGTCGGGCACGTGGTAGCGAGCGCCGGCGGCAGTTACCTCGTGGGCATCCTGGTCGGGGCAGGGCCGTTGGTGCTGGCATGTTGGTTCGGGTCGCTGACGTCGTTGGCACGGGTGCGAGCGGCCTGAGCCCGAGGCCCGGTGGTCATCCGCTGCGATCTGCGAGTAGCGCTTGTGCCGGGCTGAGACGATGCGGCCGTTTGTGGGCAAAAACCAGCCACGGTTTAGCCTTGATTCGCCTTGTCCAGGGCTTCGCTTGGGGGTAATCACAGGGCGTGCGCTGGAATGGATCTGTGCGGTTTGAGCAGTCCCCGAATCAGGTCCGCCGAAGCTCCGGCTGGCTTGGTCTTCTTATCGGCCAGCGCGGCGCTGGTGCGGTCACTGCGATCTGCAGGATCGTGCAGATCGCAGTAGTGCGGCGTCTGCCAGCGCTGGGCGTTCTGGGTGTAGCTTTACTCCTGGCCTCGGAGGCCGCCGCGGGTTCGCGGGTGAGCTTGCTGGGCTTCGAGGGTGATAGCGCCACGCCCATCCGCTGGCGCGTGGCTCAGATCCTGAAACGGGCTGGGCATGTGGTGGTGGGTTTCAAACCTCCCCGCGACCCCGATTCCCGCGCCGAGCTCCGCGATTATGCGAAACGCCGGCGCGTGGATGCGTTCGTTGCTGGGTCCGCGGTCGAGACCGAGGACGGCTGGGAGCTGTCGCTGACCGTGCGCGGGGCGGATGGCCAGCGGCGCGGCAGCGCGTTGAAGTTCAGCGCGCCCAGCTTGGGTGCGCTGGTGAAAGAGCTCAAGGCGGATGGCCAGGGCCGGCTCGATCGGGCGGTGAAAGGCAAGAAGGCCGCTTCTGCTTCGGCCTCTGCTGCGGAGGTCGACTCTGAGGATATCGACATCGATGCTCCGGCGGAAACGGAGGCCATGTGGAGCGCCACCCAGCAAGCGCGTTCCAAGAAGAATAGTAAGAAGCAGAAGCGGAAGAAGCGCGGCGCCGAGCTGCGCCGCGCTGCGGAAGAGCCCGCGTTCACCAAAGAGCGGGCGATCGAGAAACTCCGGGTTGCCGAAGAAAGCGCGCCTGCCGAGGCAGCCGATGAACCGCTGGACGACGCTGTCGCCGAGGCAACTGGCTCCGCTCCGAAGCGGAAACGCAGCAAAGACCGGGGTGAATCTGACCCGGCTCCCGCTTCGGACGAGGCAGCCCCTGCTTCGGATGAGGAGTCTGACTCGAGTGAGAAGGAGGTTGCCCCGAGTGAGGAAGAGGCCGCCTCGGATGACGATAGCCGCTCTCCCGGGTCGGTGGAGTCGCCGCCTGAGGACAGTTCGGCGGCAGATGATTCGCAGGAAGTGGGGGTTGACGAGGGGCCCAGCGGGGGCGACGGGGCCCGCGCCAATGGAGCCAAGGCGCCCACCGTGATCATGGGTGTGAAGGCGGGCATGCTGCGACGAACGCTGACCTACGCCGACGACCTGTATTCGCGTTTGCCGGAGCCGAGCGCCAACGCTTACGTGTATCAGCTTCGCGCTGTGGTCTATCCGTTCGTTCGACCGGTAAAAGACCGCATAGGGCTGGTCGCCAGCTATGAATCTGCCTTTTCCGGCAGCGTGCGCGACAACGCCCAAGACACCAATTTCGCCGTGAATTTTTCGGAGCTGTTCGCGGGCTTGCTGCTTCGCCAACCGTTCGGAAAACACGAGCTTGGGCTACAGGCGGCGGTCGGCACCTTGCAGTCGGGGCTGGACGATCCAGAGGGACAGTCGCGGGTCCCCGAGTTCGACTACACACTCTTGCGCTCCTCGCTGGACCTGGGCCTTCATTTCGGTAAGGCCTCGGTGCGTGGCTCCGTGGGGTACCGCCTGCCTTTGGGAGGCTACGGCGAGGTGGGCGAGGCGGAGTGGTTTCCGCGCATGGAGGGTTACGGCTTCGAGGGCTTGTTGGGGGTCGAGTATCGCGTCACGCCTGACGTCGCCGTCGACTTTTCCGGAGCGTTGCGGCGCTTTGTCCTGACCATGAACTCCGAGCCGGAGGATGCGCGCGAGGGCGTGGCCGAAGTGGCGGGCGGCGCCGTCGATCAATATTTGACCGGTTATTTCGGGCTCAATATCACGCTGTGAAGGCTGGGTCCGAAAGCTCGCTCGCGAACCTCGCCACGTCCGCCTTCGGCATCGACGCCGCGCGCCACAGCACATCGGCGTGATGCAGCGCCCGTGCGTAGACTTCGAGCTTGTCAAAGCGATCGAAGTCGAACTTGCGCAGTACCTCCTCGATGTCCGGCCTGAGCGCGCGCACCCCCGGCAATGAGCCGAGCATGACCGTCACGGCGCTGACCACGTCCGTCCGGATCGGGATTAAATCGTCGAGCGGCACCGCCGCGATCTCCTCGGCGATCTGCGCGTAAGCGATGGCCGCTGGATGCGAGCTGGTGAATTGGGTTCAATGATGTTTTCGATGTCAGCCATCTCATTCCCCTTGTCTCTCTCGAGTCCTATCTTCCATAGTGGCCGCAGCTGCATAGGCTTTCTCTGCGGCGATGCCCTCCTCACACGCGCGCGCCGTCACATACATTTCACTCATCGCGAGCAACGCACTGGCTTTCGACACGCGCTTCAGCACGAACTTACTGGCCATTGGCCTACTCGAGGTGGTTGCCTCGGTTACTCGTACGTTGGTCGGGCGGCGGCGCGAGGGAGTTGTCGCCAAACGAAGCGAGTGATGTCGTTTTCTTCGTGGCCGCGGTCTGCGCGCGAGGGGGTTGCGGCGGATTGTTGGGAACTGCGGTGTGAGTGGCGTGCCGAGACGCTGGGTCAGCAGGGGGGAGGGCTCGATTTGCTAGAGCTGGCTCTGGCTTTTCGGAGTGTCGGGGGCTCGAGCTAGAGCTGGCTCTGGCTTTTGGAGCGTCAGAGGCTTTGGAGCGATTGGTTGGAATCGGTTTTGGGGCGGACCGGCGTTTTTCCTAGAGCCCACTCTGGGTTTGGTGCCCTGGGGGCTGTTGGCCAGAGCCCGCTCTGGGCTTTGGTGGAGCGCAAGCCCTTTGCCTGAGCCAGTCTCCCTAGCCCCGCCGTCCGGGGAAGGCCCATCTCCAACTATTTCAGCCGTCTTTGGTGGGAAAGCGCGGTATCCGCGTCGCCTTGCTGTGTCAGACATTATATACTACATTTGCCTGATGCGCATCGCCGTTCGTGAGCTCAATCAACAGACCGCCCAGTGCTTGGCTCGAGTCAAGCAGGGGGAAACGCTGGTGGTGACCGAACACGGGCAGGTCATCGCCTTGCTCAGTCCACCGCGGCCGACGGGTATCGCCAAGCTCGACGCGCTGATTGCCGAAGGCCGCGCGCGGCCGGCGCTCGGCGATCGCGGCGCCGTCTTGTCCCGACCCTCGCCGCATGCGGCGGCCGGAGGTGAAGGGAGCGCGGCGCTCGGCAGCGACCGAAGGTCCAGCCGCCGATCGCGCTCATGACCGCCATCTACTTGGATGCGTCGGCGCTGGTCAAACTCATCGTGGAAGAACCTGAATCGGCTGCGCTGCGGCAATGGCTCGAAGCTCGGCCGGATGCCGCGTGGTACACGTCAGCGCTCGCGGAGGTGGAAGTGTTGCGAGCCGTCAGGCGAGTGAACCCGCGCGCGCTCGATGCAGCGCAGGTTGTCTTGGGCCTCGTCGTTCAGCTCGAAGTCGATGAAGGCATTCGTCAAGCCGCCGCGAAGCTTCCCCCCGTCGGCCTCCGGAGCCTGGACGCGATCCACTTGGCGAGCGCGCTCCTGTTGCGTGACGAAATGGAGGCGGTTTTGGTTTACGATGTGAAGCTATCGGAAGCATGCCAACACGCTGGCCTCAAGGTCGAGGCTCCGGCTCCCGATTGAATCGCGTCAGGCGGGTCGTGTGTCGCGGTGAGGCCGAGAGCAATTCGACGTGCGGCGGGGCGCGACTTATCATTCACCGCTACCTCAAGCCTGAGACCATCTTCCTGGCCCGTTCTCGTACAGGGCTCACCAGCGTCGCGCTGTCGCCGGATGGGAAGACCGCGGTGACGGCTGGGTATGACGGCTCATCAGGTCGGCGCGCGTTTCGAGATCCAGGTACAGAGCCTGGCTCTCGCTCTCAATCAGGCGTGCCAGAATTGCCGGGGCAGCGTCCACCTGTGCAGCACTACCGAATGATCCAGCTTGGAGCCCTGGCCGCGCTCATCTGCTCGTGCGGTGCGGCGAGGACAACCTCGAGGTGGGCAAGCCACCGGGAGCGCTGAGCAACTCTGGCCGACGCGGTCGGGATTGCACGACGAGCCGTACTGCGTGACCTATTGGGAGCTGCGACGCACTGTCAGGCGGCCGACGCAGTGGTCGCGCTCTGCGGCTCGAGCTGCTTGATGACGATCGCGGCCACGTCATCTTTGACTTCGTACGTCTCCAGCTTTGCGAGGATCCCGGCCAGGAGGCGCTCGGCGCTTTCGCTACCGTGGGCCACCATCATCTCTTCCAAGCCGTCGACGTCGAACATTTTCCCGTCGCGGCTCGCCTCCGTGATGCCATCCGTGTACAGGACCAGCGTGTCGCCCGGGTCGAGCCTCAGCGTTCTGACCGGGTTTAGCCCGCGAATGTTCGGGGCAATACCCAGCCAAGTGCCTTGAGCCCGCAGCTGCTCCACGCGGCCAGTCGCGCCACGGTAGATCAGAAAGTCCTGATGCATGCCGGCGACTCTGAAGCTGCCGTCGCGGTCCCGGCGCAGCGCCGAGATGGTCATGTATTTGTCTTCACCCAGGCGCTCGATGTTCTGAGTGAGCGTACGGTTGACCGTGGTGAGCAGCTCGTCGGGGCCGATGTTCGGACGCGCCGCGACCACCGAGCGAACGGACGTTTGGCACATCATCATGACCAAGCCAGCCGGTACGCCGTGACCTGACACGTCACCGATCAACACCCATTCCGTCCCGTCGACCTCGAAAGTGTCGTAGTAGTCGCCGCCCACCTGCGCCGTCGGGCGCATGATCGCAGCGACGTCGCAGTCCCGTAGCGAAAACTTGCGCGGCACCAAGGCAATCTGGATCTTCTTCGCCAGGTCCATCTCGCCCCACAGCTCCTTCAGCGCCTGATTCAGCTTGTGCGTGCGTTCGGAGACGAGGCTCTCGAGCCCGGAGTAGAGCGAGCGAAGCTTGAAGGCTGCCCACAGCACCGCGACGAGCAGCAGGATGGACCAGCCGTACAGGATGGTTCGGTACACCGCAGCTTCGCGCAGCGCTGATTCGAACTGCTGGCTATAACGTTGCTCGAGCTGGCTCAACGTGGCACCCACGGGCGCCGAGAGCACGTCGTTGCGCACGATGGGATCCACCTGTTGCTGCGTCCGGGAGGCGGTCTTGGCGTGGGCGACCAGCAGGCGATACCGCTCCTGTGCCTCCGCAGGAAACTTCGATCGCAACCCTTCCGCCAGCTGGAGCTGCTGCTCGACCCGCTGGGTCTCTGCGCGTCCGCCCACCAGGTTCTGCGTCAGGGTGACCTGTACGAGCTCGGACACCGCCTTGGCGAGCTCAGCACCTTTTTCCGACCGTTCCCGCTCTTCAGCTCTCGTGACCTGCGACGAGCTCTCTCTCTTCATGCCGAGGGAGTCGAGCACTTGGTCGGCGGCGAGCGGAAGGTAGTAGAGCGAGTTCTTCAAGACGGAGTTCTGGGTCTTGAAGCGCTCTATCGCGCTGCCGCGCTGAGCCGTTTGCTCGCGCAGCTGACCGAGAGCCGAGCCGAGGGTCGGGTCACTGGCAGCCAGAGCGTGAAGCTCACGCTCGAGCTGCCTCATCCCCTCGGAGAAATGGAGCGCGCTCCGCGTGAGCGGATCGTAGTTGGGTGCGAGGCCGTGGCGCGCCGTGAGGGTTTCTTCTGCGATCTTCGCGTTGAGCGTGTGCAGCCGCCCGAAGCTGTCTACGAGCTGTGTGTGCTGCTCCGTCGAGGCGGGCTGAGTCTTGAAGTACAAGCCGATGACGACGGCGATGGCCGAGGACGCAGCCAGCGTTCCGCCGACGCGCACCTTGTAGCTCTTATTGTTTTTCATGTTGGGTGCCTGCTTCACGGCTGGCGAGGAGGATTTTGCTCTGCCCCGTCAAGGATTTCAGAAACTCCACGAGCAGTCCCACCTGCGCCTCCGAGAGCTCTTTGCCGAGCTGATACTTGACCATCACTTTGACGGCGTCGTTCAAGGTCCTTGCCGAGCCGTCGTGGAAGTAAGGCGCGGTGAGCTCGACGTTGCGCAGGCTTGGAACGCGGAACACATGGCGGTCCGATTCTTGCCCGGTCACGTTGAAGCGCCCATAGTCGGCCTCCGTCACCTGGCCGCGATCTTGGAAATAGTCTCCGAACACGCCGAAGAGCTGGTACATGTTGCCGCCGGCATTCTGGCCCTGGTGGCAAGCGACACAGCCCGCCGCCTTGAACAGCTCATAGCCCTCGCGTTGCTCGGCGCTAAGCGCGCTCGCGTCTCCGTCGAGCCAGAGATCGAAGGGCGAATCGACGGTGATCAGCGTTCGTTCGAAGGCGGCGATAGCCTGTTTTACGCCGTGTCGCGACGGTTTCTGGCCGAGCGCGACCGCGAATGCGCTCTTGTACTCGGGGTGTGCGGCCAGCTTTTTTTCCACTGCCTCCCAGTCACTGGCCATCTCCCGCGGGTGCGTGATGGGCCCATCGATCTGTTCCTCGAGTGTCGGAGCACGGCCATCCCAGAACTGGGCCAGGTTGAGCGCGGCGTTGAAGACGGTAGGGGCGTTGATCGTTCCCTCCTTTTGCCCGACGCCGAGCGAGCGCGCTCGGCCATCGTCACCGCCATTCGCGAGGTCGTGGCAGCTCGCGCAGGCCACGCTGCCATCCTGAGACAGAAGCGGGTCATGAAACAACCGCGAGCCGAGCTCCACCAGGCGTTGGCTTTGTGCCGGACCCGCGCGAAGCGGCAAGATCGGCTCTGTAACGGCGTCAACGGGTTCGCGCGCGCCACCGGACTGCTCGGTCGGGCTGACCTCGCTGGCACTTGGGGTTCGCGTGCAGGCGGCTGAGCCCGAAAGAAACGTCGCGACGAGGAGCAGGTCGACCTGCTGCAGGCGCTTCAAGCAGACAACTCTACGTTGCCGAAGCTGGTCAGCGCCGCGCCAATCGCGGTGAACGATAGGCGCTGCCAATTCTTGCTCTTGTCGTAGATGAGCCGCACGCTGGTGGCGCTGCTGCTGGCCCGCTGGATCAGCTTCAGGATCGGCCGAATCGTTGAGGAATTCATGTACTCGAGCGAACGAAAGTCAAACTCCACTGACTGGGCGCTCTGCAAATCCGCGGCCACCGCGTCGAGCAGCGGCTGTAGGGCACGGCTCGGGTCGGCGCCGTCGCTGCGGCCCAGCCAGCGAATGACGAGCGAGTCCTGCCCGGGCAATGATTCGATCGTAAGATCGTCAGCCTGGTAGCGCATCGAGTCTCCTTCTTGCTTGTATGTGGAGCCGATCTCCCAAAACTTCGCAGCTCAGTCGAAAGGAGCCCTCGTACGCGATGCGCAAGAGGCCGAGCCCCGTCGCCTCTGCGCTCGGCCGCTCCATGATCTCGAGCATGCGTGCGACGTACAGCTCGCGAGCCCCCTTCGCGGCGATATGCTGAATGCGCTCCTGGACGGCCAAGGCTTTTTGCACCGAATGCACGCGGTTCTGTGTGGAGATGATGACCTCGCCGGCTTCTTCTGTCATGGCCACCAAGCCGGACCCCGACCCCGCGCCGTACTTCAGGACATTCTCCGCGAGCTCGAGCGCGGTCATGGTGGCCGCGGTGCGCAGTTCCTCGGGGCTGCCCGCGAAGTACTCCTCGATGGTCGCGCGTACGCGCCTTAGCTCTTCCCAGGCGTCGCGGAGGTTGATGGAGCGCGTTTCTCGTTTCTCGTTTGTCATGTGATGCAAGCCCAGTCGGGCGTCAGTTTCACTAAGCGTTGCCATCAGTGACGGGTGATTGAGAGCAAACTTTAAGGAAACGTGTCGTCGGGCCCGGTGCGCAGGAGAATCGGTGTGCAAAGGTACCCCTTCGACCTCACACTCCGCGGTGTCCCCCACTCCCGGGGGTGGACCGCTACGGAACAGGGCGAGCGCTGCTTGGATACGGCGCCCGAGTATGCGGAAGTGTTTCGGAACTCTCTCGAGCGCGATTACGTGCCGCGCTTCGAGGTTGTGCAACGCCTCGATCACCCCGCCCTCCCATGGTTTTCCGTTGATCGTGTCGACGAAAGCGCTGCCCTTCTGGCGCAGCGGGCCAGGATTGGCGATCTCGATGCCAATCGAATACTGGTTGCAGGCCGAGCGGCTTCGCCAATTGCCAGCGATGACCGAAATCCGCTTTGGTTGTAGATCGACTGTTGCGTAGTCTGGAGGTTATGTACTTTTTTCCGACGGCGTAGCCTCCCGGAAGCTTTGGAAATCCTTGCGAGCATAGACCTCCGACCTGTGGAAACGTTGGACGTCGAAGCTCGGCAGCTTTTCCACCAGCTCGGCCCGAAGTTGCCGAATCTCCAGGATGGAGCCGAGCACGGTGGTGACCGTGAGCATGATGTCGACATTGATGGGGATGACCTCGTCATCCCCCAATGCCCGAAGCTCGGGGCCGATCTGCTCGTACGCGTCGAGCGAATCGACCAGCTCCACGGTCGAGTTGTCAGAATTGATGGCTTTGATGTCTGTATTTTCCACGATCCCATTCTCCTTGTGCGGTGCGCCGGAGATGGCGCAGCGAATGGGCACAGGCCGGCCGCGCTTTCGCCTCGGGTGCGTGGGTTTTTTCGTACGGAACGCTTCCACCACCCGGCGCGTGGTGGGTGTGACCTGTTGCTGGCTTCGGGAGGCATGCCGCGGGTGCGTGACATCAAGAACTCGCGTTGGCGCCGCACACCACGCCCCGGGCGGGTTTTCGAGCTGCGGCGGACCGATGCAATTTGTCGAAGTGATCGAAGACGTGGGCAGGGCGCGCAGCGGGCTTCGTCGCCGGGGTCTTTCCGCCGACTGCCAACCGAGCGGAGGGCGCGGACAGATGCGCTTTGGATTCGGTCAGCAGGGACCGGAATACGCCTCGACATCCCTCCACCCAGAAGCCCGAGCGTTCGCTGCGCACTTCAAGGAGTGACAACGCGTGGTCGCGGCAACGACTGAAGCTTCACCAGATTCTCGTGGCTCCGCACACCGCAAACCGATCCTCACTGGCCTCGGCCTCGAACCCGACCCGCCGCCGATCGCCTCTCGCAACGCTGCCGATCTGGACCCGGTGGGTGCGCCTCGGGCGCGAGCCATGGCCACCGCCCTCCGTCGCTTTGTCGCCCAGCCCGAGGCTCGCGCCTCCGTGCCGGGCCACGGCGCCGCCCGAGACCCTGTCGGGTGGCGATGGCGCAGTCTCGGCGTCGTTTCCGGACCACATTCCTCGCCCGCGCGCGCACAGGCTCGAAAAGGCCGAATTCGACGCCGGGAAGGGGCGCCCTCCCCTCGCAGACGCCGCGGCCCGCGAGGACTGACTGGGCGGGGGGAGGGCCATTCCCCTCGAGCTGGACCTACATGGACCGCCCGTTGCTTGCTCCGTTTCCGCGCTCGAGGTAGAAATGTGAGGGAAATGGCCGAATCTCCGCGAGCGACGCGCCCCTGGTTATCGTACAAGGAGCGTGTTTCGCGGCTGGCTCAGCGCCTGGTCGACGCTCAACGCCCCATCCGAGTGCTGAACGCGATCAAATGGGACGTCAGCGTCTTCGAGGGCTGCCGGGATTCGGGCTGGCGCAAATTGCCCGTGGTCAGCCCCGAAGACTACGGGCGCATCAGCCTGGGGTTTGACCCAGTCAGCAAGCAGGCCGAGTTTGCGGCCATCATTTTGGACGTCCAAGCGGACCTTGGCAATGATGGCATCGGTCAGATTCTGAAGCACACGGCCGAGCAGTACATCGACGTGGTGGCCATGTTGGTGGCCCGCGGCACGACGCGCTTTTACGACCTGAGCCGCTCGTTGTACGGCTCGCCCAAGGACACGTTCCATGGCGGGGATACCCAGGTCCGGGACGTGTCGCAGCAGATGTACGACATTTTGACCGGCCTCGATGATTCGGTGCTGGGGGTGGAGATGCCTCGCGACATCACGGCGGAGCGCGCCGTCGAGGTCTTGAACGCGCGTTTGGCGGATTACTTTGGCGAGCGCGCGGTGCGCGTCATTCTCGATGACGGTATCGTCGCGGATGCCGCTGCGGGCAGCGACTACATCAAGATACGGCGGGGTGCGCTGTTTAGCGAGCGGGACCTCAAGCTGCTCGAAGTTCATGAGGGTTGGGTCCACGTGGCCACCAGCATGAATGGCCAGGCGCAGCCCGTGGCCCGCTGGCTCAGTATCGGTCCGCCACGAGTCGCCTCCACTCAAGAGGGGCTAGCGGCGCTGCTCGAAGTGCTGACTCTAACCAGCCACCCGCACCGCGCACGCCGCCTCAACGACCGCGTGTTGGCCGTGGACAAGGCCGAAGACGGCGCGAATTTCCTGGAAGTGTTCGAGTGGTTTCGCACTGAAGGTTATGACGATGAGACTTGTTTCTGGAACACGCAACGCGTGTTTCGCGGCGGCGTGACCTCGGGGGGTGCTCCTTTCACGAAGGACATCGTTTATACCTACGGAATCGTGTCGACTCTCAATTTCTTGACCTCCGCCATCGCGGTGGGGCGAGCAGACTTGATCCGCTGGTTGTATGTGGGCAAGGTCGCGCTCGAGGACCTGCACACCTTCGCCGAGCACGCACACGAAGGTCTGGTGCGGCCGCCGCGCTACATCCCGCCCATGTTCAAGGACCTGAACGGGTTGTCCATTTGGCTCGGCATTAGCGCGTTCTGGGGCAAGCTCAAGAACGAAACGGTGCAAGACCACTTTCGTAGCGCGCTGCTTCGGAGTTGAGCTAGTGTCGCGCCCCAGAAGTAGTAATCCTGGCCAACGCGAGCCGGTCCGCCTGTGGCGGCCCGCGTTGGCCAAGCCACGGGCCACTTTGGACGCGACACTACCTTGTTTTCTGCGGCGCCTTCGGCGCCCACGTGTCCTGTCCTTCGCTCGAAGTCGCTTGTTCTGCTCAGCCCGACAAGCCGCGACGATTGTTACTTCTGAGACAGGACACTAGCGGATATCGCCGATGGAGAGCATTCGTTTACGGGCGACTTTGGACGCCTACTATCGCGAAGTAGACGCCCTCATCCTCGACAAGCAACACCCGGTGACGGGGCTTTTGCCCGCCAGCATCGCCGTGACCATCCACGGCGACTACCGCGACGCCTGGGTCCGCGACAACGTGTACAGCATCCTGGCGGTCTGGGGGTTGTCCCTCGCGTACCGCGCACTCGACGATGACGGGGGCCGCGGCTACGAGCTTTCGCACCGCACGATACACCTGATGCGCGGCCTGTTGCGCTCGATGATGGCTCAGTCAGGCAAAGTCGAGGCCTTCAAGTACAGCCGCCACCCGAAGGACGCCCTGCACGCCAAGTACGACACCGAAACCGGTGGGCTCGTGGTCAGCGACACAGGCTGGGGTCACCTGCAGATCGACGCTACTTCGCTCTATTTGTTGATGCTGGCCCAGATGATCAGCTCGGGCCTCGACGTGATCTGGACCATTGACGAAGTCAACTTCGTCCAGAACCTGATTTACTATATCGAACGCGCCTACCGCACTCCGGATTACGGCATCTGGGAGCGTGGAGACAAGCTGAACCACGGCAGCGTGGAAATCAACGCCAGCTCGGTGGGCATGGCCAAAGCTGCCCTGGAAGCGCTGTCGGGCTTCAACTTGTTTGGCGCCAAAGGCTCGCAGCAATCCGTCTTGCACGTGGCGCCCGACAACATTGCTCAGGCCAACATCACGCTCTACTCGATGCTTCCTCGCGAATCGAACACGAAAGAGACGGACGCGGCGCTGCTCAGCGTGATTGGTTACCCCGCCTTTGCCGTGCATGATGTCGCACTTGCGGAGCGGGTGCGATCGGAGGTGGTGGCCAAGTTACAAGGCCGCTACGGGCTCAAGAGGTTTCTGCGCGACGGGCATCAAACCGTGCTCGAGGATGAAGGCCGGCTGCACTATGAGCAGCAGGAGCTGAAACGGTTTGAGCACATCGAGTCCGAGTGGCCGCTGTTTTTTGCGTACCTCTACCTGGACAGTATCCTGCGTGGCGATTCGGCGGGTATCGTCGAATATGAGCTGCGGCTCGAGTCGGTGCTGGTCGAGAAAGACGGGCATCAGCTGCTCCCCGAGCTGTATTACGTGCCCGAGGCCGCCATCGCCGGCGAGAGGGCCAACCCGGGTTCAGAAGCGCGGGTGCCGAACGGCAACGTGCCGCTGGTCTGGGCGCAGAGTCTGTACCTGCTCGGCCGCATGCTGCGGGACGGGCTGCTCTTGCCGAGCGACATCGATCCCCTCGGGCGCAGGCGCCACAAGCCGCCCCGAGCACCCGTCGTCCAGCTGGTGTTCTTGGCCGAGGACGAGGCCCTGCAAGCCGAGCTTGCCGCGCACGGCGTGCTCACCGAAACCTTAGACGATATCGCGCCCGTCGTCGTGTACCTGCCGCACGACATCGCCGTGGCGCACGGCGAGGTGGGCAGTAACCGGCGGCTCGGTCTCACCGGCCGGTCTGCGCGAGCATTGAAGAGCCTCACGACCAGCCGTTTCTATCAACTGCGCGGCCAGACCGTGGTGTGTCTGGCCGCGTTCTTCATTCAACAGGAATTTTTCCTGGCGTACGACCTGGACTTCGTGGTGCGGCGTTTCGAAAGCGAGCTCGCCTATTTGTATCTGAACTGGACTCAGGCGGGCCGCCCGACAGTGACCGTGCTTTTGACGCGCAACTTCATGGATGCGGATCGCACGTCATTCTATCGCCTCATGCAGCAAATCGCGTCCGGTAGCGTGGGGGATGTCCCCGTCAAACGCGGGCGCCTGGCAGAGTTGATGGCCACCGCGTCTTTCGAGCGCATTGACGACTTGCACGAGCTGAAGCTGGCGCAGGCGCCTCTGGCCACCCGCTTGACGCGTCCGGTAGTGCTTTCGGAGCCGGGCAATCAGCAGCCCCTCGACTCCACCGCCGAGCTGGCCATCGACATCACCGCCGACGCGACCCCGTTAATCGCTCGGCTCGCCGAGACCGACAACCTGTACGAGCAAATCGAGCTCTTGGCCGCCCTGGCGCGCATGCAGTCGCTGGACTCGGTGATTGCGATGCGCGGCACCACCGAATCCTTTCGGGACCTCATCGAGGAAGTTTACGAGCAGGCCGGTCGGCGTCGGCTCTGGGCCATCGTGCGGCGTGCCGCTGGCCTCCTCGGCAAGGTGGATGGGGACCTCAATCTCGCCGTGGGGGCGATCCTGGTGCGGCAAAAGAACATCCAGGTGGGTCGCGCCTATAGCGACGAGTCACTGATCGCCCATCCCATTCCGGACCACGAGCTCCTGGCCAAGATCAATACCTTCTGCCGCGACGACGTGCGGGACCGCGTGTTGACTCAGGAGCTCTTGCTGTACGTCAGCCTGCTGATCAAGGCACGGCCGGAGCTGTTCAGCGAGTTGCTCACCATACGCGTGAGCCACCTCATCTTGCTCCTGAGCAGCCAATTGGCGCGCGAGGAGGAGCTGACGCCCGGTGAAGGCTACGAGGCATTGATGGCGTTGCCCCCCTCCGTCATCCAGCAGCGCCTGGAGCTGGTGCTGGCCGAGTACCACGCCATCGAAGCACTCCCCCAACAGCTCGAGCAGCTCCACGCCGAGGCTACGCTCGGGGCGCTCGACTGGAAGCAGGACCTCGGCTTGGAAAAGCTGCGCGTCTCAGGCGACGGCTGGCTCGCGTGGCGTCAGCATGGGGGTATCATCGACCGGCGGCCCCAGAAGTTCTATGGGGAGGTTTGGAATATCTTTCGCCATACCCCTTCGCTCATCATCGGAGAGAAGCTGGAGCGCCGTAACCGGATGGATAGCAGCGTCGTATTGAGCGACACCACGCCCGGCGAAAAGTCGTTTGCCCTGTGGCTCGAGCATTTGCTCAACAAGATCCCTGCGGCAGAATACCGTCAGCTCAACATCGAGTCACTGCGGGTCCTGGCCAGCTTCTTTCGTCAGAATCCCACCCTAAAGATCCAAGATGCCTGCGCCCTGGACGCGATGATTGGCCACGCCGTTCGTCTCGCTTACCTGGAGCAACGCGCCGATCGGGAGGCGCAGTACAGCGAACACAAAGCCGATGCTTGGGCGACTTTTTACGCCAGCCCTCCCGTCCGGACCTCCGCATTTCTCGTCGCGGCGTTGCGCAGCTTGCTGACCGCGCCTCCCTTGACTGCACGTTTGGCCGGTCGAGAGCCGTCCTCAGTCAGGAACAGCTAGGTTCGCTGGCATGGTCACGCGCTTTTGTCGCAGCCAGCACGAACGCCCCGTGTGCGCGCCGGCAAGCTTCAGGCGGGCTTCGCGGGTTCCACTGGAAACGGACGGCGGCGGACCCCTCGGAAGGCACCGGCCCAGCTGAATTGGGCAGCATCGGGTGTTGGCCTGACTCGTGCAATGCACTCGCCATAAAGCCATGACCCGACGCATACGAGCCTTAATCCTTGCCGACGACTGTAACCCCGACTGGCCCTCGCTGCCGGTGGTTGGCTACAAAGCTGCCCTGGCCATCGCCGAGCACGCCGACGTGACGGTCGCGACGCACGTGCGCAACCAGCCTCACATCGAACGAGCCGGTTTCGGACAGGCCAAGGTCGAGTACGTCGACAATGAATACGTCGCGAAGCGGCTGTACAAGCTCAACACCTGGATTCGGGGCGGCAACGAAGTCGGGTGGACCACCAACATCGCGATGAACTACCCTTCGTATCTCGCCTTCGAGTGGGAAGTGTGGCGCCACTTTGGGCCGGCGTTGAAGGCGGGCGAATTTGACGTGGTGCACCGCCTGACCCCCATGTCGCCCACCTTGCCCAGCCCCATCGCCAGCGAGTGCCCGGTGCCCTTCGTGTTGGGGCCGCTGAATGGCGGCTTGGCGTGGCCCGAAGGTTATGGCGCCGAGCGCGACCGCGAGAAGGAATGGCTGGTCAAGCTACGTGAAGCCTATCGGTACTTGCCGTATCACCGCTCGAGCTACGACAAGAGCGCCGCCATCTTGGCGGCTTTTCAGCACACTCTGGACGACCTGCCCAAAGAAGCGCGCGCCCGAGCCATCAACTTCCCGGAGGTCGGCATCGATCCGGAGCTGTTTCGCGCCCCTTCTGAGGCCCGCAATGGGTCCCGGATGACGTTCTTATTTGCGGGGCGACTCGTCCCGTACAAGTTACCGGGCCTCGCCATCGACTGCTTCGCCCGTAGCGCCCAGCTTCGGGAGCATCGCCTGCTCATCGTGGGCGAGGGCCCTGAGCGGGAGGGCATGGAGCGTCAGATCGCCGAGCATGGCCTATCGGGAGTCGTGGAAATGGTGGGCAAAAAATCGCAGGCTGAAGTCGCCGAGCTGATGCGCCAAAGTGACGTGTTCGTCTTCCCATCGATCCGCGAATTGGGCGCTGGTGTGATCGTGGAGGCCATGGCCAGCGGCTTGTGCTGCGTTGCCGCCGACTACGGCGGCCCCGCGGAGCTGCTCGCCAATGGGCGTGGCGTGAGAGTTCCGGTCGGCCCGCGCGAACAGCTGACCGCGGCGTTCCAAGGCGAGCTCGAAAAGCTTGCGGGCGCCCCCGAGCTGGCCCAGCTGTATGGCGAACGCGGCCGGCGCTATGCGCTCGAGAACTTGACCTGGGACATCAAAGCCCAGCGCACCCTCGACATCTACCGCTGGGTCATCGAAGGCCAACAGGGGAGCCCGCCCGCGCCCTATGCCGATCATCGGGAAGCCGGTCGCCACGCGGCATAGTTTGAGCGCGCTAAAAATATCCGGTGCCTCGACCATGAGCTGCTCGGAGCGCCTTTCAGGCCCCTTGGGCGGCGACAAACCGTGCTAGCGCATGCCGCAGACTTATTCTTGCGAGGTTTTCATGCGGGCCATCAGCTTGTCCAGTGTTGCTTTCACCCTGTTGCTCGGCGCCTGCTCGAGTGACGATTCGTCGCCCGGCGCGGCTGGCGGTACGACGCAGACTGGCGTCAACAGCAACAACCCAGCGGCGGGCGCGGGAGGTGGTTCGGGCTCGGGCAGCCTGGCGAGCGCCGGTGGCGTTACCGGCAGCGCGGGCACAGAGGGAGGCACCGGTAATATCGGCCTCAATCAAGGCGGGGCCCCGGCCGCTGGGGGAAGTGGGACGGCCAGCGCGGGCAGCACCGGCACGGCGGGAGCGCCGGCGAGCGTCGACGCGGGCGATGACACGAGCATGAGCTTCTTCGTGACCAGTCGTGGCAGCGGCAGCGGTGGGGACTTCGACGGCATCGCCGGGGCGGACGAATTCTGCCGGACTCTGGCCGCAGAGGCCTCCGCCGCGCTGGGCGCCAAGACCTGGCGCGCCTACCTGAGCACGAGCACCGAAGGCGCGCGCGAGCGCATTGGCGACGGCCCTTGGCGCAACGCCGTTGGCCGCATCATCGCGAACGATGTGACGCAGCTCCATGACCAGCAAAATCCCATGACGGGCACGCTCAACATGACCTGGCCCACCAACGACTTTACCGTCGCGCTCGACGAGACCGGTGCTCAAGTGCCCGCCCAACCCGTTCTGCATGACATCATCACCGGCAGCAACGCGGATGGCACCGTGTCCGCCAGCGGGACCTGCAGCGATTGGACGGCGCAGACCGGCACGACGCGAAACGGGCACTCGAACCGCGCCGGCGGCGGCGCTGCGCCGCAATCCTGGTCGAGCTCGCACGACACCGGTTGCGGCGAGCCGACACCGGGCATGAACTTTCAAGCGGGCACGGTCAGCCAAGGTGGCGGGCGCGGATCGATCTACTGCTTCGCCATCGACTAACGCTGGCGGTCGTGGAAGCCTCGAATCAGCCCCGACGTGTGGCGATGCGAGCTTCGGCGCCCGACCATCCGGCGTCAAAGGCCACGCCGGCCTGATCGATGTCGATGACGAGCGGCGTGTGATCGGACGGGATCGGCTTGCCTTTGCGCGCCTCCCGGTCGATTTCCGACCAGAGCACACGCTCTGCGACGGAGGGCGTCACGAGCAAGTGATCGATGCGCATGCCGAAGTTCTTGTGAAAGGCTCCGGCTCGGTAGTCCCACCACGTGTAGCGGTTGGGCTCGGGGTGATGCACGCGGTAGGCATCGACCAAACCCCAGCGCACGAGCTCAAAAAACGCCGCGCGCTCCTCGGGCGAGACGTGCGTGCCGCCGTGACACGCCTGGATGTTCCAGACGTCGGCGTCAGCCGGCGCGATGTTGAAGTCGCCACCGACCACGAGCGGCGCATCCGGGCTCTGTGTTTCGCGTAGCCAGCGCGTCAAGCGTTGGTACCACTCGAGCTTGGCCTGGTAGGCTGGGGAACCCAGGGAGCGGCCGTTGGGGGCGTAGATGCTGGTCACCCGCAGCTCGCCACACACAGCCGAGATCATCCTGGCTTCCGCGAGCGGCTCGTCATCGCCCATATCGGGCGTTTGCGGCTTTTGGATCGGCTCAGCGAAGTTCTTGACGACGTCGCGAATGCCCACGCGGCTGGCGATGGCGACGCCGTTCCAGCGACCCTCGCCGTGGTGGGCCAGCTCGTAGCCACGCCGGGCAAACTGCTCTGTCGGTACTTTGTCGTCGGCGAGCTTGGTCTCTTGCATCAAGAGCACGTCGGGCAACGCGCGATCTAGCCACCACCCCACTTTTTCCAGCCGCGCGTTCAATGAATTGACGTTCCAGGTTGCGATACGCATGCGAGCGGTCTTGTAGCAAACTCGGGCGCGGCTCGGCGATCCGCCAGGTGGGAGCAGCAGCAGCAGCAGCAGCAGCAGCAGCAGCAGCAGCAGCAGCGAGATCCGACGGTTGTGATTCGGCCACATGGCCATCTGCTGGGCATTGACAAGCGTGGGCGGGGCCGGGAGTGTCGCGCCCGCCCATGCGAGCACTCCTTGCGCAGATGCCCCGCTGGTCCTTGGCGGCCACGGCGCAGCTAGCGGTCGTCGCTTTCGGGCTGGCGCGGGCCTTCCTCGAGCTACGCATTCCGCCGAGCGGGGGTGATACGCTCCGCAAGTGGATGTGGGCGCGGCTGATTTATCATGCTCGGAGAGGCCGCCGTGAGCTGTTCGACCGCATCGCGCGCACCTACTCCGCAAAAGACCAGCAGCCCTACAGTCGGGCGGCGCGGCGCCATCGTCTGTTGAGCTCAGTGGCGAGGCTTCCCAAGATTGGTAGCTTGCTCGAGATCGGCTGCGGCGCGGAATACCTGGCAGGACGTTTCGAGCGCTATGTAGGCCTGGATTACTCCGCCGAGCTGATCGCGGTGGCGCGCGAGTGCCACCGACAACAATGGCTCGAGCCGGGCGGTTGTATCGTGGTCAACGAGCCGGCGTTCCCGATCGGTAGGTTGGGCCTGGTCTCGAGTCGCTTGGCGTGTCGCTTCGACCCCGCGCTCAAGACGCTGCTGGGGCGCATGCGCTTGCCGCAGCTGGCCTGGAACCTGGTCGTTCAGGCCTGGCCCCGTGGTTGACAGCGGCAGCGGGCAGGCTTTCACGGAGCTTGGTCTGTCGGCTCCGCTCGCTCGCGCTGCAGCGGACCTCCAAATCATCGAGCCGACGCCGGTGCAGAGGGCCGCGATCCCGGCGATCCTGCGCGGCGCTGACGTTTGTGCGTCCGCGCGGACCGGCTCGGGTAAGACAGCCGCGTTTCTCCTGCCCCTCTTGGAGCAGCTCGCGGCGGGCCCGGCTCGGTCACCGAAACCCATCCGCGCGCTCGTGCTCGTGCCCACCCACGAGCTGGCGGTGCAGATCGCGGAGGCGGTTCGGAGCCTGGGGCGTCACCTGCTCAATCCGCCGCGCACGTGTGTCGTCATCGGGGGCGTCTCGATCAACCCGCAAATGCTGTCCTTGCGGGGCGGCGCCGATCTAGTCGTCGCCACGCCGGGGAGGCTGCTCGATCTCGCGGCCCGGAACGCGCTCCAGCTCGGGTCCGTGCAGGTGCTCGTGCTCGACGAGGCCGACCGGCTCTTCTCACTCGGCTTCGCCGACGAGCTCGCCCGCGTGCTCTTGCTATTGCCCGTTTGCCGCCAGAACCTGCTCTTTTCCGCCACGCTGCCCGGGCCCGTGCTCGCGCTGGCTGAGGCGCTCCTGTGCGAGCCGACGCGCATCGACCTCGACGCCGGCCAGGCCCCTCACGCCGCGTTCATCGAGCAGCGCGCCATCGCCGTCGATGTCGGCAAGCGCACGCCGCTGCTCCGACACCTGCTCGCGACCGAGGTGTGGTCGCGCGTGCTCGTCTTCGTCGACAGCCAGTACCACGCGGACCACGTAGCCATGAAGCTCGACCGGGCGGGCATCGCGGCGTCGGTGCTCCACGGTGCCAAGAGCGCGGGCGCGCGAACACAGGCATTGGCCGACTTCAAGCAGCAACGCGTGCGGGTGCTGGTCGCCACCGACGTTGCGGCGCGCGGACTCGACATCGTGCAGCTGCCCGCGGTGGTGAACTACGACCTGCCCCGATCACCTGGCGAATACTTGCACCGCATCGGCCGCACGGGTCGGGCGGGTGAAACGGGGGTCGCGGTGAGCTTTGTCAGCGCGGCCAGCGAGGCGCATTTCCGCCTGATCCAGAGGCGCCATCAGCTCGCCATCCCGCTCGAGCAGATCGCCGGTTTCGAGCCGCTCGAGCTCGTGGCGCCGGCTGGCGATCCGCATGGCGGGCAGAAGGGGCGGCGCAAGAGCAAGAAGGACAAGCTGCGCGAGGCCGCCGCGAAGGCGGCTGGCGGCGTTCCGAAGCGACAATCCTAATGGCTTCTCCGCGTCGGCGTGGCGATCACGCGACCACCGCCGCTTGCAGCTGGGGCCCCAGACCCATGCTGCTGGCGTAGCTGGCCCCTGCTTCCTCGAGTCCGCGGCGTTCGGCGCCGGTCAGCGCTTGTCCGTGGCGCAGGCGAGTGGCACACACCGTGACGGCCCTGTCCGGTATTCGCGCTTCAGAGCCGATGTGAGATGCGCCGTTAGCGCTCGGCGCTTGTTGGCTCACTACTTGCACCTACTATTTGCACTAGAGTCATGATGCGACGGCTTATGTACCTTCTGCTGGTTTGCTTGGCCTGCTCCGATACCACTCGTGAAGTGCTCGAGGATGATGGCTCCCTCTGTCTGCGTTCCTCGCCTGCGGATCGGTTGGACGTAGAGGTTACGTTTCTCACCTCTCTGTGACTGAAACACTTGGGATGTTGCGGGCCCCTGGGTAAGCCTCGCGTCAGCTTCTACCTCGAGGAGAGCTCGTGGTCCCTTACGCCTCCGCTTCCTCCGGCGCCTCCGGCTTCGGCGTGGGTGACCTTCTCGATAGCCGCAGGCGGTGCACTGCGCGCCCTCTGACGAGTGAGATCACTTTGACGTCATAATTTCCAATCCGCACCTCGTCGCCTTTTTGAGGCAACCGCCCGAGCAGGCTGGTCACGTAACCGCCGAGCGTGCTGCCCGCGGGGTCGGTCACGGTGAGCCCGAAGCGGTCGACCGCAGCCGGCAGCGGCATCGAGCCATTGACCTCGAAATCGCCCGACTCGAGCTCGATCAAGGGCCCCACGGCCTCGTCGAACTCGTCGGCAATCGGCCCCACGATTTCTTCCAGCGCATCCTCCAAGAACGCCAACCCGAGCGCGGCGCCATACTCGTCGATGACGACGGCCACGTGCGACCGGGAGCTCTGTAACTTGCCGATCAGCTCCCCGAGGGGCCACGTGTCCGGCACCAAGAGCGCTGGGCGTGCCAGCTGGCGGAGCTCCGCGTTGGTCAGGCTCGAGACGCCGCGCGTAAAGATGTCGCGCGTGTGTACGAAGCCCACGATGCTGTCGAGCTCCTTTTCGCACAGCGGGTAACGCGAGTGGCCGCTGCGGCGCATCAGCTTCATGTTGGCATCGGCAGGGGCATTGAGTGACAAGAGCACGACGTTGATGCGGGGCACGACGATGTGCCGCACCTGCATGTCGATGGCGCGCAGCACGTTGTCCACCAGTGCCCGCCCCTGCTCCGGGATGTGCCCGGCTTGCGCCGACAGATCTAGCGCGCGTTGCAGCTCACCGCGCGTCGGGATGTGCTCGTGGGCGGCTTCGGGATCGATGCCGATGGCGATGAGCAGACCGTTGGAGACTTTGTTCACGAATACGATGAAAGGCCAAAACACCAGCGTGAACAGCCGCAACGGCAGGGCCACACCAAGCGTGGCGGGTTGAGCATGCTGCAGGGCCCACATCTTCGGTGCCTGTTCGCCGAGCGTCATGTGCAAGATCGTGATGGTGGTAAACGCGATGACCAGCGACGTCCAACGTAGCCAGGGAGACGTCGGGTCCACCTCGATGTCGAGCCAAGCTGCCGCGCTGGTCACGACGGTGGAGACGGCGGGCTCTCCCAGCGCGCCGAGCACCAGGCTGGCCAGGGTGATGCCGAGTTGGCAGGCCGAAAGATATTGGTCCAAGTGGTCGAGCACGTGCTTGGCCATGCGCGCCGTGAAGCGGCCCTCTTCCGCCAACTCGACGACGCGAGCCCGGCGCACCGTGACCAGCGCGAACTCCGCGGCGACGAAGAACCCGTTGATCACGACCAACAGTAGGGTCGCACCAAGCCGCCATGCGACGCCCACCAAGTCGAGGGTGTGAGAGGGCGCCATGGGGGCTTCGTATCCTAATAGCGGCACGCCAGGCGAGGAAGGTTATAGGGCTCGCTGGCCGGTGCACAGCCCTAGAGTCAGCAAAGACGCGCACTTGGCGCTGTTTAGTGAACAGTGTGCGCACTTGGCGCGCGCCGCCTCTTGGGTTACGACCGCGCTATGAACGCCGCCTGGTGGCTGCTCACGGCACTGGCCGTGCTGGCCCTAGCCTACCGATATTACTCTGCGTTTCTCGCCGCCAAGGTGCTGTGCCTGGACGATGCACGCCGCACGCCGGCGTATGAGCTGAATGACGGGCACAACTTTCACCCGACGAGCAAGTGGGTGCTATTTGGCCACCACTTCGCGGCCATCACGGGCGCGGGGCCGCTGATTGGGCCGGTGCTCGCCGCGCAGTTCGGGTTTTTACCCGGCTTTCTTTGGATTCTTTTTGGGGTCGTGCTGGGCGGTGCCGTGCACGATTTCGTCATCCTGGTATCCAGCACGCGCCGGCGTGGTCGGTCTTTGGCCGAAATTGCCCGAGTCGAGCTGGGGCCCGTCTTGGGTGGGGTCACGGCGGTCGCCATCCTGTTCATCATCGTGATCGCCTTGGCGGGTCTGGGTAACGTGGTGGTGGGGGCGCTCGCCGAAAGTCCCTGGGGGGTCTTTACGGTCGCCATGTCCATCCCCATCGCGCTCTTGATGGGGTTGCATATCTACGGGGTCCGCAAGGGGTCGGCGCGGGGTATCCGCGAGGCGACCATCATCGGGGTGGTCCTGCTCGGTGTGGCGCTGGTCGTGGGCGAATCCATCGCGGGCTCTGCCTACGCCAATTGGTTCCGCTACTCGCGCACGACCTTGACGTTCATGATCGCCGCCTACGGTTTCGTGGCCAGCGTGCTGCCCGTCTGGGTCCTTTTGTGTCCGCGCGACTACCTGTCGAGCTATCTGAAGATCGGCACGATCATGCTGCTCGTGTTCGGGATCTTGATCGTGCAGCCGCAAATCGAGATGCCGCCGGTCACGGAGTTCATCCACGGGGGCGGGCCGATCATCAAGGGGCCACTCTTTCCGTTCGTGTTCATCACCATCGCCTGTGGCGCCATCAGCGGCTTCCACGCGCTCGTCGCGAGCGGCACCACACCCAAAATGATCGAGCGGGAATCCCATACCCGCGTCATTGGCTACGGCTCGATGTTGATGGAAGGCTTGGTGGGGATCACCGCGCTCATCGCGGCCTGTGTCATGCCTCCGGCCGACTACGTCGCCATCAACACGGATCCGAAGGTTGCCATGGTGGCGTCGGCTGCCACGCGCAATGCCGGTCTGGCTCGCTCGCCAGAAGATCTGGCGCGAGCGGAGGCCGCACTGACCTCCCACGATCGGCAAATTCTCGGCCTCGGCGCTACGCAGCCGCTCACCAGCCTCGCGAACGAGGCTTTCCCGGCCTCCAAGCTGCTCGCGCTCTCCAGCGGAGTGCTGGCGCGCCTCGACTACTCTGTCGACCCCGCTTCAGCGCAAGCCCTCACGCTCACTGACGTGGATTTTGCGCGCCTCGGCATTACCGTGAAAGACCTGCCCGCCATTTCCCAAGGTGCGGGCGAGGTGGTGGCGGCGCGCACGGGCGGGGGCGTGTCGCTGGCCGTGGGCATGGCGCGGGTCTTCAGCGGCCTGCCCGGCATGAGTAGCTTGCTCGCCTATTGGTACCACTTTGCGATCATGTTCGAGGCGCTGTTCATCCTGACCACCATCGACACGGGCACGCGCATCGGGCGCTTTTTGATGCAAGAGCTCCTCGGCCGTGTGCACGCCGAGCTCGGGCGCTCCTCCAGCCGCACGGGGGGGATCGTGGCATCTGGCCTGATCGTGAGCGGTTGGGCGTATTTCATTCTGACCGGTAGCATCTCCACCATCTGGCCCATGTTCGGTGTCGCCAATCAGCTGCTCGCGTGCACGGCCCTGTGTGTCGGCACCACCATCGTCCTGCGCGAGGCGCCCAAGCGGCAGTACGCGCTGGTGACGCTGTTGCCGCTCAGCTTCTTGACCGTCACGACTCTCGCTGGCGGGGTCGAGAGCGTGCGCAGGATCTACTGGCCGATGACCGCCGTGGCCGCGACTCGAGTCACCGGCTGGGTGAACTTGGTGGTCACCAGCCTGCTCATCGTGGGAGTTGCCTTCGTCATCGGGGGCAGCGTGCGGCGTTGGTTGGCCCAGCTCAAGGGGCCGACGGTGGTCGCGGACGCGACGGCAGCGTCGTAATCCACCGTAAGTGTCTCGATTCGCGACGTCCCGCCGCGTCAACTTCAGCTTCTGAATCAAGTAACGTTCCCGAAACAATCCAGACGTTGCTCAGATACGTAAGAGGCCTGATTGGGGGATTAAGAAATTGCTCCGAAAACCGGGCCCTGCCTTCCGGCTGTCCGTTCCAGTGGAGCACCTCACCAGGAGTTTGCGGTCATGAAGAGGCTGTGGGTCGCCCTTGTGGCATTCATCGTCAGTTGTTTTGTGGTGCTCGCCTTGCCGGAATCCGTTCAGGCCGATTCCGACACCGCGGCCGCTACTGTTACCAGCGCTGATCTCGAGAAGCGCATCGCCGACCTGGAAGCGTATGTGAACAATGGGGCACGGGGCGATGACGCCACGTCCAAGATTGCGGGGTCCGGTCCCGGTCACAACGGTTTCATGATGGTCTGTGCAGCTCTCGTGCTGTTCATGACGCTGCCGGGTCTCGCGCTCTTCTACGGCGGCCTGGTCCGCTCGAAGAACGTGCTGTCGATCATGGCGCAGTGCATGGGCATCGCCGGAGTCGTCTCGGTGTTCTGGTGGGCCTTCGGCTACAGCTTGTGTTTTGACACGGGCTCGCCAGTGATTGGCGGCCTGAAGTACATGTTCCTCGACGGCGTGGGCACTGCGCCGAACGGCGCATACTCGGTCTGGGTGTCCCAGAATACGTTCGCCATGTACCAGCTGATGTTCGCCATCATCACCCCTGCGCTGATCGTCGGCGCCATCGCGGAGCGCGTGCAGTTCAAGGCCTTGCTCCTGTTCGTTGCCGGCTGGTTGCTCGTCGTCTACTTCCCCCTCGCCCATATGGTGTGGGGCGCGGACGGGCTAATGAACGGCGTTTGGAACGCCAACGCCTCCATCAAGGCGATCGACTTCGCGGGCGGCACCGTGGTGCACATGTCCTCGGGTTGGTCGGCGCTGGTGCTCGCCCTCATCATTGGCAAGCGCAAGGGCTTCGGCACCGAACACTTCGCGCCGCACAGCCTGGTGCTCACCATGATCGGCACGGGCATGCTGTGGGTGGGTTGGTACGGGTTCAACGCGGGCAGCGCGGTAGCGGCGGACGGCGTCGCGTCGCAGGCGTTCATGA
>JANOIG010000171.1:0-67061 GCA_031407405.1 Deltaproteobacteria bacterium
CGGGAGGGGACCCTGTGTTTGAGCAAGCAAGCGCAGCGCCGCGCGCGAGTTCGGGGCGGGGCCCGCGCGCGGAAAAACTGACCTCCGCGAACGGCCGTGCGGACCCTCATGGTCCCGATGATCCGAGGGGCGACGCGCAGCGTGAGCCCGGCCCCCCACCTGCCGCTCGCGGCATGGCAAGAGGCGTCCCGCTTCGGGTCAGTTGCCCGCGGGTTTGGCTTTCATCCGGGCTTCCAGCTCGTCCACCTGCGCGGACAGCTTGCGCACCCGCTCTTGAAGCTGATCGAGCTCTTGGTGGTGGCCCGGATCGCTGGCTGCCTCGCGCAGCTCGCGCATCACGCGCCGCACCTTGGAGGCGTCTTGGTGGGCCAAACGGCGCGCCAGAGCTTCGAGCGCGGGCTCCGCCGATTTGGCCTTGGCGCGGCCCAGCGCCTGGGCAGCGGCGAGCTGCACTTTGGGCGTGGGGTCCCGCAGCGCGTCGACGAGAGCTTCGATGGCCCTCTCTCGCGGCCGATCGGACAGCGTGGCGGCGAGCGCGCCGAGGCCTTCGGCAGCAGCGTAACGAACCTTGTTGGGGACCACGCCGCGGTTCAGAGCCCTGACGAGAGGCTCGAGAGCTTCGGCCTGCCGTGTGGCACCGAGAGCGCGCAGCGCCCCGGCTTGCGCGTGCCCGCCAAAACCGGCGGTCTGCGCGGCAACGAGCAGCACGCCGAGGGGGGCGTCTTCGCGCTGGGCGCCGAGCGCTTCGAGCGCCGCCTCTGTTGCGCGGTACGGCAGCCCGGCGTCGAGCCGGCGCTGCAGCACGGCCCCAGCACGCCGGTCGCGGTACTTGCCGAGCGCGCGCAAGAGCGGGGCGAGGCTCTTCGGATCGCGATGGCTTTCAGCCAGAGCGAGCAGGGCTTCGAGCGCGGCTTCCGACGCGGCTTTGCCGAGCGCCTCGGCCCATTTGACCCGCACGCCCCAGTACGGCTCGGCCTCGAAGGCGTTGCGCAGAGCTTCCACGCCGCTGCGGCCACAGTGGGTGACCAGCCATAGCCCGGCCTGGATGCGACCGCGCGCGTCGCTGGCTTCTAGCTGACGCATGAGGCGAGGCAGGCCCGGATCGAAATCGAGCCGCATCAACACGCGCCCCTCTGGATCGATGCGGATCAACTCGGGTGGCGCCTCGAGGGCCACCACCACGAGGGTGCGCCTGCCCGACACCTGGACCGTCGTGTGCTCGAGCTTTGCCACTTGCCCGAGCGTTGGAGCGACGAGCTCGAGCACCAGCTCGAAATCGAAAGCGCCCTCCCCGGACTTCTCGTCGGCTTGCTTTTGCACGATTTCGAACACGCCCTCGCGCGCCTCGGGATTGTGACGAAACGTGATTTGGAGATCGGGGTACCCAGGCCGATAGAACCACTGCTCGAAAAATCGCTCCAGGCTCCGCCCCGAGCGCGCCTCGAGCGCGCGCCGAAAATCGTCGGTTTCGACGGCTCGGCCGGCGTTTTCCGTGATGTAGTCCCGCACCGCCGCCCAGAACGTTTCGTCGCCCAGCTCCTTGCGCAGCATGTGGATGCGCAGGGCGGCACCTGGATACAGGTGACCGTCGAATAGGTCGAAGGGGCTATCGTATTTGCGCGTGACGATCGGCCGCCGGTATTTCTCGTCGACTTCGGCAAAGTACACGTCCGCGTTGCTCCACAGGTCGAAAGCCAGGGCGTCGGGGCCCTCTTGATGCTCGAGCCAACAACTTTCGAGGTAGGTGGCCCAGCCCTCTTTCAACCAGGCGTGCGCGAAGTCGCGACACACCACGTAATCGCCGAACCAGCTGTGGGCCATCTCGTGCACGTTGACCACGTCGACGAGCTGCCGCTCTTCAGTCTCGAGCACCGAGTCGAGCAGGAACCGGTCGTCCCAGGACACGAGCGAGATATTCTCCATGGCGCCACCGATGCCTTCGGCAGCAACTTGGTAATATTTGGCGAACGGGTAGGGCACACCCAGCCGCCGCGTGAGGAAGCCGAGCATGTCACGCGTGCGCCCGAAGCTGCGCTCGACGTGCTCCGCCGTGAAGGGCCGAGCCGCAAACGCCGCGATGGGCACCCCCTCGAACGGCTCACCGTCCCAGCGCACGAAGTCGCCCGCGGCAAAACACACCAGGTAGCTCGGGCAGCCCACGGCCTGCCTAAAGTGCGCGGTCTTTTGGCCACCGGCGTGGTGCTCTTCACCGACGAGCGCCCCGTTGGCC
Organism: Deltaproteobacteria bacterium; assembly: GCA_031407405.1. Classification (GTDB taxonomy): domain Bacteria; phylum Myxococcota_A; class Polyangia; order Polyangiales; family Polyangiaceae; genus SZUA-265. The sequence continues at coordinate 2,231 of JANOIG010000171.1, forward strand.
AGGAGCGTGAACCGAGCGTCGCTCCGCACATGAATGTCGAGCGTGGGGCGTGCCGACGGGTGGTCCACCGAGGCCAACCAGTAGCGGGCCCGCTCGGTCTCGTGATCCGTCACCGCGAGGGTTGGAGCGTCGGGATACGCAGCGTCCGGGCTCGAGAACAAGACGCCAGTCACCGGATCGACGACGCTGTACTCGAGCAGCGCTTGGCGCTCTTCCCCCGACTGAAACGGCTGGTCCCACGTCAAGAGCAGCGCGCGGCCGTCGTAGGAGCTGTGCCCGCCAGAGGGCAGCTCCACGCGCAGCTCTCGTAGATCGACGCCGTCGAGCGCGAGGCTGCGCACACCGCTGGCGCGAGCGCGCACGGTGACGCCCAGCTTGACGTCGAGCCTGCGCCCGGGCACCTCCACGACCAGCGCCAGATCCAGGTGCACGGGCTCGAGCCGCAGATCCGGCGAGTAACGCTCCTCGGCGCCGGGAGGGGCGAAACCGCGCTCGGGCGCGGCACCGCGCGTCGATGCGCTGAACATGTTCCAGCTCGATGTGGCACACCTACACGCCCGATGGTCCATTCAGTCAGAATCCTTCAGGCAGTTGGTGAATGCCGTCACTATCGAGGGCCAGCTCCACGACCTGGGAGACGAGCTCGCGGCGCAGCGCCGTATACAGATGGGGAAAGGCTTGCCCGGCGCGCGACACCTCCCACCTTAGGGCTTTTTTGGGCAAGCCATGCTCCGGTATCGACAAGAGCACGAGGCCGGCCTGGCCCGAGAAGTGCGCGAGCAAGCTACCCCGGACCTGGTGCGCCGCCGAAAGGTGCACGTAACCATCTCGCTCGTCATCGCGCGAGAGGCGAAGCTCACCGTCTTCGAGCGCCTCATCCCAGGCTTTCCGGGTACAGATTTTGTACACCACGCGGTCAGGTTCAGAGGCCATGTTGCTATTTGGGATCGGTAGCGCGCCACAAGTACCAGCTCGCGACGGTTCGGTAGGGTTTCCAGCGCTCGCCGCGCTTTTCTAGCTCTTTTTTCGCCGGCAGCTCGGATTTCTCGAAGGTGAGGGCGAAGCCTTTACGCACGCCGTAGTCGTCGACCGGGAGCACGTCCGGGCGCCCCAAGCGGAAGATCAACAGCATTTCGACGGTCCACCTGCCGATGCCACGCACCTCTGTCAGGCGTTTGATGATCGCCTCGTCATCCAGGCCCTGAATTTCGGCCAGCGTGGGCAGCTCACCCGCCTGGGTCCTCCGCGCCAGGTCTTGTAACGATAGGCTTTTCGAAAGCGAGAGGCCGGCGGAGCGCAGCTTCGCGTCTGACGCTCCGAAGATGCGCTCGGGCTCGAGCCCGAGCGCCGCGTTTGGAAATAACGCACACAGGCGCGCAAAGATCGTCGCCGCGGCCTTGCCGTTCAGCTGCTGATACACGATGGCTTCGGCGAGCGCGCCAAACACACGGGGCGTCTTTTGCAGCTGCATGCGAAAGGGCCCGACCTCGTCGATGAGCCGCCCGAGCTGGGCGTCCGAGGCGCGCAGGTGACGGACTGCGGCCTCTGGATCGAAGCCGAACGCGCCGTCGCCCTCGAAAGCCAGCGCCGAGCCGTTCCTGTGCGAGGCCTCGAGCGAGAGCAAGCGAAGCTTGGTGGTGATGCCGCCGTTCGCGGAGAAGCCGCCCACCTTGCCTCCCGCGGCGAGCACCCGGTGACACGGCACGATGATCGCAAAGGGGTTCTTGCCGAGGGCTTGCCCGACGGCACGCGCCGCCCCCGGCGCATCGAGCTGGGCCGCGACCTCGCCGTACGAAAGGGTAGCCCCCGGCGGGATGCTGCGTGTGACGTCATACACACGGCGGTGAAACGGGGGCACCGCAGCCATGTAGAGCTCGATCTCGGACAGGTCGACGGCATCCCCGCGCAAGAGCGCCCCGATGCCATCGACCGCGCGCTGGACCTCAGGCGGTGGAGCCGCCTCCCGGGCTTCAGGACAGCGCTTCAACAGCCGTGCGCGTGTGGCGAGCTCCCGCGCTTCGGGAAGTTGCAGCAAAGCGACCCCCGCGCTGCCCCAAACGATGCCGCAGCGGCCGATCGAGGTATCGAAGAGGGCGAACTCGCGTGGCGGAACCTGACGTCCTACCCTAGACGCCATCTCGCCACCCTGAGCTTTCGACCCATGTAGAGGAAGAGCAAGTGAACAGCAGCGATTCTCCGTGGATGACGCCACCCCGTGCGCCGCGGCGCCGGAGGCACCACGGGCGCCCTTTGAGGCGAGGTTACGGCCCAGGTTCTAGCCCGGATTGCCATGGATGGGAATTGGGCTGACGGCCACTTCCCCCCAAGGGCCGACCCTGAGCCGCCGCAAAGCCGAGGTGTGGCCGCGTTCCGCCGGGCGTGAAGGGGCGGGCCCACCCGCTGTCTGTGCTGGATTTGTCCTGGGGTGCCATCAACGACAGCGTGCGACCGAGCACGCCTCCCCGCCGGGTGTGGGCGGCGCAACCCGAGAAATGCACCGCGGTAAGCGCGCCATATGCGCTGTGCCTGGACACCGTTGATAATTAGTGCTAATTCAAATTTTGTTTACTTAAAGTCCATGGCACGCCGTAGCTCCTCCGCCAACCGCATCTCTTCCGCCAACCGCGCGCGTCGTCCTCGGCAGCTCGGGTTTGAGTTTCGTTCATGGGGTGGGGCGCGAGCGGGGGCCGGCCGTCCCCCCACGCGTGGAGCCACGGGCGTTTCGCATCTGCGCCGGAGCCCTCTCCCGCGTCAGTGTCCGCTGCACGTCACCTTGAGTGTGCAGCGCGGCCTGCCATCGTTGCGGGCTCCTGCGCTGTTCGCTCGCGTGCGGCGCGCGCTCGGGCAGGGGCGGGAGCGTTTCGGCTTCCGGCTGGTGCAGTTTTCGGTGCAGCGAGATCACTTGCACCTGATCGTCGAGGCGAGCGATCGGCGTGCGCTGGCGCGAGGCGTGCAAGGGTTGTCGATTCGGGTGGCTCGCGCCGCCAATGGCGAGCTAGGGCGCAAAGGGCGGGTGTTTGCGGATCGTTACCATGCGCGCGCGCTGACGACGCCGCGCGCGGTGCACTTTGCGCTGCGCTATGTGCTGCTCAATGTCCGCAAGCATGAGGTCCGCAAGCATGAAGGGCGCAGGCACGACGCGCGGCAGGCCGCGCACGCGGTGCCGCCAGGTTTCGTGGATCCATGCTCGTCCGCACCGTGGTTCGAGGGGTTTGCCAGGCCGCGAGGGCTTGCTTTTGGTGCGGCGCAGGCTCGCCATGCGTTCGCGCAGAGTCGCGCCGACTTCGTGCGCGGCGGCCTCGCTCGAGAGGCACCCGTGGTCGCGGCGCGCACTTGGCTGTTGCGGGTGGGTTATCGGCGGGCGGGGCCTTTCGATGTGGACGCTGCGCCGGCGCGCACCGGCGTCGTGGGTTTGACCCGCTCGCGGGCGCCCGGTAATGCCCCCGGGCCTATTCTATCGCGGCACTCATCGGCAACTCGGGGCAATGGCCGACGATCGGGCAGGGTAACGCTCCGCATGGTTTCGAGTCGAGTCGCCGAGACGCTCGCCTGTTGACACGCCGCAGCGTGGTGACGTGTAGAGCTTCGTGCGCCGCGATCAACCCGCCAGGGGCCGTGCGCGCGGAAGAGCCAAGCGTATTCTGACGCTCCGCCACGTGGTTTCGCTCGAGCACACGGAGGCGCTTCGCCCCGCTGACAGGAAGCAAATGGAATGGGCATGTGCAGCGCACTGTTGCGGTGGAGCGGCTGCCGAAACGCTTCCAGCAATTTCGCCTCAGCCATAAGAGCGCCGGGGAGCGGTAATGCGCCGCGGACGTCAAAATGTTGAGCCGAAACATTGGGGCGCTCAATTCAAGGCACATGACACATTTCGCAGAATCGCTAACGTTGTCTCACTTCACGCTGCAGCGTGATCCGTGGGATCGCGATTCATCTTCTCTTTTCTAACGCGCGTGCGAATATGCCGCCGAGATACGCGAGCCATCCAGCTTGGGGGAATGCCGAAGCTGGTCAGATGGACTGATACTCATGCAATTACTCATGCAATGGAGTCTAACGTGACGCTTCAAGTGGACGGTCGGGTCGGTGGTCGTGCTTTCAAACAGTACGCGCTGGGTATCGGCATACTGGGTGTTCTTGCCCTGTCGGTGTCGGCGTGCGCCAGTAAAGATCCCTCGGCCGCGGGCGAGGGCGGGCCGGCAATTCCGGGCGCCATCCGAGTGACTGACGTCGGCTTCCTGGCCCCTGACCAGACAGGATCGGGGACACCCGGGGGCCCGGGCTTTGCCGCATGCGCCGAGACCGTGGCGCAAGCCGAAGCGCGTGCCGCCGACATGTTTGTCATGCTCGACCACTCGGGCAGCATGGGTAACGATTGCCCGCTGAATCTGGACGGTACTGAGCCAGGCGACAACTCCAAGTGGTGTTTTGCCACCCACGCGTTTGCCGAGTACTTCACCTCGGTGGCGGCCGTCGGCAACCGCGCGGCGTTGCAGTTCATGTCGCAGCCGGATTTCGTGTGTAGCGGGGGCCCGAACAATGGCGGCGCCCGGGCTTTCATCGAGCTCACCGATTTGCCTGTGGCGGACGACCACGCGCTCATCCGGGCGCTCGCGGATGATGGCCCGACGGGCGGCATGGGCACTCGAATCGAGCCGGCGCTGCACGGCATCGCCGACTACACGGTCGCCAATCAAACGCCCGGGCGCACGATGATCGGCGTGCTCGTCACCGACGGAGACCCAAACGGTTGTGAAGAAAACATCGGTGATCTGTCGAATATCATCGAGGAGCATCTGAACGACACGGGCATCAGAACCTTCGTCATTGGCATGACGGGGGCATCACTCAACAATCTCGAACGGTTTGCCAGCGTGGGCGGGGCTCCGGAGCACGGTCCGGAGTTTTGTGGCGGGCAAGATGACTGCCACTTCTGGAGCGTGGGTGATGGGGACCCGGTGGCCTTCGTGGACGCGCTCTCGCAGATTGAAGCCGCCGCGGTCGTGCCCTGCTCGTACGGCATCCCCGATCCACCGCCTGGCGACGTGCTGGACAACGCGCTCGTGAACGTGCTCTTCACGGCGGGGGACGGCAGCGAGTTCGTGATTGGCCGCGTGAACGACTGCGGCACCACGGGCGGTTGGGTTTATGACGACCCGCTGAACCCCAGCTTGATTCACTTGTGCACGGCGACCTGTGACGCCGTGACCGCGGAGGGGCTCGGAGCCACGCTCGACATCGCCTACGGTTGCACCTCTGTCATCCGTTGACGCCGTGATCCGCTGAAGCGCGACCGCCGCTTTCTACCAAGCCGCCATGTTGGCGGGGTCGAAGGCGTAGCTGGCTTGGAGAATGGATCGGGCGTTCTCCAAGCCAGCGCGGTAGGCGCTCAGCTCGGCCACGTTGGTCGGGGGCAGCGTATCAGGTACGACTGGCGCATCCCCAAGCAGCTGGTGAAGCCGAGCGAAATCCGCGGGCGAAATGCCAGACCTTGGATTGAATTGGAACCCGAGGGCGAGCCCCTTCAGCTCGGACCAGTGCCGCGCTTGCTCGCCAAACGAGTAGTCCGCCGCTGAGGCCAGAGCCGCGTCGAGCTGTGTGCCCAGCCGGTTGAGGCCGTGCACCACGGTCGCCGCCAAGGACGCTTCCCACGCGCCCAGCGCCTGATCGCGAAATGCCGAGAGGGCCGCCATTTCCGGAGCAGAGAGCACGCCGGGAGCTGCGCCGATCAAGCGTCGACCTTCGACAAACGCGTTGAAGGCAGCGCCTCGAAAGTCGGTTGCCGCCGCGGCGTCTCGGTCTCGCGCCGCGGCATACAACGAGGCGCCAAAATTGACCTCGCTCTTCAGGCTGATCCGGCAATCGGCGTTGCTGTCGCGCCAGCCGCCCGCAGAGCCCTCTGCATTCTCGAGAGCTACCTCCGCGTGACCGTAGCGATCGTAGTCGCGGGCTGCTCCAAAATAGCCGAACGCCGCGTCCCAGGCGTGCTCGAGGGCGCTGTAGCGCTGGCTCCCTTCCCGTTCGGGCGAGGCCAATAGCCCTTGTCCTTCGACATCAGCATCCAAGTGCGCGTCGGCGGCCTGGGAAAAGGCCACGGCAGCGCCGAGCAAGCTCAGGATCAGCTGGCGTAGATCGCGCCCGTTGCGTGTGACGTGCACGGGCAAGCGATTTAGCGCCGGGTCCCGTTGCAGTAACCCGTTCGAGCGGTTGATCGCATTGATCTCGATGCGTTCGCACAGCGCCCGGAGCAGGCCCTCCGGCGTAAAGGGCGTGGTTTGGCCGCGGCCGACGCTCGTATCACTCCAGCCTTTGAACACGCCCGGGTCTGACCATGGCGCGTGCTGGGTCGAGGGATCGTTGCCCGCCAGCTTGGTGATGAGGTCCACCTCCGCCGAGACATCGGCATGTGATGTCTCGGTTAACGCTGGCGCGCCGACGAGCTGCACAGAGAGCGGGGCTGCATCCAGGTCGTGCTCGGGGTTTCGCACGAACAGCTCGAGGGCGGCCACTAGCTCACCCGGGGCGTATCGGGCGCCCGCATCGATGCTTGCGGTCAGGCCGCCGATGAAATGGCTCAGCTCGGCCATCAACACGTGACGCGCGACGGGAGCTGAATAATCGACGCTGCTTTCGCCTGCCACGAACCGACTGGGGAAGGCGTAGGCGGGCGCTCGGATGAGGCCGCATTCACCTCGGACCAGACCGGAGTCGATGGGTTGACTGGCGCCGGCATCCACCGGCTCGGCAACGTCGCTCGCAGCAACGGACGGAAGCGCTCGGGCCTCGAAGCGCTCACTGGTGACGATCGTGACGTCGGCGCCGCAGCCGACGAGCAGAGCTGCCGACAAGCGAGCACCGACGAGTGCCTTGACTTGGCCATCCCGGCGGAGGTTTGACAACATGTTGCCTCGCTTTGCGCGTCAGCCCTTCGAGGGCTTGGGCTTCGATGGATCGAGCATGGCGGCTGCCGCTTCGGTAGCCGGGGTGCTGCCCGGCAGCTTCGCCGTGGTGGCCCGTGTCATGGGCAGCTTCCGGTCGCGTGCTGCGGGTTTGGGCTGCGGGGCCTTGGGCTCAAACGCGAGGGTCAGGCGCTTCTTCGTCCGCGCGGCGCTCAGCTCCAGGTAGGCGTTGATTTCAGCGGCGCTGGGTATGGGTTTTTTGGGGTCGTCGGGCGCTGACATGGGGTGTCCGGGTGGGGCGAGCCTCGGTATAGCCAATGTGTGGCCAAAGGACCACCGTAGCCTCCCGGCGGCGGCCCGTCCGAGTGAGGATGCATCAGATACGCGATGCTCACGCGGCGTCGAGCCGTTGTTGACCGAGCCAGGTCAGCATATGTGACGCAAAATCGCTGGGCGCCTCGAGCTGCGGCACGTGTCCCACGTCCTGCATCAGCACGTAGCGCCAATCTGGACGGGCGCGCTCGAGCCGTTGCCGGGCGGCCGCGGGGAACAAAGGATCGTGGCTGCCGTAGATCGCTTGCACGGGGCAACGTGTGTCGCGGATCCAGCGGCCTGCCAAACCCGGCCACATCAGGCCCCAGCCCAAGCTGCGGGTCGCCTGTTCGTAGGCGCGAGCGGCTTCTTCTGCCCACGTGAGCCGATACTCGGAGACGCCGATCAGGCGCTGCCGCAGCTCGGCATCGAGCCGCGAAGGATCGCGAAACAGAAACCGGATGGGGTCGTCCACGACACCTGGCACGCCGCGCGCCTTCACATAGCGAGCGACGATGCGGCGGCCCTGCCACGGCATCGCGAGCGCGAGGTATTGCCTCAGACCTGCCAGCTCCTGCCGGTCCCGGCCCCACTTGAGAGGCAGCGCCACGGCCGCCAGCGTAACTGCGGCGATGCGCTCCGGCGCTCGACAGGCGAGCTCGAGCGCTAGCAGACCACCGAGAGAATTGCCCGCCACGATCCAGGACACGTCGCTCGGCGCCGCAGAGCGCATGACACCCAACACCACTTCCGAGAGCGTGCGCATGTTGATGGGACCTTCCCCCGCCCGGGATGCGCCAAAGCCAGGCAAGTCGATCGCTAGCACCTGCGCCTCGAGCACACGCGCGAGGATCGGCGCCACCCCATGCCACGTTACTGAGTTGCCGCCCAACCCGTGCAACAATAACACATGCGCGTTCCGACCACCGGCCCAACGATCCGTGTGGAGATTGAAACGGCCAATGTTCAGGGGCGCGCTTTGGTGCGCGATACGCGAGCCGGACATTCAGGAACTCTAGCACGACGGGTGCCCGAAGCGCTCGGACACCCCCACGGTGCGGCCGCGAGCAGCGCGTGGCTAAATCCAGCCGCCAATCGTCAGTCGAACCGCCACGGTCGTGGCTTTCTGCTCCCCACTCAAGTCGACATCGAGGGCCGGGCCGAGACCCAGGAAAAAATGCTGCACGGGGTGGAACATGAGCGGTGCGAACAGATTCAGCTGCGTTCCGGTATTGCTCACTTCTTCCCCTACCTCCGGATCTGAAGTGGTGTTTGCCAATGAAAAGCCAACTTTGGGCCACACCGACAGCCGCTCCGACAAGGGCAGGTTATAACCCACGCGCGGGCCAATGCTGATGGTGGATGTAGTACTGCCCGCGCCGGACGTGTATTCGACCCCGACGAAACCACCGAGGGACACAGAATCGACCAAAAAGTAATCAAAGGCCGGCCGCAAGAGCAGTGTCGTGGACGAGTCCTCCGCGCCGCTGATGGAGGTATTGGATATCGAAAGGCCTGCATCGCTCGACACTGCCTTCTGACCTTTGAGCCCAAATCTACCTGACGGTGAATTGACTCGCACTTCAGGCAACGTGTCGGCGTTCCGAACTTCGAGATTGGCGTTTACGTCATCATCGTCATCCTGGGCATGGGCCGGAAGGGCCAATGAGGTGAAAGCTGAAAGCGTCACGGCAGAGAAAGTGATGTGTTTGAAGTTCATGCTTCTGTCGCATTGCATGCTCCGTGCCGAAACGAAATCAGTGCATCGAGCTGGTCACCACAGCCGTGCACTGGGGTGCCTGGGAAGCACGGACACGCCGCTGCCGTGGCACGCGGTGTGGGGCAGGCTGGTAGCTTCGAGACCAAGCGCCCCGGGGCACCTACGCCGGCGGTGAGCGTCAGGCGTCTTGACCGAGCTCTCGCTGCTCACGTGCCAGACGTAAAGCCTCTAGCGCTAGCCGAACGAAGAGCGGCCCCACCAAAAGGCCCCATGCCCCGAAGATCCCGATCCCGCCGAGCATTGCCACAAACAGGACGAACGTCGATAAGTCCAACTGGGCAGAGCGCGCCAAGAGAGGGCGTATGAAATTGTCGGCGACCGACATGACAGCCCCGAGCACCAGCACCGCGACGCCTCCACCGGTGCTCCCGGTCGCGAACAACACGACCGATATGGGAACCCAGACCAAGCCTGTCCCGACCGAGGGGATCAGAGCCGCGAACAGCGTGAGCAGCCCGAGCACCAAGCCTTGCGGAACGCCGATGATCAGGTAACCCACGGTGGCGATGGCGCCCTGGAACACTGCCGTCAACCCGACGCCCAAGAGCAATCCACGGCCCGTCTCCACATAGGCCGCTGACAATCGTTCCGTGTGCTTGCGAGGGATGGGTGAGTGGTCGAGCAGCCATTTGTAACCGCGGCGGCCGTCGACCAGACAGGTGTAGAACCCATAAACGAACACGAACAGTCCGATGGCTCCTGCGGTCGCGGCTCCAAATATCTTGCTGGCCGCGCTCAGGGCTCCTCCGCCATGGCGTTTCGCCAGCTCCATCCATTTCTGCGCGTCCCACCCGCCGCCGGACAACGTCGGTTCGGATTTGAGCAACGTTTGGAGAGACTCTCCAGCATTCGTAGAGCCTTGCAGTTGTTGAACCAAGTTCATGGTAGCCGCGACTAACGAGATGCCGATGACCGCCACCGGAGCCAGGGCAAGCACCACGAGCAGTACGGTGATGACACCCGCCGCGCGGCTGCGCCCATGCACCTTGCCGGCCAGTCGCGCGTGCAGCGGGCGAGCAATGATCGCCATCCAGCTGGCTAAGAGCAGCGGCGCCCACAAAGGCAGGAACGCCAGCAGCGCGCCCATGCTCAGCAGCACCAGGGACCAATGAAAGGCGCTCTGGCTCAGCGAGGTTGTTGATGGCTCTTCGGGCGACGTGGCCTCCGGTGCAGCAGCCGTTACCGGTGTTACAGCTCGTTTAGCTCGTGTGGCCATCCAGCCTGACAAGCACATGCCGTGCCGCCTTCAGGAGCGGTTTTCTACTCGCGGCTGGGGCAAATTGACACGTTCATTCCAGCTCGCCCGCACATCATTGCCGGGTGCCGTGCCTCAGCTCGCCCCCTTCGCCTGATCCGCGCGGTCGCAGTCGCACTCGCCTTGGGTTCGCCGGTGTACTGCGCAGGTTGGCTCGTGTTGGCCATCTCGCATGCAGGCGCCGGCCCGAGAGGACTTCGGCTTACGGGGTGGCTTCGTGCTGACCGTCTCCCAATGCGGGAAAGGTGGCGGGTACGGCGGGCGGCATTTCGGGAGGCCCGCCTGCGAGCGCAGCAACGCAGCCGGGGAACGCGGCCTCATCTTCCGTGGCCTGTTGGCAGGCCGCTTCGGTGAAGAACCAGCGCCCGTTCTCGAGCTGAATCGACTGCGCGTCGATGCCGCGCATGCGAAAGTCTTGGGCGCAAGCCCAGGGGCGGTCGTCGGTGGGCTTGCTCCCGGTATCGCTGACTGGCCCATACAGGCGAATTTCTTCCGCACCCTGCCAGTAGTGCAGCGTGAGCGGCTGCGCTCCACCATCGTCGACGCGACGCCAGCTCCCCATTGGACTGCCCGGTGCGAGTGGTTCGAACTGCCACGGCTGGCAGCGCTCGATGCCGCGCACCTTCCAGTAGAACGTGTGACGAGCCCGCTGCAGCGAAGCCAGGGTTTCTCCGGGGAGCGCTTGGCACAAATACTCGAGCAGACGATCGTTCGTGACGACCTGATCGAAGTCGAGCGATGCGTTGCCATAGCCGCCCGCAAACTGTTCGTCAAAGGCCTCGATGTCCTTGACCACTTGTTGCACGGGCGTAAGACCGAGGCTGGCGCCGCAGCGCTCGTCGCGCACGAAATCGAAAGGCAAGGCCCCCACCGCCGCCGCACCCGCGCGTTGCTCTGCCATCAGCACTTCCCGAAGCTCGTCCGTGTCGAGCTCGTTGCAGCTGCAACTGGGCAGAGCTTGCAAGAGCGCCTTGCGCAGCGCTGGCCAGCGCTCGCTCGGATCTCCCGCGCCCACCGTTTCGACGGCTTTTTGCACGGGCTCGCAGCGCGCAAACTCGTGATAGGCGTCCCGAGCCAACGCGTGGCGTGTGGCGAAGTCACTTTCGCTACGCAAGCGCTCGGCGATGCTGGCGCCGGCCTGCGCTTGGCTGCCGCGCTGGGGAGGGGGCGCCTGAAAAACCAAATGCACATCGAAGCTGCGCGGTATCGCCTCGAGGTAGCCCCGCAAGGCACGGATATCGGTGTCGCCAGCGACGGCCAGGTAGAGCAGGGGACGCGTCGCGCCAGGTAGCGAAGCCGACGACTCCGCGTCACCGGCCAGGCGCGTTCGGAGCTGCTCGCCGCGCTGCATGGCGGTGTGCCCGTCGAGCGCTTCACCGTCGAGCAGCAGGCCGTCGTTGGCGATGTCCACCACGCGCCCGCCGCCGATGACGCCACCCAAGGTTGCGACGGGCAAGTCGGCGCGCCCGCGCACTGCCAACCCTTTTTCAGGCAGCGCCTCGAGCAGCTGAACCAACTGGACCTGGTTCGCCTGACAGACTTCCGCGCTTTCGCTGCCCTCGACCGCTGGCCTGAGGCTGGGCTGGCAGGCAAATGCCCCGATGAGACTCATGATCCCGCAGGCGGTACATTGACGCGGCATGACAGTGGTACCTATCACGGATTCTGCCCCGTGCGACAATGTGCGATCGGGCCTCTATCAGGGTTTGCCCTGGATCAGGCGCCGGGCGGCAGTCGAATTGTTGGGTTGCACGTCGAGGGCCGCTTGCCAGGCCGCCCGGGCTTTGTCGGGCTGGCCATTTTGATAAAGTGCGTCGCCGAACAGCACCTGAACGCGCGAGTCCTTGGGAAAGGTTTGCGCGGCTCGCTCGGCCCAGACCAGGCTCGCCTGCACATGGCCCAGCCACATCAGCGACTCACTCAAGCCCAGGCTCGGCGCAAAGCCACCTTCGGTCAGGATCAGGGCTCGGCGGTAGTAGTTGCGGGCCTGAGCGAAGCTCGAGCCCTTCAAGGCGCGGTCGCCCAGCAAGCGGTAACTGCTCGCCAAGCGCCGCGTCCGATCGGCCTCGGTGCCGCCGTTGGGCAGTGTGTCGAGCCAAATGCGGCGGCTGCCGGGGATGTCGCCCAGCACCGCGACAGCGTCGCCCAAGAGCGCCAGTAGCGTGGCGTTGCCAGGGGACTGCTCGAGTGCCCGCTCGACGGCGCCCTTGGCCTGAGCGGCGTCACCGAGTTGCAGCGCGAGCTCCGCCAGGGTCTGCTGCGCGCCGACGTGGGTCGGATCGTGCGCCGTCGCGCCGCATAACAAGGCATACGCGCTGTCGGGTTTGCCGCGCATCATTTCACGACGCGCGGCCTTGAGCTGTGCAATCGACTCTGCGGGACTGTTACCTGAGTATTGGGAGCCAGCGCCCAAACGCTGAGCGCAAGTCGGGATCGCCGCCGGTTGTTCCAACGCGAAAAGCTCGACCAGCTGGCGGTCGTCGAGCTTTGCCGAGGCGAAATCAGCGGAGGCAGGGCTGGGTAGCGCGGTCGCGGGCGGCGTGGGCGCTAGCTTCGGCTCCAGCTCGGCTGGCGCTGCGGCTGAGGCAGGCTCGGGGCTCTGAGCAGGCTCGGCCACGGCGGGCGCCTCGGGGCCTGGCTTGGGTCGGGGCAACCAGAGCACGATCAGCGCGCTGGCCAGCGCCACCGCGGCCACGAGCACGCCGAGCCAGGCGCTGCGGGGGGCGCTGCGCCTGGGGACGAGTCGACGTGCCCGGCTCCAGCCTCCGCGGGTGGCTTCGCTCAGCTGGCTGAGCCCGTTCTCAAACAGGCTCTTGACGCTCCTTGGTGCGGGTCGACTCGGAATCGAGGGGCTGGACAGCTCGTCATGTTCGAAGAAGGGGCGCAGGCTGATCCGAGGCGCGACGCTCGGGGGCTGCGCGGGCGTGGAGGGTTTCGTGTGAATGGCGACGCTCGGGCTTGGCGCCGTTGCTGGAGCCCGGATCAGGGGGAAGGGACTGGGGGTGAGGTTCGTGAAGGGCAGGCTCGCGGCGAGCTTGGGATGGGCGGCTTGTCTGGGTGAGCCCAACCCGGTCATGGTGCTGCTCGCCAGGCGCGTCGAGGCGACCGCAACGGGCGGGGCCGCAACCTCCGCGATCACGGTGTTCCAGAGCGCCGGATTCAGCGGAATGATGGGGGTCGGTGGCGGCTCCTGCGGCTCAGGCGACTCGGAGTGCAGAGGGGAGACGGCCTCGAGCGGTGGAGGTTGCGGTACGGGCGTAGCTCGCTCGGGCGAGTCGCTGGAGGTCGTGCGCGCTCCCCGGCGCGTGGAACCCGAGCGAGTGGGCAGCTCGATGGGCCACTCGAGCTGTGCTTCGAGCTGTGCTTCGAGCTGTGGCAGCGATTTCGATCTCACCGCGGCCGTACGCCGATCGAAGCGTTGCCCGGAGAGCTTGCCGACGAAATGCGCCACTTCGTGGCTCGACGCCAGATCGTGGCCACAGCGAGCCAGCTGCTCTGCCATTTCCAGGGCCGTTTGCGGCCGCTTCTCGGGGTCGGCGGACAAGGCCTGTTCCACCAGCTCCGCGAGCGCGGTGGACACGGACTGGTCGCCGCGTAGATTTGCGCCGAGGCTCGGCAAGTTGTGCTCGAGCAGCTTGCGCTCGATGGCAGCTCGAGATCCGGCGAGCAGCCGGCGCGTGGCCAGTAGCTCCCACAACATCGCTCCGCACGTGAAAATGTCCGACTGCGGCGTGAGAGGCGCGACGGCGTGGACCTGTTCCGGCGCCGCATATGCCAACTTGGCGGTGTTGAAGCCAATCCCGTTGAGCAGGGAGGCGCAACTGGCCACCAGCGGATCACATAACCGCGTGCTGCCGGCTCGCGAGACGAGCACGCTGTCCGGCGCAAGCCCTCCGAACACCGCGGGCGTCGAGCTTCCCGCATAGGCGCGGTGGACCGCGTCGACGCCGCGCAGCAGGTCGGACATCAGCCGCAAGCTGACGCCCACGGGAAAGGACAAGCAGCGCAGATTGGCCCATGACTGCAACGAGCGCAGCGGCTCGGCTTCGAGGTGTTCGTAGGCCATCGCCAACAGGCCAGCGTCTTCGAGCACGTCTGTGACCGACAGCACGTTGTCGTGACGGAGCGGAAGCGCGTCTCGTCCCGCCACGGCGATCGCCAAGCGTGCGGCGTCAGGTGTGTTGTCCGGCAAGTGAAGGCGGCGCAACAGCACCAGCCGCCCCGCGCCCCCGCTGGTCTTATCGAGCGCGATCCATAGCGTGCCGAGGTAGCTCTGCGCGACGCGGTGCAGGGGCTCGTAGCCGCGAATGGCTGTGCGATCGCTTTCTGGGGGTGCGCCCACACTGTGAAAAACGGATCTACTGACCGGGAACCTAATTCCAGAGTCCAAATGCGCGCTTCAAGGCTGGCTCGACGGGCCGACTCGGCGAAACATGAGTCGGCTGATAGGCCGCTATTCTGCCACCGGGCCGTCCACGATGACCTCGACCCAGATTTTCAGCTCGTCACCGATGGCCTCGAAATCCAGCGCTAGATCTCCTTCGGCGCGGATCCTGGCGAGCCCCAGACCGGACATGCCCACCTTGGGAGCCGTCTCGCGGACCAGGCGATCGTAGTAAGCGACCGGGTCCTTGGCGTTTTTCAGCTCGGTCAGGAGCTCGACGGCCCGCTCGAGGTACTCCGGGGTGGTGCAGTTGCGCGTGCTGAGCCTCAAAATGGTGGAATCCCCGCGCCGCAGCAGCTCCACTTCCACCCGCACGTTGGGTTGCAGGCCATATTTGACCACGTTCTCGACCAGCTCGTTCACCGCGAGCCGCAGCCGGGACACCAGCTCCAGATCCGTGAGTGTGAGCTGGCAGAAATCCGTCAACCAGCGGACGACCCGTTGGGTGAAGTCGGCGGACGGCTGAAATGCCAAGAGCACCGCTGCGCTCGCCAGAGCAACGCGACCGGAGGCTGGAGGTTTGAGGTCAGTCGCCGACATGCCAGGCTTGGAGATGAAAATGAGAGCCGAAGGGGTGTCTCATCAAGCGCCTCGTTGGCCACAGTTCTTAAGGCCCCCCGCGGGGGCGCTCTCGGTCGACAAAGCACACCCCCGGCGTTACCGTTGGATGGCATGGCCCTAGCGTCGCCGCTCGCCGCTGATACTCGCGCACGCCGGGCGGGCAGCGCCCTGAGCCTGCTTTTGGTCTTGGGCCTTGCCCTCCATTTCGAGCTGTTGCCCTGCCCTTTCGCGGCAGTGTTGTCCGTGCCCTGCCCAGGTTGCGGGCTGACTCGGGCTGCTTGGCTACTCCTGCGGGGTGACTGGTACGGCGCCTTGGCCCTTCACCCACTGTCGCCATTGCTAGTGCCCGGGGTAGGTGCGCTGGTCGCCATGCGGTTGTCCCGTTACGTGACGGGGGCAGCGCCCGCGCGCTGGCTCGCCTCCGTGCGCGTTACTCGCTTCGGTGAGGTTCTGGCGCTGCTCCTGCTCGGGGCAGTGGTGGGCGTCTGGATCGCTCGGTTCTTCGGCGCCTTCGGCGGCGCCGTGCCCGTACCTTGACCGGGTTGGCCGGAAGCCGAGACTGAGCCAAACCGTACAGCCGAAGCGGCGTTCGCTGATATCACCAACCGGGCGGTGGTGTGCCGACCCAGCCTTCGATCGGCACCAAGCGAGATTGCATGCGTATGTCGGCGCTGGCAACCCGCACGCGGTCACCTTCGAGCACGAACGGAATGGAGCGCTCCGTTTTGCCGACGCGGACTTCGAGGCTGCCCCGGACGGGACCGAGCGTGGGCGCTGATCGCACCAGCTCGATCGCGTAGCGCCCGGGTGCGGCGCCGCGCAGCGCGAGCCCTTCGCGGTGCACGCTCTGCACGTCCATGGCCGTGATGACCGACTGGGTGGGTGCGCCGAGCCAGGACACGCGATAGCCGTCCGGGTGCACGATGACCAAATCCAGATCGTCCTTTGCCCCTTGCCAGCTCGCTTGCAAACGAAAATCGCCAGAGAGCTCCTCATTCGCGCGCCGAGCTGGGTCGAGTCGCTGCACCTCACGCCGCACTTCCGGGTCTAGCGCGCCCAGCAGATCGTCCACCCAAGTGATCTGCCCCACCTCTCGAGAGCAGGCCAAAGCTTCGCTGACGAGCTTCGGATCCTTCAGCATCAGCTGCGCCACCGCCAATGAATGCCGGCAGCCCCGCGCGGGCTGCCCTGCCCAGCGGTGCAACCGCGCCAAACGCCATTGAGCCTTGTAGTCCGCAGGCCGCACGTCCACGACGCTGCCCAGAATGCGGATGGCCTGCTCCCTCCGACCCTGCTGGGCCGCCAGATCGGCTCGGGCCGTCAACGCATCCGGGTCGAGCGGGTCCTTGTTGGACCAAAGCTCCGCCATCTCGGCGGCAGGCTGGAGATCACCCGCCAGAAAGTACGCCACATACGCATCCTTCAGCGCGCTGCGGCTCAGCGACTGCTCACGGTAGCGCGACGCCAGCGCCGCCCGTTGACTGGCTGAAGTCATGTCCAGCAGCGCAGGCACATCGATGCGACCCACGCGGTCCCAGACACGCCGCATGGGCACCATTTGCCGGGGCGGTGGTGGAGGTAAAGCAAAGGGACCGGAGCGGCGCCGCAGCTCGGGCTCGGGCTCGGGGTCCCAGCCCGGGGTGGAGCGCTCAGCTGCAGTTGCTGGCGCGGAGGGCTTGGGCGCGGGAGCGACGCCCGGCGCGGGCGGGCCGGACCAGTCTGCTCGACCCTCGGCAGAGCTCTCGTCCATATTGGCGCTTTTCTTGGCGCGCAATGCGCCACGCGGACTGCCCGAGCCCGAGCTGGAGCTCTTGGCAGGAGACGCGGCGCTGCCGAGCCCGCCTTCGAAGGCCGTAGCGTCTCCGTCTGCGTAGTCGTCCGCGGGCGTTTCACCCCAGGTCTCCGATTTGTTGCTGTCTTGCTCTCCGCTCCATTCGGCCACGGTCCGTTGGTTGTCCAAGCCGAAGGCCTTGAACATCGCCGGGCTCTCCAGCACCAGCATGGACGTGTAGCGGCTGGCCACATTAAAGCGTGTGGACAGCTCGATGCTGCGGCGGCGCGCGCCCTCCGCCATCGAGCTCTCGAGCTCCGCGATGGTCACGGCAGCGTACAACCTAGGCACGAACGCGTTCCCCTGACCGGTGCTCGCCACCACTTCGATGGGATACCGCTGCTCGAAAGCTTCACCTGCCACTTGGCCGCTGAGCACGGCGGTACCGTCGATGCGGGGGCGTAGCATTCGGGCGACGACCAGCTGTTCAGAGCCAGCCGCAATGCTGCCCAAGTCTCGAGGCGCGACCGCGACCATGCCCTCCGGGAGCGTGAGCCGCGCGTTCTGCAACGTATGCCCATACGTGGCGCCCAGCAGCGCATACGCCACGTCTTCGGCGCTCTGACCCGGCGAAAACGGCAAGGTCACGCCGCCTCCCGCATCGGTGGCCACGTCGAGCGCGGCCTGATCCGCGTCGCTGCCGATGGCCACGGCGCTCAAGGTCGCGCCTCGTGGCAATGCGTCGGAGACCGCACGCCGAATCAGCGCCGGGTGGATCGGCCCTACCGTTGGAGTGCCGTCTCCCACATACACGATGCGCAGCACGCGACCGGTGTCCCGTCCTCTTAGCGCGGCGGCCTGTTCGACGGCGAATGCCAGGTCGGAAGCGCCTTCTGGCTCGATGCCCTCGAGAAAACGCCCTGCCGCATCTGCGGTGTCGTCTCCAGGTGTCAAATAGCCACCCGGCAGGCTTTGGCAGACGCTGTCACAGCCGAGCACGGTAACGCGGTCCAGCCGATCCATTTCGCGGATCGTGCGCCGGGCCACCGCCACCGCGCGCCTGTAGCTCTCACCGATCATGGATCGGCTGGTGTCCACCAAGAGCACGTAGTCTCGCGACTCATGCTGCGCGCGGCGCGGTAGTAGTGGCCGAATCGCGAGGGCGACATACGGGGCGTCAGCCGCCACGTTCGCCCCCGAGTCCTCGAAGGGGCGACGCGCGCTCGGCGCTTCCACTTGCAGCGTGCTTGGTTGATACGCCCAGGCTCTGAGCGACGCTTCGGAGCTCGCGAGCTGGTACACCAAGCCCAGATCGCCAATCGGGGAGAAGCCGTTGGCCTCGAAGGCTAGGCGCGCGACATCGGGCGACCCGCTCAGCGTGTTCAAGGCATAGCCGCGACCTTCCACGCCTCGCGCCACGTCGTGGCCCCGCACTTGGGCTTCAAAGGTGAAGCGCTCGACGCGCGTCGAGCCCCCCGGGTCCTCTGGTAATGGGTACACGTAGTGCCTGCCGCCGTCCGACGGAGCGAGCACCTGAGTGTAAGCGAGCACGATGCGCCGCGACGCACGGCGCGGGATCGGGAATATGCGCAGCTCGAAGCGATTGCCGCGCTGCCACTCGAGCAGCGCCGGGTCTTTCCACGGGCCCGGCACCCAGATGATCTCTTCGACCGGTGGCGGCTTCTTGCCTCCGGCGTTGACGACCGCGCCGCGCCAGATTGCGGCGGCGCGTTCGCGATCCACAAATGCCCCTTCCTCGAGCTTACCGTCCACGTCGAGCGCTAGCCGCTCGATCTGGGCGCCGGGGGGCAGCGGAAACCGGTAAATCCCCTCTAGCACCTCATCGGTCTGATTGGTGAACACCTCTTCGACCTCGGTGCGCGCGAGGTTGTCCACGATGCGCACCTTGACGTGGTGCTCCATCAGCCGCACAGCCCCGCGCATCTCATCCGTGTCGCGCGGGCGTTTGGCCGTGAGCTCGCCCAGCGCGCCGTGCGGCTCTTGTCGCAGTGATTCGTCAAAGGCGCTAGCGGGCCAACCAAAGGCTTGGCCTAGATCCAGCACCGTTTCCACGCGTGGCTCAGCGCTCATTGCGATCTGTCCGGCTTCGCCGGCCTGCACCGAGACCGTACGGTCTTGGCGGTCCACGAGCTTCACCACCCCGCGGCTCACCTCGACCCGCGCCGCGTCGCGCTCGGCCCGCAGCGCAAACTTGGTACCGAGCACCTCGGCGCGCCCGACCGGGATGTCAATCACCGCGTGGCTGAGCGCCGCCCGTTGCCGCTGACTGGGCTCGTCTCCGGCCGTGTCCAGCTGTTTCTCTACTTCGGCGATCAGGTTGCCGCGGAGCAGCTGGCCCCGACGCCGTTCTGTCGGATCCAGCTCGAGCCGGCTCGCCCGATCCAGCGCCACCACCGTGCCGTCGGCAAACTTCACGAGCGCGCGCGTGAGCCCATCGGTCTCGAGAGCGACACCTCCAGGAATGGCGTCACCGGCAGCCAGGGGCTTGCAATCCTCGGCCCCACGCCTGCATTGCGAGAGGCCGCTGGGGCTGCCGAACGCGCGCTGCACTTGCAGCACTTTGCCGTGCCACGCGCCCGCCACGAGGCCAGCCGTGCCGCCACCCGTCGCTGCCGAGCGGGTTCCGAGCCAAACGATGCCGAGTAGCAACGCCGCCGCCAGGCTCAACCAGGTCCAGCGCTGTCGAGGCACCGCTCGATCTGGGTGAGCGCGCAGAGATTTCCGCTTGTGCGGGGCGACACTCGTGGCCTCGGCGTTCGCGAGTTGCTCGCTGGGTTTTTCGACCTTGGCGAGCGCGTGAGACTCTGCTTTGGCCGCTTTCGCTGGGGTCTCGACCTCCGCACCTAGCGCCGTCATGAGCCGAGCTTCGAGCCCCTCCGGGCAACGGTAGTCCGCCCCCGCGTCACTCAGCTTCACAATCATCTGTTCGGCGTCGTAGCGAGCGTCGCGGCAGCGTTCGCACGTTGCCACGTGCTCAAATAGGTCACCCGGAGCCACACCTTCGATGATGTCGCTCATGTTCTCGTCGACTTCTCGGCACACCGCCCCGGCTTCAGTCATCACTGTCCTCTTTCCCCACGACGTCGCGCAGCCGCAACAAGGCACGAGAAACTCTTTTGCGCGCCGCCGCCTCGTCGATGCCACAAGCTAGCGCGACCTCCTTGAAGCTCAGCTCCGCCGAGTAACGCAAGAGCAAGGCATCTCGATCGCTCGGGCGAACCTGCGTGAGTAGCTGCCGCGCCTGCTCGGCACGCTTGTGCAAGCTGTCCATCTCACCCGGCTCTGGGGAGGACTCTGCATCGGCGTTCGTCACCAGACGCAGCCGTGCGCCGCGCCTCCGGCTCTTCTCCAGGTGCTGTAGGCACTTGTTGCGCGCGATGCCGAGCAGCCAGCCGCGCACGGAGCCCTCGCCTCGAAAGTCGGCGAGGCACTGGTGGGCCGTCAACAGGGTTTCTTGTGTCATGTCGTCCGCGTCCATTTGTGACCCCAACATCGCCATGCACAGCCGCCCGATGCTCGCGCCATGCTGGCGCGCACAGAGTGAAATGGCCTGGCGGTGGTCACCCTTCGCGACGGCCTGCAAAATCTCCGCGTCCGCGTCGAGCCCGCCGATGTGGGGCTCGAGCCTAGCCGCGAGCGGTGCCGAAGCGCCCCCCGCATCCGTCACCGTTCACTCCTCATGGTCATCATCCAGTCTCGCTCCCGGCAAAAACGTGACCGCACAACGTCCGTTTTGGCGGAAACGTGCGTGCACGGCGCCCCACTTCGGTGCGCGCAACGCCGTGAAATCTCATCATTTCAAATAGATGGACCGCTGGCTACCTCCCGTCGGCGGGGCGCCACGTCGCTACATCCGTGGTCGGGTCAGGCGATGTCGCTGGGGTCGGCGTCGGGCACGCGATGATTCAGGGTCGGCCTGGTTCGAGCGTGAGCGGGACCTGCACCGTGGACACAGTTCCCCGCACCCCCCTGATTGCCCACCCCTGACTCCGGCGCTACACCTCGAAATACGCGCCCGCCGTGGGTGTTTTGAAAGCGAGAACGAATGCGGAATTTTCGGTTCGCGGTGTTCGCTGGCGTCGCCCTCACCCTGCCATCGAACGCTGCCCAGGCTGATGGCATGCACTGCGGCAATCGCCTCGTCTCGACGGGCGACTCGCTGTACCAGGTGCGTTCGGTGTGCGGCCAACCTGACGACGCGCAACGGCGGGTGGAGCTTCGGACGGTACAGCGGCGAGTGCGCGGCTCGTGCGGCGGGGACCGGCGCTGCGAGCGCACTGAAGAGTATTCGGTCGAGGTGACGGTGGACGAGTGGAAGTACGACTTTGGCACTCGCAAGTTTGTCCGCTACCTCACGTTCCTCGACGGCAGGCTGGCCGAGGTTGCGACAGGCAGTTACGGCTCGGATCCGGAGGGCTAGCCCGCCGGGAGGCTACTCTCTGACGCGTCCCAGGTATTGTACGTCTGCGCCTGGGCCGTTCGACAACACATTCACGACGGAACCGTCGGGCTTCACCCGGCGCAGGTTCGAGCCTTTATCGTCGCGGTAGGTCTGCACGTAGGTATCGCCGTCTACGCGCAGCGTGAGGGACCACTGCACGGCGGCACGCTCGAGATCCAGCACCGGAGTCGACGTTCCCGCCGCGACGTCGACAATGGCGTACTCGAAGTAAGGCGGGTAGTCCCAGTACCAGCTCGGATCGTTCGGGGCGGCGACGCTGTCGATGTCGACGTTCGGCGCCCAGACGTTGACGAGGAGCTTGCCCTCTTTCATCGGATGCACGGCGTAGAAGCCCGGGCTTCCGAGCGCGTCCTTCAAGTCCACGAAGAACGTCGCGTCGAATTCTCCCGTGCCCGGACGCATGCGGAGGACACACAGGGCCTTCTCCGTTCGCGCGGGATTGGCCAGCGCATCAAAGCCCAGAGCAGCATCGCTGACGAGGTACACGAATCCGTCGCCCCCATCGAAGGGCGTGGTCACGGTCGACGCGCAGCGATCGTCTTCGACGATCCGAAGCTCGGGCTCTAGCGCCGTCGCATCGAAGACGCCGATGGCCACCGCGTCGTGATACGCGAGCGTGTCCCAGTTTCGCCAACTGGATGCCACGAACCCTTGACCCTCGAGCGCGATCCCTCGGGACATTTGAGCAGGCAGACCGTTCCTGATGAGAGCCTCCTCGGCGATGGCGACCGATCCCAACACCACCATCTCATTCGGCTCCCACGTCACGATCTGTCTCGCCGCTTCGTCGATAAAGTATGCGCGGCTCGGTGACACGTAGACCATGTCGCCGGAGAAGCCCGTTACGCCGTATGCGGCAAACGACAGGATCGCGTCGACGTCGATTGTGCCATCCGCCCCCACCAAGAACTTTCGAACGGTGGCGTCGTCGGGCTGGTGGACGAAAACTGCGTCTCCCATCACGTGGACGTTGACGAACTCACCAATCTCCACGGCGCGCTCATAGTCGAGCTCGCCGCTCGAGGGCCAGCCCTCGAGAACATGCAGGTACTGGAGATTGGCTTCGGGCGATTCTCTCTCGGTGACGACGACGAGGTAGCCGTTCGCGCCGTTGCTCGAACCGGCATCGCCGCCCGACTCGTTGTCAGCGCCGCTGGCCTCGCCAGGGCCGGAGTTGCCTGAACCGCCCGAGCCGGAAATGTTTGATCCCGCGGAGCCCGTCGCGATTTCAATTTTGTCGTTACCGCCGCAGCCGGCAATCGAGAGGGCGCAACTCGCGAGGAATGCGCAATCAGTGCGGCTTAGAGTCCAGCTAACTGTACTGTCGAGGTTTGTCATTCTTGTCATATCTCCTGTCGTCCTACGCCATCCCAGCCTCAGCGGACCTTCACGAGTCGCCCGGCGTTCAGACGGGGGAACCCGAGCCCTCGCCTGAATACTGGCCTTCGGCGTCGTGGAGCTGCCCCATACCCGCGCCAAAAGCCGGGAGCCGATGCGGCGCAACGGGCTTCGACTGGGATACGACCGTCGACGTTTCGCTGCATTCCCTGCAGAGCAGATGAATTTTCGCCATTGGTTTTTTGATCGCCGTCGCGGGTCAGGCGACGACATCCCGGTCGTCCCGCACGCTGGGTGAAAACACCTCGGCTCGCCGCTCGCGACCGCCTCGCGCGGCGGCCCGACTTCGCGCTTGGCTCTTTTTCCACCAGATCACGACGCCGGTGACGCTGAGCAGGGCGACGACCAAACCCATGAGCGAAATGAGGATACGCCCCGGCAGGCCCAGGATGCGCCCGGAGTGCAGCGGGAACTGAGCCTGGACGAAGATGTCCGCTAGAGTGCCCTGCCACGGCTGATGGGCGCCCAGCACTCGGCCATCTCGTGCGTCCAGGTACAGGGAGCGATGGCCCGCCCCACCTACGCCGTGCCCGTCCTCGGGGCGGAAGAAGGCCACGCTGTAGATGCCGTAGTCGCGAGCGTAGAAAATGCTGCCGGCGGGCTCGTCCCAGCCCCGACGCCTGGCTTCAGCGCCAGCCAGCGGCAACACGCCCGAAAAGCCGATCGCGGCCGTGATCGGCGCGTGCGGATTCGAGGGCTCGCGCTGGTCGAAGGGTGACGGTGTGGCGTTCGACACCAGGGACATGACCGGGAAAAAGACCTCGCGGTAGAGGTTCATCGAAAACGCCGTGAAGGCCACGATAAACAGCAGCCCCCAGGTCCACAGCCCGCCCGCCCGATGTAAGTCGAAGTTGAGCTTGTAAGGTCCACCCCGCCAGCGCACCCGAAAGGAGGGACTCCACCGTTGCCACCAGGTCTTGGCAGCCGTCGTGGCCATGGCAGGCTCATCCAGCGCGACCTCGTCAGGCGTTGAGCGTTGACTGCCCGGACGCGCGGGCAAGGTGAGATAGAAGCCCACGAAGCAATCCGCGGTCCAGATCAACGCGATCACACCCAGGAGCCAAATGCCCCATCGATCGGTCCCCCACAGCTCGGGAAGGTGCAGGCTATAGTGCAGCTTGTACAAGAACGAGACGAAGGTCTCCTGTGTCACAGGCCACGCCGCGCCCCACTCGCGCTTGCCGAGCTCGGCGCCGTCCACCGGATCGATGAAGACCTCATTGAAGCCCGGCTCGAACAGCCGTGAGCTTGCCGGGTCGACTCGTGGTGCGACGCCGAACGAAAGTGACCGACCCGGCTCGGCACCGAGCGGCACATAGGTGACCTGAACTCGTGGATGCCGGGCTTCGATTTGCTGAGCCAACTCCAAACCCGGCAAGGCAGGGCCGTGGGCACGGGCGTCGGTGAGGTGGGGATTGAGCCACTCGTCGAGCTCGTGATCCCAGGAGATGACAGCACCCGTCAGGCCACTGAAGAACAGAAAAACCGCAATCAAGAGGCCCGCCCAGCGGTGCAGCAGGGCAAACCCCGGGCGCATTCGTGCTCCGAGCGCACTCGTGCGCTCGGCTGACGATGCGCTCAATCGCTTCGACGGGGGCGGGTGGTTCATCCTGCGAGGACAATATTGATATCCATTATCAATAGCAACTAAAAATGTGGTGCGCTACTGGGGTGTATTTGCCTTTTTGGTCCCGGTAGCTGCGCACTGGGCGGAGCCCGCGTGGTCCAATATTGAATTTAATATCGATTATCATTATAATAACGGCCAAAGCGGCACCCCAACAGCAGATTGGAAACTCAAACCGTGAAGACACCGATCGACTGTTGCTGCTGGCGACGGGCCGCCCCCTTACCTGCTGCGCCACTCGCGACGTGCTGACCAAAACCCATGTGCGCGGCGCCTTGGGTGTGAGAGCCGCCGCTCCGGCCCTATGTGCCGCGTCGTTCTGGTGCGCACCGACCTCGGCGCAGTCCGAGCCTCAGCCACCGCCGCCATCCACTGCCCTGCCCGCAGCCAAGCCGGGTCCAATCGGTGATGCCGGGACCGAGCCCTCTACTACCGACACTGCGCCCCCTTCCGCAGCCAGCGACGACGCTTCGCCCTCGACGCTGCACCCTCCCGTGTTGCAGCGATTCGTACGAGCCGAATACCCCGTGGCGGCGCGGGACGAAGGGCGACCCGGACGCGTGGGCTTGCGCCTGACGCTCGATCTTACCGGCAAAGTCGTTGACGTGGCGGTGACTGAACCCGCCGGTTACGGCTTCGACGAGGCCGCCCGAGCCGCTGCTCTGCGTTTCGTGTTTGCACCCGCGCGGCGCGGGGACACGCCGATCGCCGCGCGCATCCCGTATACGTACGTTTTCGAGCTCGCCCCTCGGCCCGTGGCACCGCTGCCGGCGCCGATTGCCCCGCTGCATGCCCCCCTCGAACCCGCCCCCGCGTCCGAAACCGGACCACCTGCCCGAGCTCCGATCGAGGTCACGGTAAGCGGCGCCTCGCCCGGGCGGAAGCTCGAACAATCTGCGCAGGCGGTACAGGTGATCGAAACGGAGCAAGCGCAACGCCGGAGCGCGGACCTGGGTGAAGTGCTGGCGCGCACCGAGGGCGTAGGCGTGCGTCGCAGCGGAGGCCTGGGCTCCACGGCCCGCTTTTCCCTCAACGGCTTGACCGACGATCAGATTCGCTTCTTTCTCGATGGCCTGCCGCTCGAGCTTTCGGGTTATCCGTTTGGGATCGCAAACGTGCCCGTGAACCTGATCGAAAGAGTCGAGATCTATCGTGGGGTCGTACCGGTGCGATTTGGGGCCGATGCTCTCGGCGGCGCCGTCAACCTCGTGGGTGACAAAAACGTGCGCGGGACGCACGGGTCGGTGTCATATCAGACCGGCTCGTTCGGAACCGAACGCCTGAGCTTGGGCGCGCGGCACCTGCACGCGCCGAGTGGCTTTTTGCTGCGCCTGGGCGGCTTTGCCGATCGCGCGGACAATGACTATCCCATCGACGTGGAGGTGCCCGATGAGCAAGGGCGCCTGTCGCCCGCCCGGGTCTATCGCTTCCACGACGACTATCGCGCCGTCGGTATCCATCTCGAACTAGGCGTCGTGGAGCAGCCCTGGGCCAAACGTTTGCTCTTGCGCGCATTTGCGACTGACTACGACAAGGAGCTGCAGCACAACGCGGTCATGACCGTGCCGTATGGCGAAGTCGAGTACGGGGAGACAAGCCTAGGAGCCACGCTGCGCTACGAGCACACGCTTGCCCGCCGCGTCGCTCTCGACGTGATTGGCGGCTACACTCATGAGCGGCTCACTTTCCTCGACGCGGGCGCGTGCGTCTACAATTGGTTTGGGCAATGCATCCGGGAGCGGGCGCAACGCGGTGAGATAGAGGCACCAGCCCGCGACCAATTGGTCTGGGATCACAACCTGTTTGGGCGGCTGAACCTCGAGCTCCTCCTACACCCGGCGCACGTGCTGCGGCTGGCCTTATCCCCGAGTTTCACGACTCGAACGGGTGACGAACGCTTGCAGGCCGACCCCAGCGCTCGTGACCCCCTCACGGCCCAGCGCGACCTCAAAACCATTGTGAATGGTATCGAATACCAGCTGAACCTGCTCGATGAACGCCTCGAAAACATCGCCTTCATCAAACAGTATGTGCAAATCGTGCGTTCGGAAGAGCCGGTGCCTGGAGGACTCATTCGCGAGCGAGATCGCGACACACGTCGGTTCGGTTTTGGCAACTCGCTGCGCTATCGATTCGTAGACGGCTTCTACGTCAAAGCCTCTCACGAGTGGGCCACGCGCCTGCCGCGCCCGGACGAGGTGTTCGGGGACGCCGTGCTCATCGTGGACAATTTGGAGCTCGAGCCCGAGACCAGTCACAACATCAACCTAGGCGCGGCGCTCGACAGCGGCCCGACCACGTTGGGCCAATGGCAGGGGCAGGTGAATCTATTCCTGCGCGACGCGGACCAACTCATCGTGCTATTGGGCAATGACCGCGTCTTTAGTCATCAAAACGTCTACGCTGCCCGCTCGGACGGCATAGAGGCCGCCGCGGGCTGGGCGGCGCCGGGCGAGCTCCTCGCGCTCGAAGGAAATCTCACCTTTCAGAGCTTTCGCAACAGCTCGAGCCAGGGGACATTCGGCGACTTCGAGGGGGACCGCATTCCCAATCGCCCCTACTTGTTCGCCAATGCTGCAGCTCGCCTGTCACATAATGGCGTCTCGGCGCCGAATGACGAGCTGTCGCTCACGTATGACCTGCGCTACGTGCACGAATTCTTTCGAGGCTGGGAGAGCGTAGGGCTGCGAGAGTTCAAGCAGGTCATCGCCACGCAGCTCACGCATGGGGCCGCTCTCACCTATCTCATTCGGGGGGACGCGGTGACCCTGACATTTAGCGGTGAGATTCAAAACCTCAGCGACGAGAAGGTGTTTGACTTCTTTGGCGTGCAGCGCCCCAGCCGAGCGTCTTACTTCAAAGCGACCGCGGAGTTCTGATGGCGAGCCCTAACGCGCCAGAGGTCAATTCGAGCGAATGAAGCGCACTTTGATCCGGCTCGTCATCGCCACTGGATTGCCGGCGCGATCGAGCCCCGGCGCCCAGCGCTTGCTGCGAGCGCAGCGCATGGCTTCGCGTCCGAAGCCGCTGCCCGGATCTTCGGCTATGCTCACGTCTTCGACGCTGCCCGCTCGGGACACGCGCACGCTCAACGTCACGACGGCACTGTCCACGCCGTCGAACTCCGCCTCTCGCGGGAATGGGCAATCCCACGCAGCTCCGCCCGCTAATACGGGCGCACGGGACCGGTCGATAACGCGGTCGTCCGTACCCGTGCCGCCCACGATGCCCGCGGCTCGCGCCCCCGGGTCGCGCACGGCCTCCAGCGAGCGGCCCGCTGTAGCGCTGACTCCGCCGGCATACGTCACCCCAGTGCCCTGCACCAAGCTTGCATCGAACTCGACAATCTCTTCGGGTGCTGAGGGCTGCTGGGTGAGCACCTGCGCGGCCGCTGCCGCCGCCGGTGCGGCGCGCGGCACAGGTGCTGAGGGCCGCGGCAATGTTTGGGGCTCAGGTGGCGCCACCGGAAGCGGGGGCGGCCGCTGAAGCTCGGTAGGTACCTCGACCATTTGAGTGATCCAGGTGGGCTCGAGGCTCGAGGATTTGCTGGGCGCCGTCACGAGCCAGCCAGCGGCGCTGGCCAGCCCGGCATGAAGGGCGGTCGCGAAAGCGCCGCCAATCCACACGGCGCTGCCGCGCACGGGCACGACCCGATCGAGGGGGCTTTGTGCCAGCTTCGGCGTAGCGTCTGCGTCGACGCCGCCAAAGCCAGCCGTGTATGCATCCGTCACGGGGTGCCCGCTGGCGCAGCCGCCACATCGACGAGCGGGCCGGGCACAACAGCAAACGCGATGCGGTGCACGCTGGCTTGACGCAGCACATCCAGCGCATGCATGACCCGCTGGTGAGGTACGCTGCCGTCCGCGCGCAGGACGGCGCGCAGCTCGGCGTTCCGAAGCTGGGCATCTCGTGCGAGCCCGAGCAGTGTCCCATCGTCCGACACCGGAGCGCCGTCCACCAACGTGCCACCCTGCGCGGTCAAGCTCAAGCTGAAGACCTCCTGGACCTCCCCCCCCGTCGCCGCTTTCGGCAGATCCAGCGGGACGGCGCGCGAAACAACGAGTTTTGCGGTCACCATGAAGATGATCAGCAGCACCAGCGCGATGTCGACGAGCGGAGTCACGTTGATGCCTGTAATCGGTTGGTTACGTCCACCCGACGAGAATCCCGCCATGCTTTCGGACTACTCCGCGGTAACCGGCATGGGGAAAGGTCTCGAGTCCGGTGGATCGGGCCGCAGAGTGATGTCGAGGGTCCGCCGCGGCAGACGCCCGTCCGGTGCCGCCTTGAGATGCGAGAGCAACACATTGCCCAGCGTCTCGGCATCGGCAATGGTCGCAGCGACCAAAGCCTGAAAGTAGTTGAATGCGGCAACGGCCGGGATTGCCACAAGTAGACCCACGGCCGTGGCGACCAGCGCTTCGGCAATGCTACCCATCACACGCTCGGGAGCGAGCGCCGATGTGGCCATGGACTCGTTCATCACCTGAGGTCTGCCGAGTGCGTCGAACGCGCCCACGACTCCGATGACCGTGCCCAGCAAACCGACAAAAGGCGCGTTGTTTCCCACCGTTCCCAGAAACAGGAGCCGCTTTTCGAGACGGGCGCGCTCGAGCCCGATCGCCGCGGCCATGGCGGCCTCTGCCGCATCGGCCCCCAGCTGGGCCTCCACTAGTCCGGCCGCCACCACCCGCGCCTCGACGGAATGCGAGTTGTCGAGCAGTTGGTGAGCCTGTTCATACTCGCAGGCTTTGAGCTGCCGGCGCAGCTCCGGGACCATTACACGGAGGTTGCCGCGCGAGCCGCGCAAAGTCCACGCACGCTCCATCGCTATCGCAACCGAAACGAAACTGAGCGCAAAGAGCAGCCAAAGCACCCACGTGGCACCCGCGTGAACCATCAGCTCTGTGAGCTTTTCCATACATCAACATATCCTTCAGACCGGTACCAGCTGTTCGAGTGCCTGGGCACAATGACAGGCATCGGTGTCGCTCGAGGCGTACGGAGTAGCGCGTCCTGGATGCAATCATTGAGTCTTACCATCGGCTTCGAAACCGTGTGATGAGCGAGAGACACCCGGGGGCGGGAGGGTTGCATGTCCCCCGCCCCCAAGCCTCAGCGCTCACTGTGTATTGAGCACCCTACCCTAAATGATAATGATTGTCAAAAACAACTTGAAGGGAGGATGCTGTTTTGATATCTCCGAGGACGAAGAGGCCGGAGGCGGAGCAGCCCGGAGCCCTACCGCGATTGGGACGCGCCCATGCTCCGCCTACGTTCAAGCTCATATTGCACCCTCGCTTGGGTTGCCATGTCCCATCAGCGGGCTCATGCGTGTGACCATTGTCAGCGGTTCGGGTGCCGGCACGGCGCGGACCCGCGCCTTTTCACGTGTGTGGCGCGCGCCCCAGGGCCCTGGCTCGGCCACGCGAGGACACCGCGCCGCTCCGCATCTGGCCTTTGGAACGGAATGCTCCAGCGTTCTAGGGTCACTCCGGCAGGGGCGCGTCGGTGCGCAGCAAACCTTCCGAGCGCAAGTCGGCCCACAACGCTCGCGGAATGCTCATGCGCATGAGCTCGAAGTTCTGGCGAATCTCCTCCGCGGAGACGGCTCCGATCACCACGCTCGAGACCTTGGGGTGCCCGAGCGGGAACTGGATTGCGGCAGCCGCGAGCGGCACGCCATGCGCCCGGCACACGGCGTCCAAACGCGCCACTCGATCGCGCACGGCCGGGGAAGCTTCGGCATAGTTGTACTTGGAGCCCGCCTTCGCCCCTGAGGCCAGAATCCCCGAGTTGAAAGTGCCGCCGGCCAATACCCCAATGTCTTTGGCCTCACACAGCGGCAGAAACTCGTCCAGCGCCCCCTGCTCGAGCAGCGTGTAACGCCCCGCCAGTAACATGCAGTCGAAGTCACCCTGGCGCGCGAAGCGTGCGCACATGTCCGATTCGTTCACGCCGACGCCGATGGCGCGAACGTCGCCGCTTCGGCGTAGCTCGACCAGTGCTCGATACGCCCCTTCCATGGCCTGGTCGAAGCAGCGGTCGCAGGCGTCGCGGCTGCCGTGGGTATGCACATCTACGTCGTGAATGAGCAGCACGTCGATGCGCGACAGCCCCAGCCGCAGCAGCGACTGCTCGAACGAGCGCATCGCGCCATCGTAGCTGTAGTCGAGCACCGCGTTGAAATCGAGGCCACCCGCCCAGTTGCCTCGATTCAGTTGGCCGCGCGCGGGCTTGTACCAGCGGCCCACCTTGCTCGAAACGATGAACGTGTCACGCGGTTTTTGCCGGAGCAAGCCACCCGTGCGATGCTCGGCCAGGCCAGAGCCATAGAGCGGCGCAGTATCAAACAGCCGGAGGCCCAGGTCGAAGCCAGTGGCCAGCATGCCCGTCGCCGCCTGCTCGGGCACGCGTTGGTACAAGTCGCCAAGCGGAGCGGTGCCCACTCCCAGCTGTGTGACCATCAGCGGCGAGCTGCCCAGCTTGCGCTGCGCCAGGGGATCCTGGGCCGAGGGGGAGTTGGCCGCGGGGTTACTGTGGGTCGGATTCATGAGCTATTTCCCAGGTGGAGGCACGACGCCTTTGCGAATGATCAGGTTGCCATAAAATGCACGTTCGCCGGTGGCGAGCACCGCGTAAGCACTTTTGGCCAACTCGTAAAATGCGAACCGCTCGCGGCTCGCGATGCGTGGGCGCCCCGCCACCATTCGGTCGACGAGGGCCTGAGCGTCCCTCATGACGGGGGGCACCGACTCGGGATCACCCACGACCTGCATGCTCACCAGAGCTTCTGGTTCAAACTCGTCTACCGGTAGCACGCTGAGCACCGCGCCCAAGGCCTGTAACAGGGTGGCTCCGTCCATGCGTACCAAACGTTTGGCGCTCGACGTTGCCGGAAAGTTCGCGTCCGCGAGCACCAGATGGTCTCCATGGCCCATGCCGCGGAGCACTGCCAGGCAATCCGGGCCGAGCAGTGGATCGATTCCAATGAGCATGCGCCAGAGTCCGGCGACGAGTCTAGCCGCTCCAGCGGGGTGGCGCTGCATTGAAGTGACGTTTTGCGCTGTCGAGGAAACGCGCTCGGGCGGCGGCGTGCTCGACGATGGGGAACGGATAGTTCACGCCGAGCTGTACCCCCGCGGCCTCGAGGACGGCCGCCGGAGCTTGCCACGGGGAGTGGATATGGCGCGCCGGGACGACCGAAAGCTCCGGAACCCAGCGCCGCACGTAGTCTCCGCTCGGGTCGAGCTTCTGGCCCTGCGTCACGGGGTTGAAGATGCGGAAATAGGGCTGTGCGTCGCAGCCGGCTCCGGCGGACCATTGCCAGCCGGCGTTGTTTTGCGCCCAGTCGCCGTCGGTGAGGTAGCGCATGTAGTGCGCTTCACCGCGCCGGTAGTCGATCAGCAAATGCTTGGTGAGAAAGCTGGCCGAGATCATACGAGCGCGGTTGTGAACGTAGCCTTCGTCGAGAAGCTGGCGCGCCGACGCGTCCACCAGCGGATAACCTGTTTTCCCCTCTACCCAGGCTTGCCACGACGCCTCGTCATGACGCCAGGGAAAGCCCTCGAACTTTGGACGAAAGGGCTGGCTCAGCAGCTCGGGGTGATCCCAGAGCGTGTGATGGGTAAACTCGCGCCACACGAGCTCGTTCATGAAGGCGGCGCGTGCGTCCTTGGGCAACTGCTCTGCCGCGTGCCATAGTTCCCGGATGGAGAGCGTGCCAAATTTGAGGTCCGCGGACAGTCGGCTGGTGCCGGGTAGATCCATGCGGTCTCGCTCTCTGTGGTAGCTCGGGCCATTGGATGTGAGGAAGCGTTGCAGGCGCTCTCTCGCTCTTGGCTCGCCGCCGGGCTGCAGCGCGGGGTTGTGAACGATGCCTAGCTCAGCGAGACTTGGCGCGCGGGTGAGCAGCCGTTCAAACAGGGCCAGGTCGCGGCTCACGTCTGGCGGGAGCGGGGGCAGGCGCTCGGGAGCGGGCAGGGCGGGGGCGATGTCGGCGGCGCGGGCGAACGCGCGAGCGAACGGTGTGAACACGCTGAACGGTCGCTGAGCGGTCGTGCGCAGCGTGCCAGGTGGGAGCAGCGTTTCGGTGTCGAACAGCTGGAAGCGCGCGCCGAGCGCGTCTGTCACGCGCCGGTCGCGTTCTCGTCCGATCGGCGCGACCCAGCTCTGGCAGAGGACCCGATCGACCCGCCAGCGGCTTGCCAGCTCCGGCATCACCTCGACGCTTTTGCCAGCTACGAGCACCAGGCGTGACCCCAGCGCTTCGATGCTGCGCGCCAGCTCCGCGAGCGATTCCAATAAGAACTGAACGCGATGAGCGAACAACTGAGCTCGCTGGGGGGCGAAGAAGTAAGGATCGACCACGAACAGTGGGATCACCTCGTCGCCGGCGAGCGCGCGCGAGAGCGGCGCGTGGTCGCCGAGGCGCAGATCCTTACCGCGAAACCATACGATGCTCCTCATCGCCGCTCGGGACGGGCGCTCCTCTCGGTGGGCCGGGCGTTGTGCAACCCTTCACGGTTCAGCGGTTCGCTCGAGATTTCCCCAAAGCGTTCGGCGATCACCTTGCGGCGATGGTCGAAGATGGCTTCGAGCGCGCGGCGCACCGCGAGTGTGTGCGCCAGCGTGCCGAGCGGGCCGAACGGGAGGCGGTATTCGACGCTGTCCCGCATGCGCGTCGCGCCGCCGACAGCTTGGAATTCGTGCCGGTGTCGCCACAGGGCATACGGCCCCTTCTCCTGTTCGTCCACGAAGCGTACCTGAGGCTCGAGCTCCGTGATCTTCGTTCGCCAGTGAAGCGGGACGCCCCAGAGCGACAGTGAATAGTCGATGCGCGCTCCCACCCGCATCTCGATGGGCAGCGGCGTCTCGATGCGGAAGCGCAAGAACGCTGGCGTCATGGCTTCGAGATTTGCCGCGTCTGCGAAGAAGGCGAATACCTCATCGATAGGTCGCGAGATCAACTGCGAGCGCTCGAGGCAGTGCGTCGATGACATCGAGCCTCTTCTAGTGCGGCTCGCTCGACTGTAAAGGTCACCCGTCCCGCTCGGGGGCCTGCCGCTCGTCCGCACATGACCCCAAGCGGGCATTTCGGGACGGCCAGCCAGAGGACCACGACGTCACCCTTCATTTTCCACTATCCGCCTTTCAGGTGCCCCAGGCTCGAGAGCACGCCGAGAAGGCTGGAGAGTAGAACCAGGCTGACCAGAACGATGGACAGGATCTGCCAGAGCTTGCGGGGTTTGGCGTACCAACCCGCGAGGAAGAACACGAAGAGCACCGCATAGAGCAGTGCCTCGGGAACGCCGAGCAGGTGGTAGGCGACCGGGACCTTGGTGAAGACATAGCCCTCGAAGGACCCGAAGGTTGGGCCGATGGTCGAGAGGTACGACAATCCGAGCACCAGGCCCAATAGCTTCAGCCACCCTCGCACGGTTTCCAAAACGACCTGGCGGAAGGGGAAGAGCACCGCGGCGATGATCAGCCCCCGAAGAAGCTGCAACCCAGCTCCTGCCGCCGTCCAGGGTGAGTCGACCGGCCTCATCAGCGTCGACAGCCAGCCCGAGGCGAATTGCTCGCGATAGTCGAGCACGGAAAGAGCGAAGATCCCCGCGATGAAATAGGCGACGGTGTGCGACGCGATCACTCGCCAAGCGAACGTCCCGAAGCGGGTCTCCGATGTCGTCATGCTCGATGGTCTCAAGGCACTCGCTCACCCGTTTCACGACTACTTTTCTATGGGGCCTTCATCGTCATGGCGTGGCAGGGCGACTTCGGCACGAGTTCCGCGCAACACTGCGAGTAGAGCTCGGCTCGAGTCAGTGAGGCCTCCACCTCGCGCCAGAAGAGGCACTTCGGGTCGCCGTGCACGGCGGGCAGCGGCGTGAGCTTCGCCGGCCGCCGGCTCACCGAGCGCGCGTCAGCTTGTCGCGCTTGCCCCGCTCAGCCGGGGAGCGCACATAGGTGGAGTTGGCTCCAAACGTCATGGCACGCAGCAGCTCTGACTCGGTAAACGGTTGGTTGCGCTTGCCGCACTCGAGGGCCCCTTTGATGATCTTGATCAACTCGGACGTGGGCAGCCGGCTCGTAAGCTCTTCGACGATGGTCCTGTCCATGTTGCTTTGTTCTCCGGGGCCAGGTTTTCCGGCGCCACTCTCGTCAGAAGGAGAGGACGACACGCTCACCTCGCTAGCGGGCGATGGGGTGGGCCGGTGCAACGTCATGGCTAACTCCTGTCAGGCGACTGGGGCAAGTTCTGCGACCGTGATGTCCCGCCCTGGGGCTGCCCCGCAGTACGCCCCATGGTACATCCAGCGTGAAGTGTAGGCAATTGTACCGCACCACGGTGTTCCGTGGCGGGACGAAAGGCGTGCCCATACCCGCCAATCCCGCGAGAAACCCGACCGGAGCAGGGTGCCTGGCCGCCAAGTTGGGGACGGTGGCGATTTTCGTTGGCAGCGGGAGGGGTGGCCCGTATGTGCCACAGCGGTTCTCTTCCGAAAGGCTCCCGATGGTTACGAGCTCCGGCGCCCTCACCGAATACTTAAAAGCGACCGCTCCTGACAAAGTCGATACCGCCCTCGTGGGCTACTTGGCGGCTCTCACTCAGGTCGCGGCCATCGCCCCCGACATTGCGGCCGCGATTGTCAGGGAGCTGCGTGACCAGCGCGACAACCTCAAGCTGATTGCTTCGGAAAACTACTGCTCACTCGCAACGCAGCTCGCGATGGGCAACTTATTGACCGACAAATACGCGGAGGGGTTCCCCGAGCACCGCTTCTACGCGGGTTGCTCCAATGTCGATGACATCGAGACCCGAGCTTGTGACGAAGCCAAGCGTCTATTTTCCGCGCAGCACGCCTACGTACAACCGCACAGCGGGGCCGACGCCAACCTGATTGCATATTGGGCCATCTTGCAGACCAAGGTCAGCGCCCCCTGGCTCGACAAGCTGGGTGAAAAGAACCCGGCCAACGTGCCGTTCACCCAGTGGAACGAGCTGCGGCGGGAGCTGGGCAATCAACGGCTGCTGGGGTTGGACTACTATTCAGGCGGGCATCTCACGCACGGGTACCGCTTCAACGTGTCGGCGCAAATGTTCGAGGCGCACAGCTACAGCGTAAGCCGCGAGACGGGGTTACTCGATTACGATGCCATAGAGAAACAAGCCCGGGAGGTCCGCCCGCTGATCTTGCTGGCTGGCTACAGCGCCTATCCACGCGGCATCAATTTCCGGCGCATGCGGCAAATCGCTGACGCTGTGGGCGCTGTCCTGATGGTCGACATGGCGCATTTTGCTGGCCTGGTCGCCGGCAAGGTCTTTCAAGGCGATGAAGACCCGGTGCTGCACGCCCAGGTCGTCACCTCGACGACGCACAAGACATTGCGTGGCCCGCGGGGGGGGCTGGTGCTTTGCACAGAGGAATTCCGCGATCAGGTGGACAAAGGTTGTCCCCTGGTCATCGGCGGGCCGTTGCCTCACGTGATGGCGGCCAAGGCCGTGGCCTTCATAGAAGCCAACCGCCCCGAGTTCCGTGCCTATGCGGCTCGAGTGGTGTCCAACGCCCGGGCCTTGGCCGAGGCTGCGATGAGCGAGGGGATGACGGTGGCCACCCAAGGCACCGACAACCACCTACTCCTGATCGACGTGC
This sequence comes from Deltaproteobacteria bacterium, assembly GCA_031407405.1. Classification (GTDB taxonomy): domain Bacteria; phylum Myxococcota_A; class Polyangia; order Polyangiales; family Polyangiaceae; genus SZUA-265. The sequence continues at coordinate 38,418 of JANOIG010000171.1, forward strand.
GCCCGTTCGGGCTCACCGGGCGCCAAGGCGAAAGCATCGTGCGCGAAGTGGGTATCACGTTGAACCGCAATTCGTTGCCCTTCGACCCCAACGGCCCTTGGTACACGAGCGGCTTGCGCCTGGGTACGCCGGCGGTCACCACGCTCGGCATGGGCCCGAGGCAAATGCAGGAGATCGCCTCGATCACGAAGCTAGTACTGTCCCGCTCGAAGCCCGAGGGGACATTGTCAGGCCCGAATGCTGGAGCTCCGAGCAAGGCGAAGTACACCATTGAACCGGCTGCCTTGAAGGAAGGCAAGGCCCGCGTCAGCGCGCTTTTACGCGAGTTTCCAGTCTATCCGAACCTGGATCTCCCGCTGCTTCAAAAACACTTCATGCCCAGCTGAGCCTGCTCGCTCGGGGCGGCCGCGAGCTAATGTCGAAGGTTCTGCCGCTGCCGGTCTAGCGACCACTGGCCGGCGCCGAAGCAGGCGAAGAAAACCAGCATCACCAAAACGAGGGCGGAAAACTCGAGCGATTGGTTTTGGCTGGCGAGGTCTTCACGCGAGTGCAGCATGACCACCGCACCGAGCACGGGCAGGACTTGAATGGCAGCGGCCAACCTCGTAAACAGGCCCAGGCCGAGTAACGCGCCACCCGCCATGTGCCCGACGGCTATCAGCCGCGGGGCCAGCTGCATTTCACCGTTACTCTCCAACATGTCGCCGATCCAGCTGGGATCGATGAAAAACAGGACCCCCCGCACGGCCAGCCCCACTCCCAGGTAGATGCGGATCAGATCGAAACCCCGCTCGGGGGTGAGGTGCCGTAGCAGATTCCTGGCGCTCGCGGTCATGTCCTGTGAATACATCCTCGAGGTGGTAACGTGGCCCTGCTGGGATTTCGTAATGCCGAGCGGAGCCGTCCCAGACAGGTCCCGATATCATCCATATTGCGTTCGGAGGCAATAATTCCAAAAATGGCGCCGTTTTTCCGCACTTCGGGCCTCCGGAGTCCCAGCGGCCGAACGGCTAGGCCAGAGACGCCAAATCTTCATGCGAGCCCCCAGCGTTCGCTTGGCTCGGCACTCGGAGCACATTTGAGACGTCGTTGTCTTGCGGGCTGCTCCAAGCTGGCCCGGGCTCATGACGTTTGAGGTGGACGACAGGTCACGTCGCCGTGTGTTGCATGAAGTGATACACGGTGCGGGGAAACTGACATCTCTTTACCAATCGTGTGCGTGCGCTGGCGGGTGGTTTCAGGTTGGATTAGATTCAAAAATTCACCGACCAGTACGAAATCAAAAAATGCGCCGCGCGGGCAAGCAGTTGCTCCTGGTGGCCGCAACCTGAAGCACAGACGCCCACATATGCCCCGAAGTGCAACTTCCGAATCGGGGGGGGAACAACCATCAACGCACGTCGAACGGACACCCCGAGGTGAGCCGCTGGTGCGATCCGCAGCTGAATCGCTCGCGCAGACTGTCGTGTGCCATTCGGAGAAGTGCGCCGAACGGGAGACTTTGGTGGAGGGGCTTCGCTGCCAGCCCAATGCCGTCGAAGCGTCGCGTCGTGCTGCCGTCTTCCTACGCACCGACAAGCGGGGCCGTGGGCAGCTCTTGGCACTGCCGCGGGCGACCACCCGCCTGGGTCGTTCGTGGGAGGCGGATGCGCGTATCGAAGACGACGCGGTGAGCCGCTTTCACGCCGAAGTGAGAGTAGAGGACGGGCGTTTTTTCATCACAGATCTGAATTCGGCCAACGGCACCTTCGTGAACGACCGGCGCATCGTGGATGCGGCGCTGAACGATGGCAGCGTGGTGCGCCTGGGCTCGCGGGTCACATTGCGTTTCTCGGTGATGGAGGAAGACGAGAAAGAGACACTCAGTTACCTCCATGAGCTGGGCCACTATGACCCTCTGACGCGGGTCTATAACCGTCGTTACTTGACCCAACACTTGGCAGCCGAGCTGGCGTTTGCAGAACGCCATCACACTTCGATATCGGTCATTCTGCTCGACATCGATCACTTCAAGCAGGTGAACGACCAGCACGGTCACCAGGTGGGTGATCAGGTGCTGGAGCGCGTGGCGGCGTTAGCCTTCGAGCAGATTCGGACGGAAGACGTCGTTGCGCGCTACGGCGGCGAGGAGTTCATGGTGGTGTTGCGGGAGACACCTGTAGCTGGGGCCGAAGCATTGGCCGAACGCATTCGGCGCGTGGTGGCCGAGACGCCGATCGTGATGCCGGACGGACGAATGCTCAGCGTCACGCTCAGCGCGGGCTGCGCCGCACTGGCCTGTACGGGGAGCGTCAGCGTGGAGGAGTTGATCCGGCTGGCGGATCGTCGCTTGTACCACGCGAAAGAGCACGGGCGGAACCGGGTGACCGGAGCCGGCCAACCCGTGGTGTCGACCGCACCGGTAACGCCCACCGAGCTCGAGCCAACGCCAGGGGTCGAGCCCCTGGACGTCTTGTCGCGCGCTTTGAACGGGCTTGTGGGCGACACCAAAGTGGTCCTGAGCCTCCGCCTTCTGGAGAACTGCACCTTCCCGGAGATCGCCGCCGTCTTCGGCGTGACCGAAGGCCGAGCCCGCGAGTTGTACGAATCGGGCATGCTACAGCTGAGCGAGCTGCTCCTTCGCACCGGAAGCTCTGGCGCGGTTCTGACGACAGCGCCGAGGCTGTGACGGCCGGGCTACCCGACGTCGCTCGGCGTCCGACGGAACTCTGCCAGTATCTCGATGTGCCGCGTGTAAGGGAACAAGTCGTACGCTGTCGCCGATTCGAAGCTGAGCCCCTGGCTCACTAGCACCCCCACGTCCCGAGCGAACGAGTCCAGCCCACAACTGACATAGATCAACCGTTCGGGGGTGCGCGCTCCGAGCGCCTCGAGCAGCTCCGGCCCGAGGCCTTTGCGCGGCGGGTCGACGATGACGACGCTGTCTCTTCGGATCTCGGTGCTGGCGGCTTCGGCACTGCCTCTCACCACCCGTGCTCGCTCTCGCACGTCAGCGGGCAACTCGGCGAGCCCGCGGTCCAGCCCCGCGAGCGATGCAGCGCCGAGCTCGTTGAAGACCACACTGCGCGCACGGCTCACGAGACCGAGCCCGATGCCACCACAGCCCGCATACAGCTCGACCAAATGGCTGCCGTCCGGCACCGATGCATGGATCTGAGCGACAATGCGATCAAACAGATCGAGATTGCTCTGACCGAAAGCGGCTGGCGGAAAAAACACCTTGGCCCCGCCAATGGTTTCGACCAGGCACTCCGGCCCTGATATCCGGTGGAATGAGTCGCCCAGAACCCGGTTGGTCAGCTCCGGGTTGCCGTTCCACCACAAGCTATGTAGCTCCGGACCCACGCGGGCCGCCAACGCCTCGAGCAACGGCTGGGCCGAGGCAGGCTCGCCTGCATTGCAGACGAGCACGACTTGTGCAGTTTGCGACGAACGTTCGACCGCGATCTGTAGCGCGCGGACCAGGCCTGCGTGAGCATTGTCCGAGTAACAAGCCACGTTTAGCTCGCGTATCGACGCTTTGAGGGCCAAAGCGACGCGATTGATCAGGGGGTGGTGGATCTCGCAGCGAGGGATGTCCACGACGCGATGGGTTCCTTCCGCGAAGACGCCGATCTTGGCCGACCCGATACGCCCCCGCACCGCCAGCCGGGCTCGCTGTCGAAAGCCACGACGCGCTCCGCTCACGAGATCGAAACGCGCATTGTGCCTTTGGCATAACGCACGCAGCTCGGCGACGGACTCCGGTGCTGGGTCGTGCGCCGCGAAGCGCGGGCAACCCGGGCAGGCAGGTAGATGAGAACACGTGAACACGTTGGAGGCCAAGGCGCAGCGGGGCGAGCGCTGGGTGTTGCCGTCACTCCTACCATGCCCCCTATGCCCGTCAGTAGTGGGGGCCCGAGTCGGCTCGATGGCTGGCGCACTCCGTCAGCATCGACGGGCCTGCCGCTAAAGTCTGATCCTACCCGACCGTTTCACTAACGAGCGCTGCGCGGGTCGGGCCCACTCTTCTTGGGCTCGAGCTCTGGTGCGTTCGACACTGTTTATGGGATTTCTCTCTAAATTCTTCGGCGGAGATGCCGAGGCTGCGCCGGCCAAAGCCGACGTGGTGGAGCCTCCCCCGTCAACACCCGAGCTCGAGAGCTCGGTGGCAGTTCGGGTTCCGTCTGTCGCGCCGCCACCAGCGCCCGAGCCGCCGAAACCGCCAGAGCCAGTGGTCGCCGTCAGACCGCCACCGCCCTCGGTGGGGCGCCCTCCAGTGGCCCCTGAGCGCGCTCGGCGCCCAAAGCAGCTAGAGAGCTCGATCGTGACCTCGGCGCCGCAGATCGCCGCCGACCCCGCGCGGCCCCCCATGGCGCCTCGAGCTCCCACCGTGGCCGCAGGAGCCAAACCCGATTCGTCTCCGAACCCCAGCAGTGCAGTGGCGGCACGGCCGCGGATGGCCTCGGTGGATACTTCTGCCAACGACTTTCGGCCGCGTAAAGAGCGTGCCAAGTCGCCGGGCTTCTATTCATCTGTTTCCCCCGCCAATGGCTCGCGTGCCGCGGCACCGGGCTTCCCGAGCTCGACCAACCTTGCCAAGGCCACCGTCATGGGCTTGGCGCCCGCCGCTGCGAAGGCCGGCGAGCCTCGCGTGGCTCCACCCGCCGCCGTCGAGGCGCAGGTTGACGATGCGGCCCCGCCGGTCCCGGCTCTCGACCTGACATCGTCAGCCGAGGCGGTGGTCTCCGAGGAGAAGGAAGATACATCGCCCGGGTTAGGTCACGTTCGTTCGCGACACGACCCCGCCTTGAAGTTTGAGCTGCCGGCGGGCGATCTCGATCTGCTGGTCGAGTTCATGCTGGACCTCGCGCTCGGTCCAGTGTCGGACAGCTGGCTAGCACCGATACGAGCCGCCGTGCTGCGGCTGAAGGACGCTACCACCAAGGGACCGCGCAGCGCGCTCGAGAAAGCGCTGGGTCATTTCAGTGCCGAGCTCGAGCGCTCGAGTAACCTGTCAGACGAGCGCCGCACCCGCATCATCCAGCAATTTGTCGCGGTGGACCTTGCTCTGCCACGCCCCGTCGATTTCGCGAAGAAGCGGGGCCTTCGCGAGCGCTTGATCGTTGAGCAATTGCTGGCTGAAGTCGCCGCCCTGCAACCCCGCCTAGCGCAGCGCTTGCGTGACGAAGGCTTTGTGTCGCTGGAACGGTTCGCGCGTTCGAGCGCCCCTGAGCTGTCCGAAAAAGTGCAAGCCACCCCCGATCAGGCGGAACAGGTCTTGAGCACCTTTCAAGGCTATTTGCTAACGCGTTCTCAGCGCGGCCCCGAGCTGGCCGTATTGGGCAAGGGTGGCGCGTTGAAGAAGCGGCTGTCTGCGCTCGAGGCATCCGCGGAGCAATTTCAACGAGCCTGCGACGACGACGACTCCGAGGCGCGCCGCGTGGCACGGCGGCAACGCACGATTGATGTGACGCAAGTGAGCTTGTTTCTGGCCGAGCGGGGGGAGGCCAGCATTCTAAGTGAGATCGAGCGCTGCTCGGTGCAGGGCAAGATCGACCGTCTAAAACTTTGGCTAGCGGAGCTAGAGGCGGGCTGAGCGCGGCCTCCTCAAACAACCTTTGGAGCGCCATAGGCTCTCGAGCACTAGGCGCATACTTCTAGGCAATATTTCTAGGAACTGGATCAGACCATGGACAAACCGACTCGAGCATCGATCGAGCAGCGTGTAAAAAAAGGGGAAGACCTGGCGCGCTGCGACCTGCGTCAGGCCAACCTGGCTGGCGCTAAGCTGGCGGGTGCCAAGCTGGCGCGAGCTGATCTCGAAGGCGCCAATCTCGAGAACGCAGATCTGTCCGGCGCCGATTTGAGCGGTGCCTCGCTGCGCGAGGCGTTCATGGCGGGCGCGAATCTCGAGAACGCGCTGTTGAAGAAGGCTGATTTGGACGGCGCCGTGTTGCGTTCCGCGAAGCTCAAGAAGGCGGATCTGTCGCGTGCCAACCTGGAGGGCACCAACCTAGAAGGCGCCAACCTCGAGAACGCAAAGTTCAAATTCGCGCAGCTAGATTCTGCCAACCTCGCCACGGCGGTATTGATCGGGGCCAACTTTTCCCAGGCCGACCTGGATAGTGCTTCACTGGCCGGGGTCCGCGCCGAGCGCGCAAATTTCTCGCGTGCCTCACTCTCGAATGCATCGCTCGACGACGCCGACTTTCGAGACGCCGTGCTCGATGAGAGTGTGTTGCGCAACGTGTCGGCCAAACGCGCTCAGTTTCAGGGCGCCTCTTTCGTCGAAGCCGATTTCGAAAAAGCAATGTGTGACGCCGCCGATTTTTCCCGCGCCGATCTGCGGCGAGCGCGTTTTACCGGGACCATCTTTGCTCAGACAATCATCGACTCTGCACGAGTTTTCGGCATCGAGATTGGCCCGATTCCCCCGGACGCGTTCGTCGCGCAACGCTGCGATCTGAGCCGCGAGGCGGATGGGAGCCGTTGGGTCACTCTCCAAAAATTCCTGAAGAACCCGACTGGCGCTGAGGACAGTGAGGAGCAACGGCTGCGGCGCTACGTGGGGCCAGGCGACATCTTGCGCAATGCCGAGCTCAGCTTCGAGAGCGGCGCCGAAGTCCAAGTGGACGGCCTGCTCGAGCACTGCGAGCTCAACATGGCAGCGGATGCCAGCCTGATCATCGGCGAGTCCGGAGTCCTCGAAAACTGCCGCGTCGTCGGCGGCCGTGTCCGCGTGAACGGATGCTTCTTAGAACGCTCACGAGTCGGCCTGGATGGCCCGGTCGAGCTCGTGGTGAGCAAACAAGGCGCAGTCGCCACGACTCTACAGCAGCCGGCGTCGGAGACTCACTTCGGATTCGCCGCGGGCTGCCGCCTGCGCCTCAACATCAAAGATCCACTGAAACCAGCCGAGGACAACCATGCCGCACCAAGTAACTAAAGGCGATAAGCACACCCTGATCGAACAGGGGACCGAGTTCAAGGGCACGATGAAGAGCACGTGCCCGGTGGTGGTCAACGGCCGCATCGAGGGTGAGCTGAGCGCTCCCGAGCTGGACGTTACCGCCACCGGCACGGTGCAGGGTAACATCAAGGCGGAGCGCCTGAGCTCGCGCGGCATGCTCTCGGGAAACATCGACGCAGGCGACCTCTTCCTGTCGGGGTCGGTGGGGAACAAGACCGTCATCAAGGCCAAGAACCTCGAGGTCAAGTTGGCCCCGGAGCAGGGGCGGATGGAGCTCACCATTGGCGAGTGCACTCTCGACGTCGGTGACGAACCGACCAAAGAGCGGCGTATCGAGGCGCCCGTCAAGGCTGCCTCGACGCTCAGCGCGCCTCCGGCCCACCAACTGCCAGTGACGAGATCAGTACCCCCGATGTCGTTGGGCCTGAGTGAGGACAAACCCACTAGCTCGATCGTCAACGGCGGCCCTTTAGACATGAAGGACAACGGAGTCTCAGCCAAAGAGCTTTTGGACAATGGCAAGTCAGCCAAAGCTAGCCCGTCCAAGCCACCTCCTCCACCCAAGAAGGTCGGTGCCCGCGACAGCGTCCCACCGGGGGCCTGAGCCGGCGCACCACGAGCACGGCGCTCGACGTCGGGAATAATCGACGACCGAGCGCCGTTCGGCTTTTTTGCAAGCCATCCAGGGTAGGCTCCACGGATTGAAGGGGCCCACACGGCATGGTACCGTTACTGCGTGTCCTCCCCGGCTCCAGCTCAGTTCACCGAGGCCGAGTATATCGCTCTCGAGCGCGTGAGCGAGCGCAAGCACGAGTACGTCGCAGGGAACATCGTTGCGATGGCGGGCGCGCGCCCCCCCCACAATTTGCTCGCCGCCAATATTCTCAGCGCGCTCGTGCAGCTGTGCCGCTCGAGCTCGTGCGTCACACTGACGAGTGATCAGCGGGTTCACGTGCCGACGACCCGGCTCTACACCTATCCAGACGCGACGGTAGCGTGCGGCGAGCGCAAGTATGACGCTGGCGAGCCACCCTCGCTGCTCAACCCGACCGCCATCGTAGAGGTCACCTCGGATTCGACCGAGGATTTCGACCGCGGAACCAAGTTCCTGCACTACCAGGCCATCAGCGATCTACAGGAATACTTGATCGTTTCTCACCGCGAGCGGCGAATGGATCACTACCATCGGCTAGACGGCGCCGAGTGGCGCCTAAGCACGGTTACCGACGGCTTCGCCGCGGTCACGTTACCGTCGTTGAACGGATCCGTACGCCTTGCCGACGTATACGACAACGTGGATCTCAGCGAAGGCAGTCGAGCGCGCTAGCCGCCGAAGCAGGTGGGCCGAGCCTCCGCCTTGCGACGCTCGCAGACTCCTCGGGGCAAGGTGACGGCGCTGGCCGGCGGGTCGCTTTGGTGCGTCGCGGCGAGCCGGATGCGCGCCTGAACGGTGGAGCCGAAATTCCCATGTCGGGAGCAAAAAGAAGGCATCGCAGCGAACGATTTGGCTAGCCAGTTTTTGGCACGATCGAGCGCTGGTCACCTCGCTCGCAAATAATCAGACCCGCTGACACGTTGGCTGGCGCCCGGAAGCATCGAGCGCTGCGAACACTGCCTCGCATCGAGCAGGCCTTCATCCACGGGGAGCTGTCCTACTCGCGAGCACGCGAGGTGACCCGCGTGGCGACCGCTCAAACCGAGAGGGACTGGTTAGCGTTGGCGCAAACGCTAGACATGCGCGCGTTCGAACGACGTGTGGCGGGAGCTCGTGTGGTTCAGGTCTCGACCGACGGCGCGGGAGGGATGACTGCGTGCGCCGAACGAGCCGGTGAGCAGCGCGTCAGGACGCACTGGCTGAGCCCTAAAACGGTGCGCGTCAGCTTTGAGTTGCCCGCCGAGACGTGGGCATTGGTCGAGCGCGCGCTCGAGGGCGCGCGGCGCGCGGGGGGGACGGGGTTTGGGGATGGCCAAGCGCTGGAGGCCGTCGCCCGTGACGCGCTGTCGGCTCAGGCCGAGGGCGGCGACGCGAGCGATCCTCGGCGGGCGATTGTCCTATACGAATGCCAAAGTTGTGGCCGGAGCGAGCTCGAGACGGGCGTGGGCGCGCTGGAGCTCGACCCGGCCCGGGCGGCATCTCTCGGTTGTGGAGCGCCCGTGTGCGATCTCGAGAGCGAGGGACGCACGGTGACGCGAGGCGGGCCCCTGCCGGCGGCCGTGCGCGGAGCGGTGATGCTGCGCGATCGCTGTCGTTGCCGCGTGCCGGGATGCACTCGGCGCCGGTATGTGGACGTGCATCACTTGACGGCCCAGGCGCACGGCGGAGAGCACTCGCGCAGAAATTGCCTGACGCTGTGCACTCCGCATCACGAGTTGCTCCATGATGGAAAGCTCACCGTCGCGGGCAATGCCGATCGCCACCTGAGCTTTTGCGACGCGAGTGGCCGACCGATTGTGGCGGCAGTATCGGTTGCGACCCACCTTGATACTTTAGGAGGGGACGTCGGGCTTCACGCGACCCACCTTGAGATTTTGCGAGGCGTCGAACTTCAGGCAACCGAAGCTACACCGTCGATAGACGCCGAATCGTCTGTAACGCATGACGACTTGGACGCGGGCGATCCCGATGGAGTGTTGCACGGAAGGGTACAGCCCGGCGGTCCCCTCGCGCCGACGCGCCTGCTCGAGCTGATGGGTCGGCGTGGCGGCTGGACCATGGATGCGCTGATCGAGAGAGGTAGCAGCCATGCTGACCTGGCTGGAGTTGGACGGAAAGGTCCGAAGGCACGCTGGAGCATTCGACCCGGTGTGAGTGCAGGGCCGAGCCTCCGCCGCTAGTCGCTCAAAGACTCCTCGGGGCATGTGACGGCGCAGTCCGGGTCGTCGCTTTTTGCTTCGCCCCGACGAGGAAGAGGCGGCATCAGATGTCGCACGAGCCGCTGCCCGGGCTGTCGAGGATCTCAGGCGAGTGTACGGGAGTCGATGGGCTGTGTCCGTCAAGGGCGCGGGGCGCCTGTCCACTGGCACCCGAATTCCCGCGGGATCAATCCGGCATTGACGGCGCGTAGCTCAGTCAAAAACGAAAACGGCGCTCGATGTCAGGGAGAACCTGACGATCGGGCGCCGCTCGCGTTTCGTTCCTATCTGGTGCTTATAGCACGGGACAGTCGTTGGCGATGATGTCAGCCGTGCACGCCACCGCCGCGATGCACGCTGCGTTGGCGGCCAAGCAGCTCACATCGCAATTGTCGGCAGTACAGCTCACTGCCTGGCCCGCGTTGCAGGCTCCAGCGCCATTGCAGAGGATATCGCAGCTGGCTTCCGAAACGCAGGTGACGGCGCCCAGGCACGAATCTTGTGCGTTGCAGGTCAAGATGCAATTGCCTTCTGACTCGCAGCTCACGGTGTTCTGACAAGAGCCCGCGACGCCGGCGCCGCAGTTGACGTTGCACGTCCCCTCGGTCGAGTTGCAGTCGACCGCGCCCAAGCACGTGTTGTCGTTGTCGCACAGGATGGCGCAGTTCAGGGTGGAGTTGCAGGTTACGGCATTGGCGCAGGTGTTGTCGGCGGCGCAGTCAATGTTACACAGACCTTCCGCGTTACAGGTGACTGCGCCCGTGCACGCTCCGGCCTCCAGACAATCGACGTCACAGTCTCCGTTAGCGTTGTTGTTGTCTTCGACGGTGTCGCAGGTCACGGTGCCGTCGCAGCTGCCAAGGCCGCAATCGATCTGGCATTCGGTGGTGTCGCCGGCGGCCACGCCGCAAACGATGTTGCCGTCGCAGCTGTTGTTGTCGCAGAGCAGGTTGCACGTCTCGGCGGTGCAGTTCAGGCCTGCCAGGCAGGTGGCTTCGCCGTTGCAATCGATGTCGCACAGCTCGGGCAAGCCCACGCCGCCGCAAACGACGCCTTGGGCGCAGCTGTTGTCACCGCTGCAGATCACGCCGCAGTTATCCAGATTGCCGTCACACAGGATGGCACCGCCGCAAGAGCCTACGCCGTCGCAGAGTAGATCGGCATTTTCACCACCGATATTGAGGGCCGCCGCGCAGCTGTCGATGCCGCCGCAGTCGATGTCGCAAATGGCGCCATTGCCGCAATCGATCTCCCCCTCGCTACAGGTCCGATCGCCTTCGCAGTTGACGCGCAGGTTATCGTTCCCGTTTTCGAGGACGAAGCCGATGCCGCAGGAATCGTCGCCCAGGCAGTTGATGGTGCACTGGTCAGTACCGGTGCAATCGATGAGCGCCGAGCACGTATCATTCTCTTCGCAGTCGACGGTACAGGTGGCGTTGTTCGGGCAGGTGATCTGCTCCTGACAGGTCCCGTCTTCCCCGCACTCGACACGGCAGTTGATGTCGTCCGGGCACTCGACTTCCTCGACGTTGCAGTCGAATTCGTCTTCATCGCAAATGAAGACACACGTCTCCCCTTGGCATACGCCGCCGATGTTCTCACAGTTGGAGTCCTCGCAGCGCTCGACGTTGTTATCGACGTTGCCGCCGCCGCCCGGGGGTGGTGGACGATTGCCGCCGAGATTGCCGCCGCCGGCCAACCCGTTCTCGCCGTCGCCGCCGGCCAACCCTGTAGCGCCGGCGTTGCCACCGCCTACGTTGGCCGAGCCGCCCGAGCCGACGCGCCCGGTCGGCGCTCGCGAGCCGTCATCAGCGTCGGGATTGACGGCGAAGCTTGCCGACTCGTCATCTCCGGCGAGGTCCTCTACCAGGCCGCAACTGACTGCCGCGTAACCCGCGGTCAAGGCGAGCAACAGGGCCACGGTGGAATTGCGGCGCGCGCGGCGCTGCATCGGGCGGGGGTCAGTCGTTTTCATGGTTTATAACTCCACTAAGTCGGTCGAACACGGCTGCAGGCAAGAGGCCTGCAGCCAACACAGAGAGCGAAAACAGGTCCAGAGGCAGAAACAGGCTGCACGAAGGGGAACAGAGCATCAGAGCACAGAAACATCAGAGCACAGGAACTAGAGCACACGAGCTACAAGCAACACGGCTAGCCCAGTCCCAGTGGCGAGCCAAGTGCCTCGGCCCTGAATATACCAGGCTCACCGAGCCGTTTGCCATCTACCGCCATTTCTTCAGTGCGTGGGGAGCAGATTTTTCACCGCCAGCACCGTGACTTTGCAATCGGACTACCTTCTGGTTCACGGGCGTCCCAAACTGCGACTCGGGTGTATTGGAGGTGAACGTTCGGGTGCGATCCCATGCGTCGCCGCATCCATTGGAAAATTACACCAGCTATCCGGGGGACAAGGGCTCCGGTATTCATCCTCTCCGTATGAGCAAGTACCCGTTCCTCGACCCTAAATTGTCGATTGATCGACGCCTCGACGATCTGCTCTCGCGCATGCAGTTGGACGAGAAGATCAGCTGCTTCGGGACACGGCCAGACGTTCCACGGCTCGGCATCGCAGCCTCGCCTCATATCGAAGGCTATCACGGGGTGGCCCAGGGAGGGCCTAGCAACTGGGGTCGCAAGAACCCGACTCCAACGACGCAGTTTCCGCAGGCGTATGGGCTCGGCGCGACCTGGGATCCGGAGCTCATACGCCGTGTCGCCGAGCAACTGGCCATCGAGGCGCGCGCGCTATTTCAGAGCCCAGAGCAGCCGCGGGGGGGGCTGGTGGTACGCGCTCCGAATGCGGATCTGGGTCGGGACCCGCGCTGGGGCCGCACTGAAGAGGTGTATGGCGAAGATCCTTTTCACGTGGGCACGCTGTCCGCTGCGTTCGCGCGTGGCCTGCAGGGCACGGACGAACGCTACTGGATGTGCTCGGCGCTGCTCAAGCATTTCTGCGCCAACAGCAACGAGGACACCCGGACCCATTCGTCGTCCAACTTCGACGAGCGATTGTTTAGAGAGTACTACGCACGGCCCTTCGACATGGCCATCGCGGACGGGGGCTCCCGGGCCATGATGGCGGCGTACAACGCGGTGAACGGCATACCGGCGCACATCCACCCGATGCTGAACGACGTGGTCAAGCAGCAGTGGGGCCTCGATGGCATCATCTGCAGCGACGGCGGCGGATTGAAGCTCCTCGTGACCGCTCACAAGGCGTTTCCCGACCTGGCGACCGCCGCTGCGGCGTGCATCAAGGCGGGTATCAATCAGTTTTTGGATCGTTATGTCGAGCCGGTGACCCAGGCGGTGGAGCGGGGGCTTTTGACCGAAGCGGATCTGGATGCCGGCTTGCGCGGCGTTTTCCGAGTGATGATCCGCCTGGGTCTGCTCGACCCCCCCGCAGCGGTGCCCTATGCGGCGATCGGGCGAGACGAGCAGCGGCAGCCCTGGGCTCGCGCCGAGACACGGGCCTTCGTGCGCGAGGTGACGCAAAAATCGATCGTGCTGCTCGAGAACCGCCACGGTCTGCTCCCGCTCGACCGCGCCAAGACCAAGTCGATCGCGGTGGTCGGCCCGCGCTGCAACGAAGTATTGCTGGACTGGTACTCCGGGATGCCGCCTTACACCATTCCGCCGCGCGACGGCATCGAGCGGGTGGCGGGTGAAGGGATTGGAGTGGGTTGGGTGGGGGACATGAGCGACGCCGCCGTCGAGCTCGCCCGGAACCGAGACGTCGCCATCATCTGTATAGGTAACCATCCCGAAGGCAATGCCAGTTGGGGCGTGGTGACGTCACCCAGTGAAGGTAAGGAGGCCGTAGACCGCAAGAGCCTGGCGTTACCCAGCGACCAGGAGACGTTCGTGCGCAAAGTGTGTCAAGCGAACCCGAACAGCGTCGTGGTGCTGTTTGCCAACTTCCCCTATGCGCTGCCCTGGGTGATCGAAAACGCGAGAGCCTTGTTGCAGGTGACGCATGCCTCGCAGGAGCTGGGCATGGCGCTGGGTGATGTATTGTTTGGCGACGTCAGCCCCGGCGGCAAGTTGGCGCAAACTTGGCCACTCTCCCTCGAGCAACTGCCCAGCTTGATGGACTACGACATCCGAAACGGCCACACGTACCTCTATTTCCGGGGTGAGCCCCAGTACTGCTTCGGTTACGGGCTCAGCTACACCAGCTTCGAGCTCTCCAACCTCAGCACGAGCGCCGACCTCCTGACGCTCTCCGGCACGGTGGTGGCCTCCGTCGAGGTCCAAAACACGGGCAGCCGCGCCGGTGACGAGGTGGTGCAGCTGTACGTACGCCACGTCGACTCCAAGGAAGCAGTGGAGCGCCCCGATCGAGCGCTCAAAGGCTTCCAGCGCGTCAGCCTGACCCCCGGCGAAAAAAAGCAAGTGAACATCACCCTGCGCGGCTCCGACCTCGCTTACTGGAACACGCGGCGCCAAGCCTGGGATCTGGAAACCGGCAGCATCGAGCTGCTGGTCGGCAACAGCTCCCGCAAATCCGACCTCCGCCTAAAAAAGACCATCAGATTAACCGCCGCCCACTAACCAGGGTTGGCGCAGCATCCGACGGGATGGAAACGCGAGCGAGTGCTGGGCTCCAGGGCGTCCGGGCGTCCAACGTCCCGATGCGCTGCCGAGCGCCGGGCGGCTCAGGCCCGGCCCAAGTCACAGGGTGTAGGGCACGTGGACGAAAGCGTAGCGCTGTGGCGGGAAGTCTTTCGTGTTGCGTGTGGCGAGCCGCAAGCCGTGTTGCCGAGCGGCGGCGGCTTGTAGGGCGTCCGGGAGTTTCCAGCGGTGCTCGCGGCGTAGCTGGGCGGCGAGGTCTGCGATGGGCCCGTCGATGGCGAGTAAGCGGAATCGGTTGAGCAATGCCGAAGCGAGCGGCACATCAGCGCTATCAAATCCCGTGAGCACCTCCGCGCGGGTGATCGCCGTGATCGAAGCACTCTCGCCCACCTGCTCCAAGTAGGCGGTCGCTTGCTGCACCGAGTTGAAATGATCGATCAGGATGACGGAATCTAGAACGACGTCACCATTCATCCCGAAGCCTCGTCTGATAGTCGAGCCCATCACCCCCACGCCACAGCCCCCGCGTGCGCCGCAGGACCTCACCGAAAGGTTGCTGCTCGAGCGACTCACGCTCGCGGAGAAGCTTGACCGCACGCCGCACGAGCTCGGTGGCCGCCGTGCCTTCCCGCGCGGCTGCCTCGTCCAACCAAGCCTTGTCGCGGTCTTCGAGCGATATCACAGTGCGCTTCATGATATCATTGTGCCATCTAGTGTCGGTGATATCAATGCCGCCCCATCTAGTAGGCCCGACGGCCAATCTTGATCGGTTCATCCACGAGGCTCGGTGGCCCTCGACGTTCGCGGGCCGGACGAGCAGGGCGATGGGTCGAGAGCGTTGTCGGAATCGACTCGAAGCCAGGCATCGAGCGTCTGCACGAAAGCGCATCGGCGCGGCGTCTGTCCCGATCGAGTTTCAGCTCGGATCAGGGGATCGCCTCCCGGTTGGTGATCACACCTACGACGTGGTGACAACGCTAGTCTAGTGCTCAGTGGCTGTCACGCGCGGCGGATTCGCTTTGGGACGTGAAGCAATTCTACATGGCAGATGCGCCCCGGTTTGCGGGTTCACGACGCTCGGTTGTGCTACGCCGAATTAGCTGGTGGACGGCTGAGTGAAGGTGCCACCTGTGGACTGTGAACAGGCCAGAGGAGGTCGGCCAGCTACGGTTCCGATTCAGAGAGTTGCGCCTCGAGCAGATCCGCAAGGTAGTCAGCCAAGGCATCGACATTGAATTGCCCGTTTGCCCAGTGGCGGTCCGCATCTTGTAGGGCGGAGTAGTAGGGGCCCCGGTTTTCTCTGATGCGCTCCGGTACGGTCTTTTTCCCCGGAAGCAGAGCTCCGTGTCGGAGGCAGACCAGATAGTAGCATGCAGCTCGCGCCGTACGGCCGTTGCCCTCGATGAAGGGGTGAATCCAATTCAGTCTCCACAACGCGTACGCCGGGAGCAGAGTCGGATGATTCATTATGTCCCAATTCTCATGAACCACGGAGATGAACTGGTCCACGAGGTCCGGCACCTGATCAAAATGTGGGGGTATGTGATTCCCCACATAGATGGGTTGCTTGCGAAAGCGACCACCAAACTGCGCAATATTGGAAACTGCCGCCGCATTCAGAGACCACAGTGTGTACTTGTCGAAGGCTTCAATGCCTTTGCTGACGCCGATTTCAACGCAGTTTGTCAGCAGATCATACTGCCGCAGAAGATTCTGCTCCTGCACGCGAGCAAACAATTTCGGATTGTCTGCCTCTCGAACCGACATCGCTGGATTAGACTCGCCCGACCGTAAACGTCACGGCTTCAGCCGAATGTGCTCCGACGCGAATCGCACCGAGTCCTTGGTGATGAGGCTCGACTCCGGAGCGTTGCCGAACGCGAAGCTGATACGTTGCTCATGAAGGTCCTCTTCGGACACGTCCTTCGCTCGCGCCTCCGTGAGCAGGCGCTTCAACTCTGGCTTCACTGTTAGAGCCGATTGGAACTGCTTGCGGGCCGCCATCTGACACCTCCTCGTCACGTGTTCAGTAGTACGGCACGCTGCCCACGTCAAGATTGCCGCGCAAGATCCCAGCGACCACCGGCCGTCTCGCGCCGATCGGACGGGGCTCGGTTCCGGGGAGGCCATCGGTTCTGCTACAGGGCTTTCAGTTTGTTGCGCACCGACCCAACACTCGGATGCGCGTCGCCGAGTCCGATCTCCAAAAAGAGCTTCAACGAACGCTCTAGGTCGGCACGCGCTTCGACGAAGCGCCCTTGGGCTGCATAGATGGTCCCCAGGTTGCCAAGCTGATTCGCCTGACCCTCTAGCTGCCCCAGCTGAGTGAAGAGAGCAAGCGCCTGTTCCAAGAAGCCAATTGCCGTGGGGAGATCGCCGAGAGTCTGGTAGCAATTGCCGATATTGCCGAGGGCAATCGCCTGCCCCTCGAGGCGGTTCAGCCGTTCATTGAGCTTGAGCGCACATTTATGGAGCTCGAGCGCCTTGGGAATGTCGTTCAGAATCTGATGGCAGACCCCCAGGTTGCCGAGCGCCGCCGCCTGGCGCTGGACGTCGCCGAACGTCTTGCTGAGCTTGAGCGCACGTTTGTGCAGCTCGATCGCCCTGGGGATGTGCCCCGGCGTATGGTAGCAAAGACCGAGGTTGTCGAGGGCGCTTGCCTGGCCATCGACGCGGCGCAGTTGCTCATTCAGCGCCAGCGCGCGTTCAAGCAGCTCTATGGCCTTCGGGATATTCCCCTGCATGTGGTAGCAAACACCTAGGTTCCCCAGCTGAACCGCCAGGTCCTCCTGCAGTCCTAGCTTTTCGGAAAGCTCGACAGCGGGCTTCAAAAACCCGATCGCTGTCGAGAGGTTCCCCAGGACCTGGTAGCAGCTGCCCAGATGGCCGAGGTCACTCGCCTGACCTGCAATCACTCCCAGCCGTTCATTGAGCGCGAACGCGCGTTGGTGCAGGTCGATCGCCTTTTGAACTTCTCCGAGCGCCTGGTAGCAAAGGCCGAGATTGCCGAGCCACGGGGCTTGGACTAACTCGTCATCGTTCGAATCGACAAACCGCCACGCCACCCGGAGGGCCTTGGGATATTCGCCACGCCTGCGGAGGTGATCGCACAGGGGCAGGAATAGCTCGCTCGCTTCCCGCGCCCGCCCGGCGCCCAGGAGTCGTCTGACGCACACGATGCCCTCGGCCACACCTGCCTCCAACTCTGCAAACCGTGTGGGTTCGGCGTATTGATCGATGTGCTGCTCGACCCAACGCTGGTGAGCAGCTTCGAGTGGAACGAGTTCTCCCTGAGCCTTGGCCTGCTCACATACAAGGGCTCTAATCACGTCATGCAAGGCCCATGGGGCTGCGGCCTGCTCGACGTGCTGCGCGAGCGAGGCACTGGTGAGTCGGTTGAGCGCGGTACGTGCCACCTTATTGTCGAGGCGAGCGACGGCTGCAACGATCTCGGTGCGCGTGCCGCTCGCGCACACTGCCAGCGCCCGCAGCGCCTGCCGCTCGCCGGCACCGAGCGCGTTGAGCGAGGCGACGAAGGTCTGCACGACGCCCCGTGTGAGCCCACCGGCCGTCCCCACGAAGCGTTCGAGGGTGTCGATCGGCTCGGCTTGGAGCTGCCGAAGTAGGTCGGCCGCAGAAATGCCGCGGTCGTGGACCGGTTGATTGGCAATAAGCTGAAGTGCCAGAGGTAGGCACCCGACAAACTCGCTCAGAGCGTCGAGCTCCTCATCGGGTTCGCGTGCGAGCTCCAGAGCGACCTGTCTCAGGTAGGCGCGGCAGCGGCGCAGGCTCCAGAGCGAGAGTTCCAGCGGCACGCTCTCGATCTGCAGGCCCTGGGCGAGGGTGCGCGCCAAAGTGATGTGGCGAGAAGTGAGAAGTGTGCGGGTGCAGCCGCCGGGAAACGGCAGTGCACGGACGTCGATCAGTGTCGGGTCAACGTTGTCGACGATGACTAGGGCGTGCTTCCTGTGAAGCTCCTGCGAGAGGTACCGGTTGGCTTCTTCGAGGGTCGGATCGCGCTGCTCGATCCAGCCAAAACAGCGTGCTGCGTAGGGCAAGTCTCGTGAGAGATTTTCAGCGTCTATCCAGACCGCGCCTGCAGGGAAGCGCACGCGAGCGTGGGAGGCCACGTAGTGTTGTGCGAGCATTGTCTTGCCAATGCCGCCCATGCCCTGGGCTACGATGCAGACGGCGGAGCTCGATCCATCAAGCAAGGCTTCCAAGCGCTCGAGCTCGTCGCTGGCGCTGAAGTTGGGTACGGGTTTGGCGGGGACGCGGCCTGGGCCGTCAAAGGGGATGGGGCGCTCGCGCGGCGGGTGGCTCGCTGGGGCTGCCCGCGCCAATTCGATGAGCTCACGCAGCAGGTCGAGCGACAGTTCCTGGCCTTCGCGATTGGCCACATTGCGCTCGATGAAGCGCAATTTCTGCAAGAATTGCTCGGCGTTGCGCTCCGAAACGTCGTTGAGCTGTTCACGCAGACTTTCAAACCACGGGCCTACGGCTTCGGTGAAGTACGCCACGATGGCGTCGCGCTGGGCTTGCTCCGAATCCCAGACTCTGCCCGCGTCTAGGAAACGCTTCGTAGCCGTATCCGTGAAAGCCTTGGCGAGGTGTTGCACAGATGTTTTGGCGGCCGCCCCCGCGAGTGGGCCAGCGAATGCCGTCGCGACCACGTCCGCTAGCGCCGCTGCGGCGTCGGTTTTGTCACCCGCGCGAACTCGACGGGTTTGGCGAAGTCGCTAGCTGTAAGCCCGGTCCCCATCTTCTAAACCGGAGGATATCATTGCGACGGCGGTGAAACCACGGTTCTCGGATTCGGGGACTCCTCGAAGTGGCACGGCCGGTATTCAGCAGCTAGTGTGGGTGGCTCGCTACGCCTCGACCGAAACACTTGCTTCAGCCTCTATCCGCGGCTTGATCGCCGCGTACACACCGGGACCGAAGATCGACACGACCAGCGAAAACTGCATCTCCTGCATTCTCGGCGCTGGCCTTTGATCCCACCAACCCAGGACGGGAACGATCAGTTTGTCCCCAACGATCGCAGACATCTTGCCGCACGAGCGATCGCTCTGGACGGTACCCCGACTGCGCATGTTGGTCTTGATGGCCCAGTCGAACTTCGTCGTGGGTATCTTCACCGGCTTTCCATCGGGACCCTTTGGGCGCTTGAGGACGTTAACGCGCTGCAGGAACTGGTCCTCGGACTCCTGTGGATCCTGCATGTCCCATTTCAAGTCGAGGCCATGGAACACCGTTCTGCCGAACTTGTTCGGCTCGGTGAAATACGCAAGCGTGACGCGCAGCTCCGCGTCGGGGTCCGAGTCTACGAGTAGGCTTTCAGGTAGAGGAAGCCGGTAGAGCTTCACCTTGCGGCGTTGCCTCGGTTCGGTCGTCTTGGTCGTTGGCCGCTTCGGTGCCGCCTTCTTGGGCTCCTCCTCGATCACCGCGTTGGGCATCACATCTTCGACGATCACCGTCGCCACGCGTTGAGCGCACTGCGAGGCAATGCGCTGATCGGGAACATGGCGCCTCGGGGTCAGCGACAATCATGCCGATGACTCCCATCGAGTCGCTTCTGCGACGTAGTTTTGGCCTCGCCCCAGCCAAGACACTGGCGATTGCCATGGCCGAAGTAGCGGGCCCTGGCGACACCGGGTGATGGCGTGGCCACGACGGTCAGCGTCGCTCAATGTCCCGAGGTTCCGCGCCGCTTCGTGCAGCGCGAGTCCGGCCCAACTCTCGCTGTGCAACGGGTACCATCCGCTACAACCGCTTCAGCCGGGTACAAAATCCCTCGCACTGACGTCAATCCGCCCAGCCCGTCCACCGTCAATGAGCCAGATCCCAGGCAGCTGCGCTCCCCACGTCGACGACCAGCGGCACGTCGAGGGTGTAGATCGATTCCATGCGCTGTTTGATCAGGACCAGCGCGGACTCCACCTCCGCCTCCGGCACCTCGAACACGAGCTCATCGTGCACGGTCAGGATCATGCGGCAACCGGGGGTGACCGGCTCCCAGAGCCGGAGCATGGCCAGCTTGAGCAGGTCGGCGGCGGTCCCTTGAATTGGCGTATTCATTACGATCCGCTCCGCCGCGGAGCGCCGTCCCTGGTGGTTGCTCAGAATGTCGGGGACGCGACGTAGCCGTCCAAGCAACGTGCGCACCGTGCCGGTCTGCCGTGCTTCTGCGAGCGTCGCCTCCATGAACTCTCGAACGCCCTGGTAGCGGCGGAAATACGTCGCGATGAACTGGCCCGCTTCGCCGCGCGGGATGCCCAGACTCTTGGCCAAGCCGAGCTCCCCTTGGCCGTAAATGACCCCGAAATTGACCGCCTTGGCGCGACGCCGATGTTCTGAGGTCACAGCGGCCGCATCCAGGCCGAAGATCTCCATGGCCGTGCGCGTATGCACGTCCTCGGAGTCGCGGAACGACTGTGTCAGCACCGGGTCCTTCGACAGATGTGCCAGCACCCTCAGCTCGATTTGCGAGTAGTCTGCGCTAATCAGAGCCTGACCCGCGGGCGCGACGAAGGCGCTGCGAATCTCGCGGCCGAGCTCGCTCCGGATCGGAATGTTCTGGAGATTTGGATCGCTAGACGAAAGGCGGCCCGTGGCGGCGGTGGCTTGGCCCCAACGCGTGTGTATGCGGCCGCTGTCCGGGTGGACCAGCCCCGGCAATGCCTCGATGTACGTGCTCTTGAGCTTGGCGAGCTTGCGGATCTCCAGCACGACTTTGGGCAGGGGGTGGGCGTCCGCCAACGCTTCGAGCGTGGCGGCGTCGGTCGAGCGGGAGGTCTTCGTCCGTTTCTGGTGCTTCAGCCCCAGGTCGTCGAAGAGCAATGTCTCGAGCTGGCGGGGCGAATGTACGTTCAGGGGCCGTCCGACGATGGCTTGTGCTTGTTGTTCGAGCTCGAGCAGGCGACCGTCAATGTGCGCGCCTAGCGTCTGGAGCCGGGCCACGTCCACCAGCACTCCGCGCAGCTCCAATTCCGCCAGCAATTGGCTCAGGGGCAGCTCGAGGCTCTCGAACAAATCGCTGAGCTTGTTTTCCGCTAACTGGGCGGTGAGCACGGGCCACAGCCGAATGACTGCCACGACCTGCTGCCCGATGACTGCGCCCAGGTCATCGGCGCTCACTTCATCGAGGGGGATGTGCTTGCCACGCGAGGCTTTGGTAAGAGCCTCGGCGCTTGCCAGACCGAGCGAGAGCTCCCGCGCTGCCAGATCACTCAACGTGTTGGGAGCCTCCGGGTCAATCAGGTAGCCCGCTAGCAGCGCATCGAAAACGAAGGCGCTGCTGCCGAGCGCCGCCGCACCCAGGCTGCCCACGAGCGCCACGCGAATACCTTTGACATCGTGACCTCCGAGCGCCACTCCGCCCGCTTGAAGCTCGCTGGCCAGGCCCCGCAGCAGCTCTTCTCGAGCCAGTTGCACGGGTGCTCCAACGTAGCGGTGCCCGAGCGGGACATAGTAGCCGATTTCGGGCTGTACGCCGAGCCCGAGGCCCACCAGGTGGGTGCGATTGCCCACCACCTGCAGGGCGGGCGCTAGAGCCAGCCGCCCCACTTGACGCGCCTCCGCGAGTAGCGCGCCGAGTGCCTCCGCGGTGGTGATCAGCTGCGTGCGTACACTCGCCGGCTGGGGCGCTTCGAGCGACGCTGCGGGAGCGTCGATGCGGGCCAGCCGCTCGTCGAGAGCGGTGAGCTGACGCTGAAAGCCGAGCTCGGCGTAGAGCGCGCGTAACGCCAAGAGGTCGCGGTCGGGGCGGGCCATCGCGGCCGTGTCGAAATCGATGGGGCAGTCGGCTTTGAGCGTGACCAAGCGCCGACTCAACAATGCTTGAGCGTGATGTTCCTGCAGTGTTTCACGCAGTTTTTGCCGCTTGATCGCGGCGATGTGGGTATAAATGCCGTCAATGTCCTGGTAGTCGGTCAGGAGCTGCTGAGCCGTTTTCGCCCCCACCGAGGGGACCCCGGGAATGTTGTCCGAGCTGTCCCCCGTCAAGGCCAATAAATCGCGGACCTGATTGACCCGCACCCCGAAACGCTCGGTAACTTCTGCCGCGCCCCACACCTTGTCGCGCATCGTGTCCCACAAAAGTACATCGGGCCCAACCAGCGGCATGAGGTCCTTGTCGGCGCTGACGATGACCACGCGCATGCCGCGCAGGCGGGCTTGCGCTACCAGGCTGGCGATGAGGTCGTCAGCCTCCACACCGGGCTGCACGTAGATGGGCACGCTGAGCGCCGCCAGCAGTTGCTCGACCCGCCGCATTTGCTGGCGCAGCTCTGGAGGGGCCTCCGGGCGGTGCGCCTTATAGTCGGGATAGAGCTCTTTGCGAAATGTTTGCTTGCCCGCGTCCATCGCCACTGCCAAGAGTGCCGGGGCGCACTGCTTGATGAGCCGCTCCAGCATGTTGACCGTGCCGTAAACCGCATGCGTGGGTTCACCACTCGGACTAGTCAGCGGCGTAATGGCGTGGTAGGCGCGGAAAACGTACCCGCTGACATCCACGACGTAGAGGACATCACGAGCGCCCGGTTCAAATAGCCGACTCACCATCGTTCATGGCCAAGCCGACGCCAACTCGTGACCGCGCCCCTCGGGCGCGAAGGGAAGCTCACCGCTGTCCCGCTTGCAACCTTGCGGGTTGCAGTCCTGCCCATTGTGGCTCTGCCACCGGCGGTTTGGCGGACCATTGCCTCCTCTCGGGAGAGGCGGCACGGGTGATGCGTGGTGGCGTTGGTGGCGAGCCTCTCGGCCGCGCATTCGGGGTATCTCATTGTCGTCGTGACATTTGCTGCTGAATCGGGTGATATCGGAGATCGAGAGATGGGAATCCTCCTGATTGGGCTGTACCTCGCTGTCCTATTGCTGCTTTGTGGCTATGGCCTGCACCGCGCCCGTTTAGCCTGGCTGTGCTTGCGTTGCCAGCCCCCACACCGGCCCAAACGGCTTCCGCCGGAGCAGCTGCCGTTCGTCACGGTTCAGCTCCCCATATATAACGAGGCCACCGTGGTCCAGCGGCTCTTGGAGGCCGCCAGTCGCTTCGACTATCCGCGAGACAAGCTCGAAATTCAGGTTCTGGACGACTCGGACGATGAAACACGCGTCCTGGCGGAGAGCATGGTGGATCGCCTGCGCGATACCGGGCTCGACATCACTTATCTGCGCCGAGCCTCCCGGGAGGGGTACAAGGCGGGCGCCCTGGACTATGGGCTAAAGCGGGCCCGCGGTGAGCTGATCGCGATCTTCGATGCTGATTTCGTTCCGCCGCCGGACTTTCTTCTGGCTACGGTGGGGCATTTTTGTCAAGCGAACGTCGGGATGGTGCAGGGCCGTTGGGGGCACCTCAATCGCGACGCCAGCCTGCTCACCGGGCTGCAAGCATTGATGCTGGACGGCCACCACTTGGTGGAGAACCGCGCGCGTTACGCCGCCGGATGTTATTTCAATTTTTCGGGGACTGCGGGCATCTGGCGTCGGCAAGCCATCGACGAGGCGGGGGGCTGGCAGCACGATACGCTGACCGAGGATCTGGATCTGTCCTACCGGGCACAGCTCGCTGGCTGGCGTTTCGTGTACCGGCCTGACGTCGTTGCCCCGAGCGAGTTGCCCGAGGACGTGTTTGCGTTTCGCGCCCAGCAGTACCGCTGGGCCAAGGGCACCGTGCAAACCGCTCGCAAATTGCTGCAAGGCGTCATGCGGGCACCGCTGACGCGCGATCAACGAATTGAAGCGCTGTTTCATCTGACACCGCATTTCGCGTATCCGCTGATGCTGCTTCTCTGTCTGTTGTTGCCCTTCGCCTTGGTCATGCTGCCGGTGGCTGACAATTGGCTGGCCTTGTTGA
The DNA here is from genome assembly GCA_031407405.1 of Deltaproteobacteria bacterium. Taxonomy (GTDB): domain Bacteria; phylum Myxococcota_A; class Polyangia; order Polyangiales; family Polyangiaceae; genus SZUA-265. Next base: position 62,654 of record JANOIG010000171.1, read on the forward strand.
TTGTAGATGTGCCGCTGTGTTTTGGAGCCACCGGTTCTTTGGCGGCGTTTTATGCAACCGCAAATCGCGCACAAGGGCGGCCCGTCTCGGAAGCGTTGATGCGGTTACCGGCGCTCATGGCCTTGGGCATCGGCTTGAGCCCATATTTGTCGCGAGCCGTGCTGGAAGGCTTGACTCAAGACGCCGGCGAGTTCGTTCGGACACCGAAACGAGGCCTGCGGGCGTCTCGCTACCTGCAACGGCGGGCGCCACTGCCGCTGGCGGAGTTGGCCTTGGCTCTGGTCAGCACCGCTAGCGTGGTCATCTCTTTGGAGACCGACCACTATCTGGCCACCCCGTTTGCGCTGCTATTTGCGGTGGGCTACTCGTACATGGCGGGGATGATGACGGTGGAACAGTTGGCACGGCGTCGGGCGCTCGCACCTTCGGCGGCGAGTGTGATCGCAAAGGTCTGATAATTAGGCCTGTTGGCCGGTAGTGGGCAGGGGCAAACAGGGGGCAGGAGGGGCTGTGGGGCGGTGCGCGAGGGACCAGGCGAATGAGTCGGATGGCCCGGCACGTAGGGAACAGTGGGGGCGCCGGTCACACCCGATAGTGCAATTATTTAACGGGTATGCGGGCGATCCGTCGACGGGCAGGTTTCGGATGGAACTTTCCGTAAGGGGCAGTTACGATCAGCGATCTTCGGGCAGGTGGCGTGCCCCCACGAGCTTCGGTTACTCTCGCCAAGCCTTTTTCGCCTTTTTCCCCAGAGCCGCCGTCATTCTCGAGCAATCACTCTCAGAGCAATCAGTCCTCCGAGACATCACCCTTAGGGCAGTGCTCCTCAGAGCAGTGATCCGCGACGCAGTGCCGGACCGGTCCTCAAAGAAGTCTTCCGTATGACGAAAGCCGACATCGTGCAGGCGGTTTACACCAAGCTGGGTGGGTTCTCGAAAAAAGAGGCAGCAGATCTGGTGGACCAGGTCTTCGACTCCATGAAAGAGACTCTGGGGCGCGGTGAGAAAATAAAGATCTCGGGGTTTGGAAACTTTGTGCTGCGTGACAAACGCCAGCGCCAAGGTCGGAACCCGCAGACCGGCGAACCGATTGTGATCACCGCTCGACGAGTCTTGAACTTCAAAGCCAGTCAGCTGCTCAAGCAGGCGTTGAATGAAGGCCTGTTGGATGAGGAGTGGTCTGAGGGCGGCGGCGCTGCAGCCCACGCTAACGCTCAGAATGGTCAGTCGTCAGGGGTCGACGGTTTTCGATTGAAGACGGGCATGGATTCCGGTTCGGGCAGTGCCTCTGGCGGAGGTGCGTCTGGCGGAGGTGCCTCTGGCGGAGGTGCCTCTGGCGGAGGTGCGTCCGGCGGAGGTGTGTCTGGCGGAGGTGCGTCTGGCGGAGGTGCGTCTGGCGGAGCTGGCTCCGGCGGCAATGCTTCTGGCGGAGGTAGCGGCGGCGGTGACCGCGGCGGTCGCAGCTGAGCACGAGGCGAGCAGTTACGGCGATGCAATCGCGAGAACTAGTCAAGCTCTACTATCGCATTGGCGAGGTCTCGGACATCGTCGGTGTGCAGCCCCATGTGCTCAGGTACTGGGAGACCGAATTTCGTTCGATACGCCCCCAGAAGTCGAGCAAAGGTCAGCGGGTCTATTCGCGGCGCGACGTCGAGAAGCTTTTGCGCGTCAAAGACCTGCTCAAAAACCAGGGCTTCACCATTGCTGGAGCGCGCAAAAGGCTCAGTGAGCCGACGTCTGGTGGGCCGGAAGAGCAGCCGGAGCTGGATAACGGCGCAAAAGACGTGCGCAAGGTGCTGCTCGGGCTGCGGCAGGATTTGCTGCGCATGCTCGAGGAGCTCTCGGCTCCCAAGCTTCCGTGAAGTTGCCGTGCTTTGGTGCCGCGAGCCGGTGCTGTCATCTGGACATGCTTCGATCTGGGCATGCGGTGGTCTGGACGCGGCCACTTGACATGCGCCGTTGACCCAGGCGACATCACGGGGTCCCTTGGAGGAGAACGGATTCAATGGCTGAAGGCTTAAACCGCGTCATGTTGCTCGGAAATCTCGGAGCGGACCCGGAGCTGCGGATGACCAGCGGCGGGCAGGCTGTGCTCAAGTTGCGCCTAGCCACCAGCGAGACGTACATGGACAAGAACCGCGCTCGGCAGGAACGCACCGAGTGGCATAACGTCGTCATCTGGGGGAAGCGGGCCGAGGCCTTGGCCAAGATATTGACCAAGGGGACTCGTATTTTTGTGGAGGGGGGATTGCGCACCTCCAGCTACGACGATCGCGATGGCAACAAGAAATACCGGACTGAAATCGTGTGTAGCAACATCTTGTTGCAAGGTCGTGGGGGTGGTGGTCCCGGAGGTGCTGGTGGCCCGGGCGGAGGCGGGTCAGGCGGGTTCCGCGACTCCTCGCCCGACGAGGGGGATACGTCCGAGAGTTACCGGCCCCAGTCGGGCGCCCCGCAAGGCGGAGATTTTCCGGAGACGGACGACGATGACATTCCGTTTTAATCAGTAGGGTCGGTTACATGCTTCCCGCCCGGGTAACCCTCGTCACGGGCTTACCTAATTTTCGAGCGACTCACCGCGTCGGTCACAGCCCGACGCGGGTCCGGAGGGTGCTGATCTTTGCGGCGCTCTTGTTGCTGGGGAGCGCCAGCTGCGCGCGCGAGCGACCGACGCGAACGGCCGCTGCTGCGGAGGCGGACATCGCCGAGCAGGTGGAGCCCCCGTGGGGAGCGCCTCCCGCTCGAGACGAGCTCGACTCGAGCCTCGCAGATCGAGTCCCCTTGTGGCTGCCGAACTTCTACGCGTCTCTCCGGCAGCTTGCTTCTGGTCAACGGCAACGTCACGTGCGGGTGTTGTGGTTTGGCGACTCGCATACCGCGGCCGATTTTTGGACAGACGCCGTACGCCAGCCGCTTCAGGCTCGCTTTGGAGCGGGCGGCGCCGGCTTCATCCTCCTGGGTATCAAGCGTTATCGCCACGGTTTGGCGAAGCTCTCTAGCACCGGGGACTGGCGAGTCATTCCGCGCTCACCGGCGGCTACTTGGCCGCAAGCGGAGGGCTTTTCGGGGCTCCTGGGGGTCGGGGCCATTCCGACAAGCGACGACGCTAGCGCGCGCATCGAGCTAAATGGCGCGCTCGGGTGGGCTAGGGGCAAGCTTCGCTGGGAGCTCTTGTATCGGCTACCGAAAGCCACCTCGTCTTTTGGTGTGCGCAGCGCTGAGGCGGCGTACCATACCGTGCGCGAAGGGCAGGGCCAGCTACGTCCGTCGGGGCTTGCCAGCCTGGTCCTGGAAAGCCAGGGGGACCCGTTCTTGGCGCTGGACGCTTTCGTAGATGAGCCTGAACTGTTTGGCGTGATCGTAGAGGGGCAAATGCCGGGGCTCGTCCTCGATACGCTCGGCATTAATGGCGCCCGCGCGGCCACGCCTCTGGCGTGGAATGCTGACGCTTGGGTGGAGGAGGTGAAAGCTCGGGAGCCTGCCTTGATTGTCTTGTCGTATGGGACCAACGAGGTCGGGGACGGTGAGGCGATGAACGTGTATGGAGTGCACTACGCAGCGCTGATTGATCGGCTCCGTGCGGCGGCCCCTGATGCGGACTGCCTGATTGCCGGACCCACAGATCGCGTTCGGCGGGATTGGATCACAGACCCGCGAGTGGTGGCGATTGACGAGGCCCAGCGTCAGATAGCCAGCGAGTTGGGCTGCGCATTTTTCAGTACTCTCGACGCGATGGGTGGTCCGGGGAGCCTCCGGCGTTGGGCATTCGGTAGTCCGCAGTACGCCCGGCGCGATCGTGTTCACCTGCTGGCTCGCGGGTACCGTAAGTTGGGCGAGGCCTTGGTGGACCAGCTGTTGGTATCGTACGGCACGCGCTATCCTGAACCGGAGAAGTGAGCCGTGAGCCGTTTCGATTGGCAAGACGAAAAACTTTCGGAGCTGGGCCCGCGGGTAAAGAAGACATTGCGTGCGCGCATGCGCGCTACCCGCCGGGCGTTGCCGGCAGCTGCCTTGGCCGCCCGCAGTGCCCGCATCGTCCATGCGCTCAGCGGGATTGAAGCGCTTCGGCGCGCCCGCGCGGTGGGGCTCTTCTGGCCGATCGAGGCACATTCAGAGGTAGATCTACGCTTGCTCGACGCCGAGCTCGAAGGCCGGGGCGTTGCGCGCTACTACCCATTCATGGATCCGAGTGACAAGGGGCATGTCACGGGGTTCAGGCGCATTGGGCGGACGGCAGAGCTCGAGCTGCGCGGACAAGAATTCGCGGAGCCCCCGCGGGATGCACAGCTAGCGCTGCGCGGGGATCTCGACCTCATCATCGTGCCTGCCCTCGGAGCAACGCCGGAGGGCCACCGCCTTGGCTTTGGTTCTGGATTCTACGACGCCACCCTGCCGGACCATTGCCCACC
>JANOIG010000187.1:0-4876 GCA_031407405.1 Deltaproteobacteria bacterium
GGCACGGCGCTTGACTCGATGTGATGGGGCGAGGACGCTCTCGGGCCTATGCAACCAAGTGCTCCCGCCCTGATGTTTTTGGCCGTCTTCGGCAGCGCGTGTGGCGGGGGAGACGGCGGCGAGGATCGCTCTGAGCTGCCGCTCTACGGCGGGCCGGCAACCGGAATGCCGGGCACGGGCGCTCCCGTGCCTGGAGCGAGCGCGAACGGGGCAGGCGGGACGGGTAGTAGCGCGCCTGGCTCCAACGAAGGCCCTGGCGCGGGCTTGCCGCTCGGGACACCGGGGGTCGGCGGCACGACGTCGGGTACCGCGGCCGAAGTCGGCTTGCCCCGCAGCACCCCCGAAGCCGAGGGCGTCAGCTCCGAAGGGGTGCTGTCGTTGGTGGCGGCCCTGGATGACTTCGCGGGCGAGATCCACAGCGTCATGCTGGTTCGGCACGGCAAGGTGATCGCCGAGGGTTGGTGGTCGCCGTACGCCGCCGAGGACATTCACGTCCTGTATTCCGTCAGCAAGAGCTTCAACGCGACTGCGGTGGGCCTTGCGGTGCAAGAAGGCCTGATCAACGTCGACGAGCTGTTGCTCTCCTATTTCCCAGACATCGCCCCCGCGGCACCTGCCATCGAGATGCTGAACATGCGCGTTCGGGACCTGCTCACCATGAGCACGGGCCACCAAACTGACTCCATCGACGCCTTGCGCGCGCGAGCGGACGGGCAGTGGACCCGGGCATTTCTGGAAACGGCGGTGCCACGTCCGCCTGGGACCTTCTTTCTGTACAATTCCGGCGCCGCCTACATGTTGAGCGCGCTGGTTCAGAAGGTCAGCGGCGTGACCGTCCAAGAGTACCTGCAGCCGAGGTTATTCGAGCCGCTCGGCATCCAGGGCTCGCTCTGGGGCCAAAGCGCGGAAGCCGTGAACCTGGGCGATGGGGGGCTGTCCGTCAGAACGGAGGATCTCGCCAAGTTTGGTCAGCTCTATCTTCAAGGGGGCAGCTGGGGCGGCGCGCAGGTGCTGACCCCGGAGTGGGTCGCGGCGGCGACGTCCAGCCAGATTTCGAGTGGCAATCGCGACAGTAATTGGGGCTATGGCTACGGTTATCAGTTCTGGCAGAGCCAGGCCGGGTACCGCGCTGACGGTTCTCTCGGGCAGTTCACCTTCGTCCTGCCGGAGCAAGACATCGTGCTCGCCGTGACCAGTGGCACGGCCGATACCAATGGAGTGATGAACCTCGTCTGGCAGCACCTGTTGCCGGCCGTTCAGGCAGCGAGCTTGCCTGAAAACCCGGCTGCACTGGCCGCCCTGACGGGCCGCTTGGAATCGCTGGCGTTGCCCGTCCCCGCGGGAGCAATGAGCTCCGCGCGGGTGAGCGACGTCTCACGAGCGCGCTACGTGGCGGCCCAGAACAACCAGGGGATCCAGGCGCTCGTGCTCGATTTCGCGGGCCCCACGCCCGTCCTCAGCATCGAGGACGGTGACGGCGTGCATGCCATCGAGGTTGGCCTTGGCCAGTGGGTCCGCGGTCGCACCGGCTTCAAAAAGCGAATCAACGAGCTCTTCGACACCCCCGAGCAGGGTATCGCGGCGATCGGGAGCTGGAGCGCCGAGGACACCTTCACGGCCAAGATCTGCTTCAATGAAACGCCGTACACGCTCAACGCGAGCTTCAAGTTTCAAGGTGAACAAGTGCTCGTCGACATGGCTTACAACGTGCGCTGGGGCAACGCCACGGAACCGCAGATCGCGGCTACGCGTTAGTGCTTCGATCCTAGACGGTTGCTGTGCTTGCGGCCGTTCCGGCGCAGCAATGGGGCGCAGGCCGCCACGTCTCGAGCGAGCTGGTCCGCGTCGCCCAGGCCTCCGTACCGAAGCGCCGCGTAGCGCTGTAGGAGCCCAGCGGGTAGCGGATCGGAAACGCGTGTCGCCAGCCGTTCCAGGGGCTCGTCGGGGCGACGTGTGTGCCCGGCACCCGCCAATTGGGAGAGCAGCGGCTCCAGAAACGGCAGTGGCGCCTCATCAGGCGTTGCGCTCGACCTCTGTGCTCGCCGGCCTGCCCCCCGCGCCACGATCAGGGCGAGCAGCAGCGAGCCCAGCAACCACGCCGCGCTGGTCTCGGCCACGCTCAAGCGCCCCAGCCAATCGGTGAGATCGTCGTAGGCGACGGCGACCGCGTCCAGGCTGGACGCGGCATGACCGGCGTCGTGCGCGCGGTTGTGAGGTAGAAACGCCTCCGGCGTCGCGTCGTGGGTGGACCAGCCGGAGCCAGGTAGCCAGGCTTCGACCCAGGCGTGGGCGTTCCGTTCGCGCACGACGTAGTAGCCGAAAGGGCTGCGCTCAGCGACTCGGTAACCCATCACGACGCGGGTCGGAACCAGAGCGGCGCGCGCGACCAGGGCCAAGGCGCTGGCGAAGTACTCGCAGTGGCCGCGCCGGTTCTCGAACAGAAAGTCGATCAGCGGATCCGTGTGGGTCGGGCGAGTGAAGGCGCGAGCGTACGTATACTCGGCGAGCAAACGCCGTTCGATGGCGCCTAGCTTTTCGACGGGCGTGATGGCACCTTCGGTCCACTCTGCGGCGAGCTGCTCGAGGCGCGGTCGGATCCGGCGCGGGATCTGCAGGTCGCTGAACCGTGGCCGCTCCGGGCGAGCGCGTTGGCGCGCCCCCGGAACGAAGCGCACGATGGCTGGGCCGCGCTTGGATTCGCGTTTCACCGAGCCCAGGCTATCGTAGAGTACCTGGCTTGGCTCGGTCACGATGCGCTGCGCCTCGAGCGGGATGAAAAAGCGCGTGGCCCGCTCGGAGGTGGCGGTGATCTCCACGACGCCCTGTGCGGGGAGCGAGCCAGTGAATCTGGCCTTGGACTCTGGCTCGGCAGCCTCGGATCTCAGCCAACGCCCTGCTTCATACCGATCCAGCGCTGCCCCGCGCAGGTAGTCGACGCGCGGGCCGCGCACGCGCAACACCCGCCGGTCAGAGTCGAGCAAGCCGTCGAGGGCGCCGAGGTCCATCCGATCGGAGAAGCCCACCTGTGGCTTCCAATCGTAGGCGGTGAAGCGCGCGCGCTGGGTGGCCCAGGCGTGCAGCCTGCGTAGGCCGAGCGTGCTACCGACGCCGATGCTGGCGGCCGTCAGCAAGACCAAGGCACCCAACCAGGCTCGGCGCGAGCTCGTCGCCGGGAAAACGAGCCCGGGACGCTGCGTGAACGCCCACAGGCTAGCCAACAGGAAACATACCGCAAATACTGCATAACCGTGGCCGTGTGTCTTGCCGCTCGCCACCACGCCGAGAAAGGCCAGCGCCAAGCTGGGCATGTATCCGCCACGGGCACCCAGAATCAGAAAGCGAGCGGCCGCCGCGAGATAAGCCGCCGCCGCCAGCCGTGCCCAGCCGTCGCTCAGGCGCCCTGGCTCGGCCTCGTGCAGCAGGGACGCGCTCAAGTAGCCGACGCTCGCTCCGATCGCGCTCGTCAAGAACTGCCGCCCCGCATCCAGCTCCCAGCGCGGGCCGGTCACGGCGAGCGCGGCGATGCTGCCGACGAGCGCGACCGAGAGCAGCCACGCCTGAGCGGCGTTGCCCAGAGCGAGGGCTCCGATGATGAACGGAAGCGCGCAGATGACACGTGCCGTCACAGCGCGAGCTCCTGTCCCGTCATGATGGCGGTGAGGGGCACGCGAGTAAAGCGGGCAGAGTGCTCGGCTTGGTCGCCCACCACGAGCACCACGCAGCGGAGGCCCCGAGCTTCGAGCGTCGACACGAACGCCGCCCGCGCCTCATCCCAGGTGATCGCCACAAATACGATGGATGACAGACGCGAGAGGTGGGGGGCCAACAAGCTCAATAGCTTGTTGGCTGCGAAACCGGTATCTGGGCGCACGGCGGCCAAGACATCGAGCGCTTGGTCGAGTGAGCCCAGGCTGCGGCCGAGTGAGAGCCTCTCGGCGTGCTGCCCGGCCACGAGCACGTCAACCAGGGCTTCGCCGCCACACAGACGTGCCACTACACCCGCGGCGAGTGACAAGGCGCCCTCGAGGTGGGCGGGGCTCGAGCTGCTGGCATCGGTGTCGGCGACCACACCGATGCGGGTAAAATATTCCTCTTGATACTCGCGAACCATGGGAGCGCCGTGCCGCGCCCACGAGCGCGCGTGCAGATCCCTGAGCGGGTCGCCCATGCGGTAAGGTCGAACTCCGAGCAAGTCAGTCGCGTCGCCCGTGCGTGAGGCGAGGCTGACCCCGCCGGGTTGGTGGCGTCGTTTTTGCGACGTATTCAGGCTGCTGACTCGCGCGACCTTGGGCACCACGACGAAGCGGGCGCCGGCGGTTGTGACGGGGGCCCCTTGCGATAGGCCGAGGGGCAACAACGTCGCGGCCGAGAAGGCGTCGAGCTGATGCTCACCCCGCGCGCTGAAGCGCGCCTTGCAGAGCGTGCTCTTCTTCCCGAGCGACGCTAGCTGCTCGATCTCGCCGGGAGGCGTCGTGTAACGCCCGTCCCACGGCAAGCGGGGCGGCTCGATGCGGATCCTCTGATGAGGCTTTGAGCCGTCGTTGTGTAGCTGGATGGCGATGGTGATCTCGTCTCCGACGGTGACGCGACGGGGTGCAATGATCTCGGCGCGCACTCCGGAGAGGCGGTAAGCTCGCGTGAACACGAGCGCCGATGCTAGGAGCGACAAGCTAGCGAGCACCAGCAGATATGACTCGCCTCGGCCGACGTCCGCGCCGAACACGGCGGCGGCGCAAGTGATGCTGGCGAGCGCACGCCCCTCGCGTGAGAGCCGTGACAATAACCAACCAAACGGGCGGATATGCCGCCCCGGGCGTGTGCGGTCGCGGCGATGCCGCGCTCGAGGCCGGGTCGATGTGAATAGCTGATTGAGGCG
>JANOIG010000200.1:0-70861 GCA_031407405.1 Deltaproteobacteria bacterium
TCTCCTCCAGTGTCATCGACGCGGAATCCAAAATGGTGGCGTCGGCGCTTGCCCCGCCGAGCACCTCGCGGGGGACCAGCGAGCCGGTGTACAAAATGACCGGGCAGTGACGTATCAACTCGACCGCACGAACCGTGAGCAACCTCGGATCCCCGGGCCCCGCACCGATGATGTAAACACGCATGTCCTCTACCTCACAAACAACGCAGCACCGTTTCGCGGACAATCTCCCAGATGGGAGCCGGTATTTCCCCGAGCCAGCCTGCGGCCACGAGCTGTGCGTCTGCCGCGTCTTCCGGCACACCGGGACGGATGATGAGGCGCCACAACCGGTCGCTCACCGAACCGTTTCGTGTGATGAGCAGGCGGCGGGCGATGAGCTCGGCCGCAGGCTCGCCCTCCACTCCAATGCTCAGGCATGGCGGCACGAGCGTGACCGTACCGGTCGCGCGCAGGGGCAAGAAGGGCCGCCGTACCGCGTCGATCTCACCCGGCGACTCGAAGCCGGCCGCTCTGAAATCACAGGGCTCCTTGGTGTTGCCGACCAAAAAGTATTCTCCGCCCGTCTCGAGCAGCAGTGCTCCGGCCAAGCGCGCCACACGCGCCATCACTCGCCTTCTCCGACGGCGTCACCCGCCGGCACGACTAGGGAGCGCCCCGGCAGCTGGCCTGAAAGGACGTCGCCCGCGAAAGTGTACTTGTTGGTGTAGCCGCGTGGCGTCACCATGTACCCCTCGTACACGAAGGTGTTGCTGGACCCGACCAGCACGGTGCTCAGCATTCGAATCTCATACTCGAGGAAAGTGTCGAGATTCGTGAGCACCACCGTTTGCTGGTGGCGGTAGGCGCTCTTCACTAACGCCACTGGCGTCTTTCCATCGCGGTGCTGGCGGATGATCTCCTGAGCGCGAACGATTTGCCGCGTGCGCCGCCCGCTCGCGGGGTTGTAGAGCCCGATCACGAAATCCGCCGAGGCTGCGGCCTCGATGCGTCGCTCGATGGCGGGCCATGGAGTGAGCAGGTCAGAGAGAGAGATGGCACAGAAATCATGGCCCAACGGTGCCCCCACGAGTGAGCCACAGGAGTTCAAGGCGGTCATGCCGGGCACCAGGCGTAGCTCGGGAGACTCGCCGCGTTTCCAGCCCATGTCCCGGAGCACCTCGAACACCAGCGCGGCCATGCCATACACGCCCGCGTCGCCCGACGAGATCAGCGCCACGCGTGCCCCGGCCCGCGCGCGTTCGATGGCGGCTCGGGCCCGGCCGATCTCTTCGGTCATACCCGTGCGGACCACCTCTTTGCCGGCGATCAGGTGTTTGACCAGCTTGATGTAGGTTGTATATCCGACGATCAGCTCGGCGTCGGCGATGGCGTCGAGGGCCGCGGGGGTCGCATGCGTTTGGGCACCCGGGCCGATGCCCACGACGTACAAAATTCCTTTGGGCTCACTCATCGACGACCTCGCGGGGCATGGGGAACTCGGGCGACCGCCACGGTCATCGAGCGCTCGGCTCCCGGTTCCGTGTACGATTGCTTGGGCACGAGGAGCTGCGCCGCGCCGGCACTCAGCAGGCACGCCGCTTCGGCGACCGAGCGTGTACCCACGTATCTTTTCACGGTCTGCGATGGATTTTCGATACCGGGAACGGCATCGAGCACCTCTGCAGAGTGCGTGACCAAGGGCCAGGCCCGGCTTGCGGATAGGGCCAGAAACGCCGGTTCGGCGGCTTTTTGATCCACGCTCGCGATGCTGCGCACTGACATCCTCGACAGGCCATGCTGCTCGAGCACGCGGTCAACGCCGCGGGCGACCAAGTCCGGCGGCGTGTTTTTGTCGCAGCCCAGGCCGATCACGAGGGTCTTTGGGCGATACACGACCGCTTTTTCCCAGTGCCGGGGTAAAGAGGCGCCAAACTGACGATCCGTGGCGACGAGCAAAATCTCGTACCGCTCGGGATCGATGGCCTCGAGTGAGGTCTCATAGCTCACGCCTTCCGGCAGCGCAGCGTCGATGGGCCAAAAGTTGGGCTCGCCGCACTCCTGCACGAAGGCGACGGGTGCCGCGTTGACCACCGCAGCACAGCCGAGGGTGACGTTGCGATCTGGATCGTCGAGGACCCAGCCGAGCTCGCGGCCCAGGATGTCCACCGTGAGGGTGCCGCGCACGTCGGACGCGGTCGTGATCACCGGCGTTGCGCCAAGCAGGTCCGCAACACGGCTCGTAAACGCATTGCCGCGGCCGACGTGGCCCGACAGCACGCAGATCGCAAAGCGCGCGGCATCGTCGACGCATATGACCGCGGGGTCCTGCTTCTTGTCGCGCAAGAGTGGAGCGATCATGCGCACGACCGCGCCAACGCTGATCAAGAAAATGTGGCAATCATAGGTCGGAAATCGGTCGACCAGCACCGGTCCCATGGGCAGCGCCAGCGGCGTCGTGCCTCCGGGGGCCAGTGCAAACACGCGCTGCGAAGCATACAGCTCAGCCCGAGCCAGGCCCGTGGCCAACCGAGCGCCGAGTGCAACCCCGTGTTTCGTGATGGCGTAGATGGCGAAGGGCTTTCGAGCGCGAGTCATGCGGCTGTCATTCCGAGCGGGGGCACGTCGCCGGCCAATAGTCCATTGCGCTCTTTCTTGGCGATCACGACCATCGCAAAGCAATCGCCGCGCTCGGCGTCGACCTGCCGCAGATCACGGACGATGCGCTGCTCGGGCATCGTGGCGCGAGACACGTACGTAGCGCGGTCGAGGAGCTTTTGTTCCTCCAAGACCTGGATGATGTGCGGCATTTCAGCGCCGATCTTCATGAGCACGACCGTGTCGAACGCACGCAGCACCTGTGCCAGATCGGCCAGCCCCGCAGTCCCGGGCAGGATCGCGATGCGCTCCTGGCCATCCGCAAGCGGGATACCGGTGACGGCCGGCACCGCCGTGATTGACGTGACGCCCGGGATGACTTCCACACGCACGTGTGGCCAGCTGCGTGCGGCTTCCTGCTGCAGATAGATGAAGGTGCTGTACACGGAGGGGTCGCCCTCGGTGACGAAGGCGACGTCGGCCCCCCGCTCGAGCCGAGTGCCGATGGCCAGAAAGGCTTTTTGCCACGCGGGGCGCAGCAGCTCTGGCTCTTTGCGCATGGGAAAGGTCAGAAACAAGCGTTCTTGATCCTCGCGTGTGCCGACCACGGATTTGATGATCTGCCAGGCCTGGGAGCTGCCGTAATCGGAGCTGCGCGGCAACGCCAGCACGCTCGCGCGCTTCAGCGTCTCGAGCGCTCGGACCGTCAACAGATCCGGTGCACCCGGGCCAGCGCCGACACCGAACAGCCTTCCCCAGGTCATTCGACCCTCTCCATCATAGAGCTCCCCCCATCACAGACTCACCCAAATTTGATGCTTCGCGCTCAGGCTTTTCGACAGAGAATATCTGAATCGGGTTGAGCGCTTCGTACCGGAGGTAGTGCGCCAGCGGCTCGGCTCGAGAAACCTGAAGCAACGTCACCTCGGGCACCATCCTTCGAGCGCGGATGGCCTGGTACGCTTCGGCGGCGTTCTCCAACGTGACCGCGTTTACGACCAGACGCCCCCCGGCAGCGAGCCGGTCGAGCGCAATGTCTATGATGTCTGCCAGGCTGCCTTTGCTGCCGCCGACGAAGACGGCATCGGGAGCGGGCAAGTCCACCAAGGCTTCGGGCGCCCGAGCGCCTATGACGCTCACGTTGTCGGCGCCGTGGGCGCGGGCGTTATCACGACAGATGGCCACGCCCTCGGGGTCGAGCTCCACCGCGTAGACATGCCCGTAGGGCGCCAGCAACGCGGCTTCGATCGACACCGAGCCCGAACCCGCCCCGATGTCCCAGACGATGCTGTCCGGTCGGATCCCGAGACGTGCCAAGGACAGAAGGCGTACCTCTTGCTTGGTGATTAAGCCTTTCTTGGGCATGCGTTTCGCGAAGGCGTCCTCGTGCAAAAAAGGGATGACACTCGGCACGCGAAACTGTGTGTTCGTCCGGAGCAGCACGAGCGTATTGAGAGGTGAAACATCACTGAGCCTCGAGAGCTCCTCCAGTTTAAAGCGGCGCACCCGCTCACCGGGACCCCCGAGGTTCTCGCACACGAAGCCGCGCCATTCGGTTTCCCCGTACTCGATCAAGTGCCTGGCGATACGCGCAGGACCATTCTCCTCGTCGGTGAAGACCAGTGCTTTGGTCTGCGACCGCAACTTGGCGACCAACCCCGCGAGCGGGCGACCGTGCAAGGAGATGAAACACGCATCGTCCCATTTCACACCCACCCGTGCGAACGCCAGCTGCATGGAGCTGGGCTGGGGGATGATTTCTACGTGCTCTGCACCCAACGCATTCACCACCGCTGCGCCCACACCGAAGAACAATGGATCCCCGCTGGCCAGAATGGCGACATTCTGGTCCTCGGCGAGCTCCGCGACCCGCGGCAGCAGTGCGCCGAGGCCACTCTTCAAGACCAAGCGTTCACCGTGAAACTCCGGAAAAAACGCGAGCTGGCGCTGCCCCCCCACCAGTACCTGTGCTCGGCTGACGGCGTTCACTGCGCGGCTGCTCAGCCCCACACAACCATCGTCACCAATGCCGATGAGCGTGACGGGGCGCCGCAGTGGGGTCGAGGGGCTCATGTCGGTTCCTGCGACAACAAGAGCAGCGCATGCAAGATGGCGACGGCAATCGGGCTACCGCCTTTGCGGCCCCGCGCGACGATGTGCGGCACCGGCATCTGCAACGCGGCCTCCTTAGACTCGGCCGCCGAAACGAAGCCCACCGGTACACCAATCACCAGCGCTGGTCGCACCTGCGCTTCGCGCACCAGCCGGCCGAGCTCGATGAGCGCGGTGGGCGCATTGCCGATCGCGACGATGCTACCCTCGAGCAGCCCCAGCCGGTGCGCTTTGCGCATGGCCTCGATGGCGCGGGTCGAGTTGTCGGCTTTGGCCTGAGCGATCACGTCCGCATCGGCAATGAAACCGAACACGCGGCAGCCGTAGGCGGCGAGCCGCTCGGCGCTCAAACCCGCGGCGATCATGTTGACGTCGACGACGATGGCGCAACCGCTTTTTAGGCTGCGGACGCCACTCTGAGTGGCGCCGGGCGAGAATTGCATGAGCCGCTTGAATTCGAAATCCGCGGTCGCGTGGATCACGCGCCGTACCACTTGCCAATCGTCTGGCGCAAAGTCGTGGGGACCTGCCTCCCGGTCGACGATCGCGAAGCTCCCGCTCTCGATGTCTCGACCGAGGGATGTCATCTGCCGCATGTCAGTCATTTGTGTTCCTTCTCGGAAGAGTGGCCTTCGGGGGTGCCCCGCTCCGGATGGCGGCCGAGCAGCTCTCCGCCGAAGTCGACCAGGCAAGCGTGCACCTCGAGCGTACCCCCAGCGTGTGCGGCGCAGTGGCGCACGACACGCTCGCAGATCAGGCTCGTGATGCGGGTGAGGCCAGCATCCCGGCATAGGTCGAGGACGTGGCGCGCCGTGTTGGCAAGGCGGATCTGCTGCTCGAGCTCGGGTGTCGCCCCACATTCGAGCGCCAGCTCAGCCAGAAACTCGAGATCCACCTGGGACCCGGCAACGTGAGTCTGCATCTTGCCCTTGGCCATCTTGGACAACTTGCCCATCATGCCGACGACAATCACCCGGTTTACCTTGCGGCGAGCCGCGTGGCGCACGCCCACGCCCACGAAATCTCCCACCTGGATGAAGGCACCCTCGGGTAGCTCCGGGTAGAGCGCCATCGCGTACTGCTCCGACTTGCCGCCCGTGGTCAGCACCAACTGTTGGAGCCCGGCGGCAGTGGCAACATCGATCTCTTGAACCACGCTGGCCTTGAACGCGGCCGTGGAGTACGGGCGCACGATGCCGCTCGTGCCCAAGATCGAAATCCCCCCAAGCAGCCCGAGCCGCGCGTTGGTGGTCTGGAGCGCCATCTCTTCTCCCAAAGGGACACTCACGGTCACGACGGCCCCCTGAAAGTGGCTGCCCAGCAGCTCTTCGTTCACCATCTCGGTGATGTTGCGGCGCGGCACTGGGTTGATGGCGGCACTGCCGACCTCGAGCCCTAAGCCGGCTTTGGTGACCGTGGCCACCCCGCACCCGCCGCGAATTTCGATGCCGGCCTGCAGTGTCAAGCTGACCTCTGCGACCAGCTCGGCGCCGTGTGTGCAATCCGGGTCGTCTCCCGCGTCCTTGATGATACTACACACGGCGCGGTCCTCATGCCGTTCGCAGCGGGCGAGCTGAAAGGTGACCCGGCTGCGATTGGGAAGGGTAGTCTCGATCTCTGACAAGGTGACGCCCTGCACGAGGCATCGCGCCGCGGCCTTGGCTGCCGCAGCCGCACAAGCGCCCGTAGTGAAGCCAGTTCGCGAACCCTTCTTGTCGCGGGTTGGGACGTCTCCTGCCATCGTGAATGCCGTTTCAAAGTGTTTCGCTTCCGTGGATGCGGCGCACTACGCGCTCTTCTTTGGCATGTTGAAGAACGACTCCACGTTGTCGCGACTGACGCTCACGCCGTGAGCTGCGAAATCTTCCATCAAGCCGTAATTGATCACCCCGTCGCCACACACGAAGGCGTGCGCGAGTGAATTCGTTGCAAAGACCTGCTTAAGGAGGGAGCGCGCGACGGGCAGGCGTTCCGGATGGTTCACCGGCGGAAACGCCCGGACCCGGAATTCGCCGCAGCGGCGAGGCACACGCTCTTGGACGAAGTCGTCGCTCACGAAGTCCTGGCCGTCGACGCGCAACCATAAAAACAACGTCGAGGGCAAGAGCGCACTGAAGCGGGCGCTGCCCAACAAGCCGAGCGCTGCGGTGACCCCGGTATCGGTGGCGAGTACCAAGGTTTCCCCGCTGACCGCTTCTGGGGCCACGAACTTGCCCCATGGTCCGCTAAAACGCACGTCGTCGCCCACCGCGAGCTGGTGCATGAACTCCGAACACAGGCCCCCCGGAATGCGCTTCACCACGAGCTCGAAACGTCGTTGCTCCGTATCGGCGCTGAGCGGGGAATACGCGCGCTTGGCGGCTTTGCCATTGGCCAGCACCAAGCCGCTGTCGACGATGATGTACTGACCCCCTACGAATCCGAGCGGCTCTTCAGACTGCAACTCTAGCCAGTGCGCGTGGTGGCCCACGCGGCTCGACTGCTGCACCACAGCGACCTTGGGTATGGCCATGCTCCTATGCTCCGCTTGCCGCTACTCGGCGGGATAAATTTCGTGCACGAAATCGTGCATCTCCTCGAGATCCCGATACAGTTGGTCCAAGCTTTGCACCTGATGCAAGAGGTCGAGCTCCACCTTTTTGGTGAGCACGACCAGAGTCCGCAGGTAAGCGAGCTTGGGATCAGCCGCGGGGGTGTGCGAGACGCGCTCCTCGAGCTCCGTGACCGCGCTCTCATACAAGCCCTTCAGATTCGAGAGGTCGCGCGCCTCGCTGAGCGATTTGAGCGGCCCCGGCGCGCGCGCGGAGTCCCCCATCTCTTCCAGTTCGTGACTGCGCTCCGCGGGGTCGTGCATTCCGAGCACGTTCATGAGCCCGAGGCGCAGCGCCGCTATTTCATGACAAGCCATGGCGATGTATTTTCCTTGATTTAATGAGCTGCATTGACTGACCTCACTGCATGATGCTGTCCACCCGGCGCTCGAGCAGGCGGTCTCCGAGCAAGTGGTCGTGGAGCAGCGCCGCGGCATCACCAGGTGTCATGCCGCGGTACCAGATGCCGTCGGGGTAGACGACGACCGTGGGGCCTTCACCGCAGCGCCCCATGCAATGTGTGCGGGTGACGCGAATGTCCCGCGATCGACCGGCGCGTTTGACGAGCCGGCGCAGGCTGCTGAGCAGTGCCACACTGCCGCGATCCGCGCAGTCGGCGTTGCCGCACACCAGCACGTGCTTCTTCAAGGCGACGTGGGCATGCTCGTGAGGCTTGGCCTGGGTATGCGTAAAGCCGTGGCGGAGGCTCCAAAGCAACGCTTTGAGCCCCCCCACATTCTCCGTGACCTGTGCGATGGGCACTCGATACTGACAGGTGTCGCAGGGCAGGGGCCGTGACCCGCCGAGGGCTTGCTCGATGCGCTCATCGATGGCCGTGAAGAGCCGCGCGTCGGCGCCGAGCGGCGGTGCCAGGTCAATTTTGATCCATGGGTGACCTCGACGAAACTCTGCCGCCAGCTCGGCGAGCTTTTCGGTGAGGCGACCTGCGAACAGAAAATACGGGAGCACGAGGATGCGTTCCGGCCGGGACCTGGCCACGGATTCCAGCGCGGCCTCGACTCGGGGCCCCGTGACACCGATAAACGCGGTCACCACCGACGAGTAGCTGCTGCCCTCGGCGAGCAGGCGCGCGACCTTGCAGAAGTCGCCATTGGCGTCGGGGTCACTCGAGCCGCGCCCTACGATGAGCACCGCCGTTTTCGTCGCGTCAGCGCCTGGAGGTAGCGCTGTTCGCGCCCGCTCGCGCGCGAGGGCGACGAGCTCCGCGTGTACACCGAGGGCGGAGGCGGCAACGAACTCGGTGTTGGGCAGGATGCGGCGTGCTTGCTCGAGGGCGATCGGCAAGTCGTTTTTGACGTGACCGGCCGCAAACAAAAACAGGGGCAGCACGACGACGCGTGAGCAGCGCTCACCGAGCGCAGTTAAGGCTGTCGGCAGCGGAGGCTCCGCGAGCTCGACATACCCGTGGGCCACCTCCAGCTCCGGATGGCGCCCGCCATAGGCCTCCACCAACTGCTCGAACTCGAGGTTAGCCTGAGGGGTTCGACTGCCATGGCCGACGATCAACAGTCCGGTGCTCATGACGCGCTCTCCCTTTGCCGTTCGCAAAGCACCCGGAAGAAAGGTGGGCCACCGGAGGGATCGTCTAACCGCTGCACCCGAGCGCCCAAGGTGCGGGCCAGCCGTGCCGGAGTCAGTACGTCTTGTGGCGCGCCCACTACATCGATGCGCCCGGCATGCAACAAGGCCACCCGGTCACAACTTGCTGCAAGCGAGAGGTCGTGAGTACTCAAGAGCACCGCACAGGTCCCGTGCAGCTGATCGAGACGTCGCAGCAGCTCCGCCTGGCGGGCCGGATCGAGATGATTGCTGGGCTCGTCGAGGACCATCAAATGCGGTTGCGCCACCCATGCGCGCGCCAAGAGCGCGCGTTGAAATTCACCGCCGGACAGGGATAGACAGGAGCGGTTGCCGAGAGCCGTCAAGTCGGACCGGCTCAACGCGGTATCCACCGAGGCGCGCTGCGCGGCGGTTGGTACGCCGTCGAGCGCGAGACCCAGAGTCACCAGATCGCGCACGCCGAAGTGCGAGGGGCGTTCGTCTTGTAGCAGAAGGCCGAGCACGTTCACCCGGGCGGGTCCCTGCGGTAGCTCGCGGTCCAGCCAGCGAATGTGGCCAGAAAGCGGACGTTCCAAGCCGGAGAGGGCACGCAGCAAGGTCGTCTTGCCGCAGCCGTTGGCGCCAACCAGCGCGAGGCGTTCACCGGCGTACACACACAGATTCACGTCGCGGAGAACCGGCTGCATGTGCCAGCCGACGCTCACGCCGCACGATTCCACGACCGCCGTCACGCGGACCTTCGGTCGGCCCGCCCCGTGGCGCGGTGCAGTTGGAAAAGAAAGAATGGCCCGCCCAAGGTGGCAGTGAGCAGCCCCACCGGGACTTCGCGCGGGGCAAAGGCCGTTCTCGCGAGGATGTCTGCGCTCACGACGAGCGCGGCACCACCGAGTAGCGCCAGCGGCAACAGCCGCCGATGTGTAGCCCCCGCGACGAGTCGCGCCGCGTGCGGCGCGAGGAGCCCCACGAACCCGACCAGCCCCGCCGCGGCGACCGCCCCGGCGGTGAGCACGACCGAGGCCAGCAGAACCCACCGCCGCGTGGCGTTCAGGTCGACGCCGAGGGACGTCGCCACGTCTGAGCCCAGACTGAGCCGATCCAAACGCTCCGAGCGCTGAAACATCCAGGCGCCGACCCCCAAGAGCAGCGCAGCAGGCAGCGCAATGGCGCTCCACTGGGGCGTGCCGAAACCCCCAAACAACCAGAACGTCGCCGAACGCAGCAACCGATCGGCAGGCGCTAGCGTCAAGATCAGCCCGGTGGCGCTGCCCAGGATCGAGCTGACCGCGATGCCCGACAACAATAGCCGCAGCGGATCGTAAAGCCTGCCCGCGAGCCGCCGGACAACCCACACCGCCCCCGCGGCCCCTAACGCCGCCGCAGGGCCTGGAGGCAAAGTGGGCCACAACGCCAAAGAAGACACCGCCCCCACGCTGGCACCGCCCGCCAAGCCCAAAATGTACGGGTCTGCCAAGTCGTTCTGCAGCAGCGCCTGCATGGCAACGCCGGAAAGCGCCAAGGATCCACCGACGATGGCTGCCAATAAAACCCGCGGCACCCGCAGCCCGATGATCGAGTCCTGCCAGGCCCAAGGCGCTCGCACGCCGGTGGGGCCAAGGCTCATCCCGAGCACGATTAAGAGCGCAAGCGCGCCCGCCATGAGCAGCACCACCCCCCGCCTCCGTTCGGTCACGTCAAATCCTCGAGCGCTTGCCGTAACCGCTCCAGCCCTTCGGCGCTGCGCAAGCCACCGAGCGAGCATCCCAGCGGGATGACGGTTGTCGGTAGCTCGCCGAGCCCCGGGATCTTCCGCAGTTGGGTGCGTTTGCCCGCCACGTCCGCCTGACCCTCATGGTCATAGGCGTGCAACACGACCAGCTCGGGACGCCGCGCGAGCACTTCTTCCCACGACACGCTGACCCAGTCGTCATCGACATCGCTGAAGATGTTGTGCCCACCGGCTCGCGAGATCAGCTGGCTGAGCACGCCGCGGCCGCCCGCAGAGAAGGGTGGATCACAACAGTCGTACACGAATACACGCTTCGGCACGCGCGTGGTCACGCTGCTCTGCTCAATGCGCTGCGCGAGCTGGTCGCGGAGCTCTCGGGCGCGCTCAGCCACCCCTAGGCGAGCGCCCAGCTCGCGGATCATTTCATACACGGCCTCCACGTCCTCAGGCCGCGCCAAGTAGACACTGACTCCCTCGTTTTTTAGCCGGGCGACCAGCGCAGGCTCTTGCTGCAGAGTGATGTCGAGGCCCAAGACCAGACTGGGCCGGAGCGCGAGGATCGACTCCAGGCTGCCAACGTGGGGGAGGTGCACCGTCAGCGCGCGCACGCCCGGCGTCGGATCGACGAGCTCCGCTATGCCAACCAGACCATCCGCCGCGTCGAGAGCGACGGCGATTTCTGTGGTCACGTCATGCAGGCTCACCACGCGCGGTGTGGGCGGGGCCAAGCCTGACTCCGCTCCGCCCCGGCAGCCCGAAGCGAGCAGCACCAGGCTCGAGATCCAACAAAACCACACGCGGGGCAGCATGCGTTCCCCTCTTAGTGGCAATAGTTCTGGCCACCCATGGTCGTGACTGACCATGGGTAAGTCCCAACGTCGTCGAAACGCGCGACCTCGGTGCGCGTGGCTGCGTCGAACACCGAGAACTGATTGGTGCTCGATATGGGCAGGAGCAGGTAACGCCCGTCCCCGCTGGTCGACGCGGTTTCGGTGGTGCCTCCAACGTCCATGGCCTCGATGAGCGCGCCCGTGCGGCGATCGATGACGGCCACCCGCTCTTTGACGGTATTGAGCACGAATGCCTGGCCCGGTGCGGCCGGACTGTAGTTGACGCCGTACGACACCTGATCACCCCCGCTACTACGCGCGATCTCCCGGCGCTGCACGCGGTCGAGGACCGACACCGTCGAATCACCCCAGTTCGGCATCATGTGTGTGTCGAAACTGTTGCTCAATGTATCGACGAAAACCGACCAAGGCCGGTTGCCGGTGGGGATGTCTGCACGCCGCTCCTCAGTCGTCGTATCGTAACTGAGCACCTGGCCCGTCTCGATGTGCGCGGCGAAGAGCAGCCCGTTGCCATCGATCTGCGCATCGGCAAAGCCACAAGGGTCACCCGAACACTCGCCCGGCGCGTTCTGCCCCTCGAGAAGCAGCACCTTGGAAACGCTGAACGAATCGAGATCCACCACCGTGATCTGGTTACCGCCAATGCTGGGAATGTAGGCCGAGCGATCGCGGAAACGCACGAAATGGGGCACCATCAGCGACTCATGAGAAAACGTCCGCACCACCTCGTCGGTTTGCATGTCGATCACGGACACGGATCCAACAGGAGCTTGGCCTTCGGCGGGCTCATCCGCCCCGGGTTCGCCACCCTCGTTCACCACCCAGAGCAAATCGCGGCCATCGGGTGGGCACCCAAAGCAGGCTTCCGCGTGGGTGGGGTGCGCTCCGAGGTCGATGCGGCCGGTGACGCGCAGGGTTGTTGTGTCGACCACCACGAGGGCATCCTGGTCTGTCGCCGTAACGTAGATCTTGCGTCCATCCTTGGACAGCATCGACATGTGGTTGGAGTTTACTTCAGCACTGATGCTGGTATCGACTCTGCCCACTTCGGTCATGTTCGAGAGGTCGACCACGAAGAGGTCGTTCGAATGCTCCGAGATGACATAGGCCCGATCCGCGAGCTCTTCGGTGCTGACACCGTCGATAGCCGAGGCGTCTTCTGAATCCCCGCACGCCATGCACGCGATCAGCCCGACCACTGACCCCAAAGTCCTCTGCCCGAAAACTTCCTGAACCCTCATGCGCTGCTCCTTTGGCCCTGCGCAGGCGTGCGGGAGGGCGTCTAGGCGCGGCAACACGCTGGATTTACCCACGTTTTGCTAGCTTCGATCGACCTTCCCCGTTCACCGCGGAGACAAAATCGTGACGTGCTTCAGGTAGGTTTCCTGACTCCTGGGTTACGAAGGCTTGGCCTTGAGGGCTTTGCCTTCGACGCTCCCTCCGGCCTTCCCCGCTTGTGCGAGTGGATTTCCGAAGGTTGCTCCCCAGTTACAGTGGCGGGAACCGCGCCGGCATCTCACCGGACTTCCCTGATCCTGAAGCGCTATGAATTGCTCGAGCGAGGCCAATAACCCATGACCAACGCGCGGGTCAAGCACCTTGTCCCCGTCACACGCGTTTCCGAACGTCAACCCACCCACCTTCGAAGTCGAGAAGATTCAAGGAGGCGTACGAGAGGAGAGAATGATGCCACGTGCGTTCAGGTTGAGTCAGCCCTGAGCCAAGTCTGCCGCCTCACGGCCTTGATCTGTGCCCTACGAACTAGATGCTGTCTCAAACGAAACAATCAATATGCGCCGGCCCAGCTGGGTGAGGCCGGGTACGGTTACCTCGCTGCATGGCCGCCGTCATTCTCGGTGGGTTAACGAGCTCGACGTTGTTGAATCTGCTCGTGATCCCCAGTTTGTTCGCGCGCTTCACGACCCTTTCCGGCAAGGAAGCATAGTTCTAAACCGCCGCGGCCCGTGCGAACGCATCGAGCAGGCGACCCCAGTCGCCGGTGCTGTCAAAGATGGTGCGCATTTCATCACGGCGTGCTCCGTAACGGTCGAGTCGACGGTGCTCCAGCTCGACGCGCGTGCCGTCCTTCCTCTCGGGGATGAAGCGCACCTCGATTTCCGTCTTTAGAGCGGCGTCGTACTGCCAGTCGGCGGTGATGTCCCAGGAGAGCACCAGGCGCGAATGCGGCTCCCACGCGAGCACGCTCCCCCAGTCACACGTGCTTCCATCATCGCCTCGCTCGTACCAACGGCCCCCGACGCGCGGCTCGATCACAGCGTCCACTGCAGGGGCCTTGCCGATCTTATAGGTTGAGAGGGGCCACCACGTGCCGATCTTTTCCGTGAAGACCCGCCATGCCACCGCCGGGGGCGCTTGAACGTCCACGACTTTTCGCACACTATTGGGATCGGTGCCGGTCGAGGCCATCTTGTTCGTCATGTCTTGTTCTCCTTGGGTCACGGCAACTTCCTTTCCTCGGCCGCTTCACGCTCCGCGGCTACCTTGAAGGCGGCCAGCGCCTCGTCCCAGAATCTGTCCAGCCACTTGCGGGCCGTCTCGATCCCCCGTGTGTTGATGGCGTAGAGCCGCCGCGTGCCCTCGGCCCGAGCCGTCACCAGCCGCGCCGCCTGCAGGACCTTCAGGTGCTGGGAAACCGCTGGGCGGCTCACGTCCATCCCTGCGGCGATCGCGCCGACCGAGCGCGGGCCGCCTCGCAGCCGGGCGAGCACCGCCCGCCGGGTTGGGTCCCCCAGCGCGTCAAAGATGCCTTCTACGTAAGCCGCCACTTACCGTAAGTTGCCACTAACTAATGCCCGTGTCAAGCCCAGCGGGCAGAGCGACCCCCCACCCTCACGGAGGCAAGCTCACGGGGCGCGTGGAGGTAGCATGTGACCGAACCGCCGAAGGTCGGGCCAGAGCTCCGCCATCGTGCCGAGCAGCTCGTGACACACATAAACTGGCAGGTGGGTGTCCCATGGTCGAGCGAGCGGTGCTTCGATCCGCGCACTCTCCGTGCACTTTCGGTAGTGCCGTTCGACGAGCTCACGCGGCAGCCCGTAGGCGATCAACACGTCACCGCGCTTTGCGTCGGGACCCCATAGATAGTAGGTCATGTTGCCGCTCACCGCGCGGGGCACTGCCTCTGCGCGAAGCACGTTGAGGGCCGCCGCTTGCGAGTATGTCCCCGCGACCACACTGGCCTGAGCACGTTCATTCGGCGGCAGAGACCGGTACACGCGATCGATCGTGGCAGCGTGGTCCTCCCAGCCGTACATGCCGTGCATGTCGTGCGTGAGTGCCATCGGCGGAACCGCCCAACCGAGGAGCGAGCCGATCGCTCTGTCGACCGTGCGGAGCGGCAGCGCGGGCAGCGTGAAGAGCCCCAACCCGAAGCCACTCGAGGAGAGTGCTGCCACGAGTGCCCGCCGCGCCGCCGCGCGCCGCTCCAGCCGGTGTTCGAGCGCGATACCACCGGCGGCGAGCACTGCGGGGTAGGCGCTCGCTAGGTAGTAAGGCTTGCCACCCGCGACGAAGAGGACGGCGAACATGATGAGGAATGACAGCACGAACGGGCGCACGGCTCTGCCGCCTTCTGTGAAGGCAAACACGAGCCCAGCGCCCCAAACGAGGGCCGCGACCGGATGGAAATATAGAATCTGGCCCGCAACGAACAGAACGCGTCCTTGCTCGGCCAGCACCTCACGCCGCAGCGTGCGTATGAACTCGAACGTCGCGAACCCGTTCTCTGCCTGCCAGACGAGGTTCGGCATGCCGAAGAGGACCACGAGGGCGACCCCGAGCCAGGGCCAGCGACTCGCGAGCACGCGGCGGCTCGGTGACGCGAGAATGCCGAAAGCGAGCGCCCCTCCCCACAAGAGCGAGGTGTGTTTGGCGAGGATCGCAAACCCGAGCGCGCCACCCGCGAGCACCCATGTCCATCGTTCGCCACGCGAGAGCGCGCGGGCGACCAGGTAAGCGGTGAGCGTGCAAAGAAATACCTCGACGACTGGAATGTCGAGCATCGCCGCGATCCGGAGATGCGCAGGTGCGACGAGCAGGCACAGCAACGCGAGAAGTTGCGCCCGCCAACGGCCGCCCCACTCGCGGACGACGAGCGCGGTCACCCCCATCGTGCCGACTCCCGCTACAATCGCGGGCATCCGCAGCGCGACGAGGCTCCCACCCAGCTCGTCGGCGAGCCTAGCGATCCATGGGATTAGGGGAGGATGATCGACGTAACCAAAGGCGAGATGACGGCCGCACTCGAGGAAGTAGAGCTCGTCGCCGTGATAGCCGTAGCGGTTCACGAACGCGAGATGCACGAGCGCCTTCACTGCACATGAGCCCAGCACGACGCGAAGGCTTGCACGATCCCAGGCGCCCGGGTTGGCGCCTAACGTCATCGGCTCCATTTCATGCGCCCTTCGGCTTTCTGGAAACGGACGGCGTAGCCAGCAGCCCGTGCGCGATGAAATCGACGACCGCACTCTCGGCGACCGCGTCGTCGACCGATTGCGGCGACGGGTCGAAGTGGCGGTGCATTGCCCAAAAGGTGATCGTTTCGACCATCGTACGCGCAACGACTTCCGGATTGTCGATGCGACGAAAGCGCTTCTGGGCGACGCGGGTTTTAATCCAGTCGACGAGAAGCTGATGCTGCGCCCAACGCGCTTCGCCGAACCAGACGCGGGCGAGCTCGGGGTAGTCGCCGGCACACCGATCCACCAGCTTCATGGCGAGCCGATTGCGAGCGATGCGCCGATATAGGTCGGATAGAATGGTCGAAAGCTCGCCCCGAGCATCGCTCACGACCAGGCCACCGTTCATGACCCGGATGAGTGCCATGTCGGTGACTTCGGCGGCAATGCGTCCGCGAACGTATGCCACCGTCGCGCCTTCGTCCGGCGTCGGCAGTGGCAGATCACCGGGCTCCGGGTGAGTGAGGTGACCGTCCGCAAAGCGCAAAGCGACGTCGAAGAGCGCTGCTTTGGACTCGACGTATCCGTAAATCGTTCCCTTCGCGACGCCGAGGGTGTGGGCGACGTCGGCCATCTGCGTCTCGCGATACCCGCGCGCGATGAAAGTCTGGGTCGCCGCCTCCACGAGCTGAGCAAACCGGGTGGCAGGAATTCGGCGAATCACTCCCCGATCATAACCGACCGACCTGGTCAGTCAATGGAATGATCCTCAATCATGACTTGACTATTCAATTAGTAGATTGAATAATTGACCAGTGACGACGCCCCATCGACGCTTCAAAGACAGCATCTACGAGCAGTTCGCTCGCATCGGAAAAGCTACGTCCGCGCCGAAGCGGCTCGAGCTACTCGACTTGTTATGCCAGAGCCCGCG
Organism: Deltaproteobacteria bacterium; assembly: GCA_031407405.1. GTDB lineage: Bacteria > Myxococcota_A > Polyangia > Polyangiales > Polyangiaceae > SZUA-265. The sequence continues at coordinate 16,791 of JANOIG010000200.1, forward strand.
CACCGTCGAAGCACTGGCCGAGCAGGCATCCCTCTCTATCGCCAACACCTCGCAGCACTTGCAGGTCCTTCGGACGGCGCGGCTGGTCGAGGCTGAAAAGAAGGGCCTGTACGTTCACTACCGGTTGGCGGACGAGGGTGTCGCTCGGTTCTTTGTGGCCCTGCGTGGCCTCGCCGAGTCCAAATTCGCCGAGGTCGAGCGTGTCGCCCAGGCTTATTTCCAAGGGCGCGGGGCCTCCGAAGCCATCGATGGCGACGAGCTGCTGCGCCGCGTGCAGCGCGGCGAAGTCACGGTCCTCGATGTTCGCCCCGTTGAAGAGTACGGCGCGGGGCACATTCCGGGCGCGCTCTCCATTCCCGTCGAGGAGCTAAAGGCGCGCCTCTCGGAGTTGCCGAAAGGTCGCGACGTGGTTGCCTACTGCCGCGGCCCCTATTGCGTGATGGCGCTCGAAGCCGTGGAGCTGCTCCGAAAGAAGGGCTTCAAGGCCAAACATCTGAAGCAAGGCGTGGCCGATTTTCGCGCACGCGGCTGGCGCGTCGAGTCCGTGAACCCTGGAGCTCCCTCATGATCTTCAAGCCCTACCACTATTTCGAAACCGGCTGCGCCGCGTATCTGTTCGGCTGCGGCAGCCTCGGCAAATGCGCGGTCGTCGATGCCCACGCGCACGATGTCGACGCTTATGCGGAGTTTGCGACGTCCAAAGGCATGCGTATCACGCACGTCATCGACACACACGTGCACGCCGACCATCGCTCCGGCGGCCTCGCCCTCGCGCGAAAGGTCGGGGCCACCTACTGCCTGCACGAGTCCGCCGATGTCGCCTTCCCCTTCGAGCCTCTGAGGGACGGGCAGGAGATCGAGCTCGGCAATACACGGGCGAAGGTGCTTCACACGCCAGGTCACACTTCGGAGAGCATCTGCCTCTTGGTCACGGATCTGCGACGCGGCCCCGACCCGTGGTTCGTGCTCACCGGGGACACGTTATTCGTCGGGGCGGTGGGGCGTCCGGATCTGCCCGGGCGGGCTCGCGAAAACGCGGGCGAGCTTCACGACAGCATCCACAGGCGGCTGCTCACCCTGCCCGGCGAGCTCGAGCTGTACCCGGGCCACTTCGCTGGCTCAGCCTGTGGTGCGGGGATGAGCGGCAAACCGTCGAGCACCCTCGCATTCGAGAAGCGGAATAACCCTCTCTTGTCGAAGACGCGAGAGGAGTTCATCGATGCGCTCTCGGACGTACCCCCAAAGCCCGCCGAGATGGAGCAACTGCTGCGCCAGAACCAAGGGCTCGAAGAGACCCTCTCGTGAGCCAGGTCCGCCTGGGGCTGGGCGAGAACCTCGGGCAGTTTTCCCTGTTGGTACTGGTCAACGCCTTCGTGGGCGCCATGATCGGCATGGAGCGCAGCATCCTCGGACCGATTGCCGAGCAGGAATTTCAGCTCGCCGCCAAGACGGCAGTGCTCTCGTTCATCGTGGTGTTCGGTATCACGAAGGCCCTCACCAACTACCTCGCCGGCCGTCTCTCGGACCACTTCGGCCGCAAACACGTGCTCGTGGCTGGCTGGCTCATCGCAGCGCCAGTTCCCTTTCTACTGATGAGCGCGCCGAGCTGGTCTTGGGTGCTCGTCGCCAATGCCTTGCTCGGCATCAGCCAGGGCCTGACGTGGTCGACGACGGTCATCATGAAGATCGACCTCGTCGGTCCGGCACGGCGCGGGCTCGCCATGGGGCTTAACGAATTCGCCGGTTACCTTGCCGTGGCGGGCAGTGCGCTCGCCACTGGCTTCATCGCCTCGCACTATGGGCTGCGCCCGGAGCCGTTCTATCTAGGTGTCGCCTTCGTCGCGCTGGGGCTCCTGCTCTCGGTAGTAGCCGTACGCGAGACGAAGCACCATGTGACCGCCGAGTCAAAGCTCCTCCGCCCGCAGGAAGCCGGCGCACCGAGCCAGAAGGACGTGTTCTGGCGCACGACCCTGATCGACAAGAACCTCTCGAGCATCAGCCAGGCCGGGCTGGTCAATAATCTGAACGACGGGATGGCATGGGGGCTGTTCCCGCTCTTCTTCGCAGCAGCGCGGATGGATCTTCGACAGATCGCAATCCTGGCCGCCGTGTACCCTGCCACTTGGGGCATTGCTCAGCTCTTCACGGGCGCATGGTCCGATCGCGTGGGGCGCAAGTGGTTGATCGCATCGGGCATGTGGGTACAGGCAGCGGGAATCGCTGGCGTAGTCCTCGCTGGCGGATTTGCGGGCTTCGCCTGTGGAGCCGTGTTGCTAGGCATCGGCACAGCCATGGTCTATCCCACCCTACTGGCCGCCATAGGCGATGTGGCGCACCCCTCCTGGCGCGCCTCGTCGGTCGGTGTGTATCGACTCTGGCGTGACCTGGGCTACGCCATCGGTGCGCTGCTCGCGGGCGTGACCGCGGACGCCTTTGGGGTGGCTTCTGCCATGTGGCTCGTCAGCGCATTGACGTTCGCGTCGGGGCTCGTCGTGGCGGTCCGCATGCGCGAAACGCTTCACACGAACGCCGGCGCACGGCAAACGACGCATCTCTCTGCAGTGGCCGGGGTCAGAGCATCCCAACGCCTCTAATAGATGGATGCTCCAGGGCAGAGACTTCCCGAGCCCGGCGAAATTCGTCGACGAATTCGAGGAGGTGCAAAATGGGCTCGCCGCTGATCGTCGTGGCCAATGCGCTACGGTGTTGGGAAGTACCGGGGCAAAAGCGCATGATATCGCCTCGACCACTTGCCCGAGGCCGTGCTGGGGCCGTTAGCGCGAGCTGAGGCGACGTCTCGGGTTGCCGTACCGGGCTGCCTACGCTACGTGCCTTCGACGTCCCAACATGTTGGCACCTATCATCGTCGATCTCGGGCCTAACGTTGCCCAGGCCGAGCTCGAGATCGTGCTCGATGCCTGCAACGAGGCCATTCAAAACGGCGTGTGCCTGCCGGACAGCGCGGGCTACCCGGAAACGCCGCGCGCCACTGCCATCGCGCGGCCCACCGACGCATCCGTCCTGGCGGTGCGCATCGAGGTGAGACTGCGAGTCTCCGAGCAACTGTCGTGGATCGTGCGCGAGCTCAGCTTTGAGGCCGAGGACCCCGCAGAAGAACGCTGGCGCAGCGTGGGCCTGGCCATTGCCACGTTGGTCGGTGAAGGTGAGCGGCGGGACAACAGCGAGGCGTCGCCCAAGGCCGATGCCCCCGGAGCGGCGCCGTCCCCCGCGGTGCCCGCGTCGCCTCGTGCAAGCCGGGGGTCTACCGAGCTTTCCACGACCCAAGAACCCTCTGTAGCGCTTTGGGATGGTCCTGCCTGGGCGGGAGTGTTTTTCGGAGTTGGTCTGTTGGCGGGGCCTGGGTTCGATGACGGTGCATGGCGCCTCGGGGGGAACGTCCGGGCAGGCTGGGAAGCAGCATCGGGTTGGCACGTGCTCTCTTCCGTCAGCTATTCCCTGCGGGCATCGGAGGAGACCTTCACTGCATCATGGTTGTTGCTGCAGGCGGGCCTAGGTTACCGGCTGCGTCTCTCGGAACGTCTGAGCTCGGCGTTTGCCGTGCACGCCGGCGCCCAGCGCATGCGTTTCGAGGTGTTGGCCAACGATGTCACCCGTTCCGAGGCGTTATGGAACCCACTCGTCACACTGAGCGTCGACGGCTGGTGGCTGGCCGGCTCAGGCTTCGGTTTTTGGGCGGCCGTGAACACGCAGAGCATCGGTCGCGAGAGCCGCCTGTTTGTAGCACCCAGGCGCCCAGCCGTGAGCTCGCCGCCCGTCGAGATCACGGGCCTGCTCGGGGTGGGCTGGTGGATCCAATAAACCAACCACGGGCCAAGGATGAACCGCTGCTGCCGCCCTCGGTGCAATCTTTCATTCCAAGCACCATCGCTGGGAAAAGTGCGCAAGCCTACAAATGGGCTGCCTGCCTCCATGGTGGCGCGGGCACTGTGCTCTCAGTGCTGAACCCGAGCTTAGTCAAACCATGGTTTCGGATCCCGTAATCCCGAAGCCACGCCTGGCGCTGCGCGCCATCCGCGGCGGCGCCGGGGCAGGCGCGACTGCCACCTATTCGGACACTGAGCTATTTGAAGGGATCGCACGCGGCGATGAACGCATCGCCGCCGAGATATATCGTCGCTTGCTACCGGCGGTAGAAGCTGCCCTGTACCGCGTGTTCGGGCGGCGCGAGCCGGAGCATGAAGACTTGGTGCAGTCGAGCTTCGAGCAGGTCATCCTGACGCTCTCCCAGCGCCGGTACGCGCAAGCGTGCAGCTTGAACACCTGGGCCAGCACTCTGGCCGCGCACGTGGCGCTCAAGGCGTTGCGCGCCCGCTCGCGGCAGCGCAGGGTATTCGATACCCGCCTCGGCCCCGCCGAGCTCAGTGAGTTACCGAAGGGGGAAGATGACGTGGAACGTACCGTGACCCATCGGCGCGACATCGAGCGCTTACGGGACTTGCTTTCGGAGCTACCACCGGCCCAGGCTGAAGCGGTGGTGTTACACGATCTCTTGGGCCACCCCTTAGCGGAAATCGCCACGATCACTGGCGCCTCAGTTGCCGCGGCCCAATCCCGTCTCGTGCGCGGCAGAAAAGTGCTTGCCGCGCGGCTGTCCGAAGCTCGCACGGAAGGTCAGGGGCATGGCCAGACCTGAGCTTGAAGACTTGTTGTCCGCGTGGCGCGCCGACTCGGTACCGCAGTCGCGGCCCCAAGCGAGGGGGAGCGAAGGCACGCTCGCGGTTGCGGCAGCGTTGCGCCACGTGGCGGAGCGCCGGCGCCGTCAGCAGCGCTTGCGCCGCACGGCGGTTTTTCTTTCCATTGCGGCTGGCGTGTTCGGTGTCGCGCTCGGAGGATGGTTCGGCTATGAGGCCCTGGCGCCCATCGCCGATGGCGGCGCGCTCGTCGAACCGCGGGTGCACGTGGACCGCAGCGTCGGGGAGGTGGCCGTCACCGACGGCGTGGGGCGCCCGGTCGATGCTGACGCGGCAGTGAATTTGGTCGAAGGTGACGGGCTTCGCACTGAGCAGGGCAGTGCCCGGCTCGGCTTTCCCAGCGGGGCTTTGGCAGAAGTGTCCGCAAGAAGCGCCCTAAGGATCACTCGGACGCGGAGCAGTGAATCGTTGTTTCTGGCGCGTGGGCGCGTCGACGTCGAGGTGCCCACGCTCGATAAAGAGCGGGGCTTCTCCGTAGAGACACCCGACGCGCGAGTGACTGTGCATGGCACACGTTTCAGTGTGAACGTGGATGCAACCTCCGATGGCCCGCAAACCCGAGTCCGCGTGGACCACGGCATCGTATCGGTGCAACACGCGGGTCGCGAGGTGCGGCTCACCGCCGGACAGGTGTGGCCCTCTCCTCCGAACAGCGTGCTGGACCCGCCAAGCATGGGACCCCAGGAACCTCTGTCGACAGCGGACGGCGGCGCGCTCGTCGAGGAACCTCGTGACAAGCGCCGCAAGGCCTCCCGCCTCAAACGGGTGGCCCGGGGAGAGCGCCGCGACGCGCCCGACGCTGAGCTCGAGTCACGGGAGCTCTGGGAACAGAACAGGCGTTTTGCACGCGCAATGGGCTTGAAGAAAAATGGGGCGACCCGAGCGGCTCTCGACGAGCTCACGGAGCTTTTGCGGCGTTATCCGGCGTCCCCGCTCACCCAAGAGCTCCGCGTCGAACGTTTGCGGCTGCTGCAGAGTCTCGGACTAAAACGTCAGGCCGTCCAAGAAGCGCGCGCTTATTTGCGAGACTTTCCTGGCGGGTACGCCGAGCGGGAGGCCCAAGAGCTCGTTGCGGAGCAGCCTTGAGCTTCGGCCGATGTTTCCCGCTGGCAAGTGCGCTGCTGGTGGCGTTCGCGTGGGCGGGCTGCGAACCTCAGGACATTTACTTGTTCGAGACGGTGTCGCGCTCCGGCGCCGCGGGGATGGCCGGGGGCGGTGCGCAGGGCGTAGGGCCCGAGGCAGGCCAGCCCGATGCGCCAGAACCTCGCTCTCCGCCCGCTTGCGAGTCGCCGGAGTGTGAGAGCTGCGCAGCGGATGCCATGCGCTGCCGTGCCGAAGGGGGGTCGTTTTTTTGCCACCCCCGAAGTGGTGAGTGCGCCCTGGCCTGTAATCCCCAGGCAGACGCTAGTGAGCCGGTCTGCCTTTCGGGTCAAGTGTGTCACCCAGACTATGGCGTGTGCGTGGAGTGCATCGATCGGGGCGAGTGCGCTGCGGGCATCTTGCGTGAATGCGACACGAGAAGTGGCGCGTGCGTGGAATGCGTGGAGGCGGCCGATTGTGCCGTCCCGGGCCAATCGTGCGACCCGATCTCGTTCACCTGCGTGAGCTGCGTGATGGACGTCGACTGTGCCGGGAGCGAGGACCGCTTCTGTTTGCCTAGCGAGGGGCGGTGCGTCGAGTGCCGCACGTCGGCGGATTGCACGCTCGAACCGGACCGGCGGATTTGCTCGTCCGAATTCGAATGCGAAGACTAGAAGCCATCCCATAGCCATGGGATGGCGAAAAATGTAAGGCCAGCGAACAGGCCGATTCACCGCGGGCGCTGCTCTATTGAAACGGAGACCGCCTCGCCACAGCGCAGGAGGCGCCCAACAGCACGGCGGCCGGGGCGCGTTTTCGAGCGAGAGGGTCATAAAACCGCTGACGTTGCCTGCTCGAAGTGTGAGCGGGCACTAGAGAGGTATCGGTGCGCAGCGGCGCGCGTCGAGCCTCGGTCGCCTTCAAGCAAAGGTGATCTCCCGAAACCCTGCCTTTCCAACGCGAGGTCAACATGAGAAACGAAGAGATGCGACGTTCGAGCATGATGCCATTTTTTTGGTCCAAAATTGCTGGCACCGCTTTGGCGGTCGGGGCTTTGGCCAGTAGCGGTTGTTCGGCGGGAGGCGGAGAGGACGGCATTGATCCACCCGAGCTATCCCTTGCAGCGCAGCCCGCCAATGACGGGTCAACGAGTCGCGCCAATCCCGCCCCAGCCGCCAGCGCAGTCACCTCGATGGAAGAGGGGACCACGACGAACGCAGCGGCGACGTCAGATGACGCCGAAGACGAGGGGGGAAACGACGGCGCCGTGGGTGCGCCCGTCGATGAAGACGACGATGACGATGCTGAGGACGATGACGATGCTGAGAGCGCGGGAGACGACGACGGTGGCACTCCGGGCAATGTGCCTCCGGATGCTCCGCCGCAGGCCCCGCCAAGTGGCGCCCCGACGTTCACCTCCACCGTTCGTCCTATCCTGACTGCCAACTGCGGGCGCTGTCACTCCTCGGGTGGCCTCCCGAACTTCGCGAGCGCCAACGCCAGCACGGGTTACGATGTCGCCGTGCAAGAGCGGAACGCGATCGTGCGCCTCATCGAAAACGGCGAGATGCCGGCGGACACGTGCCGCGGCGGTGCACCCGGCAGTAACGGTTGCGTCACCGTCGCCGACCTCGCCTTAATCCGCGAGTGGATCGCTGCCGGCACCCCCGAATGATCACTTGCTGATCTGGCGCCGCGTCAGCACGGCGGCAGACATGTACGCACTCCCCTACCATGCAGGGTCGTTCGCTGCCTTGGTCGCAGCGAACGTGCTTCACCTCGTCCCCGACGTGGCTGCGGCGCTTGCCGCATTTCGGTTCATGCTGCGCCCGGAGGCAAGCTCGTTCCACCGTTTTGCCCACGACGAAACCCGCTTGGCTCGAAGCACATCACGGCTCATTGCGCTCACCGGATTTCCCGCGCACCGGTGGTTCTCCTCTCCGTCGTTACGGGCGGAGCTCGAGGCGGCAGGTATAGGGGCCGCACCGTGTCCCGGTCCGCAGCAATCACCGTGAGGCATCGGAAGGCTGCTCGTGCCGTTGACGCCATCCATGGCGCGTCATGCCTCTCGGCTTGTATACCCCCAATACCTGGACCAGAAGCAATACCGCCAACCCGCCAGCCGCGTGGATCAAGGGCCGCCGGGTCCCGCGGAGAACCGCAATCGAGGCTGCCGGATTCGCCGCGACCTCTGTCAGCGAGCTCATCGGCTCGAGCTACCCGAGGAGGACGGCGATTGCCACGAGTGTCAGCACGAGGCTACCACGCCGAGCCAACCGACGGAAAAGGTGAGATGCGCGGTCAGGATGAGCTTGCGGAGAACGGGGCTCATCATGAGGGGCCTCAGTGGCCACCCTCTGGCGGCATGTGGCCCGCGAGACGCATGAGCAAAAGCAGCGCGACCAGCACGACTACGACGATCCCGAGCACCTTCACCCAACGGGGTGCGCCGGGGTACCCCGTCGAGTCAGTTGGCGCGATGTGAAGAAGTGTTTTTCGGTCCGATGCAGGCTCGGCTCGGATTATCAGTGCGTTGCCGATCCGGCCGCGCCGGCGCTCGCGGTTGGCATTCCTGAACCTGCCATCGCGCCTTCCGGAACGCGGCCGGCTCGAAGTTGCTCTAGATCAGCCGTAGCGAGCCAGTACTCCTTTAAGGCATCCACATACGCGCGACCCGTTTCAACCTGATCGCGACGCGCCATCAAGAGTTGGAACACGGGGGTATTCATGGCGATGAATTGAAGCTGAGTATCGTTCAGGATCCGCTCTCGCATCGGCAACAGCACGTCTCTGAGATACAACGCCCGCTCTCGAGCCGTGCTTCCGCGGGCCTGCACCACGCGCATGAACGCGCGGACGCTCACCCCCATGATGGACGGCGTCCAGAAACGCCGGCAGGTCCCCCGTTTGCAGCCATCGCGAACGCTGGCCGGCTTACGCCAACGATCAACGAGAGCAGCACGCCAAGCGAAGCGTTACGAAGACACCCGCGCAGGGGCTGGCTTTGGCACCAGCGAGCAAACCGTCATCATTGCGGAACGTCTCGACACCACCAATGCCAGGGACTGGGACCGCAGTGGCTCGCGGTGTGCATCCACGACCGCCAGCGGCCCCGCATGGCCGTGGCCTCTCTCCTCATGCGCAGTGCGTGATTGGCGAAGCTTCGACGTCTCACCGATCCACCTTCGGCTGCGTTTCAGCCGGAGCATTCGTTGCAGGCGCATGCGCTCTCGCACTGGAGATCAGGAGTGGAGCTGCCGCCGCAGGCAGCGCTGCACGCGCCTTCGCCGCAACGAACCGTCGTCCCCGCGCACGAAGCGTCGCTTGCGCCGCATTCGATCGAGCAGGATTGTGCGCCGCAATCTACGTCCAGGTCACCGCAGCCATCCTCGCCGTCGCAAACGAGCTCGCAGGCGTGGGCTCGTGGGCAGAGAACCGTGGCCGACTCGCACGCGGCAGTGCCCGTGCAGATGACCCGACAAGCATAGTCTTCAGGGCACACGATGCTGTCCTCCTCGCAAGTCTCCGTGCCCGAGCAGTCGATGACACACCGATTGTCCTCCTCGCACCCTCCCGTACATTCGACTGGACACGTGTCCAAGCCAGGCGGCACTGGCGCGAGTGCACATGCTCCCCCCGACCCTGCGGCATCGCTGTCGGAACCGTTGCCACCCCCACTGGGCGAGCTCACGCCCGCGTCGATCTCGCTCGAACTGTTGTCGCCCGCACCGATCCCTTCGCGACTCGTACCATCCGCGCCGTTGCCTGTGCCAGCCCCACTCGCACCCGCGGCGCTGCTCCCGACTCGACCGGCGGCACCCACCCCATCATCGTTCGGCTGCAAGCCGTCCCCCGCTCCAGCACCCGGCACGGAGGTTGGGTCGCCTCCAGCTACGGCGCAGCAACTCGGATGGAACAGGTCCGAGTCGACTCGGACGCATGACGTCAGAACAATGCCGATGCCGAGCGTGAGCAGCGGCACATTCGCGCCAAGAGACTCGAACCTCGACTTCAGCATGGCATTCTCCTCGAGTGTAGATCAGCGAACTTACGGCTCAAATTTGCGACTGCCTCGGAACGAGGGCAACCACTGGACAATTTTGTTGGCCCGACCGTCAACGGCTACGTAGCTCAAGGCCCAAAAACGCACGCGTCACGTCGAAGTTGGTCGCTAGCGACACCTCTCGGCGCATGTTCGATCGACGACGCAGATGCGAGCCAAATGCAGTCATGAACAGTCCGTGACCCAGCCCCCATTGCTCGCCTTCGAGCAATCCTAAAGCAACCTCGAGACCGAATTCCAGACTACTGTCGTGCCTCAGATCTCCCGTCCAGACATTGCTTTCATCACGAGCCTCGTAGCTCGAGAAATCGCGCAACCAGCCTTCGATGAGCCCGCTCATGCTAAACTGTTCACTCGGAAGGAATCGCGCTTTGAAGGTGGCCCGATCACGCGCGTAGTCGTAATAGTCGGGCAAGAACTTCGCGAGCGGGTTGCCAAGGTCGTCGAGTGCGGCGATTCGCCGGTCGTAGTGCTTTGAATCGTTCAACTCGTGCTCGTAACGTAGGCTGAGCCTCAACGGTGGGGCCACGAGGAGGCCCGCGCTAGCGGACCAGATCTGGCTTAGGTAATCCTTACTCTCCTCCGCACGCACCACCACGGCGTCCGAGTCGAGTCGGTCGTAGCGTGCGTCCAGGTAGTCGGTAAACTCGAGCTCATAACCGAGGGCGACGTCGGTGAACGGACCCCATTGATAGCCAGCCTCCAGGGCTCCCTTTGCACCCTCCTGGTCGATGCGTCGACCTGCCACTAGGTACCCAGGGTACTTTTTGAAAAATAGTGCCGCGCTGGGTTCGGCGTACACACCGCGTGTCCTTCCGACGCGCAGCCTTGCGTCGCTGCGCAACGACCAGCGCCGGTCCTCAGGGTTATCAGGGAACCAGGCGTCGCCCGATACGTCGAGCTCGCTCCGCACCCAGCTCGACCAACGGCCCTGCCAGTCGATGCCAAGGTCCAACTCGTGTAGACCCTGCGCTAGGCGGCGGAGGGCCGGAGCTTGATCTTCTTCTGGAAAGTTGAAGGTCTTTGTGGTGAATGGATCGTACTGATAGTCGAGCTCGAGACGTTCGCGGTGCCGGCCTGAGGTGATTGCTGCTCCCAAACCCGCATTCACCAGCAAGCCCATTTGTGTGCTCTCGACGAAGGTCCCCGCGAAGGCGCCCGCATGATAACTGGCCGTGAGCGGGGACGCGGGCTTGCGGCGGCTGGTTTTCGCCGCACCGGAGGCCTTGGCGACGGCTCTCGAACCGTGATCCGCCGTATCTTCTTCCTGCCCATGAGCGCTGGGGGCAGAGAGCCATGTCATGGCCATTACTGGCCATGACAGCCGTCGCGTCGATCGAGCCCAGCGCAGCACGGCGTGTTCAGCAACCGCCCTGGGTGAGGTAGTCCTGCGCCCGCGCTACGTAAGGGCTGGACGGAAATGCCAGACTAAGCTCATTCAGGCTGGCAGCAGCCGCCGGACAATCGACTTGATCGGTCTGAATGCGAGCACGATAGTAGAGCGCATTGTCGCGGTAGCCGCTGGTGGGGTAGCTGGCGAACAACGCTTGAAAATCGCCGAGCGCGTTTGCCAGATCGCCGAGCGCGTAGTTCGAGCGGCCGTGATAGTAGACGGCGTTGTCGAGAAAGATCGACGCCTGAAAATTTGTGACGGACGCAAATACTGCCAGCGCCTCGGAGTAACTCTGCAGCCCAAACAGCGCCCGCCCCAAGTAGTAGGTGCCATTATCGAGGTAGCTGCTGGTCGGATAGTCTGCCAAGAGCGCGCGCAGCTCCAGCTCAGCGAAAGTAAAGTCGCCCAGCTCGAAGTGGGTTCGTCCGACGTAGTATTGCGCATTGTCTGAAAACGTGGCCGTCGGATCGCTGACCGAGCTCTGGAACTCGAGCAGCGCCGGGTCGAAGTTACCTTGAGTGAAGTGGATACGCCCGAGGTAGTAGTGTGATGCCAGGGCAAACGGGCTGTTCGGGAATTGTAGGAAGACGCTCGTGAACTCCGCCGCCGCCCGGTTCAACGCCGGAACGTCTACAATTCCGACTTGTGCGATACCGAGCGCGTACGCGCTGCGGCCTGCCAAATATTCGGCGTTGTCGGTGCGTGGTGAGTTGGGGTAAGTGCTTGCCAAGCGGGCAAAGAGCTGCTCCGCTTGCACATAGTTTTGAGCGTCGTACTGCACCAAGGCTTCTTGGAACAGGATTTCGTCGGGGCTGTTCGGGTCGACCGGCACAGTCGGCTGGAGCTGTACAGGTCCAATCATCTCACCCGTGTCGGGATCCTCCGCGTTGGTGGGTTCGACGGGCGGGGCGTTTCGAGGGAGGACGGGGGCTCCGGTGGATGGGTGTGGGCCCAAAGTCAACGGCTTTCCCGTGTCGTTGGCGCCGCAGGCGTTGAGCAGCGCCGCAGCGGCGACCGGGGCTTGCCAGAGGGTGATCCGCGTGATCCAAGAAGTCATGTAGCGTTCCATTCGTTTTCCTTTTCTATTGTGGCTCGACGCAACGATCGAGCAGGGCCTTGGCAGCCTCGTGGCCCGGGACCTGCGCCAAAATCAACCGGGCCGCATGGCTACAGGCAGCGCGGTCATTGTCTGTCAAAAAGAGCTGGGCCAGCTCCAAGCGCAATCCCTGATCACCAGGGTCACGGTCTAGAGCGTCGGTCAGGTGGGCCCGAGCTGGCTCTCGCAGCCCCGACTTTGCTTCCAGTTGTGCGAGCTTCTTGAGCGCCTTCAGGTGCTCCGGATCGATGCTCAGTGCCCGCTCATAAGCTTGCTGGGCGCGGGCGGTCTGGCCTGCAGCCTGAAGCGCGACGCCAAGGTTGTACCACCCGGTCACGTAGCGCGGATCGGCATCGAGCAGCCTCTCATAGAGCGCGATGGCTTCGACGGCTCTGCCCGTTTTGCGCAGCACGATGGCATAGTCTATGGTCATGCTCCGGCTGAGGGGGCTGAGTGCCATTGCGCTCTGGTAAGCCTGGATGGCCTCCTCGAACTTCTCCTCATCAGAGAGGCACCGCGCCAGGTTGACCCATGCGGCCACATACTTCGGATCGAGATCCAGAGCCTTGCGAAAAGCTGACCGAGCGCGCTCAAACTCGTGCAGATCTAGATAAACGAGGCCCAAATTGTTGTGCGCCGCGCGAAATTCCGGCCGCTGCTCGATCGCGCGTTCATAGGCGGCGATCGCTTCTGTCGGCCTTTTCGCCTGGCGTTCCAGCAGGCCGAGGTTGTAAAGAGCCTCTGGGTAACCGTCGGGCGTCTTTTCTAGCGCCCGCTGGTAATGTTGTCGCGCCGAGTCGAGGTCACCCGAGCGGAATGCCACGAGCCCGACCAAGAAATGATGCTCAGGAATGTCGGCATCGATGGCAACCAGCGCCTCGGCGTGCTGTCGGGCCAGGCGATAGTCCTCGGCATCCAGGCTCAACCGCACCAACCGCCGGCGGGCGAAGGCGTAGTCGCGATCGAGGCGCACGGCGGTGCGATAAGCCGCCGTAGCTGCTGCGTTCGAGCCCAACGCTTCGTAAGCACGCCCCAGCACGCCATGCACGAGCGGAAGCTCGGGCGCAAGCCGCGTTGCGCGCAGCGCGTATTCGACGGCGCGGAGCTGATCCGCAGGATCGTCAGACTGCATGAACCCTCGTGCCACGCGTATCCAAGTGTTCACCGATGCCGGTGCCCGTTGCACTGCCTCTTCAAATGCGATGCGAGCCGCGACGAGATCCCCGCTCGCGACATGACAACGCCCCAGGCTCGCCAAGGCGCGCGCGCGTTCGTCGTTGCTACCGCGAGTCGACGCTGGCTCGAGCACGCGACTAGCTTCGACGAGCTCGCCCTGCTCTCGAAGCATTTCACCCAATTCGAGCAGCAGCCCCGAATGGTTGGGATGCAGCTGCACGCCGGCGCGCAGGGTGGCCATCGCCTCCAGCTCTTGGTCGAGCAGATGCTGGCAGCGCGCGAGATCCAAAAAGACGACCGGCGTCTGAGGTAGCGCCATCGCCGCCCCTTGCAGCATCTCGCAAGCCTGCTTCGGACGCGACAGCCGCAGCGCGAGATGAGCTCGTTCGGTCAGAATCGACGGGTCGTCAGGATACTGAACGGCAAGCTCACTCAACTTGTTCGCTGCATCCTCTAGCTCGCCGCGCCGAGCCAGCTCACGGGCATGCAGATGCAAGGGGCTCAATGGAGTGCCGAAGGGTTCCAGCATCGGCTCAGGCTCCGCATCCTCGCCCGTCACCACAGAGCTTTCGATGGCGATGTGTTCAACGCCGTGATCGCGCAGGCTCGCCCAGAGCTCAATTGATACCGAACCCGCCATCAGAACGGCAATCGCCGTCGTGACCGGCCAGAGGCGATGACTAGTCATGATCGCCCTCGAGGTTGGGGATGACGGCGCCGAGAGGAATCGCATTGACGTTCTGGATCTCGAGGCCGGGTCGAGCGTTGATCTCCAGCACCAATGGCCCTCGGTTTCGGTCCAGCACGATGTCGACGCCAAGGTATCCAAGCGGAACGCTTGCTGCCGCCCTGAGTGCCAGGCTGACGACGTCCTGCCAGCTCGGAATGAGACGTCCCAAGAGCGGTACGCCACTCTCGGGGTGCCGCTCCACCGCGACTCTTCCACTGACCGCCCGCGTCGTTCGGCCACTCGCGATGTCGATGGCTACGCCGAGGCCGCCTTGGTGCAGATTGGCCTTGCCACGCGACTTGTGCGTCGGAACTCGCAGCATGGCAAGCAACGGCCTTCCCGAAAGAACGATCACTCGGATGTCACTGACACCGTCCGACCACAGCTCATGCAGCATCTCATGCGGTACCACTCGGCGTTCAACCAGCACTTGATCTTCAAGTTGGCTCGTGAAGGCGCCAAACACGATATGAGCCAAGTGCTGGACTAGGTCGGTGTCAGAAATCAGCCGGCCGCCAACGCCTTTCCAGCCCTCTCCGCAACGCGCACCCAGCACGACGATGCCATCGCCGCCGCTGCCTGTGGCTGGCTTGACGACAAATTCCGATTCCTCTGTGAGCCTCTCGATGGTGGGCTCGACTTCAAATAGGCCTGAGCACACGGCCAGCGTTTCCGGCACGGGTACGCCGTGGCGCAAAAGATATTGCTTCGTGAGCAGTTTATTGTCCGCCAAGGGGTAATGGCGACGTGGATTGTGACGGTAGATGAGCTCGACGTTGCGGCGATTCATGCCGTAAATAGCGCGCAAGCGCTGGGCGTGTAACTGCCGTGCCTGTAGCCACATCGTGGCGCGTTCGCCCAGCATCACCGCGCGCCCTCCGCCCGAAGCAGACCACGAAACCTAAATAGCTCGAACACGCGCACACCAACCCAGCGCCCCAGATAGATATTGGCGGCAACGATGAGCAGCAGTACTTCCGGAAACCCGCCTACCAGTACCTGCATCGCGAGCGAGTTCATCACCGTGTAGCAAGCTAGGACGACCAACAGCGTACCGGCGAAGTGCTTCAGAGCTGGCTCGCTACCCTGCTCGACGAGAGTTAGATATAGGCGCTCCGAGGCGATGGCCATCACGGCGACCGGAAAGTACGATGTGCGAGCCAGTTGCTCCAGACCCAAATGCTCCGCGACAAAGCTCGTGCCGAGCATGGTCATCACGACCACGGCAAGCAGAATGGCCAAGGTCGGCGAGTGCAGGAGGCGGAGGTGCTGAATGGCCATGCGGGCAAGGACGACGGCCCCCGATACGATGAGGACGCTGACGAGACCCCAGAAGGGGCCGGTTTCAGCGGCGGCGGCTGCGAGCAGGGCCGGCAGGAACGTACCGAAGGTGGGCACGCCGACCACGTTTCGGAAGAAGACGACGATCAGAGCTCCGAGCGGCAGCATGAGCACCGTTTTCAGCAGCGAAAAGGGCAGGTTGAGTCGATCGAAGAGGCTCCAGACATTAAAAGCACGGAATGTTTCGCGCACTCTTGGAGAC
The DNA here is from genome assembly GCA_031407405.1 of Deltaproteobacteria bacterium. Taxonomy (GTDB): domain Bacteria; phylum Myxococcota_A; class Polyangia; order Polyangiales; family Polyangiaceae; genus SZUA-265. Next base: position 32,584 of record JANOIG010000200.1, read on the forward strand.
GGCACCAGCTTGCTGCTCGTCGAAAACGACCAATTGAAATTGATGTCGGCGGTGTGGGAAAATAACGCTTCATCGCCGCGATACAGCACGAGGTGTTGCGCCGGCAGGCGCGCAAAGTGCCGGTTCGTCACATCGAACGGCACCCAGTGCCCGCCGATGTACGCCTCCACCCATTGGTGGGACGTGCGCTTGTCCCCCACGCTGAGCAGCAGCCCTCCAACCAGTCGTGCGGGAATGCCGCTGGCGCGCGCGAGCGCGGCGAACAGCCGGCTTTTGCCATTGCAGCTCGCTTCCCCGAGACGCAGAGCGGTCACGGCGTCCGTCATGCCTTTGAAAGGCCTCGTGCCGAGACCAGCCGTAAACTCGAAAATCTTCTGCAACCGCTCGGACAGCGTCCCCTCGTCAGCCTTCAATTCATGCAGCCTGGCACGCACTTCGGGATGGTCGACTTGAATGTTGTCGGTGGGCCTGAGCTCTTTCGCAATGGACTCAGGATACGACTCCGGAACCAGCAACCCCCGGTCGAGCTCGTACTCGAGGGTTTTCGTCAGCACCGAGAACGAATAGCGAATTCGGGCTTGCTCCGGCGCCGACGCGCTCTCCCATGACACTGACCGATTGCTGCCCTCGGTGTCGGTGGAGAAGCGGAACGCCTCATCCGCGTGCGACTCCTCGCCACTCATGATCTGATGGGCGTCGTTCATGGGGGAAAAGGTGCGGAGCCGAACGCGCTGCGAGTGTCCGTCGAGCGACATCTCGAAGTTGACGCGGTACTGAGTGGTGGGCAGCAGCTCCCCCATTCGATAGTCGAGCCAGAATATTTTGTACGCGAACAGCACCAAGGGCACGAGCAGGAAGCCTGCGCAAGCGTAGCCCACGGCCGTGGGACGCCACCGCCTCCTGGTTGGCGGAGGCACTGAAGGGATGATGGCTTCTGGCACCGCCCCCTAATGGCCACTAGCGAGGCTTCTGATCACAGTTTTGATGACGAGCCGATTGGGCCGAATTCACGAATGTAATCAGCGCCACGTCTTCCCGCGGCTACCGGCCGAACCGGAAAGGCACTGCTCCAGAACGCGGGGCCCCGAATTCCAACAAGCACACGCGCGCTGATTGCATACGTGGCGCCTTTCTTGTGATCGGACTACCCGAATGCGGCCACTAGAGGCTTGGTCATCATGATACTCGAGCGGCGGATCATCGAGGACGTAATACCAGGCAGCACCAGCCACGCGCTGCTGCAAGCCGGCCGGAGCGCCTTACCACCGCCCGGCTCCAGGCAGCGCCTCCTCGATGCGCTCTTGCAAAGGGCCGCAGTATCAGGCGGTGACGCGGTCCTTCACGGGGCACCAATCGGCAAGTGGCCCGCAATACCCGCGACATCTGCTCGGGGGGCGGCACATGGCGCGTCGCTCCGGCCAGCCGTCGCCCGGCAAACGGCTTTCACCCCCGGCGAACGCAATGGCCAGGCGACGCGAGGTACTCGTAAGCAACCGGTTGCGCGCGGCCGCCCGGTTGTCGAGTCCATTCAGCGCTCGCTAGACGACAACCGGCTCGGAATGGAGGTGCGCCAGCTCGACGCCGCCCGAGATGCGGGGAAACCGGGTCTCGCGGAGAGTGTGCTCAGCGACTACTCGAAGCATTTCCCAAACGCCTGGCTTGCGCCCGAGGCGCGTCTGCTTCAGGCCCAAATCGTCGAGCTTTCGTCAGATTGATCCGATGCGGTCGATGACACCGGCGAGCCATCCTGCTTTTGATCATCCCACAAGTCGATTCAGTGCGCTTCGAAAGGTCATGTTCATGAGTTCTAAAAATCGGTGGTACTAGGTCTTTGGGGGTGCGTGGCGGGCGCAGTATTCGTCGGCATTGGGGCTTGCTCGTCATCGCTCGACACACCAAGTGGTGCGCCGAGCAGCGGCAACCCGTTGGTCGGCGATGGCCTTTCCACTGGTTCGGCCGAGGGCTTTGCCGATGACATCGGTACTGGAAGTGCTTTCGATGGTAGCGCGGCTTGTGCGGGCCAAACGGTCGGCGCCGAGGTTTCTCCGACGGTGCTGCAGCTGATCGTGGATACCAGCGGTTCGATGGATGATGACGCGCCAGGGCCAGTTCGGGGCTCCAAGTGGGAAGCCACGCGCAGCGCGTTGCTGGCTGCCGTGGACCAAATGCCGGCGGTGACGGCCGTCGGCGTCGTCTTCTATCCGGATAGGTCTGATGACGATAATGATGACGACGACGACGACGCGGCCCAGGGCTCTTGCTTCGATCGGCAGGCAGACGTCCCGGTGCGAGTGCTGGACACTCCGGGCTCGCAGCATCGCCAGCAGATTCGGAGCGCCTTTCGGGCTCAGAACCCCGAGGGGGGCACACCCACGCACGACGCTTATGCCTTCGGCGTGCAGGGCCTCGAGTCGATGACTCTGCCGGGGGCTCGTTTCGCGGTTCTCATCACTGACGGCATCCCTACTTTTTCCTTGGGCTGCGACGACAGTGGCAGAAATCAAGACGACGCGGTCGACTCGGGGCCCCTCGTAGTGGAAGCCGCCAACTCGTTGGCGCGCGGCATGCAGACCTTTGTGATCGGTTCTCCGGGCAGCGAAGGCGCGCGTGAAAACTTGTCACGCATGGCCGAGGCGGGTGGCACGGCAACCCCGGGGTGTTCGCACACCGGGCCGGTGTATTGCCACTTTGACATGACGGAAACTCAGGATTTTGGTACCGCACTCGCGGATGCCTTAGGGCAGATTTCCGGGTTGGCTCTCAGCTGCAGCTACGACATCCCCTCCCCACCGAACGGGGCACTGCTCGATCTCGCCAAGGTGAATGTCTTGTTTCGCCCGCTAGGTGGGCAAGACGAAGTCATTGCCCAGAGCTCCGGTCAAGGCTGCAGGGACGGGTGGCAGTATTCCACCGACGGCAAGCAAGTGCTGCTGTGTGGCAGCACCTGTGACCGGGTCCGCGACGCGGACGGGAGCCTGACGCTTTTGTTCGGCTGCGCCACGAGTATTCGCTGACAGCCTTCATGGCAGTGCGGCAGGGGCATGACCGGAGGCGTCGTCCCAGATCACAAAATCGACCGCGACGGAACGATTTTCGGGATGTCCGAAACCATTCACTGCGCGGAGCCTGCCGTTCCGGGAGCGGCGCGCTGCGACCCGCGAATCTCGCCAAACACATCGACCGAACCGAGTAACTGAGCTAGACGTACGACTGATGAACTGGCGCCAGGCCCCGTGGGCCCTGTGTCTGTATCTAAACAGCACACCCGCCGGAGCCGAAGTCGAGAACTATTGGGTCGACTGGAGCGCTCCACCCAACTGTCCGGGCGCCTCGCGCCTGCATGACGAGGTGGCGGCGCGCAGCGTCGTGCTGCGTGTCTCGCGTGAAGGGCAACACATCGGAATCCGCGTGACAGAAGATACGTCAGGTTACTATCTCGCGCGCGCGGTATTGCCGAGTGGAAAGACTCGAGAGGTCAAGGCCAAACGCTGCGATGACGTGATTGCCGCCCTGGCGTTCATCGTGGTCATGGAGCTCGACGAGAATGTGCGCCACAGGGCAGCCGAAGGTGCCGTTATTTCGGCGACTTCAGCGCCGGTGCCCGCGGAAGAGGCGTCCACGAGTGCACCTCGATGGTGGGGTTATGCCGGCGCGACCGGAGGTATTTCCGGGGGGCGAACGCCGAACCTCATGCCAACGGGGGGTCTGTTTTATGAGCTGTGGCAAGAGGGTGGTCTGTTCAACAAGGGGGCTCGAGCCAGCGTGACCTTCGGCACCAGCCGCCTCGCTTCCGTGCCGGACACGGTATCGCTGCGCTTGGTTGATGCTGTCACGGAGCTCTGCCCCATCGGCGTCTCGATCGCGTCGGTCTGCGCCGGCATGGGGCTCGGGGTCATGCACGTGCAAAGCGGAGCGGCGCTTTCAAGCGAACAGAACCTACGCTTCCCGCTGGTCGGTCGCGCGGGCCTGCATTTCCGGCAGGTGTTCGGTAACACCTGGCTCGGCGAGCTCGGAGTCGGAATCCTGTTGCCCATCACGCTCGATCAGTTCGTCGTCGAGCGGCAGGACAAAACGCTCGATGAGCTCCACGTTGTGAGTATTTCCGGGTACGCCAGCGTGTCCGTCGGATACCGGCTCTAATGTCCAGCGCTGACTGCCCACTTGGGTTTTTGTGATCGAGCTGCGCAAACCCGGTCATTACGGATTGTGTATGGGCGACGCCGCGGCATTGGAACTGTCGGAAAGTACTCCGCATGCTGCCGAACCTGCGCTTGTGAAGGGCAAGAAGCGGACCGTTGATGCCACGCTGATTCGAGAGCTCGTCGATGAGCACCACCGCTTCATCTGGCGGCTACTGGGGCGGCTGGGTGTTCGGGAAGCGGATCTCGACGATACGGCACAACAGGTCTTCATGGTGCTCGCGCAGCGCGAGGATCTCGAAATCTTAGTGGGCAGCGAACGCGCCTTTCTGTTTGGCATTGCCCTCAAAGTCGCCCGCACCCACAGGAGGTCGCTGGCGCGCCGCCGCGAATCGAACGGCCCCCCTCCCGAACTAGCCGACCTGGGGTCGTCCCCCGAGGCCCTCACCGAACAATACCAGGCTCGCCGCCTGCTCGATGAAATGCTCGACAACATGCCCATGGACCTGCGCGTACCTTTCGTCTTGTTCGAGCTCGACGATCTCGGCTCGGACGAGATCGCAACGTTGCTCGATTTGCCCGCAGGTACAGTGGCGTCTCGACTGCGGCGGGCGCGACAATGGTTTCAGCGCCGCGTGCAGCAGCTGCAAGCCAAGCAACACTCGAGGGGTAAACGATGACCGACGAGCAACGGCTGATCGACGATGCAGGGTTGGACGGCACCACTCGCGCCTTGCTCAGGGCGGGCCGAGAAGCGTCACCGTCGCGAGCCTCCAAAGAGAGGCTCCTCCAAGCTGTCTTGCCGACCGTCGGAGCGCCAGTAGTAGAGCTCGGTGGGCTACAGGCACAGATCGGAAAAGGGCTCTTCGGATCGCTGAAAGGCGCCAGCTTGTCCAAAGTTGTCGCGCTGAGCGTCCTGGGCACGACGGCAGCCGGAACCTTCTACGCCACGCGGCACGCTGAGTCTAACGGGGCCGTATCCAGTAGACCCGTCCCAGCTGCGATCGGAGCGCCGCAGACCGCTGTCGCAGCTCCGGTGGTGCCCCACGCTGTGCGCGATCGAGGTAGCCCTGGGCCTGAGTTGCTTGCCGGCGCGAACGACGCTGCCATCCCGATCGTGGTGCCACAAAAAGGAGCCGAAGGTGCCGGCGCGCCCAACTTCGCCGACTTGCCGACGCCCAACCCTGTGCTGGTCCCGAGCCGGGAGGCTCGCTCTGCCGCGCGCACGACAGGGGGCGCCGCTCGGCGGCCGACCTCTCGGCGGGGGGTACTGGCCGTCACATCGGCGACTCCTGCGCTCGATGCCACCACGCCCACGAGTGAGGTTCGTTCCAAATCAACCACACCGAACCGTGGGGATCAACGCGACTTGGCTGCACCGAAGGCAGTCGAAAGCACGCAGGGCTCGAAAACTTCAGAGAGACACAGCGCGCTCTTGGAAACGCAGCTCGTGGAAGAGTTGCGCGACCTCGATGCCGTGAGACATGCCGTGCGGGCTGGCGCCGAAGCGTCCGCGCGGCAGCTCCTTGCCGAATACTACAGGCGCTTCCCTAGCGGCTATCTCCGCCCTGAGGCAAAGCGGCTCGAAACCCAAATCAGCGAGCTTTCGCCCACTGATCGAGCGCAACAATGAAACAGAGCCGGGCTGATATCGGCGTGAACGAACAAGGCGAACGGAGACGCCCGCTGGGTCCCCAGCTTAGGGTTTGGGATCAAGTCAGCGCGGTCATTGGTCGACCAGGTGCCACTCCGGTATCAAAAGCGTCGGTGGTTCAATTCGCGGGAATGTCGTGTCTCTGCGCGCTCGTTATGTGCTTCGGCTGTCGCGAACAAGTGGTAGTGGGCCGCGAAAGGCCTTTACCGTCGTCGAGCGCTGTATTCCGCGATGGCGGGACGGATGCCGAGGAGAACGAAGAAGAAGAAGAAGAGGAGAGCGAGGTCGAACAAAACGACCCCGATCAAGCGAACGTTGATGTGCCGCCCGACGATCAAGACAGCGCGCCGGAAGACTTCGATTAGCGTCTGGGCAGCGCCCGCCATCAGGAGAGCTCTTCGCGCCTCGTTGCAGCCCATGGCTGTTTGGAGAGCTCCGCGCGGTGGCCTCCGATTCGCGGCAGTCGAATCTCGAGTCACTTACCCTTCACTGAAGCGGCGGGAAGCGAAAGAACCGCGTCGTGGACGCGTAGAAATATGCGCCCTCGAGCCTGCAACTGGCTGAGCCATCCGGAGCGTTCGAGCACATCCCGAACCGGGCCCTTGACCTCGGCAAACAGCAGGGACACTCCGGCGTTTCTCAGCCGCTCGTCGAGCTCGAGCAGCGCATCGAGCGCCGAGGAATCCAGCTGGTTCATGCCACTAGCGTCGAGGACGATGGCCCGGAGACTCGAACGCTCCCGGCGGAGCTCGTCGAGGGCCCGTTTGAGGAACGTCACGTTGCCGAAATAGAATTGCGCGTCGACGCGCACGATCAACAAATCGTCGCGGACTTCTGCCTCGGGGAACCGCTTGACGTTGCGATAACAATCTGTGCCGGGCAAACGCCCAAGAACCGCCGCGTGCGGTCGAGTCGTTTTCACCAAAAACAAGACTACGGAACTACCCACGCCCAGCGCCAAGCCAAGTTGCACGCCAAGCAGCAGGGTTACACCGAAGCTCAGCAAGAGCAGCCCAAAGTCGCTGCGTTTGATGGTCCACAGGCGCCGCGCCTGCCCCCCATCGATCAGCCTCAGTGCGGCGCTCAGCACAATCGCGGCGAGGACTGCCTTGGGTAGATGCCGAAAGAGCGGGGTGAAAAACATCAAGGTGAGGCCTACACAGAGCGCCGTCACGATCCCCGCGACCCGACTTTGTGCGCCCGCTTCAGCATTGATGGCGCTGCGTGACAAGCCCCCCGACACCACGTACCCCCCAAAAAAGCTGGACGCGATGTTTGCCCCGCCAACGGCGAGGAGCTCGCGGTTCGGATTGACGTCCTGACCATCCGAACGCGCCAGATATTGCGCGACGCTCAGGGATTCGACGAACGACACCACTGCGATGCTGACGGCAGCCGGCATCAAGGCTTGCCACGCGGAGATGCTGCCGAGAGGCGCAGCGATCTCGGGCAGGCCGGATGGCACGGCGCCGACCAGAGCAACGCCCGCTGACTCGACGTCCAACAGCGCCGAGGTGAGCGTCGCAATGGCGACGAGTGCCAGCGCGCGAGGAAAACGTTTAAAGTAAATTTCGAGCAGCCACATCCCCACCAATGCCGTGAGGCCAAAGGCGAGAGTGGGCCAGTGTAGCTCCCGTGACCGGGCGACCAGGGCCATGACGACCTCGTCGAAGCGTCCGCGAGGCAGCGTCACTCCCGTGAGCGCCCCGGTTTGACTCGAGGCTATCAGGAGCGCCGTGGCAGAGGTGAACCCACCCAACACGGGGCGGGAGAGAAAGTTTGCCACGAAGCCCAAGCGGGCCAGGCCCATCAGGGCTTGAAGCGTTCCGACCATCAAGGTCAGTGTCAGAGCTAGGCTCTGGTAGCCGAGTCCCGTTGCCACCGCGAGGGGCGCGACCGCCGCGGCCACCAGCAGTGAATCGATCGCCACGGGTCCAATCGCCAGCCGCCGACTGGTGCCGAGTGCTGCATAGACCAAAAGCGGAACGCAGGACGCGTACAGCCCGAACTGGGGTGGCAGCCCCGCCAGGAGCGCGTACGCCATCGCCTGCGGGACGAGCAGGATTGCCGTGGTTATTCCGGCGATGACATCGGCGCGCGTGAAGATTTTGGACGCCATGGCGGATTTATCCCTCTCGACACTCCGGCTTGGCCAAAATCCACACGTGGAAAAGTAAACCCCGGCGATCGAGCGCTAAAAGGCGGGCTAGCCCTGCCGATCCAACCAGTGATTGTGCCCCGGTCCGTATTCGACGGGGAGCCCCGCATCGTGCCAGGCCAGCATGCCGCCCCCGAGAGAGGCGACCCGTGCGACACCCACGTCGCGCAGGCTCAGCGCTGCCTTGCCCGAGCGCCCCCCGGACCGACAGATCGTGACGACCGGTCGCTCGCGCCGTAGCGCCACGGGTTTCGCCAGGAGCGCCTGAAGTGGCGAAAGCTCGGCGCCTACGATGTGACCGAGCTCGCCGCGGAACTCATCGTGCTCTCTCACGTCGAGCACGATGTCATCCGACAGGTGTTGAGACAACCAATCCGCTGCCAGTTCGGGCACCCCCCCGGGCGACATGCCGATGGGCGCCCAGCTCGAATCGAGAGGAGCGGGAGGGGTGACTTCGGCGCTGGCGACGCCGCACTTCAGGTTGCTGGGCACGGCCACATCAATCTTACGCGGGTACGGCAGCGCGAGCTCGCTCATGGTGCGGGTGAAATCGCCGAGCGACTTGTCGAGGCCGAGGCGCGGGTTAAAGCGTTTTTCTTCACCCACACTGGTCACGGTCCGGCCCTTGTAGTCGTGCGCGGGGTAAAGCAACGTTGCATCTGGCAATGAAAAAATTTGCTCGTGCACCGAGCGATACAGCGCCGCGGAGCTCCCCTGCTGAAAATCCGTGCGACCGCAACCGCGAATCAGTAGGGCGTCTCCGGTGAACGCGAGGTGCAGCGCGTGACCGACGTATGTGAGACAGCCGTTCGTGTGGCCGGGCGTCTCGCGCACCTCCAACACGTCTTCACCGAATTCGATGTGATCGCCGTGTTTTACGAGCCGATCGGCGCACACCGCTCCGCCCCGCTCGGAGAGCACCGTGCGGGCTCCGAAGCGCCGACTCAAAAGCCCGATCGCTGTGACGTGGTCAGCGTGCACGTGCGTGTCAATGGCCCAAACGAGATCTAGCTCGAGCTCGTTGATGAGGGTGCTGTCACGCTCGATCTGCTCGAACACCGGATCAATGATGATGGCGTGTCGGCTTGCTTCGTCAGCGAGCAGGTAGGTGTACGTGGAGGAGTCCTGATCGAAAAGCTGGCGGAATAGCATTCGGTACATTCTGCCATTGTCGCGGCGCAGTTCATATGCCATCGTCTCAAATCACTGCCAGCGCGCAGCGGGCAAATGCCTCGCCCCACGCGTCGTATGCTTGGCAGGCACTCCGAAGGTAGTCACGCCATGCATGATTTGACATTCTGGTCGTCGCTCTTCGGCGGAGCTCTGATAGGCTTGGCCGCGTCGCTCTTGTTGGTGGCCTCGGGGCAGGTGGCTGGCGTTAGCGGCATCATTGGGAATCTCCTGCTCGGCCAGCCTGGGGACGGTGCATGGCGATTGATGTTCCTGACGGGTCTGCTGCTGGCGGGCCTGGCATTCGCACTGCTGCTGCCCAGCACCATCGCGCCATCTCCCCGTTCGCTGCCGGTAGTCGCGCTCGCTGGGTTACTGGTTGGGGTCGGCACCCGTCTCGGGAATGGGTGCACGAGTGGGCATGGGGTCTGCGGCATGAGCCGGCTGTCGCCCCGCTCACTGATCGCCACCTCGACGTTCGTGATGACCGGCATGCTGACAGTGACCCTCGTTCGGTGGATTTGAGGAGGTTGATGAAGCGCAGCGTCCTGCAAGCGTTAGCTGCTCTATTTGCTGGCGCCCTGTTTGGAATCGGGCTCGCCGCGAGTGGCATGACTCGCCCCGAGAAGGTGATTGGTTTTCTCGACGTCACTGGCGACTGGGATGCCAGCCTCTTGTTCGTCATGGTTAGCGCCATCGCCGTCCATTTCACCGCCTATCGTCTCATTCGCGGTTGGTCCGCGCCGCTCTACGCCAGCACGTTCGCCATACCGACGCGCCGTAACATCGATCTCGCGCTCGTACTCGGTGCGGCATTGTTTGGCGTCGGTTGGGGCCTCGGTGGGTACTGTCCCGGTCCCGGTGTCGTTTCGCTCGGCTCAGGCACGGCAGGGGCCGTGGTCTTTACGGGGGCGATGCTCGTAGGGATGTTCGTGACGTCGACCATGGACTCGTCTCTGCAGCCGAAGCCCGCCATACTGGCGATCAAAGCCACCGATGCGAGACGAAGGCATCTCATGTGACGTGGCGGGCGGATGATACCGTGGTAGTCAAGTGATTTCATAGCGATCGCCAAAACTCTAAGCGTGACCGGTCGGGTCGCTATCTACGCCACGCGGGACGCGCTCGGGCTACGTTGATGCTTCGAGCCTCCCCACCGCGCCACGAACAGGACGTACTCGAGGTGTGCCCCGGCCCAGTTGTCTGCTCAGCGCTGTAACCCATGGTTGCCGCCACGTCGAAAGTGAGTTTTTCTACGGCCTCGTTGGGTTCCGATATCAATGCGTTGCCGATTCGGCCGCGCCGGCGCTCGCGGTTGGCATTCCCGAACCTGCCATCGCGCCTTCCGGAACGCGGCCGGCTCGAAGTTGTTCTAGATCAGCTGCAGCGAGCCAGTACTCCTTTAAGGAGTCCACGTACGCGCGACCCGTTTCAACCTGGTCGCGACGCGCCATCAAGAGTTGGAACACGGAGGTATTCATGGCGTTGAATTGAAGCTGAGTGTCGTTCAGGATCCGCTCTCGCATCGGCAACAGCACGTCTCTGAGATACAACGCCCGCTCTCGAGCCGTGCTCGCGCGGGCCTGCACCGCGCGCATGGCCGCGCGGACGCGCACCCCCATGGACACGTAGAGCTGCTGTTCTCGCCGCATCTCCGCCTGGGCGCAGGCCACTTCCCCCTGCCCTTGGTAGAAGATCGGCAGCTCCACTTCAACGACTGGCCCGTATCCCCATTCGCCGCCGTCCCGCTCGAACGCGACGCCCGCCTCGAGCTCCGGCAAGAGGCCCTGTGCCCGAGCCAAGTTGGCCCGCCGGGATGCCGCCGTGAAACGCTGCCGAATGGCAGCCAGCTCGACGCTGCGCTCGATGGCCTGCCCTTCGAGGCTTTCGGAGGAAACCTCCTCTGGATCGTTCAATCGACCCGCCGCCTGCCAGCCAGTATCCTGTTCCCACACCCCGAGTAGCGTGTTGAGGCGCTCTCGCGACGTGGCGAGAGCCGTTTCGGCACTCGAGTAGCTCACGCGAGCTTCCTCGTAGAGCACCTGCTGGCTACCGAGATCGAGGTCGGTCATGTTGCCCGCGCGGTGAATTTCCTCGGCAGCGGTCGCCGATGCCTTCGACGCCTCGAGCACGGTGGCTCGCAGCTGCAAGATCTGCTGATCGGCAAGGTAGCCGTAGAAGGCTTTGCGAACCTCGAGGATGAGGTCCATGGCGCGCCCGGCCACGTCCAGCTTGATGGAGGCGAACTCGGCTTGGGCCACTCCGTTGCGCATCGGCAAGAAGATGAGCTCCGACAGATCTTGCGAGAGGGACAGCTCCACGGCAGGCGACTCCCCGTCCTCATAGAGCAGGCTCCCTTCGACGGACGGGTTCGGCAGGCGCAGCGCTCGTACCAGGTCTCCACGCGCCATGCCCAGCTCTTCGAACGCTGCCTGGAGCTCGGCGTTGTTTAGGAGCGCCAGCTTCACGGCGCTGTCCGCCGTCAGCGGCGCGCGAAGAATGGCTTGCGCCTCCGCGCGCGAATTGCCTGCAGGATCGACGTGCCGCCAGCGCACCTCGTGCCCAGTGCGCGATACGAGGTTGCGAACGTCCTCGTAGCCTGCGTTCTGCGGCACGCAGGCGAACAACGCGGCGAGCGGCGCCACCCAGGCGATGGCGCGTGTCAGCCGTCGCTCGCCGCGCCTCCCGTCAGGCGGCGACTGATTCGAGAGCTCCTCCATCATTTCTCGTCTCCCGATGGCGGCGGCTCTTCCCGCTCGACGAGCTTCATGCCGCAGGTCGGGCACTTACCCTGTTCATCGCGCACCACCTCGGGGTGCATCGGACAGGTCCAGCGCTCCGCGGGCGCCTTGTCCGCGCCAGCGGCGTCGTTCGAGTCTGACGCGGGCGCTTCCTGCGTCGCCGCAGGCGGGTGGTGGTGGGCATGGACACCCAGGTGAGCGGGGTGGTTGGGGGTCGTCTCGAGCATCGTCGAAGCGCAGCCCGCGAGGACAAGCGTGGAACAGAGACTCCCGAAAGCGGTCGTCGCGGCTTGAATGACGGCAATAAACATGGCTCTTCTCCTGATCTATTTCTTCAGCTGGGGACGGCGATGCCGTCGTGTCGTAGGTCGGCGGGGCTCGCTTTTTGCGCGAGCTCCGTGGGCGGGCTCTGGTACCAGCCCGGGTCGTCATAGCTCGTGAGGTGGTCGCGCACCTTGAGCAGCGTGAACATGCCACCCATGGTGATGTAGTCGAATGGTCCTGGGGCGCCGACCATGGGGATGCTGTTCTTCGGGACGGGCATGCCCATGTCGCCCATGTCACCCATACCGTCTTGACCCATGGTCATGTAGCCCGGCAGGAGCGGCCGCACTCGCTGATCGAGCGGGCGGTGTTTGACGCCGATCATGTTCGGTATGCCGTGACCCATCTGGTTCATCACGTGATGGGTCATGTGACAGTGAAACGCCCAGTCACCGGGTGCATCGGCCACGAACTCGATGTCCCGAGTGCTACCCACCGGCACGAGCACCGTGGTCTCGGGCCACTGTGCGGAGACGGGGAGCGTGCCACCATCCGTCGCCGTCACCTTGAAGTAGTGCCCGTGCAGGTGGACCGGGTGATGATCCATCGCGCTCAGATTGCCCAAGCGCACCCTCACGCGCTCGCCCGTATTGCAGACCAGGGGGTCAGTCCCCGGGAAAGCGCGGGCGTTCATGGTGAGCACGTTGAAGTCACTCATGGCGTTCGGGTCCGGCCGCGACGTGCCCGGCTCGATACGCCACTCGCTGAGCATGATGGCAAAGTCGCGATCGACTCGATACTCCGGCGTGGGCCGTCGGGGGTGCACGACGATCATGCCCATCATGCCCATTGCCATCTGCGTCATCTCGTCGTGATGCGCGTGGTACATGAAGGTGCCGTGCTGGCGCAGCGTAAACTCGTACTTGAATGTCTCCCCTTTGCGAATCGCACGTTGGTTCAGCCCGGCGACTCCGTCCATGCCGTTCGGCAGAAACACGGCGTGCCAATGCACAGAGGTGGGCGCCGCCAGCCGATTCGTCACGTAGATCCGGACGCGATCGCCCTCGACGGCTTCGAGGGTAGGCCCGTGAACGCGGCCGTTATGACCCCAGCAATGAGCGATGAGGCCGGGCGCGAACTCATGCTGCACCTCTTCCGCGATCAGGTGGAATACCTTGACGCCGTCCACTATCTTGAACGGGAGCGTCGCGCCATTGGGTGTGATCACCGGCTGATATTCGAAACCAGGCCGCCCTGGCCTTTCGTGATTCTGAGTGCGTGAACCGCTGTAAGACGCTTGCCAGGCGCGGTTGCCGCGGGCGCTTTGGACCGCCTGGGCGCCCTTGGCCGCCAGGAGGGCGGTACCGCCCGCAACCAAGCTCGTCAGTAGTGCTTCACGTCGGGTAACCATTTCTTGCTCCATGCTTTTCGCAGCCACCGATGCCACGTGTCTCGGATGATGGGTTGACGCCGCTTTGGACGTGGCATTACAGGCGGCACCGGTCTTTTCCGCAGGTGCGAGCAGCCGCCGTAATGAGACGGTGCCTCCGGCGTCGACAGGTGGAGCGAGGAGGCTCATATGTCGAATCCAACGAACACTTCTGACTTCGCCCGCCCGCGCAAGCCCCGAGGCCGCTGGCCTCACGCGCCCTGAAGTGGTGTCCCGTTGGAGCGACGCCGAGCTCTACTGGATCATCAAAAACGGCATCAAGGATACTGGCATGCTCGCGCTCGGGCCAACGCACCAAGACCAAGACCTCTGGGCAGTCAGCGCATTCGTGCGGCAGTTACCCAATATGAGCGGTGAGCGTTACCACGAGCTCGTCACCGAGTATCAGGCGCAACGAGCCGGGATGGCGGCCGCGCCTGCGCATGCCCACTAGCGTGACGTCGTCCAACTAAAGCCGGTCCACGGCGGCAAAAGTCATCTCTAGCCTATGGCGCCCGCGTGCCCACAGCCGGACGAGCTTGGCGCACACGTGCAGTTCAGGCACCCGTGGTCTGCGCACGTCCCGCACGAACGGATGACCTGCTTGCGCAGCGCTTCACGCGCGCGAAACACTCGCACGCCGGCGTTGTTCGTCGAAATGCCGACTTGCTCTGCGAAATCTTTGACGGCGAGGCCGTCGACTTCCACGCTTCGCAACGCCGCTGCATATTCATCTTTGAGTGTAGCCGCGAGCTCAGTCACGCATCGGCAGATCTCGTTACGAAATTCGACATCCGGTTCGAGGTGATCTTCGACCTCTCGTCCGAAAGCGGCGAGTTTCCGCTCTGCCGCTCCCATTCGACGCCGATGGTCGATAATTGCGTTTCGGAGCAACCGATAAAACCACGCCACGGCCGATTCATCCGAGCGCAACGTGTTCAGCTTGTCCATCCCTCGAACGAAGGCGTCCTGCAGGATGTCTTCCGCGAGCGCGCGGCTACCCACGCGCTTTTCCAGAAACCCCAAGAATTGGCGATGATTCCCAACAAGTACTCGGACCACGTCGGGTGTCGCGCACACCTCCGGGTCCACGGCTTCGGGTTCGGCTGACATATGGGTCATGATGTTCCTGGCGCATTCCCGACGCAAGTTGGAGCCTCCCTGAGCTGACGCCGCTGAGCTAGGGCGATTACACCCCCTCCGCAGTCGGCCACGGCACGGCTACCCACTCTCCATCGATAATGCCAGAAACTGCCGATGATTATCGAGCAGCACACGGAGTGTTTCAGGGCTCGGAACGACGAGCGAAAGTTCTTGAGTCGTTCTTGCCAGAGAAACAACTCCTGTAGGTGCCCGCACGGGTGTCCCGCCAGCGGTCGATCAAGATTTCCAGGCCAAGGTCCGCCACTCCACTGCCACCAACGGCTGCCCTTCCCCGCGCCTAACGCCGACTGCAAACGAGCACGCCATCAGGTAAGAGGGACATGGGCCACCCTTACGTCATCGGTGAGGACGACCCTCTGATATGAAAGCAAGATGTGAGTCCCGGTGTGTGACTCCAGGCGCTTACGTCATGCCTTGAGGGCGCACCCCGATTGTGACGTTCTGAGACTTGGTGGCCGCCCCAAGCCTCGGCACGCTAACGCTTCTTAACGACGATTTGCGGCACCTGGGCTTTCGGGAGGTGACGGCTTTCGTCACTGTTTCAAAAAAGAGTGTGTTTTTAACGCTATTTAACGCTGGCTGTTAACGGCACAGCGGTTGCATTAACGCAGCTCATGTCCGTCATCAGCACTTCTCGCAAAGTCGCCCTTCTCGTCGCTGCGCTCCTGGGTGCCGCTTGCAGCAGTGCCGATGACGAACCCACCTACACGAGCACCGACGTCGACGTCGACGCAAGCACCGAGGTTGCCCGACTGCAATGCGAAAGTGGCGCGGTCCAGGATTGCACCATCTTCCTCGGTCGGCACGGTGACCTGTCAAACTGTGTCAAAGGCGTCGACATCTGTTCCGACGGCGCCTGGACCGGATGCATTGACGAGGGCACTCTGAGCGACAACCCCGCGCTCTACGCTGAGCTGGTCGGCGAATAGTCGGCGAAACTCTCGTTGCACGCGCGGGACGCCGCAATAGGCGTCAACGAAAGCCAATGACTGCGGGCCGCTACCAAGTCCAGCGAACAAGATACTGCAGAGTGCGTTGTACTGGATGCCGGTCATCGCGTCCTCGCAACGCTCCTGCAGATCCCTTGTCGCGCACCTGTCGTGGTCCGGGCTCGTTGCGGCCCGTCAATTCCTACCTGGCGGGCCCTTTAGCCCGGTTCTCGATCGCAGCGAGGTCAGACCGTTGGGCAGAGGCGATGTAGTATATGGATGACGCGATCGTGCAACTCGGTTCGAGTACCGGTGAGAAACTTCCCCAGTGGGCGTCGCACGACTGAAACGCCCGGTTACTCCAAAGTGTAGTTCGCCAGCACGCATTCTGCACGCATTCTGGCCGGCGAAACGAGCCAGCATCGGAACGAGGCCGCAATACACGTAGTCCTGGAGAGTGCTGAACGGGTGAGGTTCACGTGGCGTCGCAGCGTACGTGCCAAACCTCGATAGCTGTTCTCGCCGGGGCTCCCGCCGCCCAAGGCCCAGCCATTAGACCCGGACAGCTGGCCCGAAGAGCAACGCGGGCCCGAAGGCTGCCGGTGAACAGGCTCGACAAACGTCCAGAGCACCGCCGGCGAATGATCGTGTTCGCGGTTTGATTTTTGCGCGTTTTCGGGTTCGTCCACGGCGTGACCCGAGCCGCGTGTGGGACGAAGTGCAAACTCGCACGAGCTTTTGGTCACCACCAACTTCGTGCCGAGGTCCATAAGACCCGACGCTTAGCGCAAACTTGTAACCTGCCGGGTTACAAGCTGCGGAAGCCCCGAAAGAAGTGCGACAAGCGAGCATACGGTGCGTCAGTACCATGGGAGCGGGGTCGGGGGTCAGAGGTGATCCCAAACGGCGTCGCATATGCCAGCGGACTCCTCTTGGTGAGGAGGTCGATTCGCGGCCGTCATCGATCAGTGCGCGATCCGCGGCACGTTCATCTCGGGCACGTTCAGATCAGCTGTGGAACACAAAGTAGAGAGGCCATGCCCATGACCATGCAAACAACCACGCCCATCAAGAATTCACCAACCCCGATGCGGGAGAAAGAGAAGGCGGTGGAGCTCGAGCCCTCGGTCCACCGAAGAATTCTGAACTTTCTCAATGAGGCAACCCGCCCCGAGGACCTCGTTTTCGAGAAGTCGTTCGCGGTACACGCCGAAATGGCACCCACCCACGAGGACAACCCCGACGAAGCGATGGCCCGGCGTAGTAAGATACTCGACCCGGAGATTGCTGAGCAGATACTCAAATTCAAAGATCGCGAGTTTCCCCTGGGCTTTCGACATCTGAAGGAGCTCGAGGTTCTCGATCGTCGGCGCCTGGACATCCTCCTTCATCATTTCAGCACCATGTTCTACGGGAGCTGGGAAGTTTTCCCCCAAAACATTCCGCTTCGAGGCTTGGGGACTTACGAGGGGGTCGTTCACGCGAGTCTGCTGCATACCGGCAAGGTTCTGTTCATCACAGCCGACGAGACGACGCTGCTCTGGGACCCTGAAAATTCGACGCCGGCTACTTTTGAGAATCCCCTCAATCAACCGGCTTATTCCCAGCTTTGTGGGCACCATGTTTTCCTGTCGAACGGTCAGCTGTTATCCATGGGCGGCGGTGGATATGGGCCAAATCCTGTAGCGAGATGGGGTTATCGCTTCGATCCCACCACCAGAACGTGGACGCGCACTGCGAATTCGATGTCGGAGTCAAAATGGTACCCCACCGCCGTCGCTCTCGGGGACCAACGCGTACTCGTCACCTGTGGGAACACCGTTGGCCACATGGATGTTTACGATGAAGCATCCGATAGTTTCTCGCAGATGGCATCCGGTGACGATCGCGGCTTCCCCAATTTGTATCCTGGCCTTCACCTGTTACCGAACCACGCTGTCTTCTATTCGAGAACCGGCTGGGGGAGCGCCGGCGCCGGAGGGGTAGCGACGCCCGACAATCAGTCGGCCTACTTTGCTCTGACTGGCCCAAACACAGGTACCTG
The DNA here is from genome assembly GCA_031407405.1 of Deltaproteobacteria bacterium. Lineage (GTDB taxonomy): Bacteria > Myxococcota_A > Polyangia > Polyangiales > Polyangiaceae > SZUA-265. The sequence goes on from JANOIG010000200.1 coordinate 50,276, forward strand.
GAGCAACATTACGGCCGCGATGCCCAACAGAGCGAAGGGCATGTCGCTCATGTTGCTCGGAAGCACGCCGCCCTACGTTCAGATCATGGTGCTTGGGGGCACCGACAACGCGACCAACCACACGTATGAGCTCCTCGACGCATCTATCTTGTCGTCAGCTTCCTCTTGGAGCGCGCCCATTCCGTTCCCGGATGGTGAGCACCGAAGTCTGTGCAGCGGTGTCATGCTGCCCGACGGGACCGTGTTCGTCGGCGGCGGCATCCAGCGAGCGAATTCTCCCTGCACGTTGTTCAATCCGCAGGCGAATTCGTGGTCACCGTTGGCAGCTCTACCGTCCATACGCGACTACCACTCGGTGGCCCTGCTCCTACCGAGCGGCAAGGTGATGATGGCCGGGTGGCAGAACTCCGCCATCGAGATCTACAGTCCTCCCTACTTGTTCCGAGGCCCACGGCCCGTCATCGCGTCAGCCCCCTCGCTCGTGCATCATGGCCAGAGCTTCGTCATCGAATCGCCGGATGCAGCCTCCATCGTCAAGGTAGTTTTGGTCCGGCCCATGGCAGTCACGCATCAAACAGACTCCGAGCAGAAAGTCTTGGAAATGCCGTACATCCACGACCATGCGAATCCAACCAGGTTGGCGCTGACGGCACCACATGGCGGTCACCCTCATTCGCTCGCACAACAGGGCTACTACATGATGTTTGCCATCAACAACACTGGCGTACCTTCTGTTGCCCGGTGGATTTACCTGCACTGAGTGAACGAGCCGACTCGCAAGAGGGGAGAGAACAGCGGCGGTCGCTTTTTGTCAGCCATCAGCTTGATCCATGCGCGGGCGCATGGATCAGTGCTGGTGCGGAGTGCTGTCGTGATTGCCCGAAGTCGTGGCTGCACCAGGAGCCTGAGCCTGTGCATCCGCCCACGCCAGGATGAGCTCGAGATCCTTTCCCTTCACGGCACCGGGCTTATCCTTCGGCATCGTTGGGCGAGAGCCATCGGCGCCGAGTACCTTGCGAATGGTCTTGCTCAATTCGTCCGCGTGGTGCCCGCCGTACGGATACGAGTCCATGCTGAAGTGTTTTAGAGCACCCTTGCTGGTCTTGGTGCCTTGGCTGGTGTGGCACCTACCACAGTGGGATTCGAGTATGGGCTTCGCGCTTTGGAAGGCGAGCGGCTCTTCACGAGCGGCGTCGGGGTGATGGGCTGCTGCCTTCGGTTGAGCGACTTTTTTTCCGGGCGTAGTGGCGGGCATGGGAGCCGCTTCGTCGTGCCCTGGCGTAGGGCTGCTCTCGGACTCTTCATGTTGATGCTCGGAAGGCGACGCGACTTCCCCGGCGGTGGGTGGCTCACTCCCCGGCGGCGGCGTCTGCGAGCCCTGCATGGCCGCAGCGGGCGGCTCGCCTTGCGGTGCCGACGAGGGCTGCATGGGCGGTCTCGACGAACATGCCATCGCCAATGCGCTACCGAGAGTCATCGGGAACAGAATCGATACTTTCTTCATGGATTCACCTCCGGGTGTGCCTGAGTCACCTCAGTGTGCTCCAGTACCTTGGCTCGTCTCTGGCATCGCACCACCGGCGCCTTCGAGTGAAGCTTCACGGCGAGGTAGCCGCCCCGCCAGGAGCTGGTCCACCTCCGCGCGTAGCGTCCAATAGTCGCGCAAGAGCTCGACATAGGCACGTGCAGCTTCGATCTGATCGCGCTTGGCCTGCAAGAGCTGAAAGACGCCGGCGCTCATGGCATTGTATTGCAGCTGAGTATCGTCCAGAATCTGCTGGCGCAGCGGCAAGAGCACAGTCTTGTAGTAGTCGGCACTCTTCGCGGTCGCCTGCAGCCGTGAGGCTATGGCGCGAGCCGTAGAGCGGATCCGAACGGCGGTGTCGGCATACAAATTCTGCTCCCGCCGCTGATCGGCGAGGGCGACCGCGGTTTCTCCTTGCCCCTGATAGAACAGCGGCAGCCCGAGCGACACCGCGGGCCCGAGGGTCCAGCCGAGCTCATCGTCATGCTCGCGTTCTGCAGAGACTCCAGCCCGAAGCTCGGGAACCCAGCCCCGAACCCTCGCCACATTGGCACCCTTGCCTGCTGCTTCGAAGCGGCGTTGGATGAGCTCGAGATCCAGGCTTCGCTCGATCGCTCGGGCCTCGAGCTCGGCGAGGGTACTTTCCTCGGCGGCCGGATCCGCCATCCGCTCTTCGGCGGTCCAAGCTGCGCCCCGCCCCCAAAGCCCCATGATTGCGTTCAGCTCTTCGCGTCCGGCTAGAAACATTGCTTCGGCGTGCGTGAGGGCTACCCTCGCCTCCTCGTAGAGGGCACGCTCGTTGGCGAAGCTCAGGTCGGTTATGTTGCCTGCTTCGTGCAACCTCTGCGCGGCTTCGAACGAAGCACCGAGCGCCACCAGAATACTGCGCCGCAACTCGAGCGTTTGTGCCGCCGCCTGGTAGTCGTAGAAAGACAGGCGCGCCTGAAAAGCGAGATCGAGCACGCGCCCGGCGACGCTCAACTTGGCGGCGTCCAGTTGCGCGCTGGCAGCACCGCCACGCAACGGCATAAACAACAGCTCCGACAGATCGAGCATGCCTTGTAGCTCGATTTCCGGCCGTGCCTCTCCGCGGCCGTGAAATCGGAGCGCGGCATCCGCGGTTGGGTTTGGCAGACGCAACGCCTCCACCAGTCGGCCACGCGCTACCCCGAGCTCTTCGAATGCCGCCTGAAGCCCCTGATTGTTCAGGAGGGCGACCTGCACCGCCGCGCCCGCGTCCAGCGGACGGGCCAGAAGCTCTCGAGTTTGTTTGTCCCCGGCGACCGAGGAATCGTGCGCGTACCAGCGCACGTCCCGCCGAATGCGACTCGAGGTGAGCTGACGCACATCGTGATATCCGGCATCGGACGAGACGCAGGCCACCAGAAACGGCGCGAGCGCAATCCACGCAGCATGAGGGCTCAATGAGCCTCTCCGTCCACGCTTTTGGGCGCCACGGGTTTCAACTTCATACCGCAGATGGGGCATTTGCCCGGCTTGGGCTGGATGACTTGGGGATGCATCGAGCAGGTCCATGCCGGCTCCGCATCCGTCGAGCCATTGGCGGGCGCGGTCTGCTTGCCTTCGTGGCCGCCATGACTATTGGAGGCGCCGTCATTGCCCGGTGCGGCAGGCTCACCTGCCGGTGGTGCGGCCTTTGGGCCTCCATGTTGGTGCCCCGGCATGCCGGATGGTGCACTGTCGCTCTCCGAGTCAGGCCCTTGCGGGTCGAAGCCTGGGTCGAGCGCGTTTCCCATCGGGGGTAGAGGCGCCGACGCTGCAGCTGGAGATGCTGGATGGTTTTGATCGGCCTCGAGCTGTGTGGACGCGCAGCTCGTCAACGTGACCATGGCGAACAGTGCGTGCAGAAGCGAGAAGCCCAACCGTTGGAGAACGTTTTCCGCCGTCACCGAGCGAGAAGTTTGTCGCGTTGTCCACTTCCTGCCGGAGGGCAACGAGCTCGTCATACTTTGATCCCGTCTCGCGCGAGCTCGCTCGGGTGTGCGAGATCCGCAACCGTTCCAGGTGGGTTGTCATACCAACCCGGGTCAGCGTCACCCTTCAGATTCTCCCGGACTTTGAGAATCGTGAACATCCCACCCATCGTAATATAATCGAATGGCCCCGCAGCCCCCACCATCGGGATGCTGTTCTCTGGGACGGGCATTCCCATGTCGCCCATTTCGCCCATGCCGGTCTGGCCCATGGTCATGTAACCCGGCAAGAGCGATGTGACGCGCCGATCCAGTGTCCCCGGTTTTACGCCAATCATGTTCGGCATGTCATGACCCATTTGGTTCATCACGTGATGGGTCATGTGGCAGTGAAACGCCCAGTCGCCGGGTGCATCGGCGATGAGCTCCACGTCACGTGTGCTACCGACCGGCACCAGCACGGTAGTCTCCGGCCACTGACCCGCAGCGGGGATGGCGCCGCCGTCCGTGGCAACGACTTTGAAGTAATGACCGTGGAGGTGGATGGGGTGATGATCCATCGCACTCAGGTTTCCAAATCGAATTCGCACCCGGTCCCCCTGCTGGCACACCATGGGCGGAGTAGCGGGGAACACTTTTGCGTTCATCGTGAGCACGTTGAAATCCGTCATCTCGTTGGGGTCGGGACGCATCGTGCCAGGGACGATTTTCCATTCACTCAGCAAGACAACGAAGTCCCGGTCCACCCGGTACCCGGGGGGCGGGCGACGCGGGTGCACCACGATCATGCCAAGCATGCCCATGGCCATCTGGGTCATCTCGTCGTGGTGCGCGTGATACATGAGCGTGCCGTGCTGTCGAAACGTCCATTCATACTTGAACGTTTCTCCAGGTTTGATCGCGCGCTGATTGAGACCGCCAACGCCGTCCATGCCACTCGGGAGGTAGACTCCGTGCCAGTGCACGCTGGTCGGCGCTTGCAGCTTGTTGGTGACGTAGATGCGGACGCGGTCGCCTTCCACGGCTTCAATCGTGGGGCCGTGCACCCGCCCATTGTACCCCCAGCACTTCGCCTGCAGTCCTGGCGCGAACTCGTGCAAAACTTCTTCCGCTACCAGGTGGTACACCTTGACCCCATCGATGACCTTCCAATCGAGGGTGGCGCCACCGAGCGTCACGGTAGGCTTGTAGTCGCGACCGGCTCGTCCCGGTGGAAGCGGTTCTTGATTCGGACGCGTGCCGCTGTAGCTCGACTCCCAGACATGCGCCTCCGATCGCGGGGCGGCGCCGGCTGGCTTGGCCGCGAGCAGCGCGGCGCCGCCTGTCAGTGCCGCACCCGTCAGCACCGCCTCTCGCCTCGTTAACCGTGGTTTATTCATGACTGACATCCCTGGCACCTAAATTTTATTGCCCGCTCGCCGCGAGCTGTATGGAGCGTGCGCGGCCATTCCTCCGACGTGTGTTTGTCATACGCTGCCGCCGCGTTCGAGCCAGGCCGCGACAAGCAGCGCCGCTACTACGAGACCCCACCAAACCCAGCGCTTGGATTTCGTGGACGGCTCACACTTGGGGCAGCTCATTCAATCACTTTCGGCGGCCTGTGCAAACGGAGCTACTCCCCCACGTCAATCTCACCCATCATACCGCCCTCGGCATGTTCGAAGACATGGCAATGGTACATCCAGCGCCCTGGCTCGTCGAAACGGGAGACGAGCTCAACGGAGCCCATTTGAGGTACAATCACAGTGTCTTTGTTGGCGAGCGCGTCCAGGGGCGTCGCCGTGCCGTTCGTGCTCAGCACCTGAAAAAAGGTTCCGTGCACGTGAAAGGGATGATCCATCTCGCTGACATTGCGAACCTCGAACCTGCGTACCTCGCGCGCCGGCACCGTGATCACCGGGATGTTGGGGTACGTCTCGCCATTGATGGTAAACACGAGAGCGCCACCTAGTATTCCTTCGTCCAACACCACTTCGTGATCAGTAGAACGGTCAGGAAGCCGCTCGAGTTCTGGAAATGCCGTGGGCAGAGTGCGCCCGGTCAAGGATGGGGCCTCGTTGACGACGAAACGCGCCAAGGGCATTGGGGGTGCTGCCCCAGTATCATGACCGCGCTCGTAGGGTTCATTCATCAACGTCACTTCTTCGCCGGGCTCTCCCGTCGCGATGAGTGCCACGTCATAGCGCTCGCCCGGAGAAACCAACAAGCGAGCGCTATCATATGGCTTGGGGATGAAGCCACCGTCGGTGCCAATGACGCGCCAAGTATGACCGGGTAACGATAGGTTGAAAAACCTGCCATTGGCGACGTTCACGATCTGCAGCCGCTGAAGCGCACCGGCTTGCCATCGGAACGTGGGCATCGCTTCCCCGTTGATGAGCAAGATGTTCCCCTGGCGACCCAGCATCTTCGACTCGTCATCGAGGTAGGTCGGGAGACTGCCATCCGCCAGAACGCGCACGTCGTCCAACACCAAAATCCGCTGCTCATCGACCAGCGGCTCCTCGGTACCGACGACCTGAATGAGACCGTACAGCCCTTTCTCGACTTGAACGTCCGAACGTACGTGCGGATGGAACCAGAACAGGCCTGCGTCCTGGAGCTCGAATTCATACTCGAAGGTGCCGCCGGGAGGCACGGGCGACTGCATGGCCACCGTACCGTCCATGGCTGCGGGTAGACGGATGCCATGCCAATGAATCGTGGTTTCTTCCGGCAGCTCATTGTTGAAATGAACTATCAGGTTGTCCCCCACGCGTCCCTCGATGAGTGGCCCTGGGATGCTGCCGTTATATGTCCAAACGGCGGTATCCAGCCCGGTCGCGTAGCGCTTGCGAGATTCGCGCGCCTCCAGAGATATCTCGACTACGTTGGGATCGGGGTTTTCGTCCGTGGCAGGCATGAGCACTGGCTCGGCAGGCGGCCCCCCCTCTCTTGGGTCGGACCCGCACGCCAGTAGCGCAAAAATCAGTATTGCCGTTGTCCGAATCGTCAACGTCAGCATGCCCTTCGTGGAGCCCTTTAGCCTGTCTACGGAGCCGCCTGCGGATTCGCCGTCATTTCGTTCGAAAACACGGAGTACTCCGCGCCCTTTTTGGCGCGGAGCCGATACGTGTAGGGCATGTCGTCCATCGCCGCCGTATCCATTCTGTTGTCCACGGTACCGGGCACTAAAAAGGCTTGCTCGAACGCGCCCGTGTCCATCTTACGCTCTGCTTCGACCGAATCGGCATCTGCCTGCATGTTCATCCAGGTGAGATGTAGGGCGCCTTGCATGGGCACAACCTCCATCAGCATGGGCGCTTCGAGCGCGCCGTCGGATCCGCCGTGTCCGTCGGAAGAACAAGCGGCCATAAAAATTGCGAGTGCTGTAACGATGATTTTCATAGACATGAGCTCCGGTTAGATCGGAACCACTTTCATAGACCCGAAGCAAGTGAACGCGCAACTGCTCCAGTCGTCGAAAGCAACCATCAGGCCAACTCTGACAACAGAAGAAAATCCTGGAAAAATCGCCGCTGACCATTGCCCTGCGGGGACGTTAATGGTCATTCGTGACTGAATTGGTTACAATGGGTGACCGGTCCGCACTTCGCAACGCATGAGAATGCGAGCTCGATGAGCTGCCCCGCCCCTCCCGTTGCCTAGCCAGCGTGCGCGTCGAGCACAAGCGGGCACGTCAACCCGGCCTTCTCGATATCTGCCTTGCCCGGGCGCCCAGCGACGTCAGTCGTCTTAATGTTTGCCCCCGCATTGAGGCAAGACGCCGCACGGAGGGACCCTCATCACTCCTGCAACAGGGCATTCCTCAAACCACCGTTGACGCTAGAGACTCAGCACTCCGCAGACACCCTAGAGCTTGGTCGTTGACCTCCCGGTGGTGGTTTCGCTATCCCTTGGCGAGGCAGCGCCGCGGGTCCAAGTACGATCGCGACGTCCACAGCGAGTGATTGACTCAACGGTCGCTGGTCCGCGCCGCTGTAACTGATGTGGTTACAATTGACCCGATCGGTTACAAGTGGCGCTTGTCAAGCGCCCATATTTGCGCCGTTTTAAGCGGGCACGATGCTTGCATGGCTGAAATGGACCGCTTATGAGCCGACCACCGGAGAGCGCCCCTGTCGATACAGGTGCCGGTGTGTTTGCCCGCCAGCTGGGCAGATCGTTCGCGCAGGTGGCCATCGTCGCTACTTTAGCTTGCGGCCTCTTGCTCTTCTTTTTGGTTCGCGTCGCCAACTCGGTGCATCAAATGCAACGCGACGAAAGCGCCATCCGTACTGGGCTCGGTCTCGCCACCGCGGTGCGAGAGCAATACATACACGTTGCGCATACGCTGATCGTCGGCGACCGCTCGCATCTCGAGCACTACGCGGAGTGGGTCGAGAAGGTGCGGGAGGGGACGAGCGCGCTGCGCTCGAGAGTTCCTGCCGGGGAACGGTGGCGAATCGACCGTATACAGGCGACCAGTCGCGAGATAGATCGCCTGTTTATCGAGCAGGTCGTCCCCGCCACGTTGGCCCAGGATAGGGCCCGGATGGTGGATGCCCATCGACAACTCGAAGAGAAGGTGGCCGTTGCGGCCAGCGACGCGGACTTGGTGGCGCAGTCGGTAGAAGGGAGGATGTCGCACGAACACGTCAGCGCAACGTACATTACGTATACCGCAGTTCTGGTGGCTGTTCTGGGCATCGTGCTCCTGGTTTCTTTATCGATTGTTTCTACCCGCAAGCTACGTAACGCGATCATTCGGCCCCTGAGCTCGCTCGTGGAGGCTGCGACTCGAATCGGGGCGGGTGATTTTGGCGCTCGGGTCTCGTTCTCTACCGAAGGAGAGCTGGGCCTCGTGGCGCGAGCGTTCGATCAAATGGCTGAGCAACTCTCCGAGCATCAACGGCGCCTCATCACGATCGAGCGAATGGCGGCTATCGGGCAACTCGCCGCCGGCGTCGCCCACGAGATCAACAATCCCATTGGAGTCATTCGCGGTTACCTTCGGACCATGATTCCGGAGGCTGAACGCGAAGAGTTGCGCAAAGAGTTGCAGATACTGGATGAAGAAGCCGCAGCCTGCCAGCGCATTGCGGATGATCTGGTCGCCTACGCGCGCGCTCCTGAAATCAATCGTATGCAGGTCGACATGGGAGCGCTATTGAACGCCACTGCCGAACGGTTCGAGGCGAGCGGTGAATCGAAAGGTAGCCGGATTCGAGTTGAAGCCGGCCATGCTCAAGTATCGGTGGACCCCGTGCGGCTGCGGCAGGTCATACAGAACCTGCTGCGCAACGCGGTTCAAGCAGCTCCGGAAGGTTCCCTCATCGAAGTCCACGGCGAGGCCACTGTGAACGCCTACACCATACGGGTGCTCGATCGCGGGAGCGGAATACCCGATGAACTTCGCACGCGGATATTTGAGCCGTTCCTGAGTGGCCGCGTCAATGGTACTGGCCTCGGTTTGGCGGTGTGCACTGGCATACTTCGCGCCCACGGGGGCGAGATTGGCGCTCGCCCCCGGGACGGCGGAGGCAGCGAATTCTTCGTACAATTGCCACGCCCGCAGGAGCGAACGGTCGAGGCGCATGCCTAAACCGCACATTCTCGTCGTCGACGATCGCCCGAACATGATTCATCTGCTCCAGAAGGTGTTGCGAGCGGATGCGACGATTCACACGGCCGCGTCGGGCACGGAAGCAGTCAACATACTCGAGGCACGGCTCGTGTCTGCGGTAGTCTGCGACCTGCGCATGCCGGACATGAGCGGCATCGACGTATTGCGCGCCTGTAAGCGGCTGCAACCCATGGCCGAATTTGTACTCATGACCGCCTATGCATCGGTCCCGACCGCAATAGAGGCAATGCGTGAGGGGGCCTACGATTATGTCACAAAGCCGTTCGAGCCGGATAATTTACGGGCCGTTGTGCTGCGTGCGCTCAGCCGAGCATCGGTACCCAGTATCGGCGATGTCGGCGCACCCGGGCAGCCTGCGGAGGTGCTTCCGGGGTTGCTCGGCAAGTCGGAGCTCATGCGGCACCTAGGCGATCAAGTGCGGCGGGTGGCGGCCACCGACGCCACCGCGTTGGTCCTTGGAGAAACCGGCACCGGCAAAGAGCGAATCGCGCGCGCCATCCATGAGCTCGGACCGAGGGCGCGCGAGCGCATGATCAGCGTGAACTGTGCAGCAATACCGGCGGAGCTCTTGGAGAGCGAAATCTTTGGCTACACACGCGGAGCATTTACCGGCGCTCTGCGGGATCGCGCAGGGCTTTTCGAGGAGGCTGACCTCGGCACCTTATTTCTCGACGAGATCGGCGACATGCGGCTGTCGCTTCAGGCAAAATTGACGAGAGCCGTGGAGGAGCGAGCGATTCGCCGGCTCGGAGAATCGAAGGAGCGCACCGTCAACGTTCGATTGGTGGCCGCGACACACCGGAACGTCGAAGCGATGGTGCAAGCTGGCTCGTTCCGCGAAGATCTCTGGTACCGTTTGAATGTCGCGGTGATTCGTGTGCCGTCGCTCCGGGACAGGCCAGAAGACATCGAGCTTCTGGCGATGCATTTTCTTCGCGAGCGAGTAGCGGTAGAGCCCCAAAGGAGGGGCGAGGCTATCAGCCGAGCAGCCGTCGACGCGCTAAAGGCGTATGGCTGGCCCGGTAATGTCCGCCAGCTCAGATCGGCGATCGAGCGGGCCAGCATCGAGGCCGGCTCCGGTCCAGTGGATGTGCAGCACTTACCGCCGGAAGTGACGGCAAGCGGGTCACCGGAGCTCGGCACCAACCTGGTGAGCATGAAATGGCACGCCGCCATCGAGCTGGGGCGCCGCGAAGCGGGGAGGCAGTATCTGCAAGCGGTGCTAAAACGGTATTCCGGTCGAATTGCCGAAGCGGCCGTCCATGCGGGAGTTGAGCGTGAGAGTTTCTATAGGCTGCTTCGCCGCTATGGGGTGCAGCTCGATAGCAATGCCATTGAACCAGAGAAATGATCTGCATGACGGGGGCGACGCTTGTCGCGGGCGTCTCACCGTACTGACTGGGGTTGCACTGCTCGATGGTGCCCGCAGGCTCTCTCAGTTGCCAGCGTATCGGCCCAAGTCCTGGGCAAGGGCTAAACACTCGAGCCGAGCAGTCAGGGGCCCCGGCTGAGCGGCCCGCACCCTGTTCAGCTCCTACCCGGTGCTGACTATCTATCAACGGGGTTCCGCGGCAGCACGAACGTACAAGTTTGATGAGGCTCGCGGCATTATCTTGCCCTCATGCAGTTGCAGCCGCTATCGCTGGACGACGCTTTTGTAGGTAGCAGCGCAGCCGCGCTCCAGATCGCCATCGGCCATCTCTTGGCGGTAGCGCTTGGCTATACGAGCTCACCGTTTCGTGCCGTCGGACGCTGGATCATCGACCTGATCCCGGGTCCGGTGGTGGATGTTTCGATCGCGCTTCTCGAAGGCGCCGACAAGCGGGCTCTTTTTTGGACGCTGGCCCTGCTCTGGCTATCGAGCGCAGCGCTCGCAGGCTCGGTAGCTGGGCCTGTGGCGGCAGCGACTCTACTCGCGCTGGTGGGTATGGTCGGCATCGCCGCCACGATGCGTCGTCCGGAACTGCCTCGGATGCGCGCCATCATCGCGGCCACCGCGGCTGCAATCGGTGGACCGGCGGCGGTTCTCCTGCTGTCGCCGACAACGGCTTCCATCGCGGCTGGGTTGGCGCTAGCGGCCGCAGCGGTCCTTGACTCCATCCGACGACGCTCGGATCTAATGCATTCCGCACAGCTGCCACTCGCGACGCGGCCCCTCGGCGAACCGCGCTCCGGCGCTCGTTTCTCTGTCCCAGGCATCGCTCCACTCTTCACGCCGACGGATCGTTTGTACGTCACCGACGTGACCTTTCCCACGCCGCGATTGCACGCGCGCGCATGGCATCTGCACGTGACGGGGCTCGTGGCCCGGCCACTGCGTCTGACACTAGAAGAGCTTCTCGCGATGGAGTCGGTGGAAGTGGATGCGACTCTCGTCTGTGTACATAACCCCGTTGGAGGGTTTCGGATAGGGACCGCCCGCTGGCAGGGCGTACCACTCAGCGCGCTCCTCGAACGCGTGAACGTGTCGCTTGAAGCGGACCACGTCCTCGCGTGCTCCGCCGATGGCTACTCGGGGGGGCTCCCGCTGTCGCTCCTCGAACACGGGTTTGAGCCCCTGGTCGTGTATGGGATGAACGGCGAGCTTCTCCGTCGCGCCCATGGGGCGCCCCTGCGGCTACTCGTGCCCGGGATCTACGGCTACGACGCTAACGTGAAGTGGCTGCAAACGCTCGAGCTCACTCGATTCGAGCTAGCCCGCGACTACTGGGAACGGAAGGGGTGGCCGCGAGACCCTGCCCGGGTGAAGACGCAGTCGCGGATCGACGTGCCGGGGCCCGCGGCGGTCTTGGCACCCGGGCCGCAGATGGTCGCCGGCGTTGCGTGGAGCCCACCGCGAGGAGTGACGCGGGTCGAACTCAGTATAGACAACGGACCGTGGCAGACTTGTGAGCTGGCGGACGAGCTGTCGCCAGCGGCCTGGCGGCATTGGCAGTTTCGCTGGGATCCGTCGCTCGGGCCTCACTCGCTCCGAGTGCGGGCGTGGAGTCCGGACGGCGTCCAAGCGGAAGGTGACGGTGCTCCGTTCCCGCGAGGTGCGGCAGGTTATCACGTCGTCGCCATAACCGTCAGCCAAGGAGGCGCGAGAGACAATTCGTTCGGCAAAGTCACCACCATGGTTCGAGGACGTTTGCATCTAGCGCGGGCTGGGGCCCGGGCTTGGCGCTCGCGCGAGACGCACCCCTGAACTTGATCAGGGCGCGGAGCGGGCAAGGCCTTCGGCCCCCACCACCCACTCCACTGCCCTATGCACGTCGGTCGGCGCAAGACCAAACATCCGCCGAAAGGTGTGGTTCATGTGGGGGCTGTCGGTAAACCCGCCCGCGTGTGCCGCGTCCGTCCAGGAACCTCCAGCCTGAACCTCGATCGCAGCACGCATCAGACGTTGCCAGAGCACGTATCGACGCATTGGGATCCCGATCTCCGCGGCGAAAACGTGGGACAAGCGTCCCGCCGACAAGCGCGCGATAGCGGCGACGGTCGCCAACGAGACGTCTCCACCAAGGTTGTCGCCGATGGCACGCAACGCTCGGCCTACCGCAGGGTGGAGGGGTTGCGGCAGAGTCGTCGGAACGGCCAAGGCTTTCATTACCGCGACCTCTAGTCTATCGACCTCGTCCCACCTCTGCGGCAGAGGCTCTAAAAGGTCGCGGAGCGCGTGCGCTCTCTCGCTCCACTGCTGAGGTGAGGAGCTAGCCTTGGTCGTGCGTCGGAGCCGGCGCCCGATCGGGCCGTCGGGGTCGACGTACATCATCCAGCCAGAAGCGGTAGCGCCAGCTGTGGCGTGAAGGGTGTCCGGCGGAATCACGGCAGCCGCCACGTCCAGCCGCTCGCCCAGGGCGCCGACGAACGTGATGGGACCGGACAGACCGCGGGCGATCTGAAAAGCATGATGCGAGTGAAGGTCGCTCGGCCCCACCGCTCCGACGTAGAGCAGGCGCCCGGGACGCAGGAAGATCCGACCGACCCAGCGCGTCGCGTGCGACATCGTGTCGAATCGTACCCGGCTCTCATCCTCGTGGCGAGCGAGAAAACTTTCGCCTTGCTGAGCTAGCCGTCGCGCGGCTGAGCGCTCGCGAAACACTGGCTAGCTCGTCGCGAAGCCAGAGCCGCGTACGACGAAGGATCGGGTCCGGCTCGGGCGATGGCCTGCCTGGTGACCGTCACGATGTACGACTTTCGATTTCTTGGGACGTCGTGAGCCGGTTCGAAGGTAGTGGCACTTGCGACTACGGCCGAAGCATGAGCATCGCGGAGTCGTAACGCCTGCAACTACCTAAATCGTGCGGGCATCGTTCCATCGGGCTCGGCGGAAGAGAAGCGCCGAAGGAGGAGTTGCTCTCCGAGAGCCCTCGCCGTATCAGCGAGCCAGACCCAATGGACATTCTCCTCGTCGTACTTCTGCTGTCGTTCGTAAGCTACGTCGCCGCGCGCCTCGCGTGGCGGAGCAGTGTCCGCGAGAAGAGGACGGCCGGCATTCTGACCGAGATTGCGGCCGGCACGCGCAGACCCGCTCTGGTCCTTCACGCCGCAGGAGCGCTGCTGCTCACGGCGTCCATCGGCTTCGGCCTCTTCCAGGGTCGAGTCTCGAGGGGCGTTAGCGTCCGCGGCGTCCTGGGCGCACTGCTGGTGGTCTGCGCCGGCCTGCTGATGGCTTGGGCCATCGCGGAGCTCCGCTCATGGCGTCTGCTTCCCGAGATCGACGCCGACCATGACCTATGCACGACGGGACCCTACGGGCTCGTGCGCCACCCCATGTACCTAGCGCTCGATTTGCTGGGTATAGGAGCCGCCGTCTGGGTCGCAACGGCGCCGGCGATAGTCGCGGCGGTGCTTCTGGTCGTGGGAGGCGACCTCAGGGCGCGACTCGAAGAGGCCGTGTTGCTGGACGCGTTCGGAGACCGTTGCCGCGAGTACACGAGAAGCGTCGGGCGCACGATACCATTTCTAAATTGAAGTCGAGATGGATGAGAGGCTGGCATCGCCCGAACGATTGAAATCGTCCCCAAGGTGCGCGGGCTATGGGTGCGATGAGAATGGAAATGAACGCGTCGACACTTGCTCCGCGACCGCCCACACAGGCAGGGAATTGACAACGCCGGCAAGCTCCACGTGGGCTCGTCACGAGCTCCACCCCGAACGAGTCACAACTTCGCGCTGACTAGTTGGGCAGCGTACGGCGGACCAGCGCTGGCTCGCGGACGTTCGCCCGTGCTCTCTACCTTGGTCGACTACGAGCAATGGAGCTGCATCGCTCATGCCAGCCGTGCATGACTTCATGCATTCCCGCGCCTGGAAGCGTCACGTTTCGACGCGCGCGCGGGAGGGCCTCCGGGCGAGACGCCACGAACGCCTTGCGAAGTAGCCGATGATGAGCAGCGTTGCTAATGGCGCAAACCAACTGGGCAGATGCAAGCCCGCTGCCTCGAGCACCATCACCGTGCCGAGGACGCCGATGGAATACATCGCGCCATTCTTGAGCAAGCGATAGCGCCGAATGGTCTCAACATGCCGAACGGTTAGAGTTCTGAGCACGATGGCCCCAATGCCATTCCCAAGGAAAATCAATGGTACTGACACGGTGAACGCAAAGGCCCCGATCACGCCGTCGATCGAGAAGCTCGCGTCGAGCACCTCGAGATATAGAATCTTGCTCAGGTCGGAGAGCTGCGCAGCGCCGCCCGCCAGATCCTGCTCGAGGCGCTCGGCGTTCTGCCTCAAGCCGTGCGTGATGAAAAACGCCGTCGATCCGACCAGGGCGGCGAACCCCACGTGCAAGTCGCGATGCATGCCGTGCCAGACGATGACCGCGAGCAGGATTGAAACGATAGCGTAGAACCACACCCCTTGCCGCTGAAGGAACCGCTCCGGACGTAAGCCGACCTCCTTCTTCTCCAGGAATATCCAATGACAGAAGAGAAACAGCAGAAAGACCCCCCCTCCGTTGAGGAGGATGGGCGCCGAGGCTTCAATCAGCTGACTGGCAGCCGCGTCTCCGGTGAGCGTCGCCGTGAAGGCGTCCAGAGGTCCCAGGTCGGGGCTCACCGCCCAGACGATCAACCAGGGCAGGGCTGCGCGAACCACGAACACGGCAAACAAGATGCCCCAGAGGAGAAACCATCGGCGCCCTTTGGGTGACATCGTGCCCAGGACGTCCGCGTTGACGATGGCATTGTCGATGCTGCTCACGATTTCGAACACGCACAGCCCGAGCACAGTAAGGAGCAGCTGGGCGATTTCAGCAGCGGACAAGACTGACCTCGAGAGCAGCGGTGACGGCAGCTGGAGTGGGAGGGCCCGCCCGCGAGAACGCCCCCGCAATCATGGCGCAGATGAGGCCCGAATAGGCGATCAGAGTCTCGGCGCTCTCGAAGTAAAGGGTTGTCCCGCTTTCGGTCTGAACGAGCTGCGTCACGCGAGCGAGCCCGCAGGGATCTTGGCCGATTTGTCGACATTTCGTGGCGCCGAGGAGCTCGGCCCGACGTGCACGCGGGCGTGCGCGTTGAGTCGTTGCACGAACGCGTCGTAGCCATCGCTGCCACGCAGGCTGTCGAGCAGGCGCTCGGGGGTCCCCCAGTCGCTCCAGCCACAGGGCTTCGGCGTCACAGCTCGTAGCCCCTGTGCCTGTGGAGTACGTCGCGCGAGAAGTCGGCATGGGTCATGCGCTGATACAAATCCGTCAGACCTTCATACTCACGTGGTGTGTTGACGATCGAAGTGTACGCCTCGAACAACGCTCCTTGCATGGGAAGGTGCTGGACGGCGAGCTGCCAGAGGCGACGGGCACGGCCGACCATCCACCGGCGGACCCTCGCCAGCGTGGTTTTCGAGCAGCGATTGACTGCCGTGAATATGGGCCAAACTGCTTCGACGTCTCTCGACCGTGAAGCGTCTGCGTCAGCGACCGCAGGCGCACCCCTTCGCCAGCGGCAAGAACGGATGGTCCAGGGTGGGTCCGTGGCGGGGGCGAGGTTCATGCTCGGATTACTTTTGGGGAAGGGAGATGCAGGCAAAAGCAAGAGACATGCCGCAAGCGCCATCAAAGCAAGAACGAATGTAAACCAGAGGCGGTGTTTCGGCGGCGATTTACTGGAGACTCGAACTCGATCGTCCAACGATAGGACCCGCGCTTGGCCATGTAGGAGGGTTGGCCTGGAGTGGTTCGGCGTGGGCTATCGAGCGACTGCTGTAAAGCTGAGCGAACGCTACTTCTTTTGCGTCCAGGGCCCACTCGACGCAAACGCTGCGCCGCACGCCCATGTCTCCGTTCCTCGTGGAAAGAGCGCTTCTCGAGTTCCAACACGTGAAGCACTTTGCGTGTCTGGCCTGGTTATTGCTTGGGAGTTGCCAAGGGCGGCCACTGAACTTTTAGCGCCGCCGAGGAGAAAACAATGTTCATTCGTAAGCTCGCCGCCATCGCGGCACTCAATCTGGTCGCGCTGCCCCCCGCCAGTGCACTCGGCTCTGAAGCCAGCGAGGCCGCTTGTCCTCTGCAGGCGCATCGCGTGACTGCGGTGGCGCCTTATAGGGCGGACAAGCGAATTGGCAGAGCCCGCATCAACCAGCTACGTGGCGCTGTCCTTTTCATCGAGGCCGAGCAACACGGCAGCGCGGAATGGCTCGCGGTCGAGCTCCGGCGTCACCTCGCAGGCATGCAGGGACCGGTCTCGATGGCGGATTGTCCGTTGGACCTCGAGGGCATACGAATGCAGGTGGAGTCACGGGGCCCCGGCTTTCTCGTTACCCTCGTTGCCAAGGACTCTTTCACCGCCGAAGAGGTTCTGCGCCGGGCGCGCCTGCTCCTCTGATGAAGCGTCGCCAGCCACATCGAATGGCGACCGGGCAATCCAATGCCGACACGTGGACGCCGCCCCCTGCTGGAGCGCGCGGCGGCCGGCGAACTTTCTGGGCGTACCCTCACGGCCCCGTACACGTCCGGACTCCACGCCTGGCAGAGGTCCCCAAAAGGCCATGGTGGCCGCGAAGCGCCGGCTCCCCACGCCCGACGGCGCGGCGCAAACTCCTCATGCGCGCCCGGTTGCTCGACGCCGGCCTTCGGCGACGACACACTGCCTCTACCGGTGACATTCCGCATTGTTGCTCAAAACTAAGAAGTCCCCGACCGCCGTGCGAACGGATCGGCCATCGCTGTCAGGGCCATCGCCGGTCCGGCTCGTTATGGCCGATTTGATACCCACCAGCACGCGGGCCGCCCCGAAGAATGCGCTACGGTCGTCGGACACGTCGATCCCTTTACGCGTGAGCAAACCACGCACATCGAGCCTAACGAATTCGGCGTAGTGCGCATCTTCATAGAACCGGATGATGCTATAGACCGCGTGCCGTCCAAGGAATCCTTGCGGCAAGCCGTAGTCGACAACTACCAGTGTCCCGTGAGGCTTGGTCACGCGAACCATTTCGTCGAGGACCGCTTCGCGGACCGTTGCCGGCATTTCATGTAGGCCGAACGAAATGCTGGCAATATCAAAGCTGGCGTCGTCAAACTGCAGATCGGTCGCGTCCCCCTGAACATAGGTCAACCCGAAAATTGGCTCTTTTGCGCGTGCAACTCTCAGCATCGCCTCCGAGATATCGATCCCGACGACCTCGTGGCATTTGAGGGCAAAGGCACGTGCTTGCGCGCCGGTCCCCGTGGCGACGTCGATGACTCTGGCATCGGCCTGCGCGCGCGATAGCTCCACGACCTCGTGCCTTAGCTTGTTCAAGGGCCAGACCGCGATATCGTAGGCGCTTGCCAAGTTAGCGTAAACACCCTCATTGAGTGCGTAATACTCTCGCTCCTCTTCGGTCTGGCCGCGGGTCTCGGCGGGGCGCGACCAACGCTTCCAAAGAGTGCGCATCAGCAGTCCGCCCCGGTCGCTCCGGGGCAGCCGTTCGGATTCCTTGTTCATGACGGTTTTAACAGTGCAAGACATATACCGAGCACCGCTCCGCCCCCGAAACGCACCCCCGCATCGCCGAGTGCGAGTTCTTCGCAAAAGCTCACCCGGGAGCAGGTCGACGCGCTCGTCATCCACGTCGATACCAAATGGTCCGGGGTTGCCTGTACCGAGCCGCCTCGTGGCCCCCGCGCCGATAGCCGCTCATCGAAAACTTCTACAACCCGCACCGCAGGCCTTCCCACCTGCAGTACCTCAGCCCATCGAATTCGAGTCGACGGGCCGCTATCGTTAGATCTGTCTCGCGTTGTGACCAAAAAGGTCACAACGCGAGTTGTAGACGCATTCCCCGAAGGGGACACGGTTGCGCCACGCTTTGAACCGCATCGCTACGTAACCGCAGCGGTTACAATTGATCACTGATGCCGCCCACACTTCGCCACGGGAATGGCGAATGCCTGTTCGCCGCTGCACCATAGAGCGGCTTTAGAATCCGTAGCTTGTCAGCTCGAGGTGGAGCGTATCTTCAGGCGAATGAGAGAATAGGCAGGTGGGTCTCGTCTGGTCCCACGAATCTTGGAGAACATGAAAACGGAGCAACAACATGGAGAAGGAGGACGATATGCCGATGAAACCAATGACGCCTAAGGCAATGACGGCAGCCAACAGCGGAATGGCTGGCGGTTCTTTTCAGGGCATAGGGCACATGTAAAATACCGCAACCACCGCGGCCTCGCTCTCGCTCTCCACTTTCTCGGCCGCTTACGCCCCGAAGTCCTCAACCAGCAGTCCTGGTAGCAACAACGACCGGAGGTCCACAATGAAAGCTCTCGTTACTTGGGCCGGGAAAGAAAGCCTTGGAAGAAGGGCAAGGCCGGACATCTAGGCACCCGCGGACGATCGTCAAGAATAACGAAACCGACGCTCTCGGCACCGACCTGCACACGTCGAGTGCCAATGGCGCTGGCCGCGGTCCCCGGCACGGGCTTACTCCTCAACGCTCGCGTGACCAGAGCAGGCATGGCGACCCGCCGCACGAAGAAGTCTTAGCATCGCTCGCGTTATTCCGGCGTAGGAAGGCAGCCAGCGTTCCCGCGGAGCGTGCGCTGCTCGAACGCGCAGGAATTGTGCCTGCCCCGCTCGCTTCACGAGCCGTGCATATTGAACGAGCCACCGCGGTGCACGTTGCCGTACGCACTCTGGGGGCCACGTGCTTCGTAGCTGTCAAGCTCCAAGCTAGACACCGTTTCGCAGTCGCACCATCATGGCCAGCGGTTTCAGCGGCTTCACAGCCAGCCGTTCGCAAATCCAGCCCGCCGCAAGCCGCTGGCAATGTACGGGCACTTTCGCATCAGTAGCCACAAGAGCTCAGTACGATAGTTTTCGATCATCAAGATGATCGGGCCCTGATTGATCCCGTAGTGCCACGGCGAGACCCACCAGCCATAAGGATTGCCCGGGCTTCCGGGGTGGGACGGATTGAAGGATGCTTTGAAGCCGTAGGAGTTGAACTTGGTCATCTTGGCCTGATGAATGCAATGGTGCAGCGCGGGCAGAACGATTTCTGGCGCGAATGGCAGTGACGCCACCAACGCCCATGGCGCAAGAGTGCCGTCGTCGGGTCCGTACGGTACGCCACGTCCCACGTAGTCGAAAAACTGCCGTTCGATGCCGTCTATTTTGATGGTGTCGGGGCCGGGGCCCTCGCTGGCGGTAATTCCCCAGCAATGGGGGCCATAGTCCTTGAACCTGAGTGGGTTGTGGATCGCGTACTGTCGTTGCACACAAGTCGCGCGGCGGCTGTTCTCGAAATAGTCGATGCCCTTGTCACGCATGAACGCATCCTGAATACCGCGAAAGTCGATCCAGACATGCGAGAGCTGGTGTGTGAACAACGGTCCGGCATAAAGATACTCATATCCGTAACAGTTCTCCCACCGGTACGTGGAGGTCCATGCTGCGTAGCTACTCGCGGGTAACGGATGCGTCGGCGAGCCCAGCCCCAGCACATACAGCAACAGCGCCTCGTCGTAGCCTTCCCACCGATAGTCCAGAAATCCGCTTTCGGGCTTCCAGCCATGCGTCACCGTTGCGCCTTGGTCTTGTGCCCACTGCCAGTCAGCGCGGCGGTACAGCGCGTCGGCGAGGGTGCAGATTTCATGCTCGTCGGCCGTAGGCGCATCAAAGTAGACCGCCGCAGTCAATGCGCCTGCCAGCAGAAAAGCGGTGTCTACCGTTGATAGCTCACATTGCCAAGCGCGTCGCCCGGTCTGCATGTCGAGAAAATGATAGTAGAAGCCCTGGAAGCCGGTCGCGTCCGGTTCGGGGCCGTGCGGGCTGTTCCAGAAAAAACGTAGCGTCGCCAGCGTTCGCTCCGCCGCTGCCGCCCGCGACATGAATCCGCGTTCGACACCTACGGGGTAGCAAGCTAGGGCTAGCCCGGTGGCTGCAATGCTGGATGGCCAATCCGGAGCTGTCCTGTCGACCACCAGCCCGTTGGCGGGATTCGTTTCGTGCAAGAAATAGCCGAATGTTTCGCGCTGCAACCTTTCCAGCTCGGCATCGACGGATAGTTTGGTGCTGCTCATGTTCTCACCGGGT
>JANOIG010000239.1:0-7957 GCA_031407405.1 Deltaproteobacteria bacterium
CTGGCACGACCACGTCATAGAACTTGGAGTTGCCCACGACGAAACACGCCGTGCCCCCCGGGCGCAGCACGCGCTCGAGCGAGGCGAGGTGCGCGAACATGTCGTGGAAGTATTTGCGCACGTAGTTCGAGAGCAGCGCACTGTGCTCGGCGATGGCCAATAGCGGTTTGGTTTGACCCCATTCGCCGGCGGGCAGGGCCGGGTCAGGCTCCCAATGGCTCAGGTTGCTGGTGGCTGACCCCCAGGTGCCGCCAATGGCCCGCCAGTCGAGGACCCCCGCGCTCTTCTTGTCGCTCAGGTACTTGAGCCAATACATGTATGGCCTGAGCTCACGGATGTAGCTCATGCGGTTCGCGTAGGGCGGGGAGGTGATCACCGAGCCGTAGTGCCCGAGGGGCAAGCGTTCGTGCAGGCAGCGCGCGTCCAGCTGATGCAGCCGGCGGCGGGTCCTCGGCAGTGCCACCGCGGCGGCCTGCACCAAGCGTTGCATGGCCTGAGCCAGACTCTCGGCGAGGCTGTGCGCGTCCTCGTGCTCGCTCACCTGCTGTCGAGCCGCTGCGACTGTTTCGGTGAGCGGCTCGAACGACATCGACTGGTGCCCGAAGCACGCCCGAGAACGTTCGATGAGCGCCTGGCAGAAAGCCAGGCGCAGCAGGTTGCCCGCGGGGCGGCTGGAGCTGGCGGCGGCTCGCTCGAGGGCCGCGAAGGCACGCCCCAGCGCCTCTAACGTAGCCAGGCTCCACCACTTCTCGATTTGATGCAGAGGTGGCGCCCAGGCGGCGCGGGTGCGCCCGTGCAGGGCGGCGCGGCGCATGTTGCCGAGGCCGCGCTCCGCCTCGGCGAGCTGCGTCGCCGAATAGCTTCCAACCTTGGCCCTGGCCAACCAGACCAGAAATGGGTTGATGTCGACAGTGTCGCAGTCGAGCCCGTGCTCCGAGCACGACAAGAGCGTGGTGCCGGTGCCGCAGAAGGGGTCGAGCACGGGCGGCACCACGCCAGCGCCGGATGAGAGCAGAGTGTCGACGAGCCGCACCGAGTAAGCCGGGGTCAACCTCAACCAACCGTGCCGGGTGCTCTTCAGGTTGCCGCGAAAGGTGTGATCTGCGCGGGCTGGAAACTGGTTCATTTCGGGGTCACGATCTAGCGCCTTGTGCGGGGTGACTCAAGCCCGGGCCCTCGAGTCCGTTTCTAGCTGTATCCCATGCGAGCTCGACGCCATTGGCTGTCAACCATGATGTGTGTGATGGTGCTCGCTCTGGGCACCGACAGCCACGCTCAGCTATTTCAGGTGGTTTCGGGGGCGCTGGAGCGCGATGGAAGCGGCCTCACGGCTCGCAGCGGGGGCGCGGTCGTGCGGCTGAGCAAGGGGATCACGCTGAATGTGACCGCTGGCACGAAGCTCGGGCGGGTGCACAAGCAAGAGCCCTTCTGGTTGAGCAACGAGGGGCGGACCCTCACGCACGTCATCGTCTTGGAGAGCGGCCGCATCGAGGTCGTGTGCGCCGATCCGACGCGGGCGGTGATGGTTCGCGCGCCCCTCGAGCTGGGCAGTGTGGTGCAAAGTGGTCGCATGAGCGTCGCCGCGCGGGCCGACCAGGTGAGCGTCGTCAACCACGAGGGCAGCGTGCTCTGGGCCGCCGGCTCTTGGAAATTCGTGGGGCTCCCGGCCGGTAAAATCAGGACGCTGTCCAGCTTCTCCAACACGGAGACTTCGATTCTGGCGGGCACGCGGGTGCGCATGCAGAACAACCTGTATGGTGGCTTTGGCCGGGGCGCTGAGCTCTCGGGAGTGGACTGGCTGCCGGTGGCCGAGGCGGCGGGTTACCGCGTGCGCATCGAGCAGCTCGAGCCCGAACGCCGGCTCGTGGCAGCGCTGGAGACCGTCGCACCCGTCTTGTCGCCGCCTCCGCAGCTGCCCGCCGGGCGCTACGCCATGTCGGTGCAGCCCATCGATCGCTTTGGCATCGAGGGCCCGGCATCGCCAGCTGAAGCGTTCGGCGTGGTCGGTGTCCAAACCAGCAACGGCGGTTATGTCGACCCGCGCGGCAACATCGTGGCGGGTTATGACCGGCGCTTGCAGCTCACTTTTGCCAGCGGTTTGATCATGAAGGGTGGCCTGTTCGACTGGCAACCCGTACCGGACGAGATCGTGATGCCGTCTAGCGAGCCCATGAATTTGCATGTTCGCCAGGCCGGCGACACGCGCATGTTGTCGGCGCGGGTGATGGCCCATCAGGTCAGGGCGCTGGTCTCGGTGGGGCCCAAGCTCGTGCGTTGGCCGGGCGACAACGTGCGTATCGAAGTGAGCATCGCGGGCCCTGAAGGTCAGCGCGCGCCCGCCTGGATCGAGCCCCAATTTCGAGTGCTGCTCGGCATCGACGAGCTCCAGGTGGCGTGGACGAAGCTAGATGGCAAATTCGTAGCCGAGGTCCCGGCGCAGGCCGGCGAAGGGCCTTGGGTCGTGCGCGTCGAAGTCCAGGATCAGTATGGTCACCCGCTCGGACGTGATTTCGTCGAGATTGCGCCGCTAAACGCGCCGCCCAAGAATGTCCCGCCGCCGCTTGCGCCAGTGCCGCCGCCTGCCGCTCAGGCATCGCGATGAAATCCGAGCCCATGGCTGGGTGCGGCTGAGCTTCCCCCGACCGAGCGCCGGCCGCGGCCGGCGGGTAGAAGGCCGGTAGGCTAGGACCCTACCTTTTCTCGGAAAGCGTCGTATCTATCATCCGATGCATCACGTACTCCTGCTCGGAAGCGGAAAGATCGGGCGCATGGTGGGCCCCTGGCTGGCCAGCACGGGTGACTACCGAGTGCGCGTGGTGGACTTCGACGAGGGGTCACTCGCGCGCCTCGGCCAAGCCTCGGCCAAAGCACTGGCGGACGGTCGCCTCGAGATTTGTCGGCTCGATGCCACGGACCCCGCCCAGCTCGCGCGTGCCCTCGACGGACAGGAAAGCGTGATCTCAGCGCTGAGCTATCAGCACAATCCCGCAGTCGCCGAGGCGGCTCTGCGCGCCGGAGTGAGCTACTTCGACCTCACCGAAGACGTCGAGACCACCCGCCGCATCCGCGACATAGCGGCCCAAGCGGCGCCCGGCCAGGTGTTCATGCCCCAGTGCGGGCTGGCTCCCGGCTTCGTGTCGGTGGCCGCCCGGGAGCTCACTCGGGGTTTCGACAAGCTGGAGCGGGTGTTCATGCGCGTCGGCGCGCTGCCGCAGTTTCCGACCAATGCGCTGAAGTATAACCTGACCTGGTCTACTGACGGCTTGATCAACGAGTACTGCAACCCCTGCGAGGCGATCCACCGCGGCAAGCGCATCGAAGTATTACCGCTCGAAGGCCTCGAGAACTTCTCCATCAACGGCATCCGTTACGAGGCGTTCAACACGTCGGGGGGCCTCGGCACCTTGTGTGAAACGCTCGACGGCAAGGTGGCCGAATTGAACTACAAGACGATCCGCTACTCGGGCCACCGCGACTACGCTTGGTTTCTCGTGAACGAGCTGCACCTCGGGGACCAGCGCAAGCTGTTCAAAGAGCTGCTCGAGCGGGCCATCCCCGTCACCTTCCAAGACGTGGTAGTAGTGTTCTGCACCGTGTCGGGTTGGCGCGACGGGCAGCTCGTGCAAGTGACCGATGCGCGCAAGATTTACAACACCACGCTGCTCGGGGAAAACTGGAGCGCCATTCAGATCACGACCGCGGCTGGAGTGTGTACCATGCTAGATCTGCATTATCAGGGCCGGCTCATCAAGCGCGGCTTCGCCTGCCAGGAGCAGGTGGGTTTGTCCGAGTTTTTGACCAACCGCTTCGGGCGCCAATACGGAGCGGGCTCCGTCGAGGCCCCGGTGCCCGAATTTTCCGTCGGCGTGTCATGACCGAGGTGGCGCGCGCACTCGGGCGCCTGGGCGTGAGCGAGCCATTCGGCGCGGTCGCGATCGGTAGCGCGTTTTCACAGGGTCAGGGCGCGCAGCTCGTGAAGACCTCGCCCATCGACGGCCAACGCCTGGCGCGCTTCAAGGCGGCCAGCGCCGCTGATTGCCCGCCGGTGTTCGCTGCTGCCTCGGCGGCGTTTCTGGGCTGGCGCACGGTGCCGGGCCCCGTGCGTGGCCAAGTGGTGCGGCGGCTCGGGGAAGCCCTGCGCGAGCACAAGGACGACCTGGCGACGCTGGTGGCCTGGGAGGCCGGCAAGGTCATGTCAGAGGCGCGGGGCGAAGTGCAAGAGATGGTCGACATCTGTGACTTTGCGGTGGGCCTGAGTCGGCAGCTCTACGGCTTGAGCATCGCCAGTGAGCGGCCCGGTCATCGGCTGTCGGAGTACTGGCACCCGCTCGGGCCGATTGGGGTGATCAGCGCTTTCAATTTTCCGGTGGCCGTCTGGGCCTGGAACGCGATGCTTGCGCTGGTGTGCGGTGACCCGGTGGTGTGGAAGCCGTCCGAAAAGACGCCGCTCTCGGCGCTGGGCTGCCATGCTCTGTCGACGCGCGTGCTCTCCGAATTTGCAGCCTGCCCGCCCGGGCTGCTCGGGCTCTTGATCGGCGGCGCCGACGTGGGGCAGGCGCTGGCAGAGAGCCCGATTTTCCCGTTGATCTCCGCCACTGGCTCGACGCGCATGGGGCGTGCGGTGTCGATCACGGTGGCGCAGCGCCTCGGGCGTTCGCTGCTCGAGCTCGGCGGCAATAACGCCGCCATCGTCGCCCCATCCGCCGACATGGAGCTGGCGCTGCGTGCCGTGGTGTTTGCCGCGGCGGGCACCGCCGGGCAGCGCTGTACCACGTTGCGTCGGTTGATCGTGCACGAGTCGGTGGCAGCGTCGTTCATTCAGCGGCTCGAGTCGACGTACGCCAGCTTGCGCATCGGCAACCCGACGCTCGACGGGGTGCTGGTGGGCCCGTTGATTGATGAAGGCGCCTACCAACAGATGCAGGCGGCACTCGGCCAAGCTAGCGCGCAAGGAGGCCGCGTGATGGGAGGCGAGCGCGTGGAGGCGGGCGTGCCGGCAGGGGGCGTGTACGTGCGCCCGGCCATCGTGGAGATTCAGGCGGACGCGCCCATCGTGCAGGAAGAAACCTTCGCGCCCATCTTGTACGTGACGCGTTACCGCGAGCTGGACGCCGCGATTCAGATTCAGAATGGCGTGTCACAGGGTCTGGCGTCGGCCATCTTTACCAATGACGTGCGCGAGGCCGAGCGGTTTTGTTCGGCAACAGGCGCGGACTGCGGCATCGTCAACGTGAACGTCGGGCCGAGTGGCGCAGAGATTGGGGGCGCGTTTGGCGGTGAAAAGGATACCGGTGGCGGGCGCGAGTCGGGCTCCGACGCGTGGAAGGCCTACATGCGTCGCGTGACCAGCACGGTCAACTACTCCGGCACGCTGCCGCTGGCGCAGGGTGTGCGGTTCGATCTATGAGCAGGTCGTCGGCCTGAACCCATGCCTCACAGCAACCCTTCGGACGAAGACATCAAAACGCTGCTCAGCGCAGCCCGTAGCATCGCGGTCGTCGGTGCATCGTCGAATCCCGCACGACCCTCACACGGCGTCTTCGGCCGCCTGTTGGCGGCTGGCTATCGCGTCGTGCCGGTCAATCCGGGGGAAACGGAGGTGCTCGGGCAAAGCGCGTTTGCGTCGCTGTCGAGCATTCCGTTCGCCATCGATATCGTCGACGTCTTCCGGCGCCCGGAGCACACCCCGGCCATCGCTGACGAGGCGGTGGCGGTGGGGGCGAAGACGCTGTGGCTGCAGTCGGGCATCTGGAACGAAGAGGCTGCCGCGCGTGCCAAAGCCGGCGGGCTCGTCGTGGTGATGGACGCCTGCATCGCCGTGTTGCTGTCGCAATTGGGAGTCCCGCGGCGCGCGCCTTGAGCGAGCTTCCCCGGCCCTGCATGGGGCAACCTGCCCCGCCGTGACACCATGTCACGGCAAGCGACTCCCGGGCCAGCCCTGGCTGGCCCCGAGCAGTTGCTGCACCTTGAGCCTCCTTGCGCTGCGCTAGCTCGCGCCTTGCGCATCGGAGCGCCTATACCCATAGGTTAGGCTTGGCTCTGCCACAGTGAAACCCATGGAGATGAAAGCACGGGTGTTTGAATGAGTTTGCGAGCCATCCTGGCCACGGTGATGACAGCGATGGGCCTCTCCGCATTGGCCGCGGCGGCATCGCTCATCATCATGGCGGCGTACATGCATGAAACCATCACCACCGTGACCACCTCCCTCGAAAGTGTGCACACCGCCGAGGAGATGGAAGTGGACCTGCTGGTTCATAACCGCTTGGCGGAGCCCCTGGCGCGCGCCCAACTCGAAGGGCAGCTGCGCGGCTGGTTGCTCGAGATTCGCACTCATGTCAACTCCGCCGAAGAGGAGCGCGTGTTTCAGGAGGTGGGTCGAACGATGAACGACTACCTCGAGGGCCACCGCCGCGCTACTGTGGCGGGCCTCGAGTTTGAAAAGGTGGCGCGGGAAACGGGGGCCGAGCTCGAGGCCGCCTTTCTGGCCCTAGAAGAGCTCGTGCATCTGAACGTGCGGCAGACCCGTGATACCGCCATTCGGGTCGAGCACTGGGATCGCATCGCCATGTACCTGGGAGCCGGCATCGCCGTCGCGCTCGTGCTCACGGTGGCCTCGGTGCTGGTGTGGCTTCGGTTTTTTGCCTTCCGCTCCGTGCTCGATCTCGAAGCCGCCATGCGCCGCTTCGCCCAGGGAGACAAGGGTGCGCGCGTGGCGGTCAGCGGGCCTCGTGAGTTGCGCGATATCGCCGCCCGCTTTAACGAAATGGCGGTGGCGCTGGAGCGCCAATACGACAACCGACTCGCCTTCCTGGGTGGGGTCGTTCACGACCTCAGAAATCCGCTCTCGGTGCTCAAGCTGTCCACTGCGCTGCTCGGCGCGGATCGCCCAGCGCAGGCTCCACAGAGCTCGGAAAAAGCCTTGAGCGTGGTCAGGCGGCAAGTGGAGCGGTTGGAACGCATGCTCGAGGATTTGCTCGATGCCGCGCGTGTCGAAGCGGGACACCTCGAGCTTCGCTTGAGCCGGCGAGATCTGCGTGACATCTCTCGCGACGTCGTCGAAACCTTTCGCGAAAGCTCACCGAACCATGAGCTCCGCTTGGCGCTGCCGGCTCAGCCCTTGCTCGTGTCGTGTGACCCCTTGCGCATCGAGCAGGTGCTGACCAACCTGGTGAGCAACGCGATCAAGTACTCGCCGCGAGGAGGAAAGGTAGAGAT
This sequence comes from Deltaproteobacteria bacterium, assembly GCA_031407405.1. Taxonomy (GTDB): domain Bacteria; phylum Myxococcota_A; class Polyangia; order Polyangiales; family Polyangiaceae; genus SZUA-265. The sequence goes on from JANOIG010000239.1 coordinate 7,219, forward strand.
CGCGCTCGAGCAGCCCGGTAGTGAAGCGATCTTGAATGTCGCGGACCACGGTGTAGGGATACCACCGGACGATCAGGCGCGCATTTTTGAGCCTTTTCGGCGCAGCGGAGCTTCGCGTGAGCTCGTGCCTGGCGCGGGGCTGGGGTTATTTGTGGCTCGGCGCATCGTCGAGGCGCATGGTGGGCGCATCGAGGTGGAGAGTCGACCGGGGGTGGGGAGCACGTTTCGCGTCCATTTGCCTTTGTCGGTGGTTTCCAAGGCGGCTTGAGCGCTGGACCGGAGTATCAGTGTGGTGCCGCCGAACATGGCGCGCGATTCGAGCTCGGCCAGCGGCGTCAGCGCGTCTCGCAGCCCAGGCGCCGGGTCCGCTCCTCAGGCAGTCGTAACGTCCAGTGGGCCCAACACGGCGGCTGTGGCGGCGGGCTACATGAGACAAAAGGGAGGTGCGGTGCCCCAAGCACCATTGCTGCAACGAAAAGCAATGGTGCCACATGTTGGCGCCTCGGGAGCGCCGAGCTCAGGGTAAATGCACGTCTGACTATCACTCGGTGCGGTACATGTCGTGCCGAGTCGCGGCATTGCCGAAGGACAGCCAGGAGAGTTGTTCGGGTTCTGACAATGCCAGGTTGCATCCCCAGCGCACTGCACCCCCGGCCCTCCCCAAAAGCAGTTGGTGCATTGGCACCAGAGGCCTCCTTCGTACGGACACCAAGCATCCTTGGTCGTGCACGTGCTCCCC
>JANOIG010000271.1:0-21033 GCA_031407405.1 Deltaproteobacteria bacterium
CCCAGAGGCGGTCAATGAGCTGCTGCTGCCCCTCGTCGGTGCTGACGAACAGGCCCACCTTGGCAGCCGCCCGCTGCGCGAGCACCTCGCCGAACTGGCGGAGCTTGAACAGCGTGACCCGTGGGATCAGCCCCGAAATGCTCCTCGGCCTGCGTGGCGAGCGCGGCGAGGCGCGCGTCGTGGTGCGCGAGGTACGCGAAGTTCGGGGAAGGGGTCGTGTTCAGAGTGTCTCGCAACGCGCCCGACCGCGCTGGCGCCCTCGAAAGTGTGGCGCCATGTTCGTCCGAGCCTATCGAAGGCCAGAACGGCCCCCGGAACGGTCGAGCTTACCCCGAGAGGGTGGGGAGAACGCCACGAATCTGCGGCAAGGAAGGGCACACCCAGCCGGGTAAAGCGTGACCCATGCTCCTCGCCCCCAGTGGGCCCCAGCTCATTGCCAAGGATTGACGAGTGGCACACGTGCCCGCTCATAGTCACTGGTGTCCCGAGACACCACGACCAAGCCGTGCAAGAGCGCGGTCGCGGCGATGATCAGGTCGGGTTGAGAAAACGTGTGGCCCGATTTGCGGCCGTGCTCGACGAGGAGCCGCCATTTGAACATGACGTCCTCGGTCACCTGCAAGATGCGCTGCTCGAACATGGGTCGCAGGCGGTTGTTGAGCCAGTCGGTCAGCTCGGCACGTCGGTTGGCATCGGCGACTCGCTCGATCCCGAACCGGATTTCCGCGAGCGTGACGGAGCTGACATGGAGTAGCTCGAGCGGTTTGGCGGCCACGAACGCGACGACCTTGCCGTTCGGCTTCGGACGCCGCAGCTCCGACAAGACGTTGGTATCGAGCAGCCACCCCGCTGTCACAAAATTACGTCGCGCACTGGCAGCCGGGCGCGCCTTGGCGCAATGCTCGAATTGCGGTGCGGCGACGCCTGCAGCGCCTGGATGAGGTCCGCCCCAGTCCGATCGCCCTCGAGTCGGCGGAATTCAGCTGCGGCGATCACGACGACTTCTTCCCGTCCATGCACCGTCACCAGCTGCGGCCCCTCGCTTTTGGCGCGGCGCACGAGCTCACTGAACCGCGCCTTGGCATCCTGCAAGGGCCAGTGTGCCGGTTTGGGTGGGTGCAACCGGGCACGCGGCCTCGCGGGAGGGCGAGAGGATGCTATTCTAGTCATACTGACTAGAATAGCGGATCGAGGGCTCCCCCGCAACCGTTCAGCGTCCACCCGTGACGTCGATGAACGACCCGGTAACATAGGAAGCTTCTGCCGACAGCAGCCACAAGATCGCTTGGGCCACCTCCTCGGGGCTGCCTCCGCGTTTCATCGGCACGAGCTCTTTGAGTCGATCGACCCGACCCGGCTCTCCGCCGCTCGCGTGCATCTCCGTGTAGATGAAGCCCGGCCGTACCGCATTCACGCGGATGCCCTCCTCCGCCACCTCGCGTGCCAAGCCCATCGTCAGGGTGTCTATCGCCCCCTTCGAGGCCGCATAGTCCACATATTCACCCGGTGAGCCCAGGCGCGCGGCGCCGGACGACACGTTCACGATGCTGCCGCCCTGGCCGCCGTGTTTCGTCGACAATCGCCGCACCGCCTCGCGGGCACACAGGAACGGACCAATGACATTGGTCGCGAAGACCCGTTCGAGCCGCGCGGCATCCATGTTCTCCACCCGCATCTGAGTCTCCAGGATACCGGCATTGTTGACCAAGCCCGTGAGGGCGCCCAGTGCGCGGTCCGAGGTCTCGAACAGCCGCAAGACGTCGGCTTCGACGGTGACATCCGCCGCCACCGCGACGGCGCGCCCACCGTCAGCTTCGATGGCTTGGACAACACCTTCGGCCGCCTCGCGGTGGCTCCGGTAATTGACACACACGGAATAGCCCCGCCGCGCCGCCAAGATCGAGGTGGCGGCGCCGATGCCGCGGCTGCCCCCGGTGACGATCAGAACTTTGTTCACGGTTCGCCTCCCACGTAAGATCCGACGCTATCTCATGTCCATCGCCTGGGGACAAAGCTCGGATTGCAGCCCGGGGCCCGGCGCGCTAATCTTTGTTCGCGGCGAGCTTGGATGACGTGGCCTTTCGAGAGGTTGTAAGCATGAAGACACGAAGCAAATTGGGCGGGCGTGCGCTGGGCGCCCTCACGGGGGTGCTTTTTGCATCGCGTCTGGCTTGGGCCGACGCCGGGTCGGTGGACGCGGCGCGCGCCTACGCGCAAGGGCACTGGTCCATCGCCGCGGACTTGATCGAGACGGTTCCAGTACCGTCTCGTACGCCATGGCATTGGCTGCACTTGGCGCGGGCCCGCGAAAAGGGGGGTCAGCTCGTCCAAGCTCTCTTCGCCTACGAACGGCTGCGCGAAATGGCACCGCCGAAGGAGGCCGCCATAGACCAGCCCGTTTGGCGGCTGCAGGCCGAAGCGGAGAGAGAAGCGCTGGTGTCGAGGATCGCGTGGGCGCAGATCGATCTCGGCGTCGAGGCTGCCTCTGGCGATTACGTGTTCGTGGACCAAGAGTGGCTGGAGCCTGCGCGTGCGCAGTCGCCGTATGCGTTGAACCCGGGCTGGAACACGTTTCTGTTGGAGTCGCAGGGTGTGGTTGTCGCGGCCCATCGGGTGTACTTCGAGCAAGGGCAGCGCCGCCCGGTGCTGTTGCAGCGTCTGCCGGTCACACGGGGCGCCGTGCCCCCGCGTGCCGTGGCCCCGCGTGCGGAAGGCACGGACTGCGCTCCGCCCTTCGATTTGGGCGCGCTGGCCCTGGCCGGTCGCTACTGACCCGCAGGGCCGCAACGCCCGCGCCTCACTCGATGGTGGAGTTCGACGTGATCTGCTCCGTGTCTTCGTGCATCGAGATGCCGGGCAGCACGTTCCAATCACCGCCGGTGTTGTCGCGCACGGTCGAGTCCTCGATCCGCAAGAGGCCATCGTGGTTGTTGCTGACAAAGAAGATGGCGCTACCATACGCGTTGACGCGATTGCGCTCGAGCAGTGTCCCGCACAAGGACAGGCTCAGCGTGCCGCCGTCGCTGTAGATGGCGCCCCCGCTCCCACCCCCGGGTGTGCCGCGTTCGGCTGGATTGCCGCCCTCGCCCACCGCCTCGTTGTGCGAAAACAGGCTGTTGATGATCGACCATGAGACGCCGATGCTGCTGACACCGCCGCCATTCGAGCAGCTGTTGCCATAGCCGTCGGCGCCGCCGAAGGTGCTGTTGACGACATACACGGGTTGCCCATCGTATTGATCGAATACCCGCACACCGGCTCCACCCACGTCGGGTCCTTCGTCCGCGCACACGTTGTTGAAGAAGCGCGAATTGATGATCTTGAAGCGGCCCCCCCGCACCCAGATGGCGCCGCCGCCGTCGTATTCGTCCTCATTGCTGGAGTTGCCGTCCATGAACGTGAGATTTTGCACGGTGAGGCGCGGCGTAGCCTGATTGTCGCAATGGCTCGACGTCCACACCTGCTCTTCGTCGCAGGTGTTCATGTACAGGATGCGCGTGCGGCCAGCGCCGCTCAGTGTGACTTTACCGTTGCCATCGATGACGATCTCGTCGCTGGCATCGTTGCGCACCTTGGCAGGTCGATCGAGGGTGATGACGACCGGCTCCGGGCCACAGTCAAAGGTGATGAGCCCGCCCCGCTCCACGGCCTCGATGAAGGCGTCACCGGTACAGCTCGCGGGGGTGCCGCTGCCCACCACGCGGTCCGGCGTGCGGGTGTCGACGGGTCTGGCCTCCGCGGGGATGGCGCACTCACCGTCGGGGTTGCCCGCGGCGGGGCCCTGTGCCGGGTTCGTCAGCGGGTTGTCTATGTTTGCGACGCTCCTGCCCGAAGGGTTGCCGCTTGCGCCGCAGCCCAGCGCGAAGTGGCTGCCCAACGTCACGAGGGCCGCGTATTTTCCGATGTTGTTCACGTGCCGCATTTGGATGGCCTTCCCCGCGCGAGGTTTATTGCGATACGGTCTAGTTTTCACCCACGCCGCTCAGCGCGCAAACGCGCTCGCGCTCTTTCGCACGCTCACACGCAGCCTCAGCGTAGGGCGGTGTGCGGCCAATCCCTTTCACACGCGGCGGCGCACACCGTCGCGGACCGGCCCGCCAGCGGTGGCAGCCAGCTGCGACCGAGCCTACGCGGAAGCTACTCGGGATTGCCTGTGATGAACGACCGGACTAGTCTCCTACTGTGCGCGCCTATCTCGATTTATTGGGCACAATCTTGGCCAAAGGGCATCGCAAGGATGACCGGACCGGCACGGGTACGCTCAGCTTGTTTGGTCACCAAATGCGCTTCGACCTCGCGCAGGGGTTTCCGTGTCTCACGACCAAAAAGCTGCACCTGCGGTCCATCATCGTCGAGCTGCTTTGGTTCTTGAGGGGAGACACCAACATCCGCTTTCTGCATGAGCACGACGTCTCGATTTGGGATGAGTGGGCGGACGCAGAGGGTGAGCTGGGGCCGGTGTACGGCTATCAGTGGCGCTCCTGGCCGACGCCCAGCGGTGGCCATGTCGATCAGGTGTCGCGCGTGCTGGAGCAGATCCGGCAGAACCCCGACTCGCGGCGCTTGATCGTGAGCGCCTGGAACGTCGCGGACATCGAGCGTATGGCGTTGCCTCCCTGCCACTGTCTGTTTCAGTTCTACGTGGCGGAGGGCAAGCTGTCGTGCCAGCTGTATCAGCGCAGCGCTGACGTGTTCCTCGGCGTGCCCTTCAACATTGCCTCGTATGCGCTGTTGACGCTGATGGTGGCCCAGGTGTGTGGTCTGGCGCCGGGTGAGCTCATCCATAGCTTTGGCGACGTGCACCTGTACTTGAACCACGAGCGCCAGGCGCGTTTACAGCTCGAGCGGGAGCCCCGGGCGCTGCCCCGCATGCGTCTGAATCCAGAGGTGCGCGATCTATTCGGTTTTACTTTGCAAGACTTCGAGCTGGAGGGCTACGATCCCCACCCCGGGATCAAAGCGCCGATTGCGGTTTGAGCGCGGGCTTCGAGCGATGAAAGTCAGCCTGATTGCGGCGGTGGCGCGAAACGGTGTGATTGGCCGTAACAATGATCTACCGTGGCGAATTCGCGACGATTCGCGTTTCTTCATGCAAAAAACGACGGGGCATCACGTCATCACGGGTCGGAAAAACTACGAAGCCATGGGCAAGTCTCTGCCACGCCGGCCCAACATCGTGCTCACTCGCGACCCGAATTTCAGCGCCGATTGTCCAGTGGTGGCCAGCCTGGACGCGGCTCTAGAGCTGGCTCGCGCTGCAGGCGAGACCGAGGCGTTCGTGATCGGCGGAGCCCAGATTTACGCGCTGGCGTTGCCCCTCGCCGACACCTTTTATCGCACGCGTGTGCTGGCCGACGTGCCCGGAGATGTTTTTTTTCCGAGCTTCGACGAGGGTGAATGGGACGTGCGGGTCGAGAGTCAGCATGTCGCCGACGAACGCAACGAACATCCCTTCGTGATCGAAACGCTCACGCGCCGCGCGGAGCCGCGAAGCTAGGGACGGCCGCAAGCTCAACATTTCTTCACACAGCTCCGGGAAGCCGCGCAACACACCCGCTGCAAGCTGTTCTGAGGCAGGCCATTCCTATCGCTGGGATGGATTCGGCCTACGCAAGGAGCAGAAATCATGTTCGGTTTTGTATTTGGCACGCTGTGCCTGGTGGCGTTTGTCAGTGTGCTGCGCCACCGCGGCTGGGGTCACCACGGCTGTAACGGGCGCGGTTTTGGGCGCCATGGCCGATTCGGGATGTACCGCGCGTTTCAGGAGCTCGACACCTCGCCTGGGCAAGAGAAAGCCATCCGCGCGGCGCTGGGCGAGCTGCGCCAATCCCTGGCCGAGCTGCGGCCGCAATTCGATGCTGCCCGTGGCCAGGTCGCCGGGGCGCTGCGCGGCGACCGCTTTGACGGGGCCACCCTCGAGTCATCGCTCGAGCGCCATACGGCTGAGCTGGCGCGGCACGGGGCTGCGCTGTCCAGCGCGCTCGGCAAGGTGCATGAGGCGCTCGACCCCGATCAACGCCGGCGCCTCGCTCGTCTGATCGAAACAGGGCCGGGGTATTTTTGCATGTGAACAGGGCCGGAGTGACAGCCTGAGCAAACGCTTGTGCCTTTTGAAGGCTCGGAATGGAGAAAGCCGTGAGACGTAAGCTGGTATTGGTTCTGTTGGGTTTGGGCACCGTGTGCGGGTTCGCCCTGGGGATACACTCGTTGCGCTACCACCACGAGGGTGGTTGGCGTCACCGCTGGGGCGCGCATGAGTCCCACATGGATAGGGTGGCAGAAGCGTGCGTGCGCGCCGCCGAGCGCGTGCAGCAGCCCGGAGGCTCGCCCCCGAGCGCGCCAGCGCCCTGAGCATGATCGTGGTATGGGAGGGTTTCCGTCATGGCTCTCCAGGTCCTAATCGTCGATGATGACGCGCGGCTTTTCGAGCTGCTCGAGAGTTACCTGAAGCAAAATGACGTGAGCGCGCGGTCTGCGCCGGATGGGCAGACCGCCCTGCGCCTGCTCGAGAGCAGCACGGTGGACGCTGTATTGCTCGATGTGATGATGCCGGGCATGGACGGGCTCGCCGTGCTGCGCAAAATTCGGGAAACGAGCGATCTGCCAGTCATCATGTTGACCGCCAAGGGCGACGAGACGGACCGCGTGGTGGGGCTGGAGCTGGGCGCGGATGATTACTTGCCCAAGCCATTTAGCCCGCGTGAGCTCTTGGCGCGCCTGCGCGCGGTCGTGCGGCGTGCTCAAACCAACGTGTTGCGGCGGCAGCTGTCAGTGTCGGGTGTGTCGGTGGATCTGGAGAGCCGTCGCGTCGAGAACGCTGGTCAAGTCGTGGATCTCACCGGCCTGGAGTTTGACGTGCTGGTCGCGCTCATGCAGCGGGCCGGCCGGGTCGTGGCACGTAGCTCCCTGCTCGAGCTCGCAGGGCGAAGCGACGTCACCGTGAGCGACCGCGCGGTGGACGTGCACGTGTCTCACTTGCGCAAGAAGTTGGGGGATGATCCGCCGCGTCTGATCCGCACGGTGCGCGGTGTGGGCTACATGTTTACTCGGGACCCCGCCTGATGCGGCCTCGCTACCGGCGCCTGCAGCACCAGCTGTTTGCGTGGTTGGCGCTCACCATCCTGGTCACCGGGGTGGTCGTGGCGCTCGTGCTCAGCTTGATGCAGTCGGGGTCGTCGCCTTTCATGGCCCGCGTCGAGCAAGTCAGCGCTTTTGCGGCCACCCAGTTTCTAGAGCGCTGGCAAGACCCGGGCGCCCGTGATGCCTACACGCGTGAGCTGGCCGAGGCGTTTGGTGCTACAATTGGGCTGACCGACGCCGAGGGCAACTTGCTCGTGCAAGTCGGTCCGCCCGGCTGCCACGGCATGCGGCGGACGCTCGACATAGAGCGGGAGGGCGTTCTGCTCGGTCAAGTTCGGGCCTGTCTTCACAGCCACCATCGGGGTGGCGCTTTGACCGGGCTGGTGGTGCTGGGCTCGGCCTGTCTGGTGCTGTGGACGGCCGCCGCGCTAGTGGCCCGGCGCATCACGCGCCCGCTGTCGCTCTTGGTGGGCGCCACGCGCGAGATTGGAAGTGGCAACCTGAGCGCACGAGTTCGCCTGGGCCGGCATCAGCGAGGCGAGCTGGGGCTCCTCGCCGAATCGGTCAACGACATGGCAGAACGCATCGAGCGGCAAATGCGCGACCAGCGGGAGCTACTTGCGGCGGTCTCGCATGAGGTGCGCAGCCCGCTCTCCCGCTTGCGGGTGTGCGCCGAGATCCTGCGTGGAGACAGGCACGACACGCGGGCTCTGGATGCCATCGAACGGGAGGTTTTGGAGCTCGACACGTTGATCGGTAAACTGCTCGCGAGCTCCCGCCTCGATTTTGAAATGCTGACCAAGCAGAGCGTCGTCTTGGCCGACCTCTGCCGAGAAGTCATGGACAGGCGTCAGCTCGCCAAGGGGCTGCTCGACGATCGCACCGCCGGTGCTCGGGTCGACGTCGACCCGACCTTGATTGCGCGGGCGCTGGATAACCTCTTTGACAACGCGGTCAGGCACGGCAACGGCCCCTCGAGCTGTGTGCTGCGCTTTGAGCAGGGCAGCCTTGCGAAGCCGGTACTGATTTGTGAAGTGCATGATTCAGGGCCGGGTTTCGCACCGGAAACATTAGCGCGGGCTTTCGACGCGTTCTATCGCGCTGGCGAGTCGAGCCACGCTCAACCCGGTTCACTCGGGCTCGGGCTGACGCTAGTTCTGCGCATCGCGCAGGCGCACGGCGGCCAGGCTTGGGCGGAGAACGTGCCGGGGGGAGGCGCGCGAGTGGCCTTCAGTGTTGCCACGTGAAGAGGGGCGGGCATCTTTCGCCGAAATGTTTCGTTACGGTTACAGTGAGCTGACGAGCTCGGAAACGGATACACCGAACGATTTGGCGATTCTCATTAGCGTGCTGAGGCGCGGATCCAGCGTGCCCCGTTCGATTTTCTGGTAATGCGAGAGTGAGAAGCCATGGTCTCGGACCATGTCGAGCTGTGACAAGCCCGCTTGATGCCGTAGCTTTTTGCAGCGCTTTCCGAAGCGCTCTTCGAGCGACTCAACCATATGCGTCAGGTTGTAGAAGTGCCTACGCTCGATTTGAATACGTCATATTTGACGTAGGCAGAGGTTGTGATCCATACTGGCAATTCTTTTGGGAGCGGAGCTCTGGGTAGACGACAGGTCCGCCGAGTTTGGACGGCAGGCGTGAGGGACTAGAGACATGCTAACGCGACGTTCGGCCAAACAGCGCGGGTCACGCGGCCAGCCAGCAATGGAGGCTGTGACCCCAGAACCAGCGCGCCGAGAACCGGGGTGGGTTGGTGGGGCTGCGGCTAATCGAGCCTCGCTACCCCAATCCTCGCTGCCCCAATCGTCGCTACGTCGCGCCGTGTGCTCAGGCATGTCTTCAGACGGCGGTTCAGCTGCTTCGAGCGCGACAAGTGGCCGTCACCCGTGCGCGCTCGTCGTTGACGATGATCCGGAGATCTGTCGAGCGCTGGCCCGGTGCCTGAAACCAGAGCTGGACGTGCATCTGGCGGGTTCGGTCGGTGAGGCGGAGGCCGCTTTGGCCGGGTTGGCCCGAGTGGACCTGGCCTTTGTAGACTGGGAGCTCCCGGATGGCTCCGGGGAGCGCATTCTCGAGCAGCTCGCACGCTGGCCTGACTCCATCCGAGTTTTGATCTCCGGGCGGCTGGTGCCCCACGACACGGTATCGAACGAAAATCCGCTGCGAAACCGCGCACTCGCCAATCTCGTGTTGAGCAAGCCGCTCGCCTTTCACGTGGTCGAAGCATTGAAGCGCGCGACCTTGGGTCTTCCCAATGACTGAACAAATGATTAGTCTAAAGCGGCCATGCTGTCTTATTCTCGTCTCGGTTCTCCGGCCGCTGAGCTAGTACTTTTCGTGAGTCAGGGCACCGGGTCTCGCAGGTGGTCGCGGATCGCGGCGCGCATCGAACGGACGAGTGGCTATCGGCGCTCGCTCCAGCAGGTGCTCGAGCTAGGGCAACAGTTTCAGGGCACGCTCGACGTGTCGCAACGCCAGAGTTGGCTCGCTTTGGAGGACGCGCTGCTCGAGCACACGTCTCAGTTGAATCAAGCGTATTTCCAAGCGGGCGTGGAGCTCGGCAGAAGGGATCTCGGCAGGAGGGCTGGCCACTCTCGTCGAGCTCGTGACCCGCGGGTGTTGGGGGCCACAGAAAGGGCACGCGAACGGGAGCTCATCAGCGAGCTGGCTCGGTTGATCGGCAAGCTCGTGGCGCGATAAGCATGTGTTCGCTACAACATGCTGACCGGGTCGACATCGACGACCATCCGCACGTGCCGATCCACGCGGGCATTCTGCACGGCCTCGAGCACCCGCCGCAGCGGGCCTCTCGTCTTGGAGCGCACCACGAGCCGGAAGCGGTAATGATTACGCAGGCGACTGATGGGCGCGGGTGAAGGTCCCAAGATCTCCACCTGGCCCCCTGCGCATTGTCGCGCTGTGCTGGCAAGCTCAGCAATCGCCTGGCGTGCCACCTGCTCATCTACGGCGGAAACGCGCACCATGGCCAACCTTGAAAATGGTGGATAGCCGAGCGACTCGCGGTCGGCGAGGCCGTAGCGGACGAAACCTTCGACGTCGTGTTTCAAGGCCAACGCGATGGCGGGGTGCTCAGGGCTTCGAGTCTGGATCAAGACCTTGCCCGGTGTATCTCCGCGCCCGGCGCGGCCCGCAACCTGCACCAGGAGCTGAAACGTTCGCTCGGAGGCCTGATAGTCCGGCATGCTCAAGCCGGCATCGGCGTTCAAGACACCGACCAGGGTGACGCGAGGCAGGTCGTGGCCTTTCGTCACCATCTGTGTCCCCACCAGGATATCGAGCTCACCCTCTTGCATCTTGCGCAGCACGCCCTCGCTCTTGAGCCCGGCGCCAGTGTCGCGATCCAGACGTGCGACGCGGGCCGCAGGGAAGGCGCCTTCGAGGGCAGACTCGATACGTTCGGTGCCGGCGCCTTCGAAGCCCAAGCTCGGGCTCTTGCAAGCGCTGCAGCGCTCGGGGACAGCGTCTCGGTAGTCACAGTAGTGGCACACCACGTGCGGCCGAGGGCTCATGTGATAGGTGAGGGGGACTTCACAACTGGGGCAACCCAAGATGTGCCCGCAGGACTCACACGTCACGCTCGGCGCGAAGCCGCGCCGATTTAGAAAAAGAATCGCCTGCTCTTTTCGCTCCAGCACCTGTTCGAGAGCGCGGCACAGGGGCAAGCTGAGCAGGCGCTCGCCCGGGCACCCCGGGCCAACCCGGCGCAGGTCGACGATTTCGGTCTCGGGCAGGGCGGCTCGGCGGTGCGCGCGGTCCGGCAACACGAGCCGCGTGAGCTTGTGCGTGCCGAGGGCGTGAAAGCTCTTGAGCGATGGCGTGGCCGAGCCGAGCACACAGACGGCGCCCGCGCGCTGCGCCCGCAAGAGCGCCATGTCGCGCGCGTTATAACGTACCCCTTCCTCCTGCTTGAACGAAGTGTCTTGCTCCTCGTCGACACACAAAAGTAGTAGGCCTTGCATGGGTGCGAACAGGGCGGATCGGGCGCCCACGGCCACGCGCCGTTCACCGCTGCGCAGCAGCGTCCACATCGCGTAACGTTGTCGATCTGACAGGCCGCTGTGCAGGACCGCAATGGTGTCGCCGAGCCGTGCGCGAAAACGGCCAACGAGCTGCGGCGTCAAGGCAATCTCAGGCACCAGAATCAAGGCGCTGCCCCCCAACTGGAGAGCTGCTTGCACTGCACGAAGGTAGACCTCGGTTTTGCCGGAGGCAGTGACCCCGTGCAGCAGGAAGGCCCGGTTTTTTTTGGCCGTGAGCTCCTCGGTGATCTGCGTCACCGCGGCCTGTTGCGCGGCATTCAGCTCCGGAGGGGTGTCCGCCTGGACGGGGCTCGAAAAAAAGGGCCCGTCGAGCTCGGAGCGCTGCTCTGTTTGCACCCAGCCGAGCGCCTCCAGCTTCTTCACCGCGGTACGCGCATTGCCCCAACGCTTGCTGAGCTCTGCGAGCGACGTGGTGCCTTGAGCCTCCAGGTGTTGCCAGATCTCCCTGGCCTGTCCCTTGAACGTGGCAGCGCTCGGGTTTGCCTCGGGACGATCAGCAGGGGGTCGAAGGGTCACATAGCTGAGGCTGCGACCGACCGCTTGAACGCGACGGCCGCCGAGTAGCCCTTCATGATCGAGCGCGCGAGCGCGTGAGCGCTCGATGGCAGGGACGGCAAGGCGCATCACCTCACCCACCGGTGCCATGTAGTAGTTGGCTAGCTCGCACAGGAAACCGAGCAGCTCGGCGGGGACGACAGGCTCCGAATCGACTACGGCCAGGATCGGCTTCAGCTTCTCTTTGGGCACTCCCGCGTCGCCCTCGCCCACGTCGAGCACGATACCCATGATCTGGCGCCCGCGGAACGCGCACACGACGCGTGCGCCGCACACGACCTCGCGCGTGAGCGCTTCAGGAACTGCGAAGCTATAAGCCTGGCTGAGTGGCACGAACACAGCAACATGCGCGAAGCGTAAAGGCACGTTGGGGGCGTCGACGCTCAGAGCTGGCAGCGCCTGGCTCGAGGTAGCATTCACTGTCGACCCAGCGCCGTGATGGGGTCGAGCGAAGCCGCACGCCACGCAGGGATCAAGCCGAAGATCGCGCCGATACCTGTGCTGACCCCCAGCGCCAGCAATAATGCATTGGCAGAAGGCTGCATGGGCAAGGACAGCGCCTGACCGATCGCGAGGGTTCCCGCCACCGACAGCGCCGCGCCGAGAGCCCCGCCGATCACTGACAACAGAATGGATTCGGTGAGAAATTGCGCCAAAATGTCCCAGCGGCTAGCGCCGATGGCCATGCGAATGCCAATGTCTCGGGTCCGTTCAGTCACACTCACCAGCATGATGTTCATGATGCCAATTCCGCCGACCAACAGGCTGATGGCGGCGACCGACGTCAACAACAAGCGCAGCACCCCCACCACTCCATCTTGGGTCTCCCGAAACGCCTCCTGACTGCGGATGCTGAAGTCATCGTCGGCGCCCTCCCACAAACCATGGCGCTGCCGGAGTATGGCCGTGGCTTCGAGTCGGGCAGAATCGATGCTGCCCGCGTGCCTGGCCTTGATCAAGAGTTGGTTGACCCGGCCCGGGCTAGTGGGTTGAAGCTTGGAGCGTTGCGTCGCAATGGGCATCAGAACGACATTGTCCTGGTCCTGGCCAAACGCGCCTGGGCCTTTCTCGCCGAGCACCCCCAGCACCCGAAAAGGGTGGCGTCCGATGCGCACTACGCGGCCCACCGGATCGGCGTCACCGAAGAGCTCGGCGGCCACGTCGAGACCGATCAGGCACACCCGACTGGCCGTCTTTTCTGCTTGCTCCGACCACAGCTCTCCCGCCAGCACGGGCCAGGCACGGATGCTGAGAAAGCTCGGGCTAGTCCCGATCACTTCGCTCGACAGCTTGAACCCGCCAAACGCGACGTCGGCGCGCGACGTGAGCAACGGGGCGACCTCGAGCACGCTCGGCGCTTCCCGGGCAATCACCTGGCCGTCGCCCTCAGTCAGGCGAGGCTCCGAATGCTCGAGGTCGGCGCCGCTCGTTCGCCCGGCTTCGGGGACCACGGTGAGCGTGTTTTCTCCCAAGTTATTCAGCTTGCGCTGCACCGCGATTTCGGTGCCCTCGCCGAGCGCCACCGTAATCACCACGGCGGCCACCCCGATCAGAATTCCAAAGGCCGTCAGCGCGGCCCGCATAGGCCACTGCAGGATGGAAGCGAAGCCAAGCGGCAGTGAGGTGAATAAGAAGCGAAACATTTGCGAAGGGGTGAGGTTGAGAGAGCGACGCCTGAAGGGTCGAGGTCACTCGTGCCGTAGCGCCTCGATCGGGTCGAGCCTCGCGGCGCGTTGCGCGGGTAACAAACCGAAAACGAGCCCCAGAGTCAGGCTGGTTCCGAGTGCCGTCAACACCGCTGCAAAGTTGAGCTGCATCGCCCAACCCAGCCGGTCCTCGAGCACTTCGATGCCGCCTTGTGCCAGGCCGAGGCCAGCAATACCACCGAGGGTGGTCAAGGTCATGGCCTCGGCCAGAAATTGCCAGCGAATGTCACGCCGCCGTGCCCCAACGGCGAGCCGCGTGCCGATCTCGCGGCGCCGCTCATTGACGCTGACCAACATGATGTTCATCACACCCACGCCGCCGACGAACAGGGAAATCGCGGCGACGCTGACCAGCACGACCGAGAGCACCCCGTAGATTTCCTCCTCGTTCTGTCGAAACGTGTCCTGGGTCAACAAGCGATAACTGCGCTTGCCGTCAGGGGGAGTGCGGTGCTGCTCCAGCATGACCTGGTCCATCTGGTTTCGCAGGCCATCCACCGTGGCCGAGTCCGGCGCGGACGCGATGATCATGTCCACGCGCCCGGCTTTGCCTGGTGACACGCGCGCATGCCAGCTCCCGATGGGCATGATGATGCGGTCGTCCTGGTCGGTGCCAAATGGTGTTTGGCCCTTGGGGGACAAACGGCCCACCACGCTAAATCGATGCCGTCCGATCCGCACCGAGTGCCCCACTGGGTCAGCGCTGCCAAACAGCTTGGTGGAAGCGGTCTGCCCGATCAGACACACCTTGGCCTTGCCCTGGACCTCGAGTAGCGTGAGGTCCCGGCCGGAGACCACCTCGTAACCGCGCACGGTCACATAGTCCTGGTCTGCGCCCACGACGTCCACGCGCGCGCTTTCGAACTCGCTACCCACCTGCGCCGCCGTGCTGGAGTAGACCGTGATGGCTTTGAGGCCGGTCACCTGCCGGCGAATCGCCTCTGCGTCGCGCACCGACAGCCGATAGCCCGCGCGCTCTCCCGCCTGTGACTGTCCTTCACCCGAGGCATTGAAGATGTAGATTAGGTTCGAGCCCAGGCTTTGGATCTGCGCGCTGACCTGCTCACGCGCCGACTCCCCCAACGCCACGACCGTAACGACCGCGGCGGTGCCAATCAGCACACCGAGCACCGTGAGCATCGAGCGCAGCTTCGAGCGCCCGATCGAGCAGAGCGCAAGCCAGACGGATTCCCAAATCGCGCTCATGGCGCGCTCTCGAGCGCGGTCGGCCCCGACGGCCTACCACTCGGCGGAGAGGTGTTATAGTCGTCCCTTTCTATCTTGCCATCGCGCACGGAGATCACGCGGTGCGCTCGGGCAGCGATGTCCTCTTCGTGCGTGACGAGCACCAGAGTAATCCCTTCATCAGCCACCAGCTGCTCGAGCAGGTCCATCACTTCCCGCGTCGTCTTACTGTCGAGGTTCCCCGTGGGCTCATCCGCGAGCAGCACTGGCGGGCGCGTGACCAGCGCGCGAGCGATCGCCACGCGCTGTTGCTGTCCGCCGGATAGCTCATTGGGGCGGTGGCTGGCGCGGCCCAAGAGGCCCACCTGGTCGAGCGCTTGGAGTGCCAGCCGCCGGCGCTCTCTCTTGGGTGTTCCCCGATACAACAGTGGCAGCTCGACGTTTTCCAGCGCGCTGGTGCGTGGCAGCAGGTTGAAGCCTTGAAACACGAAACCGATCAAGCGGTTTCGAACCAAGGCACGGTCGTCGACCGACCTCACCCCGACATCGACTCCGCCGAGGCGATACTGCCCATAGCTCGGACGATCGAGGCAGCCGAGGATATTCATCAGCGTGCTCTTGCCCGAGCCGCTGGCGCCGACGATGGCGACGAACTGTCCGCGTGGGATACTGAGCTCCACGTCTATCAAGGCGTGCACGACCTCGGGACCCGTCACATAGTCTTTACCGACCCCCTCGAGCTCGATGAGGGGCGACCCGACCAGCTCGTCAGCCGTTCTCGCTGACCCCTCCGCGATCAGGCGCAGCTGGCGCCGGGACGTGTGCGCTGGTGCGCGCGCCATCAAAAGAGCCCGAGGAACTTCCGGCGCTTCTCCTCGGGGGAGCTGCGCTCCTCTGTGACCACCAGAGCGCCGGCGTCGAGGCTGTCGCGTTCGATCTCGGTCCAGACACCGTCGCTGATGCCGACGTACACGACGCGTGGCGTGATGTTTTGCTGAGGGACGCCTGGTGCGGGCGAATCCTTGCCTGGGGTGGCAACGGGGCCGGCTGTTGGATCAGCTCGCGCCACGTAGACGCGCCGCTGGCCCGACTCGAGCTCCATGACTGGGCCAACGCGCCCCGGTTCCTTTGGCTTGAAGCGAAGCGCGGCGTTCGGGACCGCCTTGACGCCTTTGACCGCCTTGGCCGTGATGGTCACCGTGGCGGTCATGCCCGGCCGTAACTTTAGCTCGTCGTTTTTGACGTCGAGCACTGCGGCATAGGTGACCACCCCCAGCACCTCGGTCGGGTTGTAGCGAATTTGAGTGACCGTACCCGCGAAGATCTGATCGGGAAACGCGTCGACCCTCACCTCGGCGGCCATGCCCTCGACAATCTTGCCCACGTCCGCCTCATCGATGTCCGCCAGCACCTGCATGGCTGAAAGGTCTTCGGCGATCACGAACAGCACCGGCGCCGAGAAGCTCGAAGCCACGGTCTGCCCGGGATCTACAGCGCGATCGATCACGATGCCGTCGATGGGCGAATAGATCTTCGTATACGCCAGCGTGGTATTTGCGCTCTTGAGCCCGGCGGTCAAGCCGTCGATGCGGGCGCTCGCCGCGAGGGTGTCGGCGTGCGCCAACTGAAGCGCATTGTGTGCCTGCTCTAGGTCGGCTTGTGAGGCGATATTTTCTGACTTGAGGCGTTCGGTGCGCTCGAAGGTGATCTGAGCCGAGTGGTGCGCGGCGCGCGCGCGCGCGAGCTCCGCCTGGGCGCCGCTCAATTGGCCCGCAACTTGGCTCACCTGAGCACCGAATAGGCTCGGATCTATCTCAGCCAGCAGATCACCCTTCTTGACGCGACGGTTGAAGTCGACGTGCACACGCACCACGCGACCGGAGATCTGCGTGCCCACCTTGACCTCGGTGACCGGTCTGAGCTTTCCGCTGGATTCGACCGTTTCGACGATGTCACGCACCTCGACCTGCGCCGTGACAAACGGTGGCAAAGCCACGGGCTTGCCACGCTGTCGCCAAGCATGGATGCCGTAGCTCGCGCCGAGCAACAGGGCGATGCCGATGCCGAGCTTCCACCAGCGCCCGCGCTGTCGGGCCCGCAGCTCCCGCTCCAGGGCCTCGACTGCCGACAGCCGCTCGGGTGTTGCCGAGGGATTTTCGGAGCGCCCCTGGCGTTCCATCGAGCGCTGTTCTTTGGCGATACTCATCAGTTAACGTCAGTCCAGACGCATGGAGATTACTCTAAGGCATGATGGGCGGCCGAGTGCAACCGTGCTCAGCGGGTCGCTTCTGACCTTGTCAGCGACGACATCTCTGGCGCCAAGCGGCCAATCGGTCGGAAGCCGCCGTTTGCCGTTTTAGAGGCGCCTCAATATTCCCTGCTTGTCCCCCGTCTGGGGGTCATCGCGGCGGCGCTCGAACCGCCCGAGACGCCTCGCGCCCTGGCCCGTTCCAGGAGACGCGGTGCTGGAGAGGCGCGGCATCGTGCTCTCGCGCGTGGGGGCAGGTCGCGCTCGTGCTCAGCCGGAACAATCCGGGCGGCGACTTCGAGTACGGCCATGCGCTGGTACGGCCGCTGGACGGCGATCGACGACGACTACTTCTAAGGTCGTTTCATCGGGCACGACCGCACGCGCATGCGCTTCGGTTTGCCCACGCTTGCCGACATCGATCCGGCCATGCTGAGCGCCATGAGTCGTGCAGCAGAAAACGGCCTAATCGATTGCGAGTAGCCATGCAACGATGCTGCGGAATCAATGCCCAATCGATCGAAGTTACGAACCTTTACAGCTTCTGGGGGCTGCGCTATCCAAGCGCGATGCGTGCCCTCGGCGTCCGGAGATCTCTGACCCTGTTTTGGCTGGGCGTCGGCGGTTTCAGCGCGGTTGGCCTGGGTGCCCTTGCATGCGGCCGCGCTCGAGGGCCGGAGTCTCCTACTGCCGCTGGCACGAGCGTTGGCGCACAGCCGGCGGCTAGCGGTAATCCATTTGCCGGCATCAAGGTATACCGCGCGCCGTATTCGAACGCGGAGAACGCTCAGAAGCGCATCGAAAAGGACAATCCCGCAGAGGCAGCTCTCATCGCCAAGATTGCCGCGCAGCCCCAAGCCAACTGGTACGGTGGCTGGAGCGCGGACATCAAGACAGTGGTGCACAACTACGCCAACGCCGCCGAGCGAGCCGGCGAGTTGGCTTTCATGGTGGCGTACAACGTACCCAATCGCGACTGCGGTCAGTACTCGGCGGGGGGCGCGCGTGACTCGGGTGCCTATCTCGAATGGATCACGGCGTTCGCTGCCGGCATCGCTGAGCGCCGTGCGGTCGTGGTGCTCGAACCCGATGCAGTGCCGCTCTTGAAGCAATGCCTCTCGGTCGAAGATCAAGGCAAGCGGCTGGAGCTGATTCGACAGGCAGTGGGCGTTCTCGAGGCGCAGCCCGGGGTATCGGTCTACATCGACGCCGGGAATTCGAACTGGATACCCGCGCCCGAGCTGGCGGAGCGCTTGAAGCTTGCCGGGATTGACCAGGCCAGAGGTTTTGCCCTCAACACTTCCAACTACAGAGCCGATGACGAGCTGATCAAATACGGAAAGGACCTGATCCGGGCGCTCGGAATCGAAACTCACTTCATCATCGACTCGAGTCGCAACGGTAACGGGCCTGCGCCACCCGCTGAGGAAGACTGGTGCAATCCGGTCGGTCGAGCTTTGGGTCGTCCGCCGACGGCAGATACGGGTGAATCGGCGTTGGATGCGTTTCAGTGGATCAAGAGGCCTGGCGAGTCGGATGGCGAATGTAAGGCTGGGCCTCCCGCGGGCCAATGGTTCCAAGAGCGCGCCGTCGAGCTGGCCCGGAATGCTAAGTGGTGACGTCCTGCCGGGTCGGCGTGGATGAGAATGGTCTGGGCGCTCGCCTCGGCCCCTTGGTGGTTACCGCTGTGTTGGCCGAAGTCACGCCCGCGGGGCAGGCAGTCCTCGGGCGTCGTTTGCGTGGCAAAGTCAGGCAAGATCTCGATGACTCGAAACGCCTGGTGAGCCATTCGAATGTCACGCTGGGCGAAGCTTGGGCGCGTGCGCTGACGCGGGATCGCTGCCCAACGCCGCAGGCGCTGTTCGAGCAGCTCTCCGTGGAGGGTCCGGCGAGTCTGCGCCGAGAGTGTCCGCGGCACATCGAGAGGCAATGTTGGAGCGTCGAGGGTGAAGGCTTCGAGTCGAGCCCCGAGCTTTGCGCACGTTTGACGGGTCACCTGGAGCGGTTGAGGCAGCGAGGCGTCGACGTAGTGCACGTGGTCACCGCTAGCACGTGCACTCAGCGCCTCAATCGGGCGCGCGATCGTGGCAAAAATCGCTTCGTCAGCGACCTGCATGTCATGGAAGAGCTGCTCCTCGCGCTACGGCAACGCACGTCGACCGAGCTCGTGGCCGTGTGCGGCAAGGTTGGCGGTATGACTGACTATGACCGGTTCTTTGGCCCGTTATCGGGGCGCCTGCACACGGCCCTGCAGGTGAGCCGAGCGCGGAGCAGCTACTATTTCCCAGGGCTTGGCGAAGTCAGTTTTGTGCAGGACGCGGACGCGAGCGATGCGCTCGTGATGCTGGCGTCACTCGTCGGTAAGTATGTTCGGGAGCTGCTCATGGCACGCATCTCGCGTTTTCACGGCAGCCTGGACGCTGAGGAGCAGCCGGTGAGCGGTTATCACGACCCGCGCACTGACGATTGGGTCACGGCCACCGTGCAGCGGCGGCGTTCGCTCCAGATCGTCGATGAATGCTTCGAGCGCGCGCGAGACAGCGCTTCATGAACCGAGCCTCCAACCCTGAGCCCCCTGACGCGTCATCGCCGTCCTCGGTTCTGGCCGCCCGCGTGGGGCCGGCAAGCCAGCGCATCCTGTCCGGGCCTTTGGCGCTGGAAGTGGCGCGTTTTGGTGTGCCGTTGGCCTTGGGCATGGGCCTTCAGACCAGCTTCAACCTGGTCGATGCGTATATCATTTCGGGCCTCGGTGGCCACAAGGCGAGCGCTGCGCTCGGCGCCATCGGCGTCGCGGACCTGATCGGCGCTTTGGGCACCATCCTGAGCTACGGGTTATCCATCGCCACGAGCGCCATCATCAGCCGCAAGCAGGGCGAGGGCGACATGGAGGGTGTTCGCCGTGTGGCCTGGCAATCCGTCCTCTTACTGGTCGGCGTGAGCGGGCTGGTTTCGTGTTTTGGGATTTTCGGCGCCGAAATTCTCATGGTGGGTCTGGCCGGGGCCAAGGGGGAGGTCGCTCGCGTAGGTACCGAGTTCTTGCGCGTGATGATGGGCGGCAGCTTCACCATCTTTCTGCTCTTGCATTTGATCACCATTCAGCGCGCGCTGGGCAGCAGCAAGACACCTATCGTGCTGCTCGTGATCGCCAATATCGCGAATTTGGTGTTGGCCGTGCTGTTCGTCTATGGCCCTGGTCCGGCACCAGACCCGTTTGCCTGGGGCCCTCCGCTGGCAGAGCGGCTCGGGATCCCGCGGATGGAGCTGGTGGGCGCAGCCTGGGCGACCGTAATCGCGCGCTGTTTCGGGCTGTTTCCGATTTTCTACATCTCCTTTCGGCGCTTCGGGCTGTTTAGTGCTCAAGATCGCTTGGCGCCGAGCCTCACGCACATGCGCAGGATCTGGAACATCGGTTGGCCCACGAGCTCCCAGCTGGTGGTGCGGGTGTTGGCGATTTTCGTGATCGTCGCGGTGGCCCAGCGCTTGTACACGACCGCCGAAGATCAATCGATGTCGACGGCGCTGGGCTTGGTGCTGCGGCTGGAGACGATGGCGCTGTATGTGGGCCTGGGCTGGGGCAGCGCGGCTCAGACGTTCGTCGGCCAGAATCTCGGCGCGGTGCAGCGCGTACGCGCCAAGCAGAGCGGTTGGTATGCGACGCTATACAACGCAGTAATGATGGCCGCATTTGCCGGTGCCTGTCGCCTGTGGGGTCGGCAGTTCGTGATGCTCTTTGATTCGACGCCCCGCGTGGTGGACGCGGCCATGCACTACCTTGCCATCGTCGCTCCCGGTTATGTGGGCCTCGGGATCGGCATCGTGCTCGGCTCAGCCATCCAGGGCGCAGGGGCGACGCGGCAGAGCTTGCGCTTGGATACGCTGGTGATCGTGGGGATACAGGTGCCGCTTTGCGCTGCGGCGTACTTCATGCGCTGGGACGCGACCTCGCTATGGACTGCAGTGTTGGCCACGTACCTGGCCTTTGCGCTGACGTATGTCTTCAGCTATCGGCAAGGGGCGTTTCTGAGGTACGACATCGGTTAGACCGCTGTCTCACTAGTCTCGACTTCCGCCAATTTCGAGTCTGATTTTCTGTAGATGCCCCCTCCGCATCCGTCCTCGCGCTTCGCGCTGCGGGCGGTGCCCTCCCCCAAATCACCCACTCCGCTCCGCTGCGCGGGTTCAGGGGGAGGCG
>JANOIG010000286.1:0-17877 GCA_031407405.1 Deltaproteobacteria bacterium
GTGAGGTCAGCCGGCGGAAGGCCGAAGCGCTGGGCATCGTCGTATTGGGTGACGCGGGCCCTTGGCAAATCGACGTGTGCGTCGACGGCGCCGACGAGGTCAGCGAAAATTTGGACTTGATCAAGGGTGGGGGGGGGTGCCACAGCCGGGAGAAGATCGTCAACCAGGCCGCGCGACAGAACATCATCGTGGTCGACGAGTCGAAGCTCAGCTCGCGGCTGGGGGAGAAATGGTCGGTACCGGTGGAGGTGCTGCCCTTTGGAATGGGCAGCGTGCGAGCCTGGCTCGAGCGCTTTGGCGCGGTGTCGTTGCGCGAGCAGGCGGGTCGAGCCTTCGTGACCGATTCGGGCAACCACATCTACGACGTCAACGCGGGCAGCATCCCTGATCCGGCGGCGCTCGACCGGGAGCTTCGAGCGCTTCCCGGTGTGGTGGATACCGGCTTATTTATCGGCCGGGCTGACCTCGTGCTCGTCGCGGGCCGAAATGGAGTGCGCCAGCTCCGGCGTTGAGCCTGTCGGGCCCAGCCGTGCCGCGCCGGCCCGTTAGCCCCTGGCGAGCACGCGCCTTGCGCAGGACACCGGCAGGCTTGCTATGCTCGCCGCATGCGACGGAAAAGCGCCATGAGCCTGCTGGTGATCGGGCTGGGGTTGTTGTCCACGGATCGTGCTGCGGCTGAGCTCCAAGCCGCGGCGCCGGCAGCCGGAGCCGCCGCACCCGTCGTCGCCCCTGCGGATCCCCGGCAGGGCATTGTCCGTCTCGAGCGCGCGGGCCGTCCGATTGGCTTGGGCGCGGTGCTACGAGCGGACGGTAGAATTCTCACCGCCTTGTCAGCGGTCGGCCACGGCAACTACGTGCAGGCGCGTTTCTCGGACAACAGCCTGCTCGGCGTCCGCGTCGTGGCGAGCGATCGCGCCACCGATCTCGCGTTGCTCGCTCCGGAAGGAGGGCATTGGACACAGGGGTTGAGGCCTTCCGGCTTGGAGGTGGCCGCACAAGGAGGCCGCTTGCGGCGCTTCAGGGCGCGCGGACAGCGCCTGGAGGAATCAGCCGTTTCAGTCGCGGGGCGGCGGTCGCTGCTCGGTCGCGACGGCGCGGTGCTCGAGGACGCGCTGGTTCTCGATGCACGGTTTGGCGATGACGAGCTGGGCAGCCCACTGTTCGACGAGGCGGGCGAGGTGGTGGGTGTGGTGGTCCAGGCCTGCGCTCCCGCGTCTGCTCAGGGCTGCCAGTTGGCGGCGTTCGGCGCGCCCGTCGGAGCTCTCAAGCATTTCTTGAAGAAGGCGCCCGCGCGCGAGCCGTTGCCTGCGGCCTGGTTTGGCGTTCGAGGTGCCGCGGGTCACGAGGGGTCCGTGGCCGGTGTTCGCGTCATTGCGGTGGAACCCGGCAGCCCCGCGGCGTCGGCCGGGTTACGCGCCGAAAGTGTGCCCGGCGGGGCCCAGGCACGTGGCGAAACGGGCGGCGACCTCGTGGTGGCGGTGGACGATGTGCCCGTAACTACCCCCGAGGAGCTGAAGGATGCCATCAACCGAGCCGTGCTGACCGGGTCGGCTCCCGCGTCCCGGACGGCGGGCGCTTTGGCCCCGTCTGGCGTCCAGCCGAGCGCCGAGCGTGAGCTTCGCCTGCTCGTTTACGGTTCTGGGAAGTTTCGACAGGTCTCGCTGCCCGTGAGTGCCCTGCGGCAGATCTCCGAGACTGGACCACCACCCCCCCCATCAGCCCCAAAGGCCCCAGCAGCGCCCGGCGCTAAAGGCACACCGCCACCGGGCGCCAAAGCCGCGCCGCTGCAAAGGAATTGACGGGGAATCCTTTCCTGGTCAAGACTGTTCTCTGTAGTGCCTCCTCAATTGAGAATTGAAGTCGCGGGTCAGACCGACGTCGGGCGCAAGCGGAAGCATAACGAAGACAGCTTCGCCATTTACTCGGAGCACGGCTTGTACCTCGTGGCCGACGGCATGGGCGGCCATGCATCGGGGGAGGTGGCCTCGCAGCTCGCCGTGGAGACCATGCGCGAGTTCTTTCAAATGACGGATGAAGATCCGGAGCGGACCTGGCCCTACAAGATGGACCATAGCCGCGGCTACGAAGAGAACCGCCTGGTCACCGCCATCAAGCTGAGCAACTTGAGGATCTTCGAGACCGCACAGAGTAACCACAAGCAGCGCGGCATGGGCACGACGATGGTCGCCATCTTCGCGGTCGAGGACGGGATTCACATTGCCCACGTGGGCGACAGCCGGGTCTACCGCATCCGCAACCATCAGATGGAGCAGCTGACCGAAGACCACTCACTCTTGAACGACTATCGCAAGATGAAGCGGCTGACCGACGAGGAGATCGCGAACTTTCCTCACAAAAACGTCATCGTGCGCGCGTTGGGCATGAAGGACAGCGTCAAGGTCGATACACGCTTCGAGGCGCCTCAAGAGGGCGATACCGTGTTGCTCTGCAGTGACGGCCTGGCGGGCCCCTGTTCAGATCAGGAGATCTTCCAGATCGTCGATTCGACGCCCGATTTGTCGACGGCGACGCAAAGTCTCATTCACGCCGCCAACGAACGAGGCGGGCCCGACAACGTCACGTGCGTGCTCGCCCGCTGGATCGTCTAGCGCTGGATCGTCCAGCGCTGGGTCCTCGAGCTTCGGGCGGCGGGCTTCTAACCGGGGCGCTGCGCGCATTCGTCGGGTTGGCGCTGTGGGCCGTGTCGGGGCTGGCAGCCACGCCTGCTCGGGCGGACACATCCAGCCGTTCCACTGATCCAGCAGCCCTCACGGCTCGGCCCGAGCCGCGAATAGGCTCACCCCTGCCGGAGATCGCGGCCGTTTTCCCGGGGCTGATCGTGCATGGCTCGGGGGTCTGGCTGCAGCACCGCAACCAGACTGCCCAACGGCTGCTGGTGCTGGAGGGCGCGGGCCTGTTCACCACGTTCCTCAGCGGCTTTGTCTTATTTCAGACGGGCGCGGCCCGCAACCTGGTGGGCCCGACCGCGTTGGGGGCGGTGGCCGGTGTCGGTACGTTTGGTGTGTCGTTTCTCGCCAACGTTTACGCCACCTGGGCGCCCCCCGAGGGCTTTGGGCAAGCGCAGCGCCGTTTGCCCCTGCTCGAGTCGCGCTTCGGTTACCTGTACGTCTACGATCCGCAATTTGATTTTCGTCACTTCGTGACCACACGCGTGGACGGTCGGCTGGGCCCGTGGCGCCTCGGCATGGGTACTGCGCACGCGCCCGCTCAAGGCAACCAGCGCCTCGAGCTGTTCACCGGTCATCGCTTCTTGGGGCCCCGCGCGGACTCGACGACAGCGGCCGCAGACGGCTCTTATCTGGAATTGCAGCTGGGGTTTTCGGAGCACCGCTTCGACAGCTCGGGCTTCGTGTCGCGAGTGGTGGAGTCGAAGCTCGAAGGCCGTGTCGACAGCGCGCGTTACTTACCGGACGTGCACGGCGCATTTTTTCAGCTGGAGGCGGGCTACGCCCGGCAATGGTTCTCGTTCGATCTGCCCGGGGTCGGAACCACCACCGCCACCAGCCTGCTGCTCGCCCACATGGGTTTTGGAGTATATCTGGGTAATCGGGCGCCGCAGGCGGCGGGCCCGACAGGCGGCGAAGTGGAACTCTACTATGATCATCGGCACGACGGTTTTGCTGCGGGCCTCAAGGTGCGCGGGCTGGGTAGCGGGCCTGCCGGTCACCTGGGCCTGTCGGGGAGCTATCAATTTTCGCCCCGCTGGGGGCTGCGCGCGCAGACCGAGTTTGGCTCGGCCTGGACGCTGGGGCTCAGCGCGGTGATTCGCGCGGGGGTCCGATGACTCGAACCATTGCCTTGGTGTTTGCGCTGGGCGCGAGCGGTTGTTTGCGCCCGACCGAAGAGCGTGTGCGGCAGGACTTGCAGGTCGGCAAGTCCACGTTCGGCACGTTCAGCGTGGAGGTGGACGAAGGTCACGCCGCGGTGCGCGAGCTCAGTGCCACACGGCTGGCTTTGTGGGCCGCGGCGCCCCGCTTCAGCGTGAGCCTCGACTGGCAGTCGGAAGCTCCCGACGAGCTCAGCGTGGAGGTTCAAAACTGCATGCCCCAGGCCGAGCTCAGGGTCGACCCGCGCCGAGTCCCGGTGATCTCGAGTGAGCGCAGCAGCACGGGAGCATGCTCGTTCCGCGTCGGGCCCATCGGCGCCGAGCGAGCTTTGCGCCTGCTCGTGGCGCCACCGGGAACTGAGGCGCCGAGCCCATTTCGATTCGCGGTGATGAGCGACGTTCAGGAAGCCATCCCGGACGTGCAAGACATCTTCTCACTGCTCAACCAACAGCCCGGCGTCGATTTCCTGCTCGGCGCGGGCGACTTGACCGAGCAAGGCACCGCCCCGGAGCTCGAGCGCTTTCAACGCGAGCTCGAGCAGCTCGACATCCCCTACTACACGACCCTCGGTAACCACGAGCTCGGTGAGTCGCCGACGCTTTATCAGCGGTACTTCGGGCGCGGCAGCCAGAGCTTCGAATACCGGGGCGTGCGTTTCACGCTGCTCGACTCGGCGAGTGGCTCGCTCGATCCGATCGTTTTCGACTGGCTCGACGCTTGGCTGGCGCTGGGCGCGGGGCAGCCGCATGTCGTGGCCATGCACGTGCCTCCGCTCGACCCGGTGGGCGTGCGCAATGGTGGCTTTGCCAACCGCAATGAGGCTGCCCTGCTGCTCGCGCGCCTGGCCTCCAAAGGCGTAGACTTGACGATCTACGGTCACATTCACAGCTACTACCATTTCGAGAACGCCGGCATCCCAGCTCACGTCAGCGGTGGTGGGGGTGCCATCCCCGAACGTTTCGACGACATGGGCCGCCATTTCTTGCTCGTCGACGCCGACCCCTTGGCTGAGCGCTTAGCGGTGAGCATCGTGCGTGTCGATTGATGCCGCGGCGGGTGCTGCGCTGGGGGGTCCGCAACGCCGGTTTGCGCGCTTCGCGGGCGCGCTCTTGGTCTACTTGCTGCTCGTGATCTTGTTTGGGGCATGGGTGCGCATCACGGGCTCGGGGGCGGGCTGCGGTGACCATTGGCCCACCTGTCATGGCGAGCTCGTGCCGCGCACACCAAATCAGCAGACGATCATCGAATACACGCATCGCCTCAGCAGTGGCGCCCTCGGTCTGTTGTCACTGCTCTTGCCGCTCTGGGCCTGGCGTGCCTTTCCTGCCGGCCATGCCGTGCGCTGGTGCAGCGTGGCGACGTTGGCGCTGGTCGTCATGGAGGCCGCCATCGGTGCAGGCCTCGTGCTGAAACAGCTGGTGGCCAGCAACGCCTCGCAAGCGCGCGCGGTGGCCGTCGCGCTTCACCTCGGCAACACGTTGCTGCTCACGGCCAGCGCCGCGCTCACGCTCGGCTATGCTCACACCACTCCGCGCGAGCCCCGAACGCGCAGGCTGGCGCTCGGCGGCGCCGGCTGGGCCCTCGCGCTTTTCTTGATCGCGCTGGTGCTCGTGGCAACCACCGGGGCCGTGACGGCGCTCGGTGACACCCTGTTCCCGGTGCGCTTCGGCTCCGCTGGTTCCTCCGGAGTGCCAAGAGACCACTTTCTGGTGCAGTTGCGCGTGGTCCATCCCGTGCTCGCCTGTCTGGTCGTGTGTTTTGCGGTGGGCATCGCGCGGCACTTTGCCGTGGCGGCTGCGACGCGCCCCTGGGCCCGGGCGGTGGGATTTGGCGCGGCCATCCAGCTCGTGCTCGGCGTGCTCAGCATCCTGCTCGGCGCGCCCGGCTGGCTGCAGCTGGGCCACCTGCTCATGGCTCAGGTGCTCTGGATCAGCGCGGTGCTGCTCAGCTGGACGTGGGCTCGGTCGCGCCCGAGCTTGGGTCACAGCCCTGAGTTTGGCCCCAGCGCTTTGCCTTGGCTGTCGTAAACGTAGAAGCCTCGGCCCGTCTTGCGCCCCAGCCAACCCGCCGCAACCAGGTTTCTGAGCAGCGCGGCGGGCCGATACTTGTCATCCCCCAAGTCACTGCGCAGCACGCCAGCGATCGCGAGCACTGTATCGAGGCCGATGAAGTCGGCCAGCTTCAGCGGCCCCATCGGGTGGTTGAGGCCGAGCTCGGCCCCGCTGTCGATGTCTTCGATGCTCGCCAACCCCTCCTGTAGCGCGAAGCAGGCCTCGTTCAGCATGGGGATGAGCACTCGGTTGACGATGAAGCCAGGGCGGTCTCGGCTGACCACGGTGGTCTTGCCCAATAACTGGCCGAACTTGACCACGCAGTCCAGGGTTTCCGGGCTGGTCTGTATGCCGCGGACCACCTCGATCAGCTTCATGCGCGGCACCGGATTCATGAAGTGCATGCCCGCCACCTGCGCGGGGCGGCGGGTCACCCCGGCGATCGCGCTGATCGATATCGAGGAGGTGTTGGAGCACAAGATGGCCTGGGGCTGCGTCTGCGCGTCCAGGCGCCGAAACAAATCCAGCTTGAGCGCCTGATCCTCGCTGGCGGCCTCGATCACCAAGTCCACGTCGGCGGGCGAATCAGCCGAGACGGTGATTCTGCCAATTGTATCTTGTTGCTCTTGCCGCCCGAGCTTACCCATCGTCACCAGCCGGTCGAGCCCGGCCTGCATGCGCTCCAGCGCCCGCTCCGCGTGCCCCTGGCTCACGTCGCTCAGGATGACGGCCAGCCCCTGAGCGGCGCACACCTGAGCGATACCGGAGCCCATTTGGCCGGCACCTACGACGCTGACTCTTTGGATCTGCTCTGCTCGCATGAGGAGCGTACGCTGGCAGACGCAGCCGCGCGGGTCAATGCGCCGAATCCATCGAAAGCGATGGGAATCTCATCGCGGGCGAGCTCCTTAGGCGACCGGTTAGCTAGTCGCCCGACGCGCGCTTCCAGGCTCGGCGCGTCAAAGCCGAGCTCCGCAGCCGGCGTGGCATCGATGCTGGAAACTCGCCAGCGGGCGTCCCGAGGCCGAAGCCTGCGAGCCTTCACCTCGGATACTGCGTTCGCCGATGCTTTCCTATGGCCCTCTCTGGAGTCCATTGAGATTTGCCATCTCGAGACCGTGCCACCTCGTCCTCGTTTAAACCGACGATGTGCGCCACAATCTTGTTGGGACGTTCTATCCGCATACGAGGGAACGGCGAAGTTGGGAGATGAACTTGAGCCCTGCTACGGGGATTCATCAGCCACTCGACAATAACGCGGCCTGCAACGTTCGAGAACCGTTGCCCTCCCGCATTGAGAACCTCACGACTCGCGTCCGCCCAGACCAGATATACGCAGTTGACTCGACCAAAGTTACCTTTCGCGAATTCGTGCAATGTGAACTCGTACTCGTGAAAGGCTCCGTCCTGTGCTTCGACGGCCCAAACATCAAGGACGTGGCCACGTACCGGGGCGAGGGCCGGGTACAAGCCGGTAGTGTCAATACGTCAGTATTGACAGTCACCCGTTCTCGGCCCAACTTAGTGGCATGCGACGGCCGACCAAAACGGAGCAGATCCAGATCCGCGTCACCCGGGCGGAGAAACGTGACCTGGTGCTGCGGGCGAGAGCGGCCGGGCTCGATCTGAGCTCCTGGATGCTCGGTCGCTTGAGCCCACCTCACGCCGTAACGTTTCGAGAGCTGGTCAGGTCGCTCGCAGCTGCCCCAGACCCGAGCTACGTCTTCGCCGAGATCGGCGAGCTACTTTCCGAGCTCCGTCGGGATCAGTTGTCTGCCGCCGTAGAGGTGCTCCCGCCTGTGCAGCTCGGCGCGGTTGCGGCCAATCAGCTCGCCGCCATGGTCGAGCTCCGCGCGACTCGCCTCGGTGTGCGTCCGCCGATATGGACGGAGCAAATCCAACCGCTTCCGCAGCCGTGGTTCCCCACGGCCCTCGTGTCGGTTCGGCTCGATCTACTGTGCAACTCACCCCCCGCGTTCCGTCGTCGAAACCTGTTCGTGACGTCAACGCTCGAGCACCGAGTTTGATGCAAACGTCTCTGAGCCGGGAGCAGATCGAACAGCTATTTCTGGCTCTCGATTCCGAGTTGCGCTCGCTCGGGGTCGTCGGGGAGGTTCACGTCGTCGGAGGCGCGGTCCTGTGCCTCGTATTCCGTGCCAGGCCCTCGACGCGGGACGTCGACGCGTACTTCGAGCCCACTCAGAAGATGCGACAAGCGGCAGCGCGGGTCGCGGTGACGCACGGTCTCTCGCCGGATTGGCTGAACGATGCCGCAAAGGGGTATTTGAGCCCGCAGGGGCAGTACGCGCTCTTCCTCGAGCGGCCCAACCTGCGAGTGTTCACGGCGCAGCCGGAGTATCTGCTCGCGATGAAGTGTCTCGCCTTTCGCTTGGGCGCCGAGTTTCACGACGAGGCCGATGTGCGCTTCTTGCTTCGCCTCCTGAACATCGAGCGGTACGACACTGCAGTCGAGATCATTACGCGCTATTATCCGGAGGAGCGGTTTCCTCAGCGGGCCTTGTACGCGCTCGACGAAATCCTCGGCGGAGCTGGTTAGCTGGTCTGACGGCGGCGCGTGTGAAGTGGACGCCGGTGGCGGATGTGTGCGGCTGGGCTCACTACGAGGATTCGGCTTAGGGGCACATCACCCATGCAATCTAGCGCGCAAGATACGAGAGGTTGCGATGGCAGCCGGGATAAATCCGAGGAATCGCCCGCTCCACGATCGCCATGCTTGGCGCAGCGCACGCTTCTCACGCTACGCTTCGCCCTCGTCGCTCGCTCCAAGCGCAGGAGACTTTTTGACCCATTCACTCACGTCCCTCTTTCACGCCAACAATGCTGCCCGCAACGCTTGCACCGTCGCCACACTGCTCGTGGTGGGGGCGCTGGGCTGCGTGGCGACCGACGCCGCGCGAGGGGCCTCGGGGGCGAGCGGAAGCGCTGGGTCAGGGGCAGGAGCGCCGCCACGCTCCGAACCGGGAGCGCCGGTCAACGGTGGCCCGGGCTCGGAAGGTCCCGACGACAACCTTCCGTTGGTCGATACAAATGGCGCAACGCTGCCGGGCGGCATGCCGTGCAGCATGGATACGGCGAACGCCGCCGGCTATTGTTGGAGCTCGGTTGCGATGGGGGGCGGGGGCTTCGTGTCAGGCATCGTCACGTCGCCGCTGCAGCGCAACCTCATTTACGCGAGGACCGATGTGGGCGGCGCATACCGCTGGGACGAGTCCACCGCCAGCTGGCTGCCGCTCGAGGATTGGGTCGCGGAGGACCAGACCGGGTTTCTTGGGGTGGAGTCTCTCGCGCTCGACCCGAGCGACCCGACGCGGCTCTACCTGCTCGTCGGCATCAGCTACTTTGACGGAGGTAAAACCGCCGTGCTTCGCTCCGACGACTACGGCGCGACGTTCGAGGTGTCCGACGTCACGTCCCAGTTTCGCGCCAACGGCAACGGACCTGGACGACAAAATGGCGAACGCCTCGCGGTGGACCCGAACGACGGCTCGATCCTGTTCGTCGGGACGCGCGATAACGGCCTGTTCAAAAGCCGCGACCGCGGGCAGACCTGGGCTCGTGTCGCATCGCTCTCGGCGACGACGACCTCCACCGGCAGCGGGGTCGCTTTCGTGCTGTTTGATCCGAGCTCGGCCACGATCGGCGGGGCCACGGGTACGCTCTACGCCGGCGTATCGGAGCTCGGAGCACCCAGTCTCTTCGTCTCGACGGATGCTGGCGTGACTTGGAGCCCCGTGGCAGGCCAGCCAACGACCTACGCGCCGCAGCGGGCCGCGCTTTCGCCTCGCGGCGAGCTGTACGTGACGTACGGAAATGGCGCGGGCCCCAGCCCCTCAATGACCCATCCGATGGACCAAGGTGCCATCTGGCGGCTCGAGCCGGCGACGGGCACGTGGACGGACATCAGTCCGCTGCGAGGTGAGGACAGCCGCGCGTTCGGTGGAATCAGCGTCGACGTCCGAGACCCGAGCCGGCTGCTCGCAACTACAATCAATACCTACGACGAGCAACCCTGGGGCTATGGCGATCTCATCTTCTCGAGCAACGACGGTGGGGCGAGCTGGGTCGACCTGGTCGGCGAAGACCGCATGAACATGGACACGGGCGGCATCCCCTGGATCGCGCAGCATGCCATTCACTGGGCGGGCTCGATCGAGCTCGATCCGTTCGATTCCGAACGCGCCTTCGTGACGTCGGGCAACGGCATCTTCATGACGAGGAACGTGAGCGCCGCGTCATCGACCTGGTCGTTTGCGGCACGAGGCCTGGAGGAGACTGTTCCGCTCGAAGCGGTCAGCTTGCGCGGAGGCCCGCTGGTGAGCGTCATCGGCGACTACGACGGTTTCGTGCACGACGACGTTGCGACGCCGCCGGCCGCCGGCACACACCAGCCGGCGATCGGCACGACCGCGGGTTTGGCCGTCGCCGCTCTGGCGCCCCAGCGCGTGGCGCGCGCGGGGCGACAGGTGTTCGTGTCGTCCGACGGCGCGCGGAGCTGGACGGAGGTCGTATCCCCCGGCGGGCGCAACAACACGCGGCTCGCCTACGCGGCGGACGGCTCCGTCCTCTTGCTCGGGACCGGAATGAACGTGTACCGCTCGGCGGATCAGGGTCAGAGCTGGAGCACCGCGTCGGGAATCGCCTTCAACAACGGTCACCCTGCGGCAGATGGGCTCAATCCGAACAAGTTCTACGTCTACAACCCCGCCGGCGGCGCCTTCCTCGCCAGTACCGATGCCGGCCAGACATTTGCTGTCACCAGCACCTTACCTACAGGCGGCGCGCGCCGTTTCCGAACGGTGCCCGGTGTCGAGGGCGACATCTGGATCGCGCTACAGGGCTCCGGGCTCATGCGCAGCGTAAATTCGGGCAGCTCGTTTCAGCGCCTGCCCGGCGTCGACAGCGCTCGCGCCGTCGGTTTCGGCGCCGCGGCCCCGGGCCGGTCGTTCCCCGCCGTTTATATCTGGGGCGGGGTGAACGGAGGAGCCCGCGGCATCTACCGCTCCGACGACACTGGCGCCACCTGGGCTCGCATCAACGACGACGCTCACCAGTATGGCGGCCCCGGGAACGGCGAGCTCATCACGGGCGACGAGAATGTCTACGGTCGCGTCTACATGTCGACGGCGGGGCGCGGCCTCATCGCGGGCGAGCTGCTTGGCGACCGGTAGCTAGTCGCGGCCTTCCTGCCCGACGTCGGCCCTCGCCGCTGGTCTGCGAACCCGGCGACTGATACTATCGGGCGCGTATGAAAGTTGCCGCATATGAACGTTACGGTCCGCCCGACGTCGTTCGGCTGATGGTGGTGGAGAAGCCTACGCCGAAGCACGGCGAGGTTCTGATTCGAGTCCGCGCGACGACGGTGAGCTCCGGCGACTGGCGAGTGCGGAGTCTGGAGGTGCCGGCCGGCTTCAAGCTGCTGTCGCGCTTGTTCCTCGGTTATTCGAAGCCCCGGCAGCCTATCCTGGGCACGGAGCTCGCCGGGACTATCGAAGCCGTCGGCGCTGGCGTGAAGAAGCTTGAAGTGGGGGACGACGTGTTTGCTTTTAGCGGGGTCCGCATGGGCTGTCACGCCGAGTACAAGTGCATGCCCGAAGACGGGCGGGTCGTGCCCAAGCCGAAGAATCTCTCCTACGACGAGGCGGCCGCCCTCTCTTTTGGTGGAACGACGGCATTGAGCTATTTTCGCCGGGCGAAGCTGCAGCGTGGGGAGACGGTGCTGGTCAACGGAGCTTCGGGCGCCGTCGGGGTGGCTCTGGTGCAGCTCGCCAAACACTTCGGCGCAGAAGTCACGGCAGTCTGCAGCGGGGCCAACGCGGAGCTGGTGCGTTCGCTCGGTGCCACGCGCGTCATCGACTATACGAAGGAAGATTTTACGAGGAACGGCGAGACCTATGACGTCATCGTTGATACGGCGGGCACGGCGCCTTTCTCGCGTTGCCGGGGCTCATTGAAGGAGGGCGGACGCTTGCTGCTCATTTTGGCCGGGCTCGGCGAAACGCTGCGGGCGCCGTGGGTATCGCTCTGGGGCGACAAGAGAGTCATCGCTGGTCCCGCGGCGGAGGACGCCGACGACCTGCGGTTGCTCGCGGAGCTCTCGAGCGCCGAGAAGTTCAGACCGATCATCGATCGCCGCTATCCCTTCGACCAGATCGTCGAGGCTCACCGCTACGTCGACACCGGGAGAAAGAGGGGAAGCGTCGTGGTCACTTTGGGGGAGTGATCGCCCTTGCCTCGCACGCGTCGACGGCGTGTTCTTGCCCCTCAGGACTCCACAGACGCACCCCGGTTCGAGGGGCGGCTGTTCCATGGCGGTACCCGGGCTCTTCTCAGGGGAGCGCCGCTGGTTGACGGTCCTGAGCGCCACAGTCCGGCGCGTGCGTCGACGCCGTGATGTTGGGGCCTTGGAGCAGGCGCACCGCAGGAAAATATGAGCGCAGCCGATCCAGGTCGTTGAAGTCCGACGTGAGCACGCGATCTGCGCGGGACGCTGCCGAGGCCATCACGATCGCGTCTGAACATCAGCTGGTAGGAGGTGCCACCATGCTGGCCAAGAAATTCGAGAGCGTGCTCCGCCCGACAGCACGGGTGGTTACGCCGAGAACGTCCATCGTCCCACCCGCGCCCGACCCGGCTCAGCTGGCATATTCGAAGCAGTAAAACAGCACCGCTTTCGGCGTGAGGTACACCTCCCACTCGCCCCCGAGATAGCGCAGACCGAGCGCTGCGCTGAAGAGCAGCGCGGGTTCCGGGTCATAATCGGGGCAGTCGATGTCCGGGCGAAAGGGGCCTGAGGGGTTGGGGCCGAAAGCGCCTTCCGGGTTGAGGTCGACGACCCACCCCGCCCAGAGCCCAGCCATAAAGCCCAGCTTGCCGGTGCTCGAGTAATCTGCGCCCAACGAGACCCCGATGGGTTCGAGCGCCAAATAGTGGACATAATCCGCTGGAGGGGCCGCTTTAATCTGCGGCTCTGAGCCTGCATCCGGATCGGCAATGGCGCGCTCTGGCGGCTCTGGATCCGGGTCGAGCTTGGCGCGATACGATCCACCGGTGCTCGCTCGCACCAACCCGAGCCCTCCGGCGCCCGCCTCCCAGCCCCAGGTCATGCCACGCGCCGGAGAGTAGCCCAGCATCGGCCCCGCCTGGAGGTGCCCTCCAGCGCAGCCCGTGAACGCGAGGCCACCCGCGAGGACGAGGCCGCCCTGGAGCGCGAGGCGCGCGTTGCATCTTCCTGGATACTTCACCTCAGCAGGCATACGCGATTCCACGGCGTCGAGCCAGCGTCGGCCTGAACACTGCAAAGCTCCGCGTCGAGCTCCCCGCGGGAGCGCAGTACTTGGACACGCACGGCAATCGGCGCAGGCGGCGTCGAAACCAACAACACCCTGAGTTGCTGGAGGCGCTCGAGGAGCGAGTTGATGTGACGGGCTAAAGACCCGGCCTATCGGGAGAAGCGGCATGGTTCCGAATGTTGACGAAGTCCTCCCGTCGGGCGTGATGGTTGCGCCGCGGCGAGTCGACGCTGCGCGCCAGGGCATGGTATAGGCCCCCGCTCATGACGCATCGATCCGGCGTTCGACCTCGCGCGAGCCTCTCGTTTCTGCTCTGGCTCTTGGTGCTCGGCTGCATGAAAGGCAGCACCGCGGTCGTCGCACCGCCCGAAGCTGACATGCCCGGCGAGCGAGCTCGGTTGGCGCTCACGCCGCCGATGGGTTTCAACAACTGGAACGCGTTTGGCTGCGACGTAAACGAGGCGCTGATCAAAGAGACCGCCGACTTCTTCGTCTCGTCGGGCCTGAAGCAGGCCGGCTATGAATTCGTCAACATTGACGACTGCTGGTCGAAGATGGAGCGCGGCGCGGACGGGCGGCTCGCGGCCGATCCGGTCAAGTTCCCTTCCGGCATCGAGGGCGTGGCCGAGTACGTGCACGGCCGCGGGCTGAAGCTCGGCATTTACGCCGACGCCGGCACGAAAACGTGCGCGGGTTACCCGGGCAGCCTGGGCCAGGAAGAGATCGACGCGCAGACGTTCGCGGACTGGGGCGTCGACTACGTGAAATACGACAACTGCTCCAATCAGTCGGATGGCTCTCGCGCAGACTTCGTGCGGCGTTACACCGCGATGCAACGCGCGATCGAGAGAACGGGCCGACCCATCGTGTATTCGATCTGTGAATGGGGTCAGTCGCAGCCGTGGGAATGGGCGCCGGAGGTCGGGCAGCTGTGGCGAACGACGGGCGACATCCACGACAGCTGGCACAGCATTCGCGGCATCATCGCCGTCAACGCTCCGCTCGCCGAGTACGCGGGCCCCGGTCACTGGAACGACCCGGACATGCTGGAGATCGGCAATGGCACCCTCAGCGAGATCGAGAAACGCACCCACATGAGCCTGTGGGCGATGATGGCGGCGCCGCTGATTATCGGCACCGATCTGCGGCGCGCCAGCGCCGACACGCTCGCGATCCTGCAAAATCGCGAGCTCATCGCCATCGATCAGGATCGCCTCGGTGTCCAGGGCAACGTGGTGTCGAACGGCGCGGGGCTGATGGTGCTCGCCAAGCGTCTCGAGAGCGGCGAGGTGGCCGTTGCGCTGTACAACTCGACGGACGCCCAGGCGCTTGTCAGCGCGCCCGCCGCCAGCGTCGGCATCTCATCGGAAACCGGCGTCTACCTGCACGACGTCTGGGCTGCGGCGGGGGTCGAGGCCAAGGCGACCATCGCCGCAGGCGTGCCTGCACACGGCACGGTCGTGTATCGCGCGCGGCCGCTCGCCGCGACCGACGTCGTAGCGCCGTCCCTGAGCGTCGAAGGCAATCTCGGGACGCTGATCCCGGGCCTGGCGAAGTCCGTGGCGCTGACCACCCGGGTCGTCAACCACGGCAGCAGCGCGGCCAAACAGATCACCGTCAGCGTCCAGGCGCCCCGCGGCTGGAGGATCATGCCCGCCACCGCCGCTGCGGGTCCGAGCCTCGCGACGGACGGGGCGCTCGAGACCCGCTGGAACGTGCTCGTGCCGGAGGCCACTCCCGCCGGGCGTCATCCGCTCACCGTCACGGCGAGCTTCACGTGGAACGCGGCGAGCACGCGAGCCGCTTCGACCAGTGAGGTCACGAGCGTGGTGGCGGTAGCTCCACCCAAGGGCGATACTCCACTGTCGACGCTCGTGCCTGTGAGCGCGTCGAACGGGCTCGGGCCCGTCGAGGTCGACGCGAGCAACGGTGGCGAGGCAGAGGATGACGGCAACCTCATCAGCATTGGCGGCAAGCTCTACACGCGAGGCCTCGGTACCCACGCGCCGAGCAGCGTGAGCTACCATCTCGGCGGGCGCTGTGCTTCGCTCAGCGTCGATGTCGGCGTCGACGACGAGGTCGGCGCCGACGGCAGCGTGGCGTTCGAGGTGCACGCGGACGGCAAGATCGTGGCGCAGAGCGGCGTCCTCACCGGCAAAGACCCGGCGCGCACCCTCACCGCCGACCTGAAGGGAGTCGACCAGCTCGAGCTCGTGACCCTCTCGGGAGACGCGCCGCTCGGCGATCACGCAAACTGGGCAGTGCCCAGGGTCGTCTGCGGCGGCAGCACGGCTCGCAGCGTCGTGGAGCGAACGCTCTTCTCGTTCGAGTCAGGGACCGAAGAGTTCACGATCGCCAACGCCGGCGCCGGCGGCGCCTTCGCCCTCTCCAAGCACTTCGCGACCGATGGCTCGGCTGGGCTCGAGGTCACGTCACCCGCAGACGGCAACTGGTTCGGCAGACGCTTCAAAGCCCCGATCGACCTGAGTGCCTTCAAGCGCCTGCGCTACGACGTGAAGACGGGGCCCGCGGGCACCGTGGGCGAGCTCGCGCTCCAGGTCGGGCCTGGCTCGTCCTGGTGTCAGGGTGGCCGGTGGTCGTGGATCAACGCGAACAGCAGCAAGACGATCGAGCGCGCTTTCACCGAAATCAGCTGCCCCGCCGGCGTGACCTTGGATCGAAAGCAAGTGCACGCCATCTGGGTGTTCGTCAAAGCTGCAACAGTCCAGATCGACAACGTTCGCGCAGAGTGAGGAATGAGGTCGTGTTTACTGCTCCTCGCGGCATGCAGCCCCGCCGCGGCGCGCATGCCAGCACCGGCAACGCCAGCCGGTGCTGCGAGCCCAGCTTCAGATCCCGAGTGCACGCGGGGCCTCCGGGACGAGCGAGATCGCAAGGAGAAGGAACGCGAAAGCGCCGAATTTCGCCGCATCAAGTCTGCGCTCGAGCGCGATCCGAAGAACGCAGAGGCCTGGGCAGATCTCGGTAATGCACACGGCGATCGTTTGGGAGAACGCTGCCGTGGTGGATGCGCTCGAGCACGCGACACGCCTGGCGCCGGATGTGGCGCGCTACTGGCGCCATCTCGGCGAACACCAGCTGCGCTTGGACGGCCCCGCGCAGCTCCAAGCGGCGCCAGCAACATTTAGCACTTGCCTCGTGAAAGACCCGACGCTCCTGGGTTGCCAAGGCCAGCTCGGCGTAGCGTATCGGCAGCTGGGTGATCTTCCGGCCGCGCGTGACGCTCTGAAGCGAGCGTTGCAGCTTGGACAGAGCTGCCAGTTAGAGCTGATCGGCGTGCATCTCGAGCTTGAGGAGGTGGACGCCGCCGATGCGCTGGTGCGAGCCGGGCTGGAGAAAGCGCGTGCCGGAGGCTCGAGCGCCGATGGGCTGTATTTCTATCATGGGCTGAGCGAAAAGGTCGCGGAGCGCCGCGGCGATGCAGCGGCCGCAGCAGCGGCTCGGCAGCAGGTCGTCGAAGCTACGCCCGGCCTCCGGCCATGGGTCGCTTTCAATCTGGGTTCCACCTATGCAGTCATGCAACCGCCGCAAGTGGAGCCCGCGGAACGGTTGCTCCGCAGCTTCGTCCGGAATACTTGCGACAGACCGAACCACGCTCAGTATTGCGATCACTGCGGCACGGCGCGCGATCTGCTCGACAGCCTGTCGCAGCGAACAGGTGGGATGAGGTAGTCGATCATTTTTCCCCTTGCGCGATCTCACTTCGAGTCGTAGACATGAGCCTCCAGCCTAGGTCCATACCCTGACTGGCATTCGACTGACGAACCCCGCAACGAGAAGCACCATGTTGGCACCGCGTACCAGATCAGCATCGGGAAGGACCTTCGAGGTCTCCGGGTCGTGGTGTACCAACGGTTATAGTACGCCAGCGGCGGGCGCGCGCCTTTTGGATCGCCAAGAGCATCTGTTCTCCATGTGTTTTACGCGCCCCAATCAGGAGATGGAGCCATAGGGCGGTAGTAGGATCACTGGTCGTTTCAGACCATCCCGAACCCGCCCGGAGCAATCTCGGCGGGTTCGGTCGTTTCTGGCTGACAGCTTCACGGTTCGCGGGCGCCGCAACCCGCGCATGCGGCCTAAAAAGGACATCGATCACGACAGTAACGAGCTGAAAATTCATGAGCGGCGCCAGCGTTGGAGAGCTGGGCGTGGCTGTAGACCACGTGTCCTCGAGACTGAGCGGGTTCGAATCCCTCGCGCTCCACTCCCCGAGAAAGGGGGCTCGTATGCATTACGTCCGTCGATTCAAACGCAAGTAGCCGCCTCTCGAGCGGCTAGCTGAAGGTCGAGTCCTTCGTGGCCCACTGCCGATGTCAACGATCGGCGACAGGAAAGTTGTATCCATCATCAGTGTTGCACCAGTGAAACTAAACGAACACCCCGCAGCGGGTTTTGATCTTTGAAAATCTGACAGGACTTTGGATCCACGTTCACCGGGGCTTCGCTTCGGAAAACGCACGACGTACACCCCGTAATGAAGCGGGCTCTGGCCGCCGTGGGCCCCGGCCGTACCGGGCACCGATTGGCAATCGGTGGCAGAGCAGTGGACACCTCTCTTGGTTTGTCCGTGATCTACTAGGGTAGCATAATGGTAATGCGCTCGGCTGTTAACCGAGATGATGAAGGTTCGAGTCCTTCCCCTAGTGC
>JANOIG010000296.1:0-13146 GCA_031407405.1 Deltaproteobacteria bacterium
CGCGGCCCATGTCCACCAGCGAGGCGACGCCGCGGTTGGCCGCACGTCGGGGGCGGCGGAGGGTAGCGCCGAAAGCCCGCCCTGAAGCACAGCGGCCGGCGCATCGGACACCAGTGGGCGCAGCTCCAAGTCGAGGTCGATGGCATGCCGCGCGGGCACGTCAACGCGCTGGGTGGTGTCGACGTACCCGCGCAGCCGGAGCCCCAGCTGGTGCGAGCCAGGCGGCAACTCGCCGGTCCACGGCGTGATGCCACGGGAGACGTCGTCGATGATCACTGTGGCGCCCGCGGGCGTGGAGAACACGCTCAGCTGCTGCACCCCGGACTTCTGCAGGACGAGCTCGAGCTCCGCGATGCGCAGGCTCGTCTTGGCGGCGTTCTCCGCGTCCGGCAGACGCCGTAGATAGTCGCGATAAGCGGCGAGCGCATTCGGTGCGTCGTCCATCTGTTCATACGCCAGGGCGATGTTGAAGCTGAGCCTGGCGCTCGGCGCCAGCCGGTCAGCTTCCTTGAAGTGCTCGACCGCGGCGCGAAAGCGCCCCTCTGAATAAGCCTTCATCCCCTGATCGAAGCGCGCCCGCGCATCATTGCCCACCTCGGCGAACGCGGCCGTCGGCGCTTGAGCAAAGCTCGGAGCGCAGACCAAAAGCACCCAAAGAAAACTGCCGAGAGCTCGCAGCGGTCGCGTCAACAGGACCTCTTTATACTGTACCCGGGCGGCGGACGCACGAGCAGGCAATCCGGTCCAGCGTCTGGAACGCGGCGCCTCCCTCCCACCGCTCGCCACATGTGCCGCCGTGCGGTGGTATCCGGTGCGCATGAGCAGCCAAGCATCGTTCTGGGCGCCGAGGCCCCGGACAGCGAGATCGAGCCGCTGGCGTTTCGTCGCCCAACCCTCTCCCAGCGCTCGAGCGGGCTCATCGATGAGGATGCTTGAATCTGCCTCTCATGTTGGAGCCGCTTTAATTCCGTCCTATTAACTGTCCATTTTAGTGTCCAATGCG
This sequence comes from Deltaproteobacteria bacterium, assembly GCA_031407405.1. Lineage (GTDB taxonomy): Bacteria > Myxococcota_A > Polyangia > Polyangiales > Polyangiaceae > SZUA-265. The sequence continues at coordinate 1,004 of JANOIG010000296.1, forward strand.
CCTACGAGACGAAGTGATTAGTCATAATAATGACATGAATTTATTACATAATATAACCACGTAACTGCTGATTTCGCCCAATATGTCTGGTCCTGTTAACTGTCCATGATAGTGTCCTGAGAAGCGCGATGAGCAGCCTCGGCCGATTCCAACCGCTCGTCCCAGATGTCGCTGCCAGTGCACCGCTCCTGGAGCAGGCTGCAGCTGTCGTGGGGGAAGGCCACCATTTGGAGTCTGCCGCAGCTGGCCTGACCCAGGCTTTAGCTCCGTTGCTCCGGTCGATGAATAGCTACTACTCAAACAAGATTGAGGGGCAACACACTCGGCCGGCAGATATCCAGCGTGCCCTGGCCCAACAGTTCGACGCCGACGCGACGCAAGCACGTAAACAGCGCCTCGCACTTGCTCATATCGAGGCGGAGCTGGCCTTGGAAACCGCCTTGCCGACCAACCGCGTGGAGCTCTACACTCCGGCGTTCATTCAGGCCATCCATGCCGAGTTGTATGGGAGGCTCCCAGTCGCCGACCGCGTCAGCGATGAAGGCGCCTCAGTGATGCCGGGTGCATGGCGAGAGTCGCCGGTGACTGCTGGCCGCCATATGGCGCCAGCACCCGCTGACATCCCATCGCTGCTGACGGCGTGGCAAGATGCCTACGTTCGACTGCCAGGGCTCGAGCAGGCGCTCGTCGGTACGGTCTGCTCGCACCACCGACTGCTCTGGGTGCATCCATTTCTAGACGGCAACGGCCGAACCGCTCGGCTTCACACCCATCTCCTGCTCGAGGCACTGGGCGTGACAAAGGGAGTTTGGTCACCACTGAGAGGCATGGCTCGCGACCAGGAAGGTTATTACGCGCGGTTGAACAATGCCGATTTGCCGAGACGCAACGACCTCGATGGTCGTGGCCCACTCTCGCAGGAAGAGTTAGTAGCTTTTGCGAGTTGGCTGCTCGACGTGTGTCTCGACCAGGCTCGCTTCATGCGAGAGCTTCTCGGATTAGAACAGTTGAAGGGCCGCCTCGCCGATCTCCTGCGTTGGCTCGCCGCCCGCCAGTGGTCGTTGGGCAGCGAGATGTCCGTGGTCAAGATGGAAGCGCTCGAAGCCTTGCACTACGTGGCCATCACCGGTCCTTTGGAGCGTTCGCGTTTCACGGCCATGACCGGCTTGCCTCCTCGCACGGCTCGACGGGTCCTTGCCAGCCTACTCGATTTTGGCGTCCTGAGCGCGGATGGCCCTCGCTCGCCCGTGCGATTCGGCGTGCCATTACCTAGCTTGCGCTTCCTGTTCCCGAGGTTATGGCCGGAAGCCGAACTGCCGACGTAGAGGATCGGCTAGTGCCTCGACGATGGAGGACCCTTTGGCGGCCCCGGTGCGGCGAGCTCGATTTTCACGCCGTTCAAGCTCACCCCAGAGCGCCGTTCGATGCTGGCCAGCAGGGCCTCGCCCGGCTCATACAATCGGCTCAAGTCCCAGAGCCGCACGCTGCCGTCGTCGCCGCCGGAAGCCAGGAACTTTCCGTCCGGCGCAAAGCGTACGCTGCGCACGGCGCCACGGTGGTGCACCAACCGAGCCAGCGGCTCACGCCGAGCGACGTGCCAGAGCTGAACCAGGCCGTCTTCGCCCGCGCTCGCCAGTAGCGTACCGTCAGGGCTAAAATCTGCGCTCAGCGCGCGCCCTTCGTGAGCCTGCACGACTCCCAGCTGGTCGAACGTCTCGAGCGACCAGAAGGCGATCTCTCCCAAGGCACCCAAGCTCGCCAGGCGGGCACCGGGGCCGTGCAGGGCAACATCCATGATCCAATCGGCGTGGGCCTGAACCGAGCGTAGCTTCTTCCCATCCAGCCCCCAGAGCTCGAGCGCACCCGTCCGAGTGCCGAGAATGACGCGCGCACGCTCGGTGTCCAACGCCGCGTCCTGCACTCCAGCCGCTGCGACAAAGCGTCGTACGGCATTTCCGGATGACACGTCCCACAACACCGCGCTGCCTTCGTTGCTGCTCGACAGGAGCTGACTGCCATCGCGCGTGAACTCGAGCGAACGAATCTGGCCGCTGGCGGCGCCGAGCACATGCTCCGGCAGCCTGGTGTCGAGGTTCCAGACCGTGACCACCCCGGTGGATGTCCCGAGCGCTAGACGCCGTGTGCTCGCGTGCACGCTCAGGGCGCGGATGTGACCCTCTCGAACGGGGAGACGCGTCGTGCAGCGTTCTTCGGAGATCTGCCATAGACAGACACCATCTTGGGCCAAGCCGGCAGTGGCGAGCAGCTCCGAGCTCACGAAGGCCTGCGCCAGCACATTGGCTTTGTGAGCAAGCTCACGCGGCAGTCGCGGGGCGCGATAGCTCCACACGCGCAGCCCGAGCTGGGCGCCCAGCGTGACTATCTGGTCGGAGCCCGCGAAGCTCGCCAGGAGCACCGGACCGGGGTGCCCCCGCACGCGCTCGGCGTACTGTGGGTGACGGGCGTCAATCAGGCCGAGCATGCGGTCGTCGCTGCCAAACACGAGCACGGTTCCGTCGGGTGCCCAGGCCAGGGTTTGAACGTTGCCGATGTCGCGTAGCGCTGGGGCCAAGCGCTTGCCGGTCAGCACACTCCAAAGGCTCAAGGTTCGGTCCGAGCCAGCGCTGGCGAGCAAGTCCCCGCGCCGTGAAAAGCCGGCTGCGGTCACCGTGCCGCGATGCCCTTCGAGCTCCCGCAGCTGGCCCGTGTGTGGCTCCCACAGCGTGAGCGCGCCCAAGCGGCCGCCGAGCACCACGCTGGCTCCGCTGGGAGAAAAGGCCCGCGCGGTCACCGGCTCCGCCAGCTGGACGCGCGCAACGGAGCGCGCCGATTCCGTCTCCCAGAGCTGCACCCAGCCACTCTCGGCAGTAGTCAAAAAGCGGGACCCATCGTCCGACAGCGCCAGAGCGGCGGGCACGCCGGACTCGGCTCGAAACTGGGAACGAGGCTGTCGAGTTACGGTGTCATACGCCACAAAGCGACCGTCGTCGAAGGCGGCCAAGAGCGTGCGCGCATCGGCGGAGAACGCCAGGCGCGCGGGCGGGTCAGGCGCCTCCCAGCGCGAGGTCACGCCACCTGGCGCCCAGAGCATGAGCTCACGACCGCGCGCACACGCCACGTCGCCTCGCCCGTTCGACGCGAGCAACGCGCAGTTGGCGAAGCCCGGCGAGTCCAGCACCGGGGCGACGTCATGGCGGTTGGTGTGTGCGACCACGCTACCGCGCGCGTCGGCTCGCTCGCCGGAGGTCAAGGCTCGCGCCGCATACAGCTCGGCGCTCACCACGTCGCCCTCGAGCCCAGCGTTCAGAGCGCGCTCGGTGAATACTTCCGCCAAGCTTTGGCGGGCCGCGCGCTCTTTTTCGAGCGCCGTACGCTCGGCGAGGAGCGCGCGATCGCGTGCGGACAGGATGCGGCGTTGCAGCTCCGTCGCCACGCAGAGGAGCGAGACCAACGCCACGAGGCCCACGACGGCCGCGGCGCGGTTCTTACGGTAAAAACGTCGAAATAGCTCGAGCGCGCTGTAGTCGTAGGCCCGCACGCGCGCGCCCGACATGAAGGCCTCGACATCGCCCACCAGCTCTCGCACCGACGAGTAACGCTGCGCTTTGTCGCCCTGGAGGGCGCGTTCTACGACCGCGCACAGCTCGGACGGCGCGAGCGGCTCCACCTTACGCACCGGAGCCGGGCGAGCTAGCGTGACCTTTCGCACCACCTCTTCCGTGGTCTTGCCGAGAAAGGGCGGGCGCCCGCTGAGCAGCATGTACAGGACGACGCCCAGGGACCAAACGTCACTCGCCTCATCGACCTGGTCGACCTCGCCCCGCGCTTGTTCGGGGCTCATGTAGAGCGGCGTCCCGACCAGATCACCATGCACTGTTTCTCCCACGAACCCCAGGCCCCTCGGGATGCGAGCGCCGACGACCTCGGGTTGGCCTTTGACCTTGGCGATGCCCCAGTCGAGCACGATCGTCTCGCCAAACTCTCCGATCATCACGTTGTCGGGTTTGATGTCACGATGCACGACGCCGCGGCTGTGCGCATAGGCAATGGCGTGGCACAAGCCGGCAAAATGGGAGAGCAGGGTGAGCCGCCCCGGCAGCGTGGTGGCGCGCTCGAGCGCGAGGCTCATGGTCTCGCCCCTCACCACCCGCATCGTGTAGTACAGCCGTCCATCCGCGCGGCGGCCGAGCTCATACACGGGCACGATGTTCGGGTGCTCGAGCTGGCCCGTGATGCGAGCCTCGGCCAGAAAGCGCGTCATCAGCTCGTGGTCGACACCGCCCGCGTCGAGATCCAAAAGCAGCTCTTTGATCGCCACCTCTCGACCCAGGTGCTCATCCATGGCGAGCAACACCCGCCCGATGCCGCCGCGGCCCAGCTCTGCCCCCCGCTCGCCATCGGGTGAGAGGTAGACGTAGCGGTCGGGGCTCTCGGACCCGATCTTCATGAAATCGATCAGCCCTCGGTCCCCACGCGTCGAGGGCAGCGCATCGGGCAGGCGGGGTTCCCCTCGCTGCACGACGGTCACCGCGGGCGAAGCCCGCTCCACCGACACGACTTGGTCAAACCACGCTGGAGCTTTCTCCTGCGCCGGCTCTTCCGCCTGGACAGGCGGCTCTGAGCTGCCTCGCCCCATGGAGCCAAGCAACGACGCGGGCGCTTGCTTTATTTAGCGTCAAATCGCGGTGCCGGGCGCTCGGCCACCGCGGCAATGGCCTCTTCCAGCGCGGCATCCTTGCGCAAGCAGGGGTAACAGTCCTGCAAACCAAGGAAACCGCAGCCGGTGCTGCTCTGCAAGCGGCGCAGCGGCAAGAGCGAGCGATCGTCACCCACCTTCGTCATGCGAGGCAACAGCTCGAGCGCTGCGTCGCAGCCTTTGACCTCGCGTATTTCGAGCGCCACGACCAAGGCTGGCGGTGCCGTCGCGCGCACCGCCTCGCTGTCGAGCCACTTGCGGGCGCCACGCGTGGCCGGCGTTTTCTCGACGGTCGACCGCCATACGTCGAACAAGACGTCTGCACCAGGCGGGCCCATGTGCGTGGCCGCCAGCTCGAGGGCGCGCTCGCGCGTGCTGGGGTCATCCACGGCGCGGCGCACTCCACGCAACGCGTCAGGGTGCTCTCCCAGATCTGAATCTGCCTCGAGCGCCTGCGTCAACGCGTCGAGACCGCGCGCCATCTCCCCCGCGCTAAAATACCCCGTGGCGAGCGCCAGCGCAGTCGGCCCCGTGCGATCCTCGGCGGGCACGGCCGCCAATTCGACCATGGCCTTGGATTCACCCTGGCGGGCGCGCTCCCGAAGCTCCTTCGGCACGTCGCTCGGCGACCAGAGCGACCACAGCCCCAACGCTCCCACCAAACCCACGAGCGAAACGCTCAGCATCCCCAGCGCACGCCCGCGCTGGCCGGGGAGGCCAAACGTCGGAAGACGCAACCCAGCTGGAGCCCACGTGACGAGCGCTGCTCCCCAGCGCCCCGGCCCAATTGAACGCAAAGCGCCGAGCACAGCTGACAGCCAAGAGCCCGACTGCCGGGCGAGCGCGCCCCATTCCACGCGCCCGAGCACGCCGCGCAACCCCGGCAGCGTCCCCGCCTCGTGCCGAACCCCGCCGCGATCGAGCGTGGTCATGCTGGCCCGAGGCGGCGCGGTGCTGAATACCACACCCGGCGGCGCGAGCCGGCGCAAGGCCTTGGCCACCTGCCGCGCGTCGGCGGGGCGGCGATCGGGCAGCTTGTCGAGCAGCGACAGCACATAAGCGGCCATTTGAGGCGGCACGTCGGGGGGCAGCGGCGGAGGGGCTTCCTGGATGTGCTTGATCAGCACCGCCACCAGCTCTGGAGATTGAAACGGCGGGCGCCCGCAGAGCAACTCGTAGAGAATGACGCCGAGCGCATACAAGTCCGCGCGGTGATCGACCGTTTCACCGCGCGCCTGCTCGGGCGACATATACTCCGGCGTGCCGAAGATGGCACCGGTGCGCGTCAGCGGCCCATCGGGACCGGGCTCGCCCACCACTCGGGCGAGGCCGAAATCGAGCACTTTGACGAACTCTGGGTTGCCCTCCTGGCTGAGCAACATGACGTTGCCCGGCTTCAGGTCGCGATGCACGATCTCGGCCTTGTGCGCGGCACCGAGCGCGTCGGCAATTTGCGCACCGATGGCCAGCGCGCGCCCCGGGGGCAGCCGACCCTCGGCGTTGAGCAGATCTCGCAGGCTGCGGCCCGCGACATACTCGAGCACCAAGTACAATGAACCATCCGGCAAACGCCCTGAATCGGTCGCGTTGACGACATGCGGATGGGAAATTCGCGCCGACACCATCGCTTCACGCTCGAAGCGCAGCGCCGCCTCACGGTGCCCCGCCATTTCGGCGTTCAGCACCTTCAGCGCCACCGTCTTTTGGAGCTCCATATGCTCGGCGCGGTACACGGCGCCCATCCCGCCGGAGCCAATCAGCGATGTGACTCGGTAGCGTCCGCCCAAGATCTGACCCAGGAGGGCCGCCGCCTCGGTGGGGCCGGAGCCCGCTGGGGTGCCAACTGCGGGCGGTGGCCTGGCCTCGTCCGTCACGCCGTCGGAATACGCTGTGTCCCTCGAGTCGACCATCAAAATGCGGCCGCGCTGCTCAACGCCGCGGTCTGTGGTGCAACGGAAAACACCGCACATCGCTTAACCTCGCCGTGCGAACCGGCCCGGATACGGGGTAGGCCGGTGTGCTTGGGGGTGCGCAAGGCGCCGCACCGAAGCCTTCAGCGGGAAGCGCCCAGCTCCTCCCGCACCTGCGCCGTGATCTCGTACGAGCGCAGCCGAGCCGCGTGATCGAAGATCATGGAGGCCACGATCAGCTCATCAGCCCCGGTACGGGCGATGAATGCCTCGAGGCCAGAGCGCACCGTCTCGCGCGAGCCGATGAACGAACAGGACAGGGCCTCGGCGAGGCCGGCCCGTTCCATCACGGACAACCGGCTCTCAAAGCCTGCCTCAGGCGGAGGTAACGGAACCGGAACGCCGCGTCGGAGATTGACGAACGCCTGTTGAAGCGACGTGAGCAATAGGCGCGCTTCCGCGTCGCTCGGCGCCGCAAACACATTCACGCCCAGCATCACGTACGGCTTCGACAGCTGCGCCGAGGGGCGAAAGCGAGCGCGGTAGAGCTCGATGGCCGGCATGAGCTGGGCTGGCGCGAAGTGCGATGCAAACGCGTACGGCAGCCCCAGCGCCGCAGCCAGCTCGGCACCGAACAGGCTCGACCCCAGGATCCAAACAGGGACGTTCAGACCCGCACCCGGGATTGCCCGCACCCGTTGATGCGGCTCCGCAGGGCGAAAATACTTGATCAGCTCGACGACATCGGCGGGGAAAGCGTCCACATCGCTCGCGAGATCACGGCGCAGCGCGCGCGCAGCGAGCGGGTCGGAGCCCGGTGCTCGCCCGACTCCAAGATCGATGCGGCCGGGAAAGAGCGATTCTAGCGTCCCAAATTGCTCGGCGATGACCAGCGGCGAGTGGTTGGGCAGCATGATGCCTCCGGCTCCAACGCGGATGGCGCGTGTGCCAGCGGCGACGTGCGCAATGACGATCGACGTCGCGGCGCTGGCGATGCCCGGCATGTTATGGTGCTCAGCCAGCCAATACCGCAAAAAGCCCCAGCGCTCCGCGTGGCGAGCCAGATCGAGGCTGTTCTCGAGCGCCTTCGCGGCATCGCCACCCCTCACGATGGGCGCGAGGTCGAGCACGGAAAACGGGATCATGGGCCTAGCGCACCGGGTCGATCACCCGCACGTCGTACAGGGCAACGTTCTCATCGTGACTGATAATCGCCAGATCTTCGGTCCGCGCTTGTGAGACCAATAGCCGATCAAAGGGATCGGCATGGTGTCGAGGTAGTGCCGCGGCGCCACACACATGTTCCAGCCGTATGGGCAACAGCTTCACACCCGCTTCGCTCGTGCGAGATTGAACATAATCGAGCGGTGCTTCTGGCAATTCTAGACGGCCCGCGGCGTGTTTGAAGGCCATCTCCCACGCAGAGGCGATGGATAGATAGAATTCGTGCTGGTCATTCAGCACCAGGGCGCGGGTCTTCTTGCCAACACGCTTGGGCGAAAGGAGAAGCCAAAGCCAAACGTGCGTGTCGAACAGGTAGGTCACGTGTACGGCTCGAACTCCGGTAGAGGCGCATCAAAGTCCTCGGCGATCCTGCCTTTCCCCACGTCGCGACCAATCTGAAACCCGCGCGGCGCGCGCTCCGGAACGATGCGCGCGATGACTACGCCACCGCGGGCGATGAGCACTTCTTCACCTTGTTCAATTTGGCGCATGATCTTCGAAAATTGCGCCTTTGCTTCGTGAATATTGAAGGTCTGCACACCTTTAGTTTAGACCAACCAAGTGAACCAGTCAACCACGACGTCGTGATCCATGTGGAAGGTGTTCACCCAGGCACTCAGCGATCGGTTACGTCAGCTTCGAATTTGAGTTGAAGTTCATGAACGAGAAGATTGACCCTTTGTAGGCGACTGCGTGAGGCGCATCGGAGAGGCCGTTGCAGGTGCTCCTTTTCCTAGGTGCGCAGCTCACTTGCGAGCGCCAGTGGATCTTGGTGGGCCACGGCTTATGCTTGCTCGCGACATGCCTAGAATCAGGGAGTGCACGTGGATGTTGGGCTGGCTGTGGGCCGCGGGCCTTGTGCTCTCGTCGGGTTGTGCCTCTGCACCCCAGGGGCAGGCGTGGCTGGAGGTGCGCACGGCGCACTTCGATCTACATACGGACTTGCTCGAGCCCGCGGCGCTCGACATGGCGCGTGCGCTGGAAGAGGCGCGCGCCGGGCTGATCACGGTGGCCTGGAAGGGCGCCCCCGACCCGCGCGGGCGAACCGAGGTGGCGGTGTTCGCGCGCGAGGGTCGCTTTCGCGACTACGTGCAACGGGACCAGACGGAGGGGCTCGCTCACAGCCAGGTGGGCTCGGAGCGCCTCATCGTCACTTATTGGAGCGACGAGCGCCCGGCTGGGCTGCCGCCTGTGGTGGTTCACGAGATTGCTCACGATCTCGCCTATTGGTTCACTCCCCTGCAGCCGCCTTGGTACTCCGAGGGCATGGCGTCGTTTCTGGAGGGGCTCGAGTACGATCGAGCCACCCAACGGGTCATCATGGGGGGGATCCCCGAGCCCATCGTTAAGGTCCTCAGGAGCGTTGGGCGCAAAGCATCGAGCACTGAGGGGCTGTTTGTGGCGCCCAGCGCGCTGCACGACGACGAGTTGACGACGAGCCGCTTCTATTTCACGAGCTGGCTTTTGGTTCACTATCTGATCAACCACCACGGGCAGCCCTTCATTCAGTTTCAGCGCGATCTGTCCAAGCTCCGGGATTGGCGTGAGGCTTGGTCCAGCTCATTTCCTAGGCTCGGTCCCCATCAGCTGGACGCCGGCCTCGAGCAATACCTGGACGGAGGTCGCTTCGAGTATCTCGCCGCACAAGTCCAGGTCCCTACCTTCTCGCCGCGCGTGCGCACGCTGTCGCCAGCAGAGGGCTATGGCCTATCCAGCTGGATGGCTCATCGCTTGGGGGCTGAGGAGTTGTCCGCTCAGGACAGGGACCGGGCTCTGGCGCTTGATCCACACGAGCTCAATGCCCTGCGCACACGCTATCATGGCCTCAGCGGCAAGGGGCAAGCGGCGGAGCGGCAATCGGTCGCTCGACAGCTCGTGCAGGCTCACCCCAACAGCGGCGAGGCCTGGCTGCTGCTGGCCAGCGCAGGCGCGTCGGAGCAGGAGCGCCGCGGCGCCCTCGACCAGGCGCAGCGCCGAATGCCCGATCATCCAGGAGTCGTCGAGCTATTGGCAACTCGCGCGCTCGAGGCTCGCGACTCTGCGGCAGCGTTAGGGCACACGGAGCTACTGATTCGGCGCACGGCATTGGCGCCGTGGATCACCGCACTGCACCTCAGAGCCTTGGCCACCAACGGCCGTTGCGACGATGCTCGGCACTTCGCAGGGAGCGCAGGCGCCAGCTACTCGAAGGATTGTAGCATCCGGAAGCAAGGTCACGCAGTAGCGTGCCTGGCCTACCTCGAGGAGCTGGTTCGGGAGGCCTGCGAGCAGATGCCGCCTGCCCAGGTGCCCGCCATAAACTAGGCCCCTCGGCAGGCGGGCCACCCTCTGGTTCAGCCTCCGTTTGCGCGCTCCAAAGTTTCTCTCTATCGGGCTCGGAGCTAGGCCGACAGATGCGGGCCCACGTTTTTCACTCGGGCCGCGTCCATGCGGTGGCGCTGCAAGAACTGTCCTGTCCCTCGACGGGTTCCGGTCATCGCTGAAAAAAGACAGCACGCTGAGCGCCAGCTGGCGCTCAGCACACGAGTTCCTCGAGCCTTACAGAGTTGCGAGGAACAAGAGCAGATCGTTCTTCTGAGCCGTGCTGAGCGCGTTGAAGGCGCTGGACGAGGCCGCTCCCTGGCCGCTGTGGGCCAAGATGGCATCACCGCGATTCGTGGTTCGACCGTCGTGGAGCAGCTTGTTTCGCGAGCTGAGGCCCCAAAGCGGCGCGGTCCTCATGCGGCGAGTACTCGCCACCGAGTCGCCCGTGTTGCCAATTTGGTCGCCCAAGGCCCCCATGTCGTGCAGGAGGAAGTCGGAGAACGGCGCGAACACGATACCCGACGAAATGCCGCCTGCGGAGGTCGAGACGAAGATGTCCGAATCCGAGCGGTGGCAGCCCGAGCAAGCGAGCCCAGCCGAATTGAACAGCGTTCGACCGCGATCCTGAGCGGAGCCGGCCGAAATGGGCAGCGCGGCCACTGGCGCCAGGTGCGCCATGAAGAAGGTGAAGAGGGCGACGTCGTCCTGCAGTTCGTTGAGGCCGCCCGCGCAGTTGTTGGTCTCGGCCGCGAGAGAATCATCCACGCCCGGCAACACGTCGTCCGGACAACCGTTGATGACCGCGTTGCTGTTCGCCCGATTCGCCCGAATCTCCGTCGCGAAAGCGCGGTTGACCGTGCCGAGGATACACGAGTCGGTGGTGATGCCCATCTCGTTCAAATAAGCGTCAGCCGAAAACTGACCCAGGTTCGGTACGCCCGCCTTCCAACCGAAGCGCCCAACGCGGGTGCCGCCGGTCGTCTGGGACGGGTCGAGGGGATTCGGCAACAGCGTCGAGACACGGTTGACCGTGCCGCGAATGGCGGCCGGCTGGCGACTGGCTAGCGTGTCGAAGCGAGAGTCCGGCAGCGAATCGACCAGGCCGAGCCCGAACAGTGGGGTCGTCAGGCGGCCCGCGAAGATGGTCGCACCCGGCGGCGGGTTGGCGTCCGTGCCCGATTGGCAGTTCAAGCCACCGACGTTGAAGCCACCGATTCCAAACAACTGACGCAGCGAGCCGCCCACGCTTTCCATGCCGTCGAACACGCCGTTGGTGATCCGTCCGAAACGCTGCTCGATCTGCTGGCCGGCGCCCCCGATTGCGCCGTTTTGATGGCACGTCCCGCACCCCCTTTCATTGAAGATCGGGCCGAGACCGTCGGCCACACTCTCGGACGCGTTGAAGGCATCCTTCGCTTCCGCAAAAACGGCAGCGTTGGTGCCAGGAAGGGCGTCGCCGATCAGGGCCTGCGCGCGCGTGGCCAGGTCATTTTCCTCGTTCCCTGCGCTTGCGCAGCCGGCCGCCACCAAGGCGGCAAGCGCGGTACTAATCAGCGTCTCTTTAACGTGCATCTTAACGTGCATCATCTGGGCCTCCATAGAACGGGTGTTCAAAAAATCTACCCGCGTGTAGCGAGTAGTCCGAGCTGCCAAACTCAGGAATGAAGAGATGCCCGGGCGTTAAGGCAAAGTCCAACGTTAAGAGTTGTAGTCGAGCAATGCACGGTGCAACTCGCGACAAACAACGCGGTCGTGCTCACGATTCCGAAACTTCAACGCACACGCGATTCGCGTGGAGCACGAGAGTTGGAATCGCACGAGACACAAACTGGTACTGACTGCGTTGCTGTAGTGTTCCCTGCTCAGGTAGTGCGCTGGAACAGAGCCACACTACGCGTCCTGTCGGTGCTTCCAAGCCTCCCGAAAGGTCAGGGTGCCGAACGCGGACAGGATGTCCACACGGACGGGGGCCACGCCGAGCTGAATGATCGTATTGGGGAGCAGAGTGG